>NZ_JBIVHT010000005.1:0-339279 GCF_044749325.1 Pseudomonas sp. NPDC089428
AACGAGCATAACCTCTCTCGTTAGGCCAGACACAACATACAAGGAGCGGATTTATCCGCGATGCGCCGCGCGGGCGGCGCTCGATCTCACAGGCGGCAAATATTTCGTGACTGACATTTAGGTTATTAATAAATAGCTTCTTATTCCTTTACGAATATAACTGCCCCCCTATACTTGTCTTCAAGCACGCAAACTTACTGGAGGCGTCCCCATGCGCAATGAGTCGATTCGTTACCTGATTGTGCCGGGCTGGCAAGGATCGCCAGACAACCATTGGCAAAGTCACTGGCAACGCACGCTGCCCAACAGCGCCCGGGTCGAGCAGCATGATTGGCTCACCCCACAGCGCCGCGACTGGGTGCAAGCGCTGGAGCAGGCGATTGCCGCCGAACGCTCGCCAGTGATTCTCATCGCGCACAGCCTGGGCTGCGTCACCGTCGCCCACTGGGCCGCAGAGGCCAGCCCGGCCCTGCTGCGCCGGGTGCGTGGCGCATTGCTGGTGGCACCGGCGGATGTCGAGCGGCCCACCTGCGCGCCGGCCCTGCGCAACTTCGCGCCGATCCCGCTGCAGGCGCTGCCGTTTCCCAGCCAGGTGGTCAGCTCCGACAACGACCCGGCGGTGAGCGTGCCAAGGGCGTTGTACCTGGCCCAGGCCTGGGGGGCGGAGGCGGGCTTGCTGAGCAATGCCGGGCACATCAACGTCAAGTCTGGCCACGAGCGCTGGGAACAAGGTTTCGCTTACCTGTATCGCCTGCAAAGCCGGGTCGAACAGCGCGCATTGCGCCGCGCCTGATCGGCCCCGACCGTTTACCGTTTGCCTGACGCCCGGCCGCCCATGGCCTGGGGCGGGAGTTTGTCATGACTTTTCAAAACCCGTTCGGTCAGCCGCTGCTGACCTTCCCTGAGCTGGACAAGAGCCCCCTGAGCATCCGTGCCAAGGCGCTGGTGTTCATCGACCCGCGCTCGCAGCAGTTGCGCCAGGCGCTGGAGCAACTGGCGCCGCAACCGGTGCCGGTGCTGATCCGCGGCGAGACCGGTACCGGCAAAGAATTGCTGGCGCGGCAGATCCACCGGGCCAGCGACCGCCCCGGCCTGTTCGTCTCGGTCAACTGCGCCGCCATCAGCCCGACCTATGCCGATGCCGAGCTGTTCGGCTACAGCGCCGGCAGCCAGGGCGGCACGGCCAGCAGCCGCGCCGGCTGGTTCGGCTCGGCCAATGGCGGCACCTTGTACCTGGACGAGATCGCCGACTTGCCGTTGGCGATCCAGGGCAAGCTGCTGGCGGCTTTGGAAAACCGTGAGGTCACCCGTGTCGGCGCGCAGCAACCACAGCCTGTGGACGTGCGCCTGGTGGCTGCGACCAGCATCGACCTGGCGCGGGTGGTGAAGGCCGGGCGCTTCAACGAGCGCCTGTATCAGTACCTGCGCGAGGGCGCGCTGGAGTTGCCGCCGCTGCGTGAACGCCCGGGCGATATCCTGCCGCTGGCCGAGTATTTCGTGGGCATCTACAGCGTGCGCCTGCAGCGCCCGCTGGCGTTGATCAGCGAGGCTGCGCAGCGGGTGTTGGAAGCGCATGCCTGGCCGGGTAACACCCGCGAACTGGAGAACGTGATCCACTTCGCCCTGCTGGTCAACGACGGGGACGAGTTGCTGCCGGAGGACCTCGACCTGGCCAACCCCGCGCGCTAGACGAGCTAATAAGCAAACGGGATGGTGGCAGTTTGATTTTGGAATAAGCAGCGAATTAAAAGGTATTGTTACGGAATAAAAAATCTCGGTATCGTCCGCCTCACGCCCGCCAGTGAAACGGTTGGGCACCCGACTTCGCCATCCGCGATGGCCCAGATCCAGAACAAGGAACACCATGAAGAAGACCCTGCTGACCACTGCCCTGGCCGCCGCCCTGTCGTTCGCTGGCCTGGCATCCGCCGCCGAGAAACTGGTCGTTGCCGCGACCCCGGTACCCCACGCCGAGATCCTCGAGCTGATCAAGCCGACCCTGGCCAAGGAAGGTGTGGACCTGCAGATCAAGGTCTTCACCGACTACGTTCAGCCGAACGTGCAGGTTGACCAGAAGCGTCTGGACGCCAACTACTTCCAGACCCTGCCGTACCTGCAGAACTTCAACGAAGGCAAAGGTACCCACCTGGAAACCGTGGTCGGTGTGCACGTCGAGCCGTTCGGTGGCTACTCGAAGAAGGTCAAGAGCCTGAGCGAGCTCAAAGAAGGCGCAAGCGTTGCCATCCCTAACGAGGGCAGCAACAGCGGTCGCGCCCTGCTGCTGCTGCAGAAGGCAGGCCTGATCACCCTGAAAGACCCGAAGAACGCCCTGGCGACCCCGAAAGACATCGCCGAGAACCCGAAGAAGCTGAAGTTCCGCGAGCTTGAGTCGGCCATGCTGCCGCGCGTGCTGGACCAGGTCGACCTGGACATGATCAACACCAACTACGCCCTGGAAGCCGGCCTGAACCCGGCCAAGGATGCGCTGGTGATCGAGGGCAGCGACTCGCCGTACGTGAACTTCCTGGTAGCCCGCCCGGACAACAAGAACAGCGAGGCCATCCAGAAGCTGGCCAAGGCGCTGACCAGCCCTGAGGTGAAGGAATTCATCGCCAAGAAGTACCAGGGTGCGGTGCTGCCTGCGTTCTGATTGCTTGATCGGTGTATGAAAATGCCGACGCATTTGCGTCGGCATTTTTGTTTGGGGCTGGCTTCACTGGCCTCTTCGCGTCGAACCGCCGCGAAGAAGCCAGGACAGGCTTATGCCGAAGGCAGTCCACCCAAGGCCCGGCGCAGTGCCAGCAGCCACAGCAGTTGTTCGTTCGAATCAGGTGAGCAGGGGCTAGTCATCGTTATCGTCCTTGTGGGTGATTGCCTTGCTGTCTGAAGCTGTTTGAGAGGTGTGTTGCAGGAAAGTTTCGATAGCCCGGCAAGTGATATCAATATGCAATAAAGGTATTTATAAAAACTTTTTTATACCTTTAGAGTCTACTGATCGCGCTTGGCGCATCGTTCAGACTTCTCTATGCCGTTCTCTGCAAACCGGGTGTCGAGGCAATATCCATGACCTTCGACACCGCTTTCATTCTCAGCACGTTGCCAGCGTTCTTCAAGGCCGTCGGCGTGACCCTGCAGGTCGGGCTGATCGCCATCGCCACCTCACTGCTGGTGGCGCTGCTCAATGCTGCGGTGCTGGTACTGCGTACGCCTTACTTGCGCCACCTGGTCAAAGGCTACGTGGAACTCGCACGCAACACCCCACTGCTGATACAGCTGTTCTTCGTCTATTTCGCCTTGCCCAGCCTGGGCCTGAAGATCTCTGGCTTTGCCGCGGCAATCATCACCATGACCTTCATGGGCGGTGCCTACCTCACCGAAGTGCTGCGCGCCGGTGTCGAGGCAGTACCGCGTGCGCAACTGGAATCGGGGCGCTCCATCGGGTTGTCGGAGGGCCAGCTGCTGCGCCATGTGATCCTGCCCCAGGCCGGCATCCTCAGCTTGCCGGCACTGTTCGCCAACTTCGTCTTCCTGCTCAAGGAGACCACTGTGGTCTCGGCCGTGGCGGTGCCTGAAATCCTCTACACCACCAAGAACTACATCGCCCTCTACTACAAGACCTACGAGATGCTCGCGGTGCTGACGCTGCTCTGTGTGCTGCTGTTCCTGCCGCTGTCGCTGCTGCTGCGTTACCTGGAAAGGAGGCTGCAACATGGCCAGTTCGGTCACTGAACTGCTTCTGACGTCATTGCCGCTGCTGGCCAAGGGCGCGGCGCAGACACTGGCCATCTCGGCATTGGGGATTGTCTTCGCAACGCTAGGCGGCGTGCTGTATGGCACCTTGGCAACGCTGGGCAACCGGCTGCTGAACATCGCCTTGCAGGTCTACCTGGAGTTGTTTCGCGCGATCCCGGTGCTGGTCTGGCTGTATCTGGTGTTTTTCGGCTTGCCGATTTTCTTCGCCCTGAGCATTCCCGGTTTCTGGTGCGCCGTGCTGGTGCTGGGCCTGTGGGGTGCCAGCGAGGTCGGCGAGGTGGTCCGTGGGGCGTTGCAATCACTGCCGCGAGGGCAGCGTGAGGCCGGGCTGTCGATCGGGCTTTCTACAGGCCAGCTTTACGGCTATGTGCTGCTGCCCCAGGCCCTCAAGCGCATGACGCCACCGACCATCAATATCTATACGCGGATCATCAAGACCAGCTCGCTGGCGGTGCTGATCGGCGTGGTCGAAGTGATCAAGGCCGGCCAGCAGATCATCGAGCGCACCTACGAATCGCTGCTGATCTATGCCGTGCTGTTCCTGTTCTTCTTCATCGTCTGCTATCCGCTGTCTGCCGCCTCGCGCGTGCTGGAGCGCCGCTGGGCTCACTCATGACCGCACTGATCGAATTCCAGGGTTTCAACAAGTACTTCGGCGCCCACCAGGTGCTGGACAACGTCGACCTCAAGGTCCGCACCGGCGAGGTGGTGGTGATCCTTGGTCCCAGTGGCTGCGGCAAGAGCACCTTGCTGCGTTGCCTCAATGGCCTGGAAGAGGCGCACAGCGGGCACCTGCGCCTGGAGGGCGAAGAGCTGCTGAGCGCCGATACCGACTGGCGCCGGGTACGCCAGCGGGTGGGCATGGTGTTCCAGAGCTACCACCTGTTCGGCCACATGAGCGTCATGGACAACCTGTTGCTCGGCCCGCTCAAGGTGCAGAAGCGCGAACGGGCCGAAGCCCAGGCCCAGGCTGAAGCGCTGTTGGCGCGGGTGGGCCTGCTGGACAAGCGGGACGCCTACCCGCGGCAGTTGTCCGGTGGCCAGCAGCAGCGCATCGCCATTGTCCGCTCGCTGTGCATGAACCCGCAGGTGATGCTGTTCGACGAAGTCACCGCAGCGCTCGACCCGGAAATGGTCAAGGAGGTGCTGCAAGTGATCCAGGGCCTGGCCCGCGACGGCATGACCTTGCTCATCGTTACCCACGAAATGGCCTTCGCTCGCGCGGTGGCCGACCGTATCGTGTTCATGGAGGCCGGCAGGATCCTTGAACAAAGCGACCCTGAGAGCTTCTTCAGCCAACCGCGGACCGCACGCGCGCAGCAGTTCCTGGACAAATTCTCCTTTGTCGAAAGCCTGCCGAAGACAACGCAAAAGGAACTGTCATGAAAACTGCCCCGCTCACCAAACTGTTGGCACCGTTATTCGGTCTGGCCCTGCTGGCCGGCTGCAACAAGGCCGAGGAACCGCCCAAACCGGCAGCTGCCTCGCCGGCCACCAGCTACCTGGAAACCATCAAGGCGCGCGACAAGCTGATCGTCGGCGTGTTCACTGATAAGCCGCCGTTCGGCTTCGTCGACGCCAGCGGCCGCTACGTGGGCTTTGATACCGACATAGGCCGGCGCCTGGCCAAGGACCTGCTGGGCGATGAAAACAAGGTGGAGTTCGTTGCCGTGGAACCGGCCAGCCGTATCCCGTTCCTGCAGAGCGACAAGGTTGACCTGATTCTCGCCAACATGACCGTGACCCCGGAGCGCAAGGAGGTGGTGGACTTCACCAACCCCAACCTGCGCGTGGCCGTGCAGGCCATCGTTGCCGACGGTAGCCCGGTGCAGAAACTTGATGACCTGGCAGACAAGACCATCATCGTCACCACCGGTACCACGGCCGATATCTGGCTGAGCAAAAATCACCCGGACTGGAAACTGCTCAAGTTCGAGAAGAACAGCGAGTCGTTGCAAGCGCTGGCCAATGGCCGTGGCGATGCCTATGCCCAGGACAACCTGATCCTGTTCAGCTGGGCCAAGCAGAACCCTGGTTACCGCGTGCTGCCGCAGTTGCTGGGCGAGGAAGCTCCGATTGCGCCAGCGGTGAAGAAGGGCAATACCGAATTGCGCGACTGGGTGAATGCAGAACTGGCCAAGCTGGGGGAGGAGAAGTTCCTGCTGAAGCTGTATGACCAGTATGTGCGCAAGGAACTGAGCGATGACACCAAGCCGGAGAGCGTGATCGTCGAAGGCGGCAAGTGGCAGGGTTGAACCCGACCATTGGGGCTGCTTTGCAGCCCATCGCCGGCAAGCGCGGCTCCCACAGGTACAGCGCCGCCCTTGTGGGAGCCGCGCTTGCCGGCGATGGGCGCGCAACGCGGCCCCCAGCAATCTCAGGGGTTGCGCGGCAGCCAGTTCAACAGGAACTCATTGACCACCTTGGGGTTCTCCAGGCTGGAGATATGCCCCGCAAACGGAATCTGCGCTGCCAGGCAGCCAATGATCCGCGCCATCTCGTTGGACTCTTCGGGCGGCCGCGGTATGTCCTGGTCACCGCAGATCACGATGGCCCGCTCACCGGCAATCGCGCATAACTGCGGCAACAGATCCGGCCTGCCGAAAATGACTCGCCCCATGGGGTCAAGGCTTTGCCGAATGGTTTCGGCAGTGCTCGCCTTGAGGTCGGCGCGAAACTGCTCGCGAACCTCCGGGACCGTCTGCCCACCGGCATGGAAGAAGATCGGCACGATGATGTCCAGTAGCGCATCGCTGAAGTAACCTGCCGCGCTTGCTGCGTCCAGCAGGGCGAAGTACTTCAGCCGGGTCGCTTCTGGCTCGGCGCCGAGGTAGGTGTCTATCAACACCAGGCGGTCGACCCGCTCGGGGTGCTCGATGGCCAGTTGCGCGCCCCACATGCCACCGACGGACAGGCCGACCAGGTGGCACTGGGGGATGTCCAGCGCATCCAGCAATGCCAGGTGCTGACGGGCCAGGGCGCTCATGTCGGTGGTGGTGGCGGGCGGAGCATCGGAGTCGCCGTGGCCCCAGAGTTCGGGGACGATGACGCGAAAGTGCTGCGAAAGCGCCTCGATCTGTGGCTGCCACATGTCTGCCGACCACAGGTAGCTGTGGCCGAGCAGCACCGGGAAGCCCTGGCCCTGGTCGACATAGCTCATGCGTGAGCCGTCGATTTCGATGAAGTGTTTTTGCATTGAAAGGGTCTCGGTTGAGAGCGTTGTAGAGTATTCGAACTCGTTGGGGCCGCTGTGTGGCCCATCGCGACACAAGGCTGCAAAGCAGCCCAGGGATCATCCGCCAGGCACCAATCTCAAAGTGCTCTGCGCCGGAATCATTCCCATCTGTGCCCGCTGGTACTTACCGTCTATATACCCCTCGGCCTGATCCGAGAAGTGTCGGTCGAACGGCACGCCACTCTGCCCGACCGGGTTGCTGGTCAGTGCCTGCCCGGCATCGGCGAAATCGATCAGACGCCGGGTTGATGGCCCATAGGTCACTGGCCACGGCGCCGGGCCAATCTTCGCCGAGAGGTTGTTCGGCACTTCATGGGTACCAGGCGCGGCGAAGGGCCCAACGTTGAACAGCAGGTTCAGCGGCTTTTTCACCCCAAGCGGGTGGTTGTGGGTCAGGGTATGGGCCTTGCCCCACTGCCAGCTGGCCGGGTCGCTGCCCAGGCTGTCGCGCAGGTGTTTCAGGCTGTTCTGCCAAGCGCTGCGCACGACGGCAGTACGGTCGGTGCGCTGGTTGCCACCGCGTGTGTTCCACCAGGGCGAATCGGCGTCGGCGGCCAGGCGTGGCAGCGCGGCATCGATGGCGCGGGTGCTGAGCAGCACCGGGAACCAAGTGTCGCCCAGCTCGTCATGCAACGCGGCATGGGCCAGCTCGTAGAGGAACTGGTTGAACAGCGTGGCGCTGGTGGAGTCCAGCGGATAGTCACCGCGCCAGGCCGCCAGCTGTTCGACCAACTCCTTCTCCTCGTCACCCTGGGCGATCTGGCGCAAGGTCGCCAGCAGGGGGGCCAAGGTGCGCGGGCCGTAATCGCTGGTCGTATCGAGTTGCAGCGCCTGGCTGTTCTGCGTGTCCCATTTCACCTCAGGGTTGGCCAGCTGGCGATCGAGCTGACGGCCGCGGTCGGCGAGGTTGTAGTAGCCGGGTATCGGCACCACGGCCGGTGGTTGGTAGTTGGCCGAGACGATATAGCCGCTGGCCGGGTTCTCCTGCTGTGGGTTGACGCTGAACGGGTAGAAGCCGGGTTTGTCGGCCTGGCCGCTGGCGCCATCGAGGATGAACGCCGGGTTCACCCCGTCGGGGCGTATCGGCAGCTTCGCCGCCGCCCACCAACCGATATCGCCGCGGGCATTGGCCCAGACGAAGTTCAGGCCTGGCGCCTGCACCTTGGCAGCCGCTTCGCGCATCTTGCCCAGGGTGTCAGCGCGGTTCAGCTGGTAGAACCCTTCGAGGATCGGATTCTCGGTTTCGAGGAATGCCCACCACATGGCAATCGGCGTGGTCCCGGCCGTCGCGCCGAGGACCTCGTTGACGATTGGCCCATGGGCTGAGCGGCGCAGGCTGATGGTGACCGGTTGCTCGCCTTTGACCGCAATCGTCTGCTCGGTTTTTTCCAGCGTCTGCCACTGGCCGTCGATCATCACCTGGTCGGCATTGGCAGGGTTGGTCTTTTCGGCGATGAGGTCGACGTCATCGTTCTGGAACATGGTCAGGCTCCAGCCGAAATCACGGTTGTGCCCCAGCATCGCGAACGGGTTCAGCGCCTGGAAGTAGCCGTACAGGTTGAAATCCGGGGCCGACAGCTCGGCTTCGTACCAGACCGCGGGTACCGCAAAACTGATGTGCGGGTCGCCGGCCAGCAAGGGTTTGCCGCTGCGGGTGCGGCTGCCGGAAACGGCCCAGGCATTGCTGCCTTCGAACTGGGGGATGCCGGCTTCGACCAGGGCTTCGTGGCTGGCGCGGGCCATGGCTTCGAGGCTTTGCCAGTCGGCAGCGGCCAGAGGTGTGCCCAGGGCGCCCTGCGGCTGCCAGGCGAGGTCGAAAATTTTCAGGTATTGCGGGCCAAGCTGGTCGCGGATGTAGGTCAGCGCAGGTTCGGTGCGAAAGGCCGCAGCGAAGCTGTAGGCCAGGTAGCCGGCGATGCTCAGGGTGTCTTCGGCAGTGAATGGCCGCGGCGTGATGCCGATCAGGTCGAACTCCATCGGTTTGGGATGACTGGCCTGCCAGGCGTTGACGCCCTCGAGGTAGACCTGCAGCGCTTGCCAGGCGGGCGATTGGTGGTCCTGGCGCTGGGCCATCAGGGCGGCTTGTTCACGGATACGCAGGCTGCGGAACAAGGTATCGGTGGGCAGCAGCTTGTCGCCCAGTATTTCCGCCAGTTCGCCACGGGCCAGGCGGCGCATGATCTCCATCTGGAAAAGCCGGTCCTGCGCATGCACGTATCCCAGGGCGCGGTACAGGTCTGCTTGGTTTTGCGCTTGCAGGTGGGGCACGCCACGGGCGTCGTAGCGCACGCTGACCGGCGCCTGCAGCCCGGCCATGGCCACCTCGCCCTCGCGCTGCGGCAGCTTGCCGTGCACGTACCAGTAACCGGCGCCAGCGGCCACGGCAACCACCACGGCCAACAGAGTCAGGCTGCGCTTCATCGAAACTCCTTGTGCATTCGAGCGGAAACTGTGGTCCGATCATCGACGGATTCGCGAACAGAGCATAGCCCCCTGAAAGGAGTTTCCATGTCCCTCAGCGAAAAACAGAAAATGCTTACTGGTCAGCTCTATCACGCTGGCTGCCCCGAGCTGCAGGCCGAGCAGATCGCCAACAAGCACTGGATGCACCGTTACAACAACAGCGTCGAGCTACTCAATGAGGCGCGCAATGGCCTGCTGGCCGAGCACTTCGGCCATGTCGGCGAAGGCGCGGTGATCCGCCCGCCGTTCTTCTGCGACTACGGTTACAACATCAGCGTCGGGCGCAACACGTTCATGAACTTCAATTGCGTGATTCTCGATGTGGTGCCGGTGCGCATCGGTGATGACTGCCAGATCAGCCCCAATGTGCAGATCTACGCGGCTGACCATCCGCTCGACCCCGAGGTCCGCCGCAGCGGGCTGGAAAGCGGGCGGCCGGTGACCATTGGCAACAATGTGTGGATCGGCGGTGCGGCGATCATCCTGCCGGGGGTGACCATTGGTGACAATGCCATTGTGGGTGCCGGCAGTGTGGTGACCCGTGATGTGCCCGCGGGGGCAACCGTTGTAGGTAACCCGGCGCGGGTGCGAGGGTGATATGAAAAGCCCTGCGACGTGGGCCGCAGGGCTTGGGGTCAGGCGGGTTTGAAGCCAGGTTTGCCGTTGGCGGCGCGCCATTCTTTTATGCGTTTGACGACGCCCTGCGGGCTTGAATCTGCCCCTTCGGGGGGATAGTAAATGACATCTGATCCGTCAGGGTGCTCAGTTAATTTTTCAAAATTTAACACTATTGAATCGCGTCGTCGTTCAAGCTCATTGCTGTTGAGTCCATCGATATTGTGATAGAGCTCTTTGATTAGCATAAGAAACTCAGCTTCCGTGTAATCTTCAAGTCTTTCTTTTATGATCACTAGTTGCTCTCCTTATGGTGTTCTATGTGTACTCTTGGGGTCATGAATACGAGATTGTCGAAGTCATAGACAGCGCCACCCTTCGAGATCTCGATCTTGTGATGTATCTCTAATTTGGCTCGTTTGCCGACCCAGTGGGTTTTTGGGGCATATGGTGCTTTCCCGTGCATCATGTCGTCGATGCTCTGCGGCAAAATGTGCTGTCTTAGAACTTCATCCGCAGCTATCTCTCTTCATATCGCTTCCTTGAGCTTATCGAACCTGCTAAACCGCCGTCCCCTCAGCCTTTGCGCAATGCGTGTAGGAATCGGCGCCCCCACCGCAGTGGTGGCTGCATCCAGCACCCTGTCCGGTGTGATAACGCCGTTGCCACTGGCAACCCCCGGCAAATTCCGTGGGTTGCGCAGCATCACATAGATCGGCGCCAGCCCTGAGTCTGCGGGGAAGATGATGACGTAGTCATCGATATGCAGGTCGGGCAGTTTGGGGAAGGTGAGGATATCCGCTTCCAGCGGGACGATGGGTAGACCGGGGACGCTGTTGCCGTTCTCGTCCGTGGCGGACAGCTTTTGAGGGCGGTGTAGCCGGGTGCCACAGCAGCGTGGTGCCACCTGGGCCTTCGGCGGTGAAGCGGTAGGCGCTCTCGTCGGCATCCCACTGCGCCTGGCGTACATGAACATCGCGCAACAGGCCGCTGCCATCGGTGGCTGCCAGGTACAGCTTGGTCTGCGTACCTTGCGGCGCGAAATTTATCCGCGGTTGGCGTTCGTCTTAGGAATGGGGCGCATTAAACGACGGTGGTGGGTAACCCGGCGCGGGTGCATGGGTGATATGAAAAGCCCTGCGGAGTTGGCCGCAGGGCTTTGGGTCAGGCGGGTTTGAAGCCGGGTTTGCCGTTGGCGGAGCGCCAGGCTTTGATACGATCTAGCACACCACTGGGGCTGTCTTCCGATCCCGGAGGCGGATAGCAGATGACGTCCAGACCATCAGGGTGTTCTGTGATCTTTTCGAAATGATGAACAACCTTGTCTCGAAGCTGTTCCAGTTCGAGACCATGGAGTCCGGTGCGGTTTTCAAAAAGTACTGACACCAGCATGACAAACTCATGCTCCGTGTAATCCTCAAGCTTGTCCTTGAAAATCATCAATTGCTCCCCCTGTGCTCGTTGATATGGACCTTGGGAGTCATGAGGACGAGATTATCCAGGTCATACACGGCCCCGCCACTGGCGATCTCATGTTTATGATGTATTTCTAACTTTATGCGTTTTCCCACCCGGTCCTCTTTTCTCGAATAGGGTGCGGTTCCATTCTCCATGTTCTGAATGTCTACGCGAGTAAGGTGCTTTCTGAACACTTCATCTGCCGCAATCTCCATCCAGATAGCTTCTCGAAGTCTATCGAACCGGCTAAACCTCCGCCCCTTCAGCCTTTCCGCAATGCGTGTAGGAATCGGCGCCCCCACCGCAGTGGTGGCTGCATCCAGCACCCTGTCCGGTGTGATAACGCCGTTGCCACTGGCAACCCCCGGCAAATTCCGTGGGTTGCGCAGCATCACATAGATCGGCGCCAGCCCTGAGTCTGCGGGGAAGATGATGACGTAGTCATCGATATGCAGGTCGGGCAGTTCAGGAAAGGTACGAATATCAGGTTGTGGGGGAACGATGATGTTGCCCGGCAAGTGCTTTTGCAGGTCTTCGACGATGGGGAAGCCCGTGGTGAAGCTTGCGTCATTGGGGTTGTAGGTGCTCAGGGTCGATGGCGGCGTTGCCGGATGCCACAGCAGTGTTGCGCCGCCCGGCCCTTCGGCGGTGAAGCGATAGGCCCCCAGAGTCGTATCCCACTGTGCTTGGCGCACCCGTACGTCCCGCAGGATGCCGCTGCCGTCCGTGGCGGCCAGGTACACCTCGGTCTGATTCCCCTCGGGTACTGCATTCATCCGTAGCGGCAACTCAAGGGTCTGACCAACCTTGCGGTTCGCCTCTTGGGTGAGGTCTGCACCGGGTGTCATCAGGGCAAGCGGAACAGTGACCCCCATGCGTTCGCCATCGCCCAGTCGGGCGGCATAGAGCATCAGCGGCAGGTGTCCGGCCGCACGGGCCAGCAGCCGAGCAGCAGCGCTGTTGATGGCCGTGCCCAGCGCACGCCAGATTGGCTCGAAATGCGCAGTGCCGCCGCGTGAAGTAGCCAAAATCAGCGGGTGTAGGGTGCTGGCGACCCAGGCGTTGAAGGTGACGGGGGTGTTGCTTGGCGTACGGCCTGACAGAGCGCTGAGCAGACACTGCTCATCGAAGGCTGCTTCGACGGCACGGTTTGCCTGTAGATGCAGTTGTTCCCCTGCGGCCTCTTCAAGTGCTGAAGTGTTTGCATGCTCGGCGGCGTGGGCAGATGCCTGAGCTTTCAAGTCAGCGGCTTGCGCCCTGTGAGCTTCAGTGGCTGTGGGGCCATGAAACTTCCGGTCGAAGTCGAGCAAGCCAATCTCCGATGCCAATCGGCGATACTGCACGCGCTTGTTGGAGACTGTGGCGCGCAGATGTTCGCGCATCTTGAGCAGGTCGGATGTTTCTCGCTCAAGCTCGTGGCTATGCTCCAGCGCCGTTTCTTCGGCAATGTCCTCATGCTGGTGCCGTTCGAAGGCCGTGAGCACGCGCTGTATCGTGCTGGTGGCCATTTGTAGCTCGTGATGGGTGGTGAGAGTGCGGACTACCGCTTGCTCTACCTTGTCCAGCGCTCTGGCAATCGCTTCGTTACTCTGTTCCCTGGTTTTGGCACTGGACAACTGGCTGCGCAGAAGATGCTGGCGCTTGATCAGCAGGCTTTGTTGCTGTTCAAGGTACTTGACCTCGAACGCTGCCCGGTAGGAAGCGAGCCAGGCCTGGCGGGGATCAGCCTGAGCACCCAGCGCACGGGCAGCGGTCAGGAACTCGCGAAAGGTGCGATGCTCCGGGTCTGTGCCAAAGAAGCGACTGGCTTGCTGGCGCGCAGCGTCCAGGCGTGGGCCGAGTTGTGCCTGTAGCTGATTGACCGCCGCGATTCTTCGCTCGATGGCCTGGGACTCGCTCAGGCCGGCCAGCGAGCCTGCCTGCACGAGAATCGCCTGATCCAGGTCCGGCTCAAGAGTGGCCTGGCGCTGTTCGTGCTCTTGCTTGACCGTTTTCTTGTCGTTTTCGATCTGCGGAACCAGGTCGATGACCAGGCTGCCCGGGCGGAAGGTGGATACCAGGTGATGCGGGGGGATGTGGTTATGGCCCCAGAGTATCTGAGGGCCCAGGTAAGGAAGGTGGGTACTGATTACATGGCTGGTGGGTAGTTCGGTGAATCCTTGGCGTGACATACAGTTTCTCCATTGATCTGTATGTCTTCAGGCTAAAAATTGTCCTCCGGGGCAACGCTGTAGATATCTATCGGGCACCCGCTATCTACCAGGGGCAATAACACCCTATGGCCAAGGTATTGGTGGCCTGAACGGGCCGCCCTGCGAGCAAGGCCTTGATGATCGGCTCGATGAAGCTGTTGCTGGCGTTGCACACAGCGCCTTCGCTGTAAGGGCCGAAGTAGGCCAAGTTACCTTGGCGGTCCCAGATCGCCACGGCGGGGGAGGCGGGCAGGTATTCGCTGCCGGGCAAGTGGGCAATGGGTTGCAGGCTGGCGAGGTTGGCGGGTAACTGGCCGTGGCTGTCAGCCTTCTGCACCACATGGAAGGTCACGCTTTGGCCTGCAAACTGGGTAATCAGGTCGCCAAGGTGCTGCTGGTTGCCGACGTTGCACGGGCAGGCCGGGTCCCAGAAGTGCACCACGCGGATCGGCCCAGGGCCGGCCAGCTCGGCAGGCAGGCGCAGCTGGCTGCCGTCGAACAGCGTGGCCTGGTTGTCGAACGGACGCAGGTAGCGGGACTGGAAGGTGGAGTAGGCCTGCCAGAGCACAATGGCGCAGAGCACCAATGCGAGGCCCGCCGATATCTGTTTGATGTTTCGAATCTTCATGAAGTTTCCGCGATCCCCGGCAAGGCCGCTCCTGCAACGGAATCGGTGGAGCTGTTCGAGAGCAGCTAGCTTGCCACGATGCGGCCAACAGCTGAATATCTGAGATCAATAGTCGCTTCGCCTTGGATGTACCTGATGCCTGCTGCCTTTCACCCCGATACCCTACGTGCCAGCCTCGCGCCGCTGGCCAAGCGCCAGCCGTTGTCCCCGCAGGCGCAGGCCTATCAACGCTTTTATGGCTTGAACCTGCCGGCGCAAAGCTGGCTGGGCGGCTTCCAGGCGGCGGGTTTCGAGCTGGTCGGGCAAGCCTGGCTGCCTGAAAAGCCGGTTGCGACATTGTTCCTGCTGCACGGCTACTACGATCACATGGGGTTGTATCGGCACGTGATCGAATGGGCGTTGAAGCTCGGTTACGCGGTAATCAGCTGCGACCTGCCAGGCCACGGCCTGTCCAGTGGCGAGCGCGCCAACATCAGTGACTTCGCGGTGTACCAGCAGGTGCTGGAAGCCTTGTTCGAACAGGCTCGCAGCCTTGAGTTGCCACGCCCCTGGCATCTCTGCGGGCAGAGCACCGGCGGCGCCATCGCCGTGGATCACCTGCTGCACCAGGGGGCGCGCAGCCCGATCGATGGCGAGGTGATCCTGCTTGCGCCGCTGGTAAGGCCGCGCTCCTGGCGCTGGTCGAAGTTCAGTTATCGGGTGCTGCGCCACTTCGTCAACGGCATCGAGCGGCGCTTCAGCGAGAACACCAACGACCCGACGTTCCTGCCCTTCCTCGAAGCCGACCCACTGCAACCGCGGCGCTTGCCCACGGCCTGGGTCGGTGCCTTGATCGCCTGGGTCAAGCGCATCGAGGCGGCGCCGCACTGCGCGCGGCGGCCGCTTATCGTGCAGGGGGAGGCGGACGGTACGGTGGATTGGCCGCATAACCTCGAAGTGCTCAAGGCCAAATTCAACGAGCCGCAGATCCTGATGCTGCCCGAAGCTCGCCATCACCTGGCCAACGAGCTACCGGAAATTCGCCGGCGCTACTTCGATTTCATCCAGCAGCGCCTGAGCTGATCACTTGAGGTCGGCGCTGTTCTGGCCCACCGCCAAGCCGGCACGCACGGCGGCCACGGCAGCCTGATAATAGGCCTTGCCGTCCGTCGACTCGGCGAAGGTGGCGAATGCTTCCAGCTCGTCGTCGGACAGGTCGCGGTAGACATACAGCAGGGTGTTGTTCAGGTCTTCGCCGATCTGCCCCATAAGACGCTGGCGCTGGCCGTCGAGCAGGCCCTGGGCCTGGCCGGCGCCGAACAGGCCGGGGATCATCGAGCTCAGGCTGTCGGCGGCCACCCCGGCAATCGCCAGGCTGACCTCTGCGCCGGCTTCCCGGGCTGGCAGGGCCTGGGCCAGGTGACCAATGATCAGCAGGCGGTTATCGCTGGCCTGCATCTTCGGCAGGCCCTTGGCATTCTTGGCCAGTTGGTCCTTGCGCGTGGCCAGCAGTTCGGCGGCGACGATCTTGCGCCCCAGTGGCGACTGGAAGAAGGCCAAAGCCGGGGCCGGGTTGGGCAAGGTGCTGCGCAGTTTGGCCAAGGCACGGTTGTCCATCGCCTGGGCCTGGAAGCGCTGGTTGCTGTTGTTGACCAGTGCCTGGTAAACCGCAGGCGGCAGGCTGTTGCGGTAGCGCTGCTGGGCGGCGCTCACGGCATCGGAAAAGTGGGCGCGCTGGTCGGGCCAGCCGGCGGCCTTGTACAGTTGATCGAGGCTGTCTGCCCAGACAGGCATGGTGCAGATCATCAGCAGAAGCAGGGAAAACAGACGGCGCATTCAGGACTCCTGTCGGCAGGTGGCTATTGTCCTTGCCCCGGCGCCATTTTGTCGAGCAATCCGAACGCTTCTCAGCCAAGTGGCGCTGTGCGCCGACAGGGCGAATGGATATGATGCGCGCCATGCACATCTCCCCTGAAAACCCGATGTTTGCGGCCGTCGTCGACGATCTGGCCACCCATGGCTGGTCGCAGCAGGCGCTCTTTTTGCCTGCCGACCTGGTGCGCGCGCTGGCGGCCGAATGCCGGCGCCGTGATGCCGAAGGCGAACTCAACCCGGCCGGGGTCGGGCGCGGTGATGCCCAGGAGGTGCGCGAGAGCATTCGCGGTGACCAGATCCAGTGGATCGACCCTGGCCAGGCCGAGGCCTGCGACCAGTATCTGGCGGCCATGGATCAGTTGCGTCAGGCCATCAACCAGGGCCTGTTCCTGGGCCTGGAAGACTTCGAATGCCACTTCGCCTTGTACCCACCGGGGGCGTTCTACCGCCGGCACCTGGACCGCTTCCGCGACGATGACCGACGCATGGTTTCGGCGGTGCTTTACCTCAACGAAGACTGGCAGCCGGAGGATGGCGGGCAACTGCGCATGTTCCTGGCGGATGATGTCGAGCACGATGTGCAGCCTGTGGCGGGTTGCCTGGCGATCTTCCTTTCCGGTGAGGTGCCGCACGAGGTGCTGCCGGCCAGGCGCGAGCGCCTGTCGTTGACCGGTTGGTTCCGGCGTCGTGGCAATGACCCGTTCTGATCTGCCCAAGGTACTGGTGAGTGCCTGTCTGCTGGGGCAGCCGGTGCGCTATGACGGCCGGGCCAGCGGGTATCCTGACTTATTGCAGCAGTGGCAGGCCGAAGGGCGTGTAGTGCCATTGTGCCCCGAGGTGGCTGGCGGCTTGCCAACACCGCGGCCGCCGGCGGAGATCCAGGGAGGGCAGGGCGCAAAGGTGCTCGATGGCGGGATGCAGGTGCTGACGGTGACCGGTGAGGATGTCAGTGCCGAGTTCCTGGCCGGGGCGCAGCAAGCACTGGCACTGGTGCGGCTTCATGGCATCCGGGTGGCGGTGCTGAAGGCGGGCAGCCCTTCGTGTGGCAACCGCTTGACCTACGATGGCACTTTCAGCGGGGTGAAGGTGCCGGGTGAAGGTGTGACCGCAGCCTTGCTGCGGCGTGAGGGGGTGCAAGTGTTCAGTGAGCTGGAACTGGGAGAGGCCCGGTTGGCGTTAGCCGACCACTTGGTTTAATCCTGTGCCGGCCTCTTCGCGGGACAAGCCCGCTCCCACAGGTTCGCCACAGACCCTGAGGCTTGTGGAGTACCTGTGGGAGCGGGCTTGTCCCGCGAAGACGCCGACACAGGCTACAAAAATCTCACTTCCCGGCGGCAGTCTCTTGCGGGCCCTTGAACCACTTCTGTTCAAGCTCGGCTGTGCGACCGCTGTCCTTCAGCCTTTGCAGAGCATTGTTCACCGCAGTCTCGAACGCCGGGTTGTCCTTCTGGAACGGGATCACCAGTTTCTTGTCGCCGAACGCCTGGCTTACATCGAATGGGCCATCAGCCTCGGGCGACTCGCTCGATGGGATCAACGAGACGTCATACTTGCCGCTTTCCACACCCGGCAGCACCTCCGCCGCCGTGGTTTCGACAAATTCGGCGCGCAGGTCCAGCTCACGGGCCAGATCCTGGCCAAATTCGATTTCAAAGCCGGTCAGGCGGTCGTCTTCCTTGAACGAGTACGGCTTGTTATCGGCCTGCACGGCAATGCGCAATTCGCCCCGGTCGGCGATTTCGTCTATCAGCTCGGCCTGAGCCAACGGAGTGATCAGTACTGCCAGCAGTACGCCTATGGTCGAACGCATGTAAAGCCCCTTTTTCTTCAGCAGATGAGTAACTTTCGCCGCGACTTTCTTCCCCGTCGCGGTCGAGCGCAGCCTATGACCTTGAAGCCTTGGCGAGGTTTAACCCTAACTGAAAAATTTATTGCTGGGGGCCACAATTACCCCGGATGCATATTTCAACTATGGTGAATCATCGCCGCCATGGGTTTTATGGCGCTGCGTTTTCAAGTGAATCACAGGAGAAGTGAATGAACAGCCTATTTTCGCGTGCTGCCGTTGCCGGTCTGCTGATGGGGGCTTCGGTTTTTGCCGGCGCCGCGGATGCCCTGAAGAGCCAGGAACCGCCCAAGGATGCCAAGGTCTTCATCGTTTCCCCGGCCAATGGCGCCACGGTCGACAAGACCTTCACCGTCAAGTTCGGCATCGAGGGCATGGAGCTCAAGCCAGCGGGTGACCAGACGCCGCATACGGGCCATCACCATCTGCTGGTGGATGTGGACAAAGCGCCAGTGGCCGACGTGCCGCTGCCGGCCAGTCTGATGCCGGCAGCCGGCACCGCGTTGCCGGCGGGGCCGCAGGTGCTGCACTTTGGCAAGGCACAGACCGAAGCGACCATCACCCTGACACCGGGCAAGCACACCCTTCAGCTGGTGCTGGGTGACCAGTACCATGTGCCGTTCAAGCCGAGCGTCCAATCGAAAAAGATCACGGTCACTGTGAAATAGGCGCAGGGCCCTTCGCGGTCAAGCCCGCTGCCACAGACAAAAAAGGGAGGCCACCAGGGCCTCCCTTTTTTCATGCCGCAACTTAGAACAGGACGCGCGAACGGATGGTGCCTTTGACCTGCTGCAGCTTTTCCTGCGCCAGGTCGGAGTACTCGGCGTCAACGTCGATTACCACGTAACCCACTTTCTCGTTGGTCTGCAGGAACTGACCGGAGATGTTGATGCCGTTCTCGGCGAAGACCTTGTTGATCTCGCTGAGCACGCCCGGGATGTTTTCGTGGATGTGCAGCAGGCGGTGCTTGCCTGGGTGCGCCGGCAGGGCAACTTCAGGGAAGTTGACCGACGATACCGAGGTACCGTTGTCGCTGTACTTGACCAGCTTCTCTGCCACTTCCAGGCCGATGTTGGCCTGGGCTTCGGCAGTGGAACCGCCGATGTGCGGGGTCAGGATCACGTTGTCCAGGCCGCGCAGCGGGCTTTCGAACTCTTCGTCGTTGGAGCGCGGCTCGACCGGGAACACGTCGATGGCGGCGCCGATCAGGTGCTTGTCCTTGATCGCAGCGGCCAGGTGGTCCAGCTCGACCACGGTGCCACGGGCGGCGTTGATCAGGATCGAGCCCTTCTTCATCGCACGGATCTCTTTCTCGCCGATCATCCACTGGGTGGACGGCAGCTCAGGCACGTGCAGCGAAACGATGTCGGCCAGGCCCAGCAGTTCGTTGAGGCTGGTGACCTGCACGGCGTTGCCCAGCGGCAGCTTGGTCAGCGGATCGTAGAAGTACACCTGCATGCCCAGGTTTTCCGCCAGGACCGACAGTTGGGTGCCGATCGAGCCGTAGCCGACGATGCCCAGCTTCTTGCCGCGGATCTCGAACGAGTTGGCCGCGCTCTTGATCCAGCCGCCACGGTGGCAGGAAGCGTTCTTCTCCGGGATGCCGCGCAGCAGCAGGATGGCTTCGGCCAGCACCAGCTCGGCCACCGAACGGGTGTTGGAGTAGGGGGCGTTGAAGACGGCGATACCACGCTCGCGGGCTGCAGCCAGGTCGACCTGGTTGGTGCCGATGCAGAAGCAGCCGACGGCGACCAGTTTCTTGGCACAGTCGAAGATTTCTT
Organism: Pseudomonas sp. NPDC089428; assembly: GCF_044749325.1. NCBI lineage: Bacteria > Pseudomonadati > Pseudomonadota > Gammaproteobacteria > Pseudomonadales > Pseudomonadaceae > Pseudomonas > Pseudomonas sp. NPDC089428. The sequence continues at coordinate 19,826 of NZ_JBIVHT010000005.1, forward strand.
CGGTCAGTTGGGTGCGCGAACGAATGCCGATGAAGTGGGCATCGGCGATCTTTTCCTTCAGCTCGGCATCCGGCAAGGAACCAGTGAGGTATTCGATGTTGGTGTAGCCGGCGGCCTTGAGGGTATCGACCGCGTTCTGGTGCACACCTTCAAGAAGAAGGAACCGGATCTTGCTCTTGTCGAGAGAAGTCTTGCTCATCTGCGTAAACCTGTATCCCGGAGAAAAAATGGCGAGGACTGATGCCAGGCGCTTGGGCAGCCTTAGCATGAACAGCGGGAGCGCTATGCTAGCATACGCGACACAATCTGAGCTTATCCCGACAGGTGAAGAGTGCTCAGGGTGACTATGAATAAGTCGAGAGTTCCTGCGATGACCCACCCTGCGGTAATTGATGAGCTGAAGACCCTTGTCGAACCTGGCAAGGTCCTGACCGACCCCGCTTCCCTGGAGGCCTATGGCAAGGACTGGACCAAGCATTTCCCGCCAGCGCCCACAGCCATCGTGTTCCCCAAGTCAGTAGCGCAGGTGCAAGCCATCGTCCGCTGGGCCAACCAGCATCAGGTGGCGCTGGTGCCGTCCGGCGGGCGTACCGGGCTGTCTGCCGGAGCCGTGGCGGCCAATGGCGAAGTCGTCGTCGCCTTCGACTACATGAACCAGATTCTTGACTTCAGTGCCTTCGACCGCACCGTGGTGTGCCAGCCGGGCGTGATCACTCGCCAACTGCAGGCCTTTGCCGAGGAACAGGGCCTTTATTACCCTGTGGACTTCGCTTCCAGCGGCTCCAGCCAGATTGGCGGCAACATCGGCACCAATGCCGGCGGTATCAAGGTCATCCGCTACGGCATGACCCGCAACTGGGTGGCTGGCCTGAAAGTCGTCACCGGCAAGGGCGAACTGCTGGAGTTGAACAAGGGCCTGATCAAGAACGCCACCGGCTATGATCTGCGCCAGCTGTTCATCGGGGCCGAAGGCACCCTTGGCTTCGTGGTCGAAGCGACCATGCGCCTTGACCGCGCCCCGTGCAACCTCACGGCCATGGTGTTGGGCACGCCGGACTTCGACTCGATCATGCCGGTGCTGCATGCCTTCCAGGGCAAGCTCGACCTGACCGCTTTCGAGTTCTTTTCCGACAAGGGCCTGGCCAAGATCATGGCCCGTGGTGATGTGCCGGCCCCGTTCGCTACCGACTGCCCGTTCTATGCCTTGCTGGAGTTCGAGGCCAGCACCGACGACGTGGCCAACCAGGCGCTGGCAACCTTCGAGCACTGCGTCGAGCAGGGCTGGGTGCTGGATGGGGTGATGAGCCAGAGCGAAGCCCAGCTGAAGAACCTGTGGAAGCTGCGCGAATACCTGTCCGAGACCATCTCCCACTGGACACCCTACAAGAACGACATTTCCGTGACCGTTTCCAAGGTGCCGGGGTTCCTGCGCGACATCGATGCCATCGTCAGCACCCATTACCCGGACTATGAAGTGGTCTGGTACGGCCACATCGGCGACGGCAACCTGCACCTGAACATCCTCAAGCCCGAGCACATGAGCAAGGATGACTTCTTTGCCTCATGCACCAAGGTCAACAAATGGGTGTTCGAGATCGTCGAGCGCTACGACGGCTCGATCTCGGCCGAGCACGGCGTGGGCATGACCAAGCGCGACTACCTGGGCTACAGCCGTTCGCCAGAGGAAATTGCCTGCATGAAGGCAATAAAGGCCGTCTTCGACCCTAACGGCATCATGAATCCGGGTAAGATCTTTGCTCCTGAATAAAAGCAGTAAGCAAAGGAGTCGGCCATGAGTTACCAGCACCAGTACGTAGACGGTACGCGCATTCATTTCCCGCTGGGCAAGGTGGTGTGCATCGGCCGCAACTATGCCGAACACGCCAAGGAACTGGACAACCCCATTCCTTCCGAGCCGCTGCTGTTCATCAAGCCGGGCAGTTGCGTGGTGCCGCTGGAGGGCGGGTTCAAGATCCCGACCGACCGTGGCTCGGTTCACTACGAGGCCGAAATTGCCGTGCTGCTGGGCAAGCCGCTGTCGTCCAGTGCCTCCGAGGAAGAGGTGCTGGATGCCATCTCCGGTTACGCCCCGGCGCTGGACCTGACCCTGCGCGACGTGCAGGCCAAGCTCAAGGAAAAGGGCCTGCCCTGGGAGCTGTGCAAGAGCTTTGATGGCGCTTGCGTGCTGCCACCGTTCGTTTCCGCTGCATCCTTTGAAGACGTGACCGACATTCCGGTGCGCCTGACCATCAATGGCGAAGTGCGCCAGGACGGCAACAGCGCGATGATGCTCAACCCGATCGTGCCGATCATCCAGTACATGGCGGCGCATTTCTCGCTGCAGGCGGGGGATGTGATCCTGACCGGCACCCCGGCCGGTGTCGGTCCATTCAATGTTGGTGACGAGCTGGTGCTGGAGCTGCCGGGCGTCTGCCGTTTCGAGAGCCGGGTGCTCTGAGCCGATACCGCGCTGGCCTTCTTCGCGAGTAAACCCGCTCCCACAGGAAAATCATAAGCCTCAAGCCTTGTGAGGTTGCTGTGGGAGCGGGTTTACCCGCGAAGCAGGCGACGCGGTTTACCGATTTTTCACACCTGATCCGGATAATGCGCGGATCTTCGCCCATTTCCCCAGGACTTTTGCATGCCAGCATCCACCAGCGCCCCCGCATCCCCCAAGCGCCGCTTCTACTTGCGCTGGCCCTTCGGCCTGGCCGTTGCAGCGGTGATCGGTTACGGCGTGGCGGTTGCCATGCACTGGGATGACCGCGGCATGCTGTGGGTCAAGGAAAGCTTCGAAACCAGCGCCGAGCGCAGCGAGAGCGTGTGGCTGCCGGACTATCAGGTCGATATCGACGCCAAGGTGTTGCCGGGTATGGAAGATGACGAAGCCTCGGACGTTGCCTTCAACCCGCGTACCCGCACACTGTTCGCGGTGATGGGCAAAAACCCGTTCCTGGTCGAGCTCAGCCTCGACGGCGACGTGCTGCGCAAGATTCCACTGGTAGGCTGGAGCAACCCGGAAGGCGTCGCCGTGATGGAAGATGGCAATGTGGCGATCACTGATGAACGCCTGCACGACCTGACCGTGGTCAAGGTGGACGCACAAACCACCTCGCTGAACCACGCGGACTTCCAGAGCCACGACCTGGGCGAGTCGGTGAAGCGCAACAAGGGCTTCGAAGGCGTGGCCTGGGACCCGATGCGTCAGCGTCTGGTAATCGGCGAGGAGCGGCCGCCGAAGCTGTACACCTGGAGCAGCGACGGGCGCAGCCCGCTCAAAGATGACAAGCAGGCACTGGTCAGCGACGAGCTCGACCTGCGCAACCTGTCGGCCCTGGGGGTAGATCCGCGCACCGGGCATCTGCTGGTGCTGTCGGCCGACTCCAACATGCTGCTGGAGCTTGACGAGCAAGGCCAACAGGTCAGCTTCATGACCTTGCTGGGTGGCTTCAACGGTCTGGAGCACACCATCCCGCGTGCCGAAGGCGTTGCCATGGACGATCAGGGCAACCTGTACATGGTCAGCGAGCCGAACCTGTTCTATCGCTTCAAGAAAAGCCAGTAGCTCTATCAGCCCGTTCGGACATTAAGTTTCACTTCAGTTTGCCATGCTTGGATTCGCCTCCTTCATGTCGAGTCTGTTGTTATGCGTCGCTTTGTTCGTCCGCCGCTGTTCCTGGCTTTTGTCGGGCTGCTGTTCTTGGGTTTGGCTGGGCAGGAATATCGCCTGTTCGAGCGTGGCTGGTTCAACCTCAAGACCTGGTGGCAGCCGGCTGAGCAAGGCATGGGCCTCGATCGCTACCAGGTGGTGGTAGAGGCGCAGCCGGTCGAAGGGCTGGACGACGACCTTTCGGCACTGACCTACGACCCCGACCGCAAGACGCTTTTCACCGTTACCAATGCCCGTTCGGAACTGATCGAGCTGTCACTGGATGGTCGCATCCTGCGCCGGGTGCCACTGACCGGCTTCGGTGACCCAGAGGCCATCGAATATGTCGGGCCCAACAACTATGTGATTACCGATGAGCGCCAGCAGCGGCTGATTCGTGTGCGCCTGGACGATGACACACTGTTTCTCGACGCAGCGGATGCCGAGCAACTGAGCCTGGGCATCGGCCTCAATGGCAACAAGGGGTTCGAGGGGCTGGCCTACGACTCGGCGGGCCAGCGCCTGTTCGTGGCCAAGGAGCGCGACCCGATGCTGATCTATGAAGTACGTGGTTTCCCGCATCAGAATCCGGACCAGCCTTATGCGGTGCATGTGGTGCAGGACCGCAAGCGCGACGCGCGGCTGTTCGTGCGCGACCTGTCGAGCTTGCAGTTCGATGAGCGCAGTGGGCACCTGCTGGCGCTTTCCGATGAGTCGCGGCTGGTGCTGGAGCTGGATGTCGAGGGGAAGCCGCTGAGCACCTTGTCGCTGCGCAAGGGGTATCAGGGGTTGAAGGCAACGGTGCCACAGGCGGAGGGGATTGCGATGGATGAGGCAGGGACCCTCTATCTGGTCAGCGAGCCGAACCTCTTTTATGTGTTCAAGCAGCAGGCAGATTGATTGCCTGTGATGGCCACTTCGCGGGTAAACCCGTTGCCACAGGGTTCTCCACAGATTGCGAGGCTTGTGGAGTCCCTGGTGGAAGCGGGTTTACCCGCGAATACCTTTACTCGGCCTTGAGGGTCTTCACGCCTTCAGCGGTACCCAGCAGCAGCAGGTCGGCAGGGCGCGCCGCGAACAGGCCGTTGGTCACCACGCCGACGATGGCGTTGATCTGTGCTTCCAGCTCCACCGGGTTGGTGATCTGCAGGTTGTGCACATCGAGGATCACGTTGCCGTTGTCGGTCACCACGCCTTCCCGGTACACCGGGTCGCCGCCCAGTTTCACCAGCTGACGCGCCACGTGGCTGCGGGCCATCGGAATGACCTCGACCGGCAGCGGGAAGGCACCCAGCACGGGCACCAGCTTGCTGCCGTCGGCGATGCAGATGAAGGTCTTGGCCACGGCCGCGACGATCTTCTCGCGGGTCAGGGCCGCGCCACCGCCCTTGATCAGGTTCAGGTGTGCGTCGCTTTCGTCGGCGCCGTCGACATAGAACTCCAGCTCGCTGACGCTATTCAGCTCGTAGACCGGGATACCATGGCCCTTCAGACGCTGGGCAGTGGCCTCGGAGCTGGCGACCGCGCCATCGAAGGCGGTCTTGTGCTGGGCCAGGGCGTCAATGAAGAAGTTGGCGGTCGAACCGGTGCCGACGCCGACGACGCTCTTTTCATCCAGCTTCGGCAGAATGAAGTCGACAGCGGCCTGTGCGACGGCCTGTTTGAGTTGGTCCTGGGTCATGCGGGCTCCGGAAAGGGGCAGGGCGGTAATGAAAGAAGCCTAGTATAACGGCTCGGGCGGCTTTGCTGTGGTCGCCCGACGCAGCGCTGGGGTAGACTCGCAGCCCTTGTCCCGCGGCCAGTGATGCTTTCCGATGCTCGAACAGTACGTCAAGAAGATCCTCACCTCGCGCGTCTACGACGTCGCTGTCGAAACCCCGTTGCAGAGCGCCGGGCAACTGAGCAAGCGCCTGGGCAACCAGATCTTGCTCAAGCGCGAAGACTTGCAGCCGGTGTTCTCGTTCAAGATCCGAGGGGCGTACAACAAGCTGGCGCAGTTGACCCAGGAAGAGCTGGCCCGTGGCGTGGTCACCGCCTCGGCCGGCAACCATGCCCAGGGCGTGGCCCTGGCGGCCCGCGAGCTGGGCATCAAAGCCACCATCGTGATGCCCAAGACCACCCCGGAGATCAAGGTCGAAGGTGTGCGCTCGCGCGGCGGCAAGGTGGTGCTGCATGGCGATTCGTTCCCCGAAGCGCTGGCCTACTCGCTGAAACTGGTCGACGAGAAAGGCTTCGTCTATATCCACCCCTACGACGACCCGCACACCATCGCCGGCCAGGGCACCGTGGCGATGGAAATTCTCCGTCAGCACCCGGGCCAGCTGGACGCGATCTTCGTTCCGGTGGGCGGCGGTGGCCTGATTGCCGGTATCGCGGCCTATGTGAAATACCTGCGCCCGGAAATCAAGGTGATTGGTGTCGAGCCGGACGACTCCAACTGCCTGCAAGCAGCGATGGCGGCTGGCGAGCGCGTGGTGCTGCCGCAGGTCGGGCTGTTCGCTGATGGTGTGGCGGTGGCGCAGATCGGCCAGCACACCTTCGACATCTGCCGCCACCATGTGGATGAGGTGGTGACGGTAAGTACCGACGAGATCTGTGCGGCAATCAAGGATATCTACGACGATACCCGCTCGATCACCGAACCTGCTGGTGCGCTGGGTGTCGCGGGCATCAAGAAGTATGTCGAGCTCAAGGGCGTGACCGGGCAGACCCTGGTTGCCATCGACTCGGGCGCCAACGTCAACTTCGACCGCCTGCGCCATGTCGCCGAGCGCGCCGAGCTGGGCGAGAAGCGCGAAGCCATCATCGCCGTGACCATCCCTGAGCGCCCGGGTAGCTTCAAGGCTTTCTGCGAGGCCATCGGCAAGCGCCAGATCACCGAATTCAACTACCGCAAGCACACGTCCGATGAGGCGCACATCTTTGTCGGCGTGCAGACCCACCCGGAAAACGACCCGCGTGCGGCGCTGGTGCAGCACCTGATCGATCAGGGCTTCCCGGTGACCGACCTTACCGACAACGAACTGGCCAAGCTGCACATCCGCCATATGGTCGGTGGCCATTCGGCGGGCGCCAGCGACGAGATCGTGCTGCGCTTCGAGTTCCCCGAGCGGCCGGGGGCGTTGTTCAACTTCCTCACCAAGCTGGGCGGGCGCTGGAATATCTCGATGTTCCACTACCGCAACCACGGTGCGGCTGACGGGCGTGTGGTCGCTGGCCTGCAGGTGCCGGAGGATGAGCGCCACCTGGTGCCAGCGGCGCTGGCCAAGATCGGCTACCCGTATTGGGACGAGACCGATAACCCGGCGTACAAGCTGTTCCTGGGCTGAGAAGCTAAGCTAGGGCTGATGGCCTTTTCGTGGGCAAGCCCGCACCCACAGGCGCTCCGAGCAATTCAGAGCCTGCGCAGTACCTGTGGGAGCGGGCTTGCCCGCGAAGAGGCTAACGAAAAAATGGCCTGCTGAAGGACAACTGGGAAATGGAACACCTGACCACACTCAAGATCCTGCACATCATCGCCACCGCGCTGTTGCTGCTGGGCGCCCTCGGTCTGGCAATCTGGACCGTGCGCGCTCGTCGCCAGGGTGATGCCGAGGCCTATGCCAAGCTGCTGCGCCGGCCGCTGGTGTTCGTCTGGCTGCTGATGGGGGTGTGCCTGGTGAGCATGCCGTTCACCGGCTGGTGGCTGGTGCACCTGGTGGGCTGGCCGCTGGGGCAGACCTGGGTGCTGGCGTCCAGCGTCATCTATACGCTTGGCGCGTTTGCCGGCTGGTGGCTGCTGGTGCGGCTGAACCGGCTGCGCAAGGCTGAAGTGGTGGGGCTGCGGTTTACCCTGGTGCTGGCTGTGTTCAGTGGGGTGTGCTTCCTGTCCATTGCCGGGCTCATGGGCGCCAAGCCAGTCTGAAAGCCCTGTTTTACCAAAGCCGGCCTCTTCGCGGGTGAACCCGCTCCCACAGGTACTGCGGTGCTCTGAAGGGCAGTGATATTCCTGTAGGTTTAACCCGCGAAGAGGCCGGAACAGGAATGCTCAATCCCTGAGAGAAATCACCGGCCAGCCGCGCTTCTCGGCCTCGGCCCGCAGATTCGGGTCCGGGTCCACCGCCACCGCATGCGTTACCCGCTCCAGCAACGGTAGGTCATTCATCGAGTCGCTATAGAAATAGCTGTCCTCGAGATCAAGGCCGTTCTCCAGCATCCAGCGCTCCAGCCGCGTCACCTTGCCTTCACGGAAACACGCTATATCGGTACTACGCCCGGTATAGCGGCCGTCCTGGGTCTCGCATTCGGTTGCCAGCAGCACCCGCACACCCAGGCGCCGGGCGATGGGCGCGGTGACGAAGCGGTTGGTGGCCGTGATGATCACCAGCTGGTCGCCAGCCTCGCGGTGCTGCTGCAGCAACGCCAGGGCCTTGGGCAGGATGATCGGCTCGATGCAGTCACGCATGAAGTCGCGGTGCCATTCGTCGAGCTGGGCCGGCTCGGTGGCGGCCAGGATCTCCATGGAAAAGGCCAGGTAGGCCTGCAGGTCCAGGGTGCCGTTCAGGTAGTCCTGGTAGAAAGCATCGTTGCGTTTCTTGTACGCGACCGGGTCGAGAATGCCCCGTTCGCACAGGTAGTCACCCCAGGCGTGGTCACTGTCACCACCGAGGAGGGTATTGTCCAGGTCGAATAAAGCCAGGCGCATCGCGGTCACTCGTCTCAGCCACAGGGTAGGCCCGCAGAATACGGAGTTTTCACCGCACTGCACATAAGCTTGGCGGGCGCGTTGCTGCGCTCGCAGGCTTTGTGGAACAATGCGGTGACATGCGTTTGCGAGGTTGCTGCCGTGATCGACCCGGATGGTTTTCGCCCCAATGTTGGGATCATTCTGACGAATGATGCCGGGCAGGTGCTATGGGCTCGACGGATCAACCAGGATGCCTGGCAATTCCCGCAGGGTGGCATCAACCCTGACGAGACGCCGGAAGATGCCCTGTACCGCGAGCTGAACGAAGAAGTTGGCCTTGAACGCGACGATGTGGAAATTCTTGCCTGCACCCGCGGCTGGTTGCGTTATCGTTTACCCCAGCGGCTGGTCCGCACCCACAGCCAACCGCTGTGTATCGGCCAGAAGCAAAAGTGGTTTTTACTGCGCCTGGTGAGCAATGAACAACGGGTGCGGATGGACCTGACCGGCAAGCCGGAATTCGACGGCTGGCGCTGGGTCAGCTATTGGTACCCGCTGGGCCAGGTGGTGACGTTCAAGCGTGAAGTCTACCGCCGCGCCCTGAAAGAGCTTGCACCGCGTCTGCTGACGCGCGACTGACGACGGAGTTCGACCCCGAGCCATGCTCAATACGCTGCGCAAGATCGTCCAGGAAGTGAACTCCGCCAAAGATCTCAAGACGGCGTTGGGGATCATTGTCTTGCGCGTCAAGGAGGCCATGGGCAGCCAAGTCTGCTCGGTGTACCTGCTCGACCCGGAAACCAACCGCTTCGTGCTGATGGCTACCGAAGGCCTGAACAAGCGCTCCATCGGCAAGGTCAGCATGGCCCCCAACGAAGGCCTGGTCGGCCTGGTCGGTACCCGGGAAGAGCCGCTGAACCTGGAAAACGCCGCCGATCACCCGCGCTATCGCTACTTTGCCGAAACCGGTGAGGAGAAATTCGCCTCCTTCCTCGGTGCGCCGATCATCCACCACCGTCGCGTGGTCGGGGTACTGGTCATCCAGCAGAAGGAGCGCCGCCAGTTCGATGAAGGCGAAGAAGCCTTCCTCGTCACCATGAGCGCCCAGCTCGCCGGGGTTATCGCCCACGCCGAAGCCACCGGCTCGATCCGTGGCCTGGGCCGCCAGGGCAAAGGCATTCAGGAAGCCCGCTTCGTCGGCGTGCCGGGCTCGCCGGGCGCCGCTGTCGGGCGGGCCGTGGTCATGCTGCCGCCAGCCGACCTGGAAGTGGTGCCGGACAAGACCGTCGATGACATCGACGCCGAGCTGAAGCTGTTCCAGAACGCCCTCGAAGGCGTGCGCGAAGACATGCGCAAGCTGTCGGCCAAGCTGGCCACCCAGCTGCGCCCGGAAGAGCGCGCGTTGTTCGACGTGTACCTGATGATGCTCGAAGACGCCGCCCTCGGTGGTGAGGTGATCGAGGTCATCAAGACTGGCCAGTGGGCCCAGGGCGCCTTGCGCCAGGTGGTTGGCGAGCACGTCAACCGCTTCGAACTGATGGACGACGATTACCTGCGCGAGCGCGCCTCGGACGTGAAGGACCTTGGCCGGCGTCTGCTGGCCTATCTGCAGGAAGCCCGCTCGCAGTCGCTGGTGTATGCCGACAACACCATCCTGGTCAGTGAAGAACTGACCCCGGCGATGCTCGGTGAAGTGCCGGAAGGCAAGCTGGCAGGCCTGGTCTCGGTATTGGGTTCGGGCAACTCCCACGTCGCCATCCTCGCCCGCGCCATGGGCATTCCGACGGTGATGGGCCTGGTCGACCTGCCGTATTCCAAGGTCGATGGCATCGAGATGATCGTCGACGGCTACAAGGGCGAGGTGTTTACCAACCCCAGCGACGTACTGCGCAAGCAATACAGCGAAGTGGTCGAGGAAGAACGTCAACTGGCCCAGGGCCTCGACGCCCTGCGCGAGCTGCCGTGTGTCACTCCTGATGGCCACCGCATGCCGCTGTGGGTCAACACCGGCCTGCTCGCCGATGTGGCGCGTGCCCAGCAGCGCGGTGCCGAGGGCGTTGGCCTGTACCGTACCGAAGTACCGTTCATGATCAACCAGCGCTTCCCCAGCGAAAAGGAGCAGTTGGCGATCTACCGTGAGCAGCTGGCGGCCTTCCACCCGCTGCCGGTGACCATGCGCACCCTCGATATTGGTGGTGACAAGGCGCTGTCGTACTTCCCGATCAAGGAAGAAAACCCGTTCCTTGGCTGGCGCGGCATCCGCGTCACCCTCGACCACCCGGAAATCTTCCTGGTCCAGACCCGTGCCATGCTCAAGGCCAGCGAGGGCCTGAACAACCTGCGCATTCTGCTGCCGATGATTTCCGGCATTCACGAGCTGGAAGAAGCACTGCACCTGATCCACCGTGCCTGGGGCGAGGTGCGTGACGAAGGCACAGATGTGCCGATGCCGCCGGTGGGCGTGATGGTGGAAATCCCGGCGGCGGTTTACCAGACCAAGGAGCTGGCGCGGCAGGTGGACTTCCTCTCGGTCGGTTCCAACGACCTGACCCAGTACCTGCTGGCAGTGGACCGCAACAACCCGCGGGTCGCCGACCTTTACGATTACCTGCACCCGGCAGTGCTGCAGGCGCTCAATACCGTGGTGCGTGATGCCCATGGCGAAGGCAAACCAGTGAGCATCTGCGGCGAGATGGCCGGTGACCCGGCGGCGGCAATCCTGTTGATGGCCATGGGCTTTGACAGCCTGTCGATGAACGCCACCAACCTGCCGAAGGTGAAGTGGATGCTGCGCCAGGTGAACATGAGCAAGGCCAAGGAGTTGCTGGTCGAAGCCTTGAACCACGACAACCCGCAGGTTATCCACAGCTCATTGCAACTGGCCCTGAAGAACCTCGGGCTGGCGCGCATGATCGGTCCAGGGGCGAACAAAACCCTTTGATCAGCGTTGGCTTCTTCGCGGGCAAGCCCGCGAAGAGGCCGGTGCAAACAACATCACACTTCCAGGCTGATTTCCCCCAGATGCCCGCCAAAGGGCCCGAAACTGCGCTCCACCAGCCGCCTTCTCCCTCGATCATCCACGATCAATACGGTGCTCGCCCGCGTGCCATAGTTCTGGCTGGCAATGAACACGCTCGACAGCAACTTCTCGGTCGCCACCCCCACGCCGGTCTCTGGTAGCTCAGCGTCTGCTGCCGGCTCGTTATCCGCCAGCAACGCCAGCAATTGCTGGGGGTCGGCCATGTCCAGCAGCCCCTGTAACCCCGTGCGTGCTTTCACCAGCTTCGGCCATGGCGTATCCAGCCCGGCATTGGAAAGCCCGTACACCCCGGCCTCCAGCAAGCGCGGCGCCACGTCCCGGGCATGCAGGTAGCCCAGCTGGCGGCCATCTCCCACCAACAGGTTGAAGCCTGAGTACTGCCCACTGCGGCTGGCCACCTGGTCGAGGTAGGCCTCCACCCCCAGTTCACCCTGCAGATATGCCGCTACCAATTCGCCCCGCGAGCGTGGCCCCAGCGCCTGCCCAGGGTCGCGAATGTTGGTCAGCGCCGCGAAGCGCCCCTGCGGGCCGACGCCAAGCCAGGTGCCACCGGCCTCCAGGTCGCGCCCGGCATGCACCCCCGGGGCATCGTCCCAGGCTGCCAGTGCCTGGGTCGGCCGGGCATAGAACTCGTCACGGTTGGCCGCGACGATCAGCGGCAGGGCATGCCCTGGCCGCCAGGCGAATACGATCAGGCACATCGGTTGGACCTCTGTGTTTTTGCCCACTGTACCCACTGCATGGGTGTCGATCCATCCTGTCACAGAGTTCACTAGAGCCACGAGCCCAGCTTCCGTTACCATGCCGGATTGTTTTCTCGGGGAAGACGAATGGAATTCGTGCTCTATCTGCTGTTGGGCGCCTGCGCTGGTGTGCTGGCTGGGCTGTTCGGCGTGGGCGGCGGCATCATCATCGTGCCGGTGCTGGTGTTCAGCTTCACCCTGCAAGGTTTCGACGCGTCGGTGCTGACCCACCTTGCTGTCGGTACCTCGCTGGCGACCATCGTCTTCACCTCGATCAACGCCGTGCTCGAACACCACCGCAAGGGTGCGGTGCAGTGGCCTATCTTCGCCTGGATGACCCTCGGCATCCTCATTGGCGCAGGCATCGGGGCCAAGACCGCTTCCCTGATCCAGGGTCCGCAGTTGCAGAAGATCATCGGCGTTTTCGCCCTGATCATCGCCGCGCAGATGGCCCTGGACCTCAAGCCCAAGGCCAGCCATGACATCCCTGGCAAGCCGGCATTGATCGGCGCCGGCGGGGTGATCGGCTGGGCCTCGGCAATCTTCGGCATCGGCGGCGGCTCGCTGACCGTGCCGTTCCTTACCTGGCGGGGTTTGCCGATGCAAAGGGCCGTGGCGACCTCTTCGGCCTGTGGTCTGCCGATCGCCCTGGCCAGTGCCCTGAGCTTCATGCTGCTGGGCTGGCATGAGCAACACCTGCCGCCCCACAGCCTGGGTTTCGTCTACCTGCCGGCGCTGGTTGGCATTGCCGTGACCAGCATGTTTTTCGCGCGCTTCGGCGCGCGTCTGGCGCACAAGCTGTCGCCACGCCTGTTGAAACGCCTGTTCGCAGCCTTGCTGTTCTGCGTCGGCCTCAGCTTTCTGATTTGAATCAAGAGGAAGTTCCATGCTGCCTTACCCGCAGATAGACCCCGTGGCCGTAGCCCTCGGGCCACTGAAAATCCACTGGTACGGCCTGATGTACCTGGTCGGCATCGGCGGCGCCTGGCTGCTGGCCTCGCGCCGGCTCAACCGCTTCGACCCGACCTGGACCCGCGAGAAACTCTCCGACCTGGTGTTCTGGCTGTCGATGGGCGTCATCGTCGGTGGGCGCCTGGGTTACGTGCTGTTCTATGACCTGCATGCCTACCTGGCCAACCCGACGCTGATCTTCGAAGTGTGGAAGGGTGGCATGTCGTTCCACGGTGGCTTCATCGGTGTGATGCTGGCCGCGCTCTGGTTCGGCAAGCGCAACAACAAGTCGTTCTTCGAGCTGATGGACTTCGTCGCGCCGCTGGTGCCGATCGGTCTGGGTGCCGGGCGTATCGGCAACTTCATCAACGCCGAGCTGTGGGGCAAGCCTACCGATGTGCCTTGGGCGATGATCTTCCCGCCGTTCAGCGACCCGGCCCAGCTGCCGCGCCACCCGTCGCAGCTTTACCAGTTTGCCCTTGAAGGCGTGGCGTTGTTCGTCATCCTCTGGCTGTTCTCGCGTAAGCCGCGGCCAACCATGGCGGTTTCCGGCATGTTTGCGCTGTTCTACGGCATCTTCCGCTTCATCGTTGAATTCGTCCGTGTGCCGGACGCGCAGCTCGGTTACATCGCCTGGGGCTGGCTGACCATGGGTCAGATTCTCTGCGTGCCGATGATCCTGGCTGGCCTTGGCCTGATCTGGTGGGCTTATAATCGCAAACCCACGGCGAAACCCGCCTGATTATTCCCACGGCAGGGGTGATCCCCCTGCCGTTTTTGTTACAGGTAAGCCATGAAACAGTATCTGGACCTGGTCCGCGACGTTATCGAGAACGGTACGCTGCAAGGCAATCGCACCGGCATCCGCACCATCAGCCTGCCGGGCGCCATGCTGCGTTTCGACCTGCAGAAGGGCTTTCCGGCCATCACCACGCGCAAGCTGGCATTCAAGTCGGCGATTGGCGAGATGGTCGGCTTCCTGCGTGGCGTGAAGAACGCCGGTGAGTTCCGTGAGCTGGGCTGCAAGGTCTGGGACCAGAACGCCAACGAGAACGCCCAGTGGCTGGCCAACCCGTTCCGCCAGGGGCATGACGACCTGGGTGAGATCTACGGCGTGCAATGGCGCCAGTGGCCGGGCTACAAGCGCATCCCGCTGAGCAACCCGGCGGCCATCGAAATGGCCGAGAAGGCAGGCTTCCGCCGCATCGCCCAGGACGAAGAGGACGGCGTGGCGTTCGCCATCCTGTACAAAGCCATAGACCAGGTGCGCCAGTGCCTGGACACCATCGCCAACGACCCAGGCAGCCGGCGCATCCTGTTCCATGGCTGGAACTGCGCCCAGCTCGACGAAATGGCCCTGCCGCCTTGTCACCTGCTGTACCAGTTCCACCCGAATGTCGAGACCAAGGAGATTTCCCTGACCCTCTACATCCGCTCCAACGACCTGGGCCTGGGCACGCCGTTCAACCTCACCGAGGGCGCGGCGCTGCTGTCGCTGTTCGGCCGCCTGACCGGCTATACCCCGCGCTGGTTCACCTACTTCATCGGCGATGCCCATGTGTATGAGAATCACCTGGACATGCTCAACGAGCAGCTCAAGCGCGAGCCGCTGGAAGCGCCGAAGCTGGTGATCAGTGACCGTGTGCCGGAGTTTGCCAAGACCGGCAAGTACGAGCCGGAGTGGCTGGAGAAGATCGAGCCGAGCGATTTCAGCCTCGAAGGCTATGAGCACCATGCGCCTATGACCGCACCGATGGCCGTCTGATAGTTCAGGTTTGCCTGAGCTGGCCTTTTCGCGGGCAAGCCCGCTCCCACAGGTACATCACAATCTCAGGCTTGTGGTGATCCCTGTGGGAGCGGGCTTGCCCACGAATGATTTCGGCTCAATGCCCGTGGCTTCGGCCTACATGGGAATGCTCGGTTTCCGGCACGGAAACCGCCCCGTTCGTTTCCAGTTGCTGCAAGATCGCGCATTCCGCCCCCTGCGCATTGCAGCGTCGCCGCAGCTCCACCAGCTGCTCCTGCAACGCCACCAACCCATCGATCCGCGCCTGCACATGCTCGATATGCTCGTCGATCAGTGCATTGACGCTGCCGCATGCGTCGTCGGGGCTGTCGCGCAGGCGTAGCAGGCTGCGGATCTCGTCCAGGGTCATGTCCAGGGTTCGGCAGTTGCGGATGAAGGTCAGCCGCTCGACGTGGGCCTGGGTGTACTGCCGGTAGTTGCCCTCGGTCCGGGCTGGCTCCGGCAGCAGTTGTTCAC
Organism: Pseudomonas sp. NPDC089428; assembly: GCF_044749325.1. Taxonomy (NCBI): domain Bacteria; kingdom Pseudomonadati; phylum Pseudomonadota; class Gammaproteobacteria; order Pseudomonadales; family Pseudomonadaceae; genus Pseudomonas; species Pseudomonas sp. NPDC089428. The sequence goes on from NZ_JBIVHT010000005.1 coordinate 35,138, forward strand.
GCTCGTAATAACGGATGGTCTCCACGGCGCAATCGGTGGCTTTGGCCAGTTCTCCGATCTTCATGACGAAATCTCCAGCAAGTGGCTTGACCCTATAGTGGCTACAGGGTGTTCACTTGGCAACAGGCTCAATTTAAGGATGACCCCATGAACCAGCCTGTCAGCCACGAACACAAGCATTCACATGATCATGCCCATGGCGATGAACACCATGGCCATGCCGTCCACGGTCACAGCTGCTGTGGCTCCAGCGCCACGCCCGCTCTGGTGCAACTGAGCGAGAAGGCTAGCAGCCATGCTCGACTCAGCCGCTTTCGCATCGACGCCATGGACTGCCCTACCGAGCAGACCCTGATCCAGGACAAGCTGGGCAAGTTGGCGGGCATCGAGCAGCTGGAATTCAACCTGATCAATCGGGTGCTCGGTGTACGCCATACCTTGAGCGGCACGGGTGAAATCGAGCGCGCCATCGACAGCCTGGGCATGAAGGCCGAGCCACTGGCCGCAGAGGACGACGGGAGCACCCTTGCAGCACGGCCGCATCAGACTCGCTGGTGGCCGCTGGCCCTGTCGGGTATCGCCGCGATCACCGCTGAAATCGTGCACTTCGCCAACCTCGCGCCGGAGTGGGTTGTTGCCGCGCTCGCGCTGGCGGCAATCCTCGGTTGCGGCCTGGGTACCTACAAGAAGGGCTGGATCGCCCTGAAGAACCGTAACCTCAACATCAATGCACTGATGAGCATTGCCGTGACCGGCGCCGTGCTGATTGGCCAGTGGCCGGAAGCAGCCATGGTCATGGTGCTGTTCACCGTCGCCGAACTGATCGAGGCGCGCTCGCTGGACCGTGCACGCAATGCCATCGGTGGGTTGATGCAGCTGGCTCCGGACATGGCCACGGTGCAGCAGACCGATGGCCAGTGGCGTGAGATGGAGGTGCGTGAGGTGGCAATCGGCGCCCTGGTACGGGTGCGACCGGGCGAACGCATCGGCCTGGATGGCCAAGTGATCAGTGGGCAATCCAGCGTCGATCAGGCGCCGATCACCGGCGAAAGCCTGCCAGTGGAAAAGGCAATTGGCGATAAGTTGTTCGCCGGTACCATCAACCAGGCCGGTGCCTTGGAGTACCGCGTGACGGCAGCCGCCGGGCAGTCGACCCTGGCGCGCATCATCAAGGCCGTCGAAGAGGCACAAGGGGCGCGTGCGCCTACCCAGCGTTTCGTCGATCAGTTCTCACGCATCTACACCCCAGTGGTGTTCGCCGTGGCCCTGGCAGTGGCGCTGATCCCGCCGTTGTTCATGGCAGGTGCCTGGTTCGACTGGGTGTACCGTGCGCTGGTGCTGCTGGTGGTTGCCTGCCCCTGTGCGCTGGTCATCTCGACCCCGGTGACCATTGTCAGCGGTTTGGCTACTGCGGCGCGCAAGGGCATCCTGATCAAGGGCGGGGTCTACCTGGAAGGCGGGCGCAAGCTGGATTTCCTGGCCCTGGACAAGACCGGCACCATCACCCACGGCAAACCGGTGCAAACCGATGCCAAGGTGCTTGAGCCCCTGTTCGAGAGCCGGGCCCAGGCGCTGGCAGCAAGCCTGGCCGACCGTTCCGATCACCCGGTGTCGGGCGCCATCGCCCAATTCGCCAAGGCACAGAACTTGCCGCTGAGCGAGGTCAGCGAATTCGCTGCCCTGGCCGGCCGCGGCGTGCGCGGTGATATCGACGGCGAAACCTACCACCTGGGCAACCACCGGCTGGTCGAGGAGTTGGGCCTGTGCTCGGCCGCGCTCGAAGCACAGCTGGATACGCTGGAGCGCCAGGGCAAGACCGTCGTCCTGCTGCTCGACCGTTCAGGGCCGTTGGCACTGTTCGCCGTGGCCGACACAGTCAAGGACAGCAGCCGCCAGGCGATCGCCGAATTGCACGCGCTGGGCATCAAGACCGTCATGTTGACCGGCGACAATCCGCACACCGCCCAGGCCATCGCCGCGCAGGTGGGTATCGACCGCGCCGAAGGCAATCTGCTGCCGGCCGACAAGCTGCAGAGCATCGAGCAGCTGTACGCCGAAGGGCACCGGGTGGGTATGGTCGGAGATGGCATCAACGACGCGCCAGCCCTGGCCCGTGCCGAAATCGGCTTCGCCATGGCGGCAGCGGGTACCGACACGGCGATCGAGACCGCCGACGTGGCGCTGATGGACGACGACTTGCGCAAAATCCCTGCGTTCGTCAGGCTGTCGCGCCAAAGTGCGGCGATCCTGACGCAGAACATCGTTCTGGCGCTGGGCATCAAGGCGATATTCCTGGCGATCACCTTTGCCGGCATGGCCACCATGTGGATGGCGGTGTTCGCCGATATGGGCGTGAGCCTGCTGGTGGTGTTCAACGGTCTGCGTCTGTTGCGCAAATGAGGTCCTGCAATGCTGAGTGCCGAGCTCAAAGCCTTCTACATGGTGGCCCGTCAGGGCAGCATCACCCTGGCGGCGAAGAAGCTCGGGCTCAGCCAGCCGACGGTGACCACGCAGATTCGCAACCTGGAAAGCCACTATGCGGTGGAGCTGTTCTACCGCGGTGGCCGGCGCCTGGTGTTGAGCGAAGAGGGCGTGCGCCTGCTGCCGATGGTCAAGGCGCTGCTGCAGCAGGAGGCCGACATCGAGTTCGAGTTGCGCAACAGCGGCCAGGCCCAGGGCAGCTTGCGCATTGCCGCCACTGCGCCGTACTACATCCTCGACCTGGTGAAGATCTTTCGCGAGCGCCTGCCCCAGGTCGAAGTGGCGGTGGAGATCGGCAACTCGCAGCAGGTGCTGGAGATGCTCGAGGACTATCGGGTGGATATCGCCGCCTCGTCGCAGCTGTTGGAGGATGCGCGGCTGGTACGGCGGGTGCTCGGCATTGACCCGCTGGTGGTGGCGGTGCACCGTAATCATCCGCTGGCCCATCGCCAGGCGGTAGGCATTGATGTGGTGGCGGAGCATTGCCTGCTGATGCGCGAAAAGGGCTCTACCACGCGCAAGCTGACCGAGCAGATGATGCTGGATGCCGGGGTCAAGGCCGGGGCGTTACTGGAAATTGGCAGCCGCGAGTCGATCCGCGAGGCGGTGCTGCGCAACATCGGCATCAGCGTTATTGCCCGCCATGAGGTGCCGCACAACCCCGAACTGAGGGTGCTGGCGTTGGAGAATGCGCCGGTGATGCATGAGTACCTGTATTGCCTGAAGGAACGGCGCCAGGCCCGGTTGCCGGCGGCTTTCCTGGGTGTGGCGCAGGAAGTGGTGGGTTCGCACCTCTAAATCATTGTTGGTTTCTTCGCGGGTAAACCCGCTCCCACAGGTACCGCGCAGGCTTCAAGCGCTAAAGAGATCCTGTGGGAGCGGGTTTACCCGCGAAGGGGGCCTGAAGGCCACTACAAAATCTGCCTATACCACTATCAGCGTCTTTTGCCTGAAAGCCACAGAACCTTCGCACAGCCCGCCTAGCATGGCCCTCACTTGTTCGATGAGGCCTTGCCATGAACCACGCAACCCCAGGCGCACAGATGAAAGTGCGCGGTATCCACAAGCGTTTCGGTGCCTTCACGGCGCTCAACGATGTGTCTCTGGACATCGCCGCTGGCGAGCTGGTCTGCCTGCTCGGCCCGTCCGGTTGCGGCAAGACCACCCTGTTGCGCTGCATCGCCGGACTCGAACGCCAGGACCGTGGCACGCTGTACATCGGTGAGCGCGACATCTCCGAATTGCCGCCCCAGGCCCGTGACTACGGCATCCTGTTCCAGTCCTATGCGTTGTTTCCCAACCTTTCCGTCGAAGCCAACATCGCCTACGGCCTGACCGGCAGCAGCCGCGACCAGAGCCGTCAACGTGTGGCAGAAATGCTCGAACTGGTTGGCCTGTCGGGTAGCGAAAAGAAATACCCCGGCCAGCTGTCCGGCGGTCAGCAGCAACGCGTGGCCCTGGCCCGTGCGCTGGCGCCGTCGCCGTCGCTGCTGCTGCTCGACGAACCGATGTCGGCGCTGGATGCCCGGGTGCGTGAGCACCTGTGCACCGAGCTGCGCCAGCTGCAGCGAAAGCTGGGCATCACCACGCTGATGGTCACCCACAACCAGGACGAAGCCATGCTCATGGCCGACCGCATCGCGGTGATGAACAACGGTCAGGTGGAGCAATACGCCACTGCGCAGGAGATCTACGACCAGCCCGCCACGCCGTTCGTCGCCGAGTTCGTCGGTCAAGGCAACTGGCTGCCGTTCCAGCGCAGCAGCGAGAGCCATGCCCAGGTCGGCGCCATGAGCATGCGCCTGGCGACCAACGCGGGTACTGCCCGCAGCGGCCGACTGTTCTGCCGCCCGGAGGCAATCGCCGTGAACCCATTGGTGCATGAGGAAAACCTGTTCCCCGCCAAGGTTCGTGAAATTACCTTCCTCGGCAACCGCTGCCGCATGAGCTTCGAGCTCAAGGCCCTGCCCGGCCATGCCCTGCTCGCCGAACTGGCGCCTGAGGCCATGCCGCGCTTGGGCTCGCAGGATATCTGGGTGGCGCTGCCACCGCAGAGTCTGCAGGTGTTTGCCTGAGATGCCCGCGCCAATGTCCCAGCCGCTGACCCAGACCAAGCCTGCACCACGCGGCGACGTCGCCCTGGGTGACCGCCTGTTCGTCGTCGGTGGCAAGAGCCTGCTGCTGGTTCTGCTGCTGCTGGCCGTGGTGATGCCGTTGCTGGCCATTTTCTGGAAAGGCTTCAGCGGTGAAACCGGCCAGGGCGGTGGCTTGCTGGCCGCCCGCGAGCTGTTTGCCAGCGCAAACTTCCACTGGTTGCTCGGCAACAGCCTGGCGATGGCCTGCACCGTGGCGGTGCTCGTGGTGCCGCTGGCTTACCTGTTCGCCTACGCCTTGCAGCGCACGCTGATCCCGGCCAAAGGCCTGTGGCGGGGCATCTCGTTGCTGCCGCTGCTGGCGCCGTCGATGCTCCCGGCAATTGCCCTGGTCTATCTGTTCGGCAACCAAGGCCTGCTGCGCAGCCTGTTCAGCGACAACATCTATGGCTTCTGGGGCATCGTGCTCGGCGAGGCCATCTACACCTTCCCCCATGCGCTGATGATCCTGCTCTCGGCGCTGTCGCTGGCTGACGCGCGGCTGTTCGACGCCGCGTCGAGCATGGGTGCCGGGCCGTGGCGGGCGTTTTGCAGCATCACCTGGCCAGCCACGCGTCAGTCGCTGTTCGCTGCGTTCTGCCTGGTATTCACCTTGACCATCACCGACTTCGGCGTGCCGGTCGTGGTCGGCGGCGACTATCAGGTACTGGCGCTGGAAGCCTACAAGGCGGTGGTCGGCCAGCAGCAGTTCGGCCGTGGCGCGCTGATCGGCATGGTGCTGTTGCTGCCAGCGTTGTTCAGCTTCGGCGTCGATGCCTGGCTGCGTCGGCGCCAGGGCCAGGCGATGAGCGGCCGTGCCCAGGTGTTCGAGCCCACCCCGTCACGTTGCCGTGATGCCTGCTTCCTGGCCATTGTGCTACTGGTCTGCGCGGCGCTGCTGGTAGTGATTGGCATGGCGGTGTACTCGTCGCTGGTGACGTTCTGGCCGTACAACCTGACCCTGTCGTTCAAGCACTACCTGTTCGACGACACCGCCGGTGGCGGCTGGCTGGCCTACCGCAACAGCGTGACCATGGCCCTGTGCACCGCGCTGATCGGCAGCATCGTGATCTTCACCGGTGCCTACCTGATGGAGAAAACCCAAGGCCAGCGCCTGCTCAACCAAGCCCTGCGTCTGCTCAGCTTCATCCCAATGGCGGTGCCTGGGTTGGTGCTCGGCCTGGGCTACGTGTTCTTCTTCAACCTCAATGGCAACCCGTTGCACGTGTTCTATGGCGGCATGGCGCTGCTGGTGCTGTGCACCATCGCCCACTACCTGACCACCGCACAGATGACCGCTGCCACCGCGCTGCGCCAGCTCGACGGCGAGTTCGAGGCCGCCGCGTTGTCGCTCAAGGCGCCGCTGTACAAGCACTTCGTGCGGGTCACCGTGCCGATCTGCCTGCCGGCGCTGCTGGACATCATTCGCTACCTGTTCGTCTCGGCGATGACCACGGTGTCGGCGGCGATCTTCCTCTACAGCCCCGACACCATCCTCGCCGCCGTTGCTGTGTTGAACATGGACGATGCCGGCAACGTTGGCGGCGCCGCCGCCATGTCGACCCTGATCCTGCTGACCAGCGCCGCCGCCTCGCTGCTGCTGGCCGCTGCTTCCCGCGGCCTGCTGCGCCGCTCCCAGGCCTGGCGCCAGCGCGCCTCCGGCCATTGACCGACTGCCCACACTGATAGGAAACGCATCATGTTCAAGCCCCTTGCACTTGCCGCTGCCGTATCCGCCGTCTTCAGCCTGCAGGCTTCGGCCGCCGCCACCCAGCTGACCGTGTACACCGCCCTGGAAGCCGAGCAGCTCAAGAGCTACAAACAGGCCTTCGAAAAGGCCAACCCGGACATCGAGATCAAGTGGGTGCGTGACTCCACCGGCATCATCACCGCCAAGCTGCTGGCCGAAAAGGACCGCCCGCAGGCTGACGCAGTCTGGGGCCTGGCCGCCTCCAGCCTGGCCATCCTCGACCAGAACGGCATGCTCGAAGCCTACGCGCCGAAAGACCTGGGCAAGATCTCGGCGAACTACCGCGACGCCGCCAACCCGCCCGCCTGGGTCGGCATGGATGTGTGGGCCGCGACCCTCTGCTTCAACACCGTTGAAGCCGAGAAACAGGGCCTGAGCAAGCCGCTGAGCTGGCAGGACCTGACCAAGCCGGAATACAAAGGCAAGATCGTCATGCCCAACCCGGCCTCGTCCGGCACCGGCTTCCTCGACGTCAGCGCCTGGCTGCAGACCTTCGGCGAGTCTCAGGGCTGGGCTTACATGGACGCTTTGCACCAGAACATCGGCCAGTACGTGCACTCTGGCTCCAAGCCGTGCAAGCTGGCGGCGGCGGGCGAGTTCCCGATCGGCATCTCGTTCGAGTACCCGGCCGTGCAGCTCAAGCGCCAGGGTGCGCCGCTGGAGATCGTGCTGCCGAAGGAAGGCCTGGGCTGGGAGATCGAGGCGACCGCCGTGATCAAGGGTTCGCCGAAGGCTGACGCGGCCAAGCGCCTGGCTGATTTTTCGGCAAGCCCGGCGGCCATGGAACTGTACAAGGACAACTTTGCCGTACTGGCCGCGCCAGGTATCGCCAAGCCGCAGACCGAATTGCCGGCCGATTATGAACAGCGCCTGATCAAGAACGACTTTGCCTGGGCCTCGAAGCACCGCGATGAGATCCTCAGCGAATGGCGCAAGCGCTATGACGGCAAGTCGGAGAAGGTGGCGCAACAATAAGCCCGGGAGTGAAGCTCATGCCCACGCCAACCCAGACCATCGACACGCTGTTCTCCTTGTATGAGCAGCATGGCAGCGACGACTACATCGGCGAAGCCATCAATCAGCTCGAACACATGTCCCAGGCTGCGCAACTGGCCATGGCTGAGGGCTTCGACGATGAAGTGGTACTGGCGGCATTCTTCCACGACATCGGCCACCTGTGCGGCGGTGACGCCAGCATGGGGGGCTATGGCGTGGTCAGCCATGAGCGCATCGGTGCCGAATACCTGCGCCGTTGTGGCTTCGGCGAGCGCATGGCGCGGCTGGTGCAGTATCACGTGGAAGCCAAGCGCTACCTGACCTTGCGCCAGCCGGGGTATTACCAGCGGTTGAGCGAGGCGAGCCGGCGCACCCTGGAGTACCAAGGGGGTGTGATGAGCGTGGCCGAGGCGGATGCGTTCGAGCGGGATCCGCTGTTCGCAGTGAGCTTGCGGATGCGCGAATGGGACGAGATGGCCAAGGAGGTTGGGGTACCGGTGATGGATCTTGGGACGCTGAAGGATAAGGCACTGGCCTTGCTCTGAATGATGCCTGTACCGGCCCTTTCGCGGGTAAACCCGCGAAAGGGCCAGACCTGCTGAATCAGATCTGTGAAACCAGCGCTTCCAGCTGCTCCTGCCGCTCAGCCTGATTCAGCTTCGCCCCGGGATTAAGGGTCGACCACTGTGGATGCGCCCGCGCCTTGCTCAAGGCCTCTGGCAGTTTGCCTTCTCGCCAAGCCTTTTCATCCACGGCCCCCAGCTTGATGCTGTCCTGCGCCGCATGCCCCCGGCTATCCAGCGCCACCATCAGTTGCTGCTGACGCAATGCCAGCAGCCGCAGCACCGTGTCATCCACCGTCAGCTCACGCTGCCCCTTCAGTTTGCCCATGAGTCGCGACCCATAGTTGCGCGCAGTCTGCAGCGCACCACCGGCGATCGCGCCGGCTAACGCTGCCGCGCCGAGGGTCAGGCCGCCAACCAACAGGTCAACGCCGGCCCCGGCCGCCGCCCCGGCCGCCACGCCGCTGCCCAGACGGACACCCAGCAACTTCAGGGTTTCGGGATTGAACAGGTCATCCCCCCAACGGCCATTCAGCAGCGGCAAATCACCGGCATTGGCATCCTCGCGGCGGAAGGCATACAGCTTCAGCAGTGCCTCGACGCAGCGCTGCTCACGCTGGCGTACATCCTCGCGCAAGGCCTCGATGGCTCGCGCTTCTGCGGCAGGTTCGGCCTCGACGCTGCGCCGGCAGGCGGCGCAGTCGAGCAGCAGTTCGGCGATCAGCCGCTTGCCGCTGTGCTGGCGTGCCAGGCGCTGGGCCTGTTGGTCTTCGATCAGCCGTTGCAGGGCCGGTCGGGCGTCCTCCAGCAGCAGCGCCAGGCTCTCGTACAACCGGCGTTCGCCATCTTCCGGCGGCGCCACGCTGTCGAACCGCACCAATGCGTGAAGCCCAAGCCGGGCAAGGGCTTCACGCCATTGCGGCTCGCGGTGCTGGCTGCTGGCGACGAAGTTGAGCACCGGCAACAGCGGTTTGCCGCAGCTGGCCAGCACTTCCAGCTCGTCACGGTACTTGGCCAGCACCGGCTCGCGGGCGTCGATCACATACAGGCCGGCATTGCTCGCCAGCAGCTGACGCAGCACCTTGGCTTCCTGCTCGAAGCGCTGGCGCGCCTCGCTGCCCTGCAGGAAGCGTGCGAGGCGGGCCGGGCCGTCCAGGCGCTCACCGGGGCGTTCCAGGCGATCGAGGTAGTCGAGCAGGGCGATGGCGTCTTCCAGGCCGGGGGTGTCGTAGAGCTCGAGCAGCGGTTCGCCGTCCACCGACAGCCGCGCACCTTCGACGTGGCGGGTGGTGCTGGGGCGGTGCGAGACCTCGCCGAAGCCGACGTCGCGGGTGAGGGTGCGCAGCAGCGAGGTCTTGCCGACGTTGGTGTGGCCGACCACGGCCAGTTTCAGCGGCTCAGTCATGGCCATGCTCCAGCCAGGTCAGGGGCGAGGTGTCGGCATGGGGCAGGCCCAGGCGATCCAGGGCGTCGTGCCAGTCGCCCAGGCGCTCGGCGTCCAGGGCTTGGCCGGGGGCTGCCTGCAGCAGCCAGATGCGGGTGGCGCCGGCATGGCGAGCCAGTTCTGCGAGCAACGCCAGGCTGCCGCGGTCGGGCGAGCGGCGTGGGTCGCAGGCGATGGCCAGGCGTGCCGGCGGAAAACGGCTGAGCTGTTCGAGCAGCTTGTTGCGTGATTCGCGGCTATCGAGCACGCCAGCGTCGGTCACAACCTTGGGCAGGGCGGGTGGCCAGGGGTGCTGGTCGTCCAGTTCCAGGCCCACCAGCAGCGCGCCGCTGCTGCCGCTTTCCAGCTGGCCAGCCTGGAATTGCGGCAGCGCATCGGGGGCGGCATCCTGCACGCCGATGCGTTCGCTGCGTGGCATCAAGGCGTCGCGCAATTGCGCGTAGCCGGGCAGGCTGAGGTCAAGCGTCAGCTGGGCGCGGCCCTGGCGCCAGCGCCACAGGCACAGCCCGGCCAGCAGCAGGCGTGGCAGCAGGCCGTACACCAGCACCACGCCGAGCAGCCAGCTGGCCCAGGCCTGGCGGGCGATAGCCAGGGCGGGGAGGGTGTCGCCGCTGGCGCGGATCATGGCCTCGTCCGGCACGGCGAAACCGAGCAGCGCGGGCACTGCGCCGAGGGCTTGAGTCAAGTGAATGAACGGATCGGCGGCAAGTAGCGTGGTTTCCCAGACGAAGCCGTAGCGGCGGGTTGCCAGCAGGGTCAGCAGCATGACCAGGGCCGCGACCATCGCCAGCAGCCACAGGCTGTGCACAAGGGCGCCAAGCAGCCAGCGGTTCAGGCGCTGGCGTTGCAGCAGCACCAGCAGTGCCGGTGCCAGGTGCGCGGCCTTGGCGTCGCGGGCGAAGCGTTCACTCAACCACAACCACAGGCGGCCGAGGCTGGCGCCGTGCTCGCCGCTCAAGGCAAAACCCACGGCCCAGCCCAGCAACATCAGCAGGTTGAGCCCGAGCAGGCTGCCCAGGGCCCAGAACACATTGACCGGACGCTGCCCGTCACCGAGGGCGGCGAAGGCCAGGCCCGCACCGCTGAACACGGCCAGCAGCATCAGGGCCAGCAGCGCCAGGCGTGCGCCCTGCTTCCAGTGGCGCAAGGCCGTGGTCATGCCATCGCGCTCGGCCAGCCAAAGTGCACGGGTTTCGATGCGCGCCGCCAGGTCGCCGCCCTGCTGACGGGCGTGGCGGTTGGCCTCCTGGTCGTCCAGGAGGCCTGCGTGTTCTTCGCGCAGGCGTACCGCTTCGGTGAGCCAGCGCTTGTCCAGTGGTGTCGGTACAGTCACAAGGTCTTCCATTGCGTGGTTCAGGGCAGAAGCATAACCCACGCGCCCGGTGCTATCCTCGCTGGCATGAATACATCACTCCCCCTCAGCCTGATCGCGGCCCACGCCGAGAACCGCGTGATCGGCATCGACAACTCCATGCCCTGGCACCTGCCGGGGGACTTCAAGTACTTCAAGGCCACCACCCTGGGCAAGCCGATCATCATGGGGCGCAAGACCTGGGATTCACTGGGCCGGCCGTTGCCGGGGCGGTTGAATATCGTGGTCAGCCGGCAGGCAGGGCTGGAACTGGCCGGCGCCGAGGTGTTCGCCTCGCTGGAGGCAGCAGTGGCGCGGGCCGAGCAGTGGGCGCGCGAGCAAGGCGTTGGTGAGCTGATGCTGATTGGCGGGGCGCAGCTGTATGGGCAGGCGCTGGAAAAGGGGCTGGTCAGCCGGATGTACCTGACGCGGGTCGAGTTGGCGCCGAAAGGGGATGCCTGGTTCCCAGCATTCGATGAGGGCCAGTGGAAGCGGGTGTCGAGCGAGGCTCAGGCTGAAGAAGGCAAGCCTGCCTACCACTTCGAGGTTTGGGACAAGATCTGAACGTGCCGGGGCTGCTTCGCAGCCCTTCGCGGGCAAGCCCGCTCCCACATTGAACGGTGTAAGCAGGGATCTTGTGGGAGCGGGCTTGCCCGCGAAGGGCCGCGCAGCGGCCCCGGTGCAATCAGGAGTGGCTCAGCTCGGCATGCTCGTCGCCGGCCAGCACACCCTTGTCAGTCTCTTTCAACAGTTGGCTGGTGACCACGCCCGCGGTCATCGAGCCATTCACGTTCAACGCCGTGCGGCCCATGTCGATCAGCGGCTCCACCGAAATCAGCAGCGCCACCAGCTCGACCGGCAGGCCCATGGCCGGCAGCACGATAAGCGCGGCGAAGGTTGCACCACCACCTACGCCGGCAACCCCCGCCGAACTCAGCGTCACAATCGCCACCAGGGTCGCAATCCACAGCGGGTCGAAGGTATCGATGCCCACCGCTGGTGCCACCATCACTGCCAACATGGCCGGATACAGGCCTGCGCAGCCGTTCTGGCCAATGGTTGTGCCGAACGAGGCACTGAAGCTGGCAATCGACTGCGGCACGCCCAGGCGGCGGGTTTGCGCTTCGATGTTCAACGGGATGCTGGCGGCGCTGGAGCGGCTGGTGAAGGCAAAGCTCAGCACCGGCCAGACCTTGCGGAAGAAACGCAGCGGGCTCACGCCGGTAGCCGCGAGGATGATGCCGTGGACCACGAACATCAACGCCAGGCCCAGGTACGACACCACCACGAAACTGCCGAGCTTGAGGATGTCTTCCAGGTTCGAACTGGCCACCACCTTGGTCATCAGCGCCAGCACGCCATAAGGGGTGAGCTTCATGACCACGCGCACCAGGCGCATCACCCAGGCTTGCAGGGTATCGATGGCCGACAGGGCGCGCTCGCCTTTCTCGGCGTCGTCCTTGATCAGCTGCAGCGCGGCCAGGCCGACGAACACGGCGAAGATCACCACGCTGATGATCGAGGTCGGCTTGGCCCTGGCCAGGTCGCCGACCGGGTTGCTCGGGATGAACGACAGCAGCAACTGCGGGATATTCAGGTCGGCGACCTTGCCCACGTAATCGCTGTGGATAACCTGCATGCGCGCGCTTTCCTGAGCGCCGGCCACCAGCCCTTCGGCGCTCAGGCCGAACAGGTTGGTCAGGACAATGCCGATCAGTGCGGCAATGGCGGTGGTCAGCAACAGCGTGCCGATGCTCAGCACGCTGATGCGGCCCAGCGACGAGGCGTTGTGCAGGCGGGCCACGGCGCTGAGGATCGAGGCGAAGATCAGCGGCATGACGATCATCTGCAGCAGCCCGACGTAGCCGTTGCCGACCAGGTCGAGCCAGCTGATGGTGGCCTTGAGTATCGGGTGGCCGGCGCCGTAAAGGGTGTGCAGGGCCAGGCCGAACGCCACGCCCAGTGCCAGGCCCAGCAGGACCTTCTTGGCCAGGCTCCAGTCGGTGCGGCGGGTTTGCGCCAGGCCCAGCAGCAAGGCCAGGAACGCCAGCAGGTTGAGAGACAACGGCAGGTTCATTGAAGCTCCAGGAAAAAGCAGAAGAGGCATCGCCTCTGGTGAGCGATTGCGAACGGAAATGCTAACAGCCTGAAAACAAACGAATTTATACCCAAAGGTAATTTGCTTAGTCGTTTATGGAATAACAGGCTGTCGCAAATAGCAATGAACAAGACGTTTACAGCTGCGTGCAGGTCGCTGTGAGGGCCTGCAAGCGGCGAGTGTTGCACTAGCGTTTGCAGGTCATTTCAGGAGATCTGCACATGAAGTTCGCTCCGAAAGCCGTCGCCCTCGGCCTGTCCCTGCTGTTCAGTATCGAAAGCTTCGCTACCGAGCTCAAGCACTGGCCCGCCGATGCGGCCAGGCAGCTCGACGCCATGATTGCCGCCAATGCCAATAAAGGTAACTACGCAGTCTTTGACATGGACAACACCAGCTACCGCTACGACCTCGAAGAAGCGCTGCTGCCGTTCATGGAGAACAAGGGGCTGCTGACCCGCGACAAACTCGACCCGTCGCTCAAGCTGATTCCGTTCAAGGACACGGCCGAGCACAAGGAAAGCCTGTTCAGCTACTACTACCGGCTGTGCGAAATCGACGACATGGTCTGCTACCCATGGGTGGCACAGGTGTTTGCCGGCTTCACGCTCAAGGAACTCAAGGCTCAGGTCGACGAGCTGATGGCCTCCACCAAGCCGATCCCCAGCACCTATTTCGAAGGCGACCAGGTCAAGACCATCGAGGTGCAGCCGCCGAAGGTCTTCACTGGCCAGGCCGAGCTGTACAACAAGCTGATGGAGAATGGTATCGAGGTCTATGTGATCTCGGCGGCGTCCGAAGAGCTGGTGCGCATGGTCGCTTCCGATCCTAAGTACGGCTACAACGTCAAACCGCAGAACGTGATTGGCGTCAGTCTGTTGCTCAAGGATCGCGCCAGTGGCCAGCTGACCACGGCACGCAAGCAGATCACTGCCGGGCAATATGACGCCAAGGCCAACGAAGGGCTTGAGCTGACGCCTTACCTGTGGACCCCGGCCACCTGGATGGCAGGCAAGCAGGCGGCGATCCTGACCTATATTGATGAATGGAAGAAGCCGGTGCTGGTGGGAGGCGATACGCCGACCAGCGATGGCTACATGCAGTTCCATGGCGTGGATGTGAACAAGGGCGGCATCCACCTGTGGATCAACCGCAAGGCCAAGTACATGGACCAGTTGAACGGGATGATCGCGAAGAATGCGGCGGCGCAGGCCAAGGAAGGGTTACCGGTGACGGCGGACAAGAACTGGGTGATCGTGACGCCGGAGCAGATCCAGTAAGCCTGGGGATATCTGTACCGGCCCTTTCGCGGGCAAGCCCGCGAAAGGGCCGGTACAGGCATAAAAAAACCGGCGCCAAGGGCGCCGGTTCTTCGTTCACGCTTTCAGAGCCTCAAAGCCCTTCGAGCATCGCCTTGTTACGCACAGCACCCTTGTCGGCACTGGTCGCCAGCAGGGCGTAGGCCTTCAGCGCAGTGGTTACCTTGCGCGGGCGTACTTCCGCCGGTTTCCAGCCCTTCTTGTCCTGCTCGATGCGACGGTGGGCCAGCTCTTCGTCGCTGACCAGCAGGTTGATCGAACGGTTAGGGATGTCGATCAGTACCTTGTCGCCGTCGCGCACCAGGCCGATGGCGCCGCCAGCAGCGGCTTCCGGCGAGGCATGACCGATCGACAGGCCCGAGGTGCCGCCCGAGAAGCGACCGTCGGTGAGCAGGGCGCAGGCCTTGCCCAGGCCTTTGGACTTCAGGTACGAAGTCGGGTAGAGCATCTCCTGCATGCCCGGGCCGCCTTTCGGGCCTTCGTAACGGATGATCACGATGTCGCCGGCCTTCACTTCGTCGGCGAGGATGCCGCGCACGGCGCTGTCCTGGCTCTCGAAGATCTTCGCGGTGCCTTCGAACACGTGGATCGACTCGTCGACGCCGGCGGTTTTCACCACGCAGCCGTCCAGGGCGATGTTGCCGTACAGCACGGCCAGGCCACCTTCTTGCGAATAGGCGTGCTCGAAGCTGCGGATACAGCCGTTTTCACGGTCGTCGTCGAGGGTTTCCCAGCGGGTCGACTGGCTGAACGCGGTCTGGGTCGGGATGCCGGCCGGACCTGCCTTGAAGAAGGTGTGCACGGCTTCGTCATCGGTCTGGGTGATGTCCCACTTGGCGATGGCTTCTTCCATGCTGCGGCTGTGCACGGTCGGCAGGTCGGTGTGCAGCAGGCCACCACGGGCCAGCGAACCGAGGATGCTGAAGATGCCGCCGGCGCGGTGCACGTCTTCCATGTGGTACTTCTGGATGTTCGGCGCCACCTTGCACAGCTGCGGCACCTTGCGCGACAGGCGATCAATGTCGCGCAGGTCGAACTCGACTTCACCTTCCTGGGCTGCAGCCAGCAGGTGCAGGATGGTGTTGGTCGAACCGCCCATGGCGATGTCGAGCATCATGGCGTTTTCGAACGCCTTGAAGTTGGCGATGCTGCGCGGCAGCACCGACTCGTCGTTTTCCTGGTAGTAGCGCTTGCACAGTTCGACGATGGTGCGGCCAGCGGTGAGGAACAGCTGCTCGCGGTCGGCGTGGGTGGCCAGGGTCGAACCGTTGCCTGGCAGGGCGAGGCCCAAGGCTTCGGTCAGGCAGTTCATCGAGTTGGCAGTGAACATGCCGGAGCACGAACCGCAGGTCGGGCAGGCGCTGCGCTCGTACTCGGCGACCTTCTCGTCGGAGGCCGTGGAGTCAGCGGCGATGACCATGGCGTCGACCAGGTCCAGGCCGTGGCTGGCCAGTTTGGTCTTGCCGGCTTCCATCGGGCCGCCGGAAACGAAGATCACCGGGATGTTCAGGCGCAGGGCAGCCATCAGCATGCCGGGGGTGATCTTGTCGCAGTTGGAGATGCAGACGATGGCATCGGCGCAGTGGGCGTTGACCATGTACTCGACGGCGTCGGCGATGATCTCGCGGCTTGGCAGCGAGTACAGCATGCCGTCGTGGCCCATGGCGATACCGTCGTCGACCGCGATGGTGTTGAATTCCTTGGCCACGCCACCGGCGCGTTCGATTTCGCGGGCGACCAGCTGGCCCAGGTCCTTCAGGTGCACGTGGCCCGGGACGAACTGGGTGAACGAGTTGGCGATGGCGATGATCGGTTTCTTGAAGTCTTCGTCCTTCATCCCGGTGGCGCGCCACAGGGCGCGGGCGCCGGCCATGTTGCGGCCTTGGGTGGAAGTCTTGGAACGATAATCAGGCATGAAACACTCCTGGCGGCTTAATCAGGTCACAAAAAGGGGAGTGAGCTTCTCTTGTCCTTTGTACCGCAGGCCGGTTGCCACTGGCACGGATGGGGCCGAAGACCGCGCGGGATCGCCGCGTGCTTGGCCAGAGCTCATAAACCCGCCGGGGATGACTGGCGATGAATAGGCCGATTCTACACCGCTGGCGCGGCGAGGGAATGAAGATGTGCCTGGACGGTGGTTTGAGAGTGATTCCCGGCTGCTTGTAGGACGCCTCTGAAACGCTGCCTGCGTGGCAGACCCTGCCAATCGCGCTGGTTATCATCCTCCGCGCCGCATGTGCGGCTTCACGAGAAATCACTTCAATGGACCTTCCCAGTTTCAGTTCACCACGAACTTGTAAATTGGCACTGAGCGCGTTGTTGCCAGGGCTTGCGAAGGCTTGAACCCCTGAGTTCGAGGTTTGCGGGTGCCTGCGTCGGCGCCTGGAGACTCGTATGTACTCTGTCTGCGCAAACTGCATTCGCTGTAAAGAACCACTCTCGCGTGACCAGGCCAGCGAAGCGCTGGACAAGCTTCGCCAGGAGGCGACCGAAGACTTCCACAAAGGCGCATCGATCACCAATCACGTCGGCAACCTGCGCAATGCCACTGTCGGTCTGCTTTACCGCAAGCGAGTGCTGTGGCTGGTGCTGCTGGTGTTCGGCAACCTGTTTTCCGGCGCCGGCATAGCCGCCTTTGAAGAAACCATCGCCGCGCATATCGTGCTGGTGTTCTTCCTGCCTCTGTTGGTGGACAGCGGGGGGAACGCCGGGGCGCAGTCGGCCACCTTGATGGTGCGGGCGCTGGCGACGGGAGAGGTGGTCATGCGTGACTGGATGCGCATGCTGGGCCGCGAATGCGGGGTGGCGTTGGCGCTCGGCGGCACCATGGCCCTGGCGGTGGCATCGCTGGGAGCATTGCGGGGTGGCGCGGACGTTGCCTTGATCGTAGCCAGTAGCATGCTGGTGATCGTGTTGGTCGGCAGCCTGATCGGCATGAGCCTGCCGTTCCTGTTCACACGCCTGAAGCTCGACCCGGCGACTGCCAGTGGTCCGCTGGTGACTTCGATCGCCGATGCAGCGGGGGTGCTGGTGTACTTCGGGATCGCGTCGCAGGTGCTGGAAATCTGATACCGGCCTGGGGCGCATTGCGCCCCAGACCGCGCGGGTCAGCTGTTTGGCAGCAACCGGCAGGTGATGCTCTTGATGTAGCGGGTTTCGGCAATGGCCGGGTGCACGGGGTGGTCCGGGCCTTGGCCGCCGCGCTCCAGCAATTGCAAGTTGCGGTCAAGGTGGCGAGCGCTGGTCAGCAGGATGTTCTGCAGATCGTCCTCGGGCAGGTGCATCGAGCACGAGGCGCTGACCAGGATGCCGTCCTTGGTCAGCATGCGCATGGCCTGTTCATTGAGGCGGCGGTAGGCCGCTTCGCCGTTTTTCAGGTCCTTCTTGCGCTTGATGAAGGCGGGTGGGTCGGCAATGATCACGTCGAAGCGCTCTTCGGCAGCCTTCAGCTCGCGCAGGGCCTCGAACACGTCGCCCTCGATGCAGGTCAGCTTCTCGCTGATACCGTTCAGTGCGGCGTTACGCTCGACACCATCCAGGGCAAAGCCCGAAGCATCCACGCAGAATACTTCGCTGGCGCCGAACGCGCCGGCCTGCACGCCCCAGCCACCGATGTAGCTGAACAGGTCGAGCACGCGCTTGCCTTTGACGTAGGGGGCCAGGCGCGCGCGGTTCATGCGGTGGTCATAGAACCAGCCGGTCTTCTGGCCTTCGCGTACCGGGGCTTCGAACTTGACGCCGTTCTCTTCCAGCGGGACCCAGTCCGGCACTTCGCCGTAGACGGTTTCGACATAGCGCTGCAGGCCTTCGGCGTCGCGGGCGGCGGAGTCGTTCTTGAACAGGATGCCGCTGGGCTTGAGCACCTGAATCAGGGCGGCGATCACGTCATCCTTGTGCGCTTCCATGGTGGCCGAGGCCAGTTGCACCACGAGGATGTCGTAGAAACGATCGACTACCAGGCCCGGCAGCAGGTCGGAATCACCGTACACCAGGCGGTAGCAAGGTTGGTCGAACAGGCGCTCGCGCAGGGACAGGGCCACGTTCAAGCGGTGTACCAGCAACGACTTGTCCAGCGGCAGCTTGATGTCACGCGACAACAGGCGGGCGCAGATCAGGTTGTTCGGGCTCAGTGCGACGATGCCCAGCGGCTTGCCGTTGGCAGCTTCGAGTACTGCCTGCTGACCGGCCTGGAAGCCTTGCAGCGGGGTCGCGGAAACGTCGACTTCGTTGCTGTAGACCCACAGGTGGCCGGCGCGCAGGCGGCGGTCGGCATTGGCTTTGAGGCGAAGGCTGGGCAGGGACATGACGTCGCTCCGGAAAAAAGAGCGGGAGTATAGCCTGTCTGCCTTGTTTTCGCCTTTAGAGGTGTGGCGCCTGGGAGATCGAGCGCCGCCCGCGCGGCGCTCGATCTCCCAGGCGCTGCACCTGTCAAGGCGAGCCCCAGGGGGTTAAACTCGCTGGTCCTTCACGAGTGTGTACGTATGTCCCAAGAACTCAGCGCCGAACAGATCCAGCAAGCCTTGCAAGGCATTACCATTCCGCCGCAACCTCAGATCATGGTCGATCTGCAGTTCGAGCAGTACATGCCTGACCCGGACCTGGAAACCATCGCCAAGCTGATTTCCCAGGACCCTGGCCTGGCCGGTGCCTTGCTCAAGCTGGTCAACTCGCCGCACTTCGGTCTTTCGAACAAGATCGGCTCGATCCAGCGTGCGGTGAACCTGCTGGGCAGCCGTTCGATCATCAACCTGATCAACGCGCAGTCGATCAAGGGCGAGATGAGCGACGAGACCATCGTCACCCTCAACCGCTTCTGGGATACCGCCCAGGACGTGGCCATGACCTGTCTGACCCTGGCCAAGCGCACCGGCATCCAGGCTGCCGACGAGGCCTACACACTCGGCCTGTTCCACGACTGCGGCGTACCGCTGATGCTCAAGCGCTTCCCCGAGTACATGCAGGTGCTTGAAGACGCCTATGCCAAGGCCACTGAGGAAACGCGCGTGGTCGATACCGAGAACCGCGTCTTCAACACCAACCATTCTGTGGTTGGCTACTTCACGGCCAAGTCCTGGCGCCTGCCGGAGCACATCAGCGCGGCCATCGCGAACCACCATAACGCCCTGGCAGTCTTCCGCGAAGACTCGTCGCGCAATACCCAGAGCCAGTTGAAGAACCTGCTGGCCGTGCTCAAGATGGCCGAGCACATCTGCGCCTCGTATCGCGTGCTGGGCAACCAGAACGTCGACCATGAGTGGAATGCGGTCGGCCCGCTGGTGCTGGACTATATCGGTTTGTCGGAGTACGACTTCGAAACCCTGAAACAGAACATTCGCGAGCTGGGCGGGCACTGATCCATGCCGGAATTACCTGAAGTCGAAACCACCCGGCGCGGGATTGCCCCCCATCTGGTAGGCCAGCGCGTCAGCCGTGTGGTGGTGCGAGACCGGCGCCTGCGCTGGCCAATCCCCGAGGACCTCGACGTGCGCCTCTCCGGGCAGCGCATCCTCAGCGTCGAGCGGCGGGCCAAGTACCTGTTGATCAATGCCGAGGTGGGTACCTTGATCAGCCACCTGGGCATGTCGGGCAACCTGCGCCTGGTGGAACTGGGCTTGCCAGCGGCCAAGCATGAACATGTCGACATCGAACTGGAGTCGGGGCTGATGCTGCGTTACACCGACCCGCGACGCTTCGGTGCCATGCTCTGGAGTCTCGACCCGTTCAACCACGAGTTGTTGTTGCGCCTGGGGCCGGAGCCGTTGACCGATCTGTTTGACGGCGAGCGCCTGTTCCAGCTGTCGCGCGGGCGTTCGATGGCGGTCAAACCCTTCATCATGGACAACGCCGTGGTGGTAGGGGTGGGCAACATCTACGCGACCGAGGCGCTGTTTGCCGCCGGAATCGACCCGCGCCGCGAGGCGGGTGGGATTTCCCGGGCGCGTTATCTGAAGCTGGCGATCGAAATCAAACGGGTGCTGGCGGCGGCCATCGAGCAGGGCGGCACGACCTTGCGCGACTTCATCGGTGGCGACGGGCAACCGGGCTACTTCCAGCAGGAATTGTTCGTCTACGGGCGGGGCGGGGAACTGTGCAAGCTGTGTGGCACAGCCCTGCGCGAGGTCAAGCTGGGGCAACGGGCCAGCGTGTTCTGCCCGCGCTGCCAGCGCTGAAGCCTGAGGCCGCTGCGGCCCGCCCCACAGGTATTGCAATGCCCGTGGGGCCTGCGCTGTACCTGTGGGAGCGGGTTTACCCGCGAACAAGGGCGAAGCCTTTGCCAGGCAGCGATCAGGCCTTGCCGGTGATCCGGCGATACTTGGCCATCAGTTCGTCTTCGGTCTCCGGGTGCGCTTCATCCAGCGGGATGCAGTCGACCGGGCAGACCTGCTGACACTGCGGCTCGTCGTAGTGACCGACGCATTGGGTGCACAGGTTCGGGTCGATCACGTAGATCTCTTCGCCTTGGGAGATGGCCTCGTTCGGGCACTCGGGTTCGCAGACGTCGCAGTTGATGCAATCGTCGGTGATGATCAGGGACATGGGGACTCCGGCCGGGGCGCATCGCCCGGGCATGTTCAACGCTTTGGGCACAATTGTGCCGCATTCGCGCCCGCAGTGCACGCGGGCGCGATGATCAGGCGTGCAAGGTTACTTCTTGAAGCGTTCGGTCAGCGCCTCGGCCACCACCGGGTGGACGAACTTGCTGATATCTCCGCCCAATGCGGCTATTTCCCGTACCAACGTCGAGGAAATGAACGAATAGCGCTCCGAAGGCGTTAGGAACAGACTCTCGACGTCGGGTGCCAGTTGCCGGTTCATGTTTGCCAGCTGGAACTCGTATTCGAAGTCCGACACTGCGCGCAGGCCACGCAGGAACACGTTCGCACCCTGTTCCTTGGCGAAGTGCGCCAGCAGCGAGGAGAAGCCGATGACTTCGACATTGGGCAGGTGCTTGGTGACCTCACGGGCAAGCTCGACCCGTTGTTCCAGCGGGAACAGGGGGTTTTTCTTCGGGCTGGCCGCCACCGCGATGATCACGTGGTCGAACAGGCGCGAAGCGCGCTCGACCAGGTCGCCATGGCCTTTGGTAATGGGGTCGAAAGTACCCGGGTACAACACTCGGTTCATCGCGTCATCCTGGCTGGAGTGCGTTGGGGAGTCGGATGGTAGCGCAGCGATTGCGCCCGGCCAAGTCATGCGGCCGGCTGATGGCACTATAGACAGGGCGTGTATTTGTTGTCATGCACTCTGTGCCAGGCGGGCGGCCAAGGCTTCGCTGAGCATGGCGCTGATGGCATAGACCGACAGCTGCGGGTTGGCGCCGATGCTGGTGGGGAACAGCGAACCGTCATGAATCGACAGGTTTGCTAGCTGATGGTGACGACCGAGACTGTCGCACACCGCCTGGCGCGGGTCGTCACCCATTGTGCAGCCCCCCATGACATGGGCGCTGCCCAGCCGGGTGCGAAATGGCTCCAGGCGCAAGCCGTCGATCATCCGTCGGGCCTCATCAAGGTTGGCAGCGGCGCTGGCGTCACTGTGTACCGGGGTGACCTGCGCCGCGCCCGCAGCGAGCTGGATCTGCGCCATGCTGTGGAAGGCGCGGCGCAGGCCGTCGCGCAGGTAGTCGGTGACCGGATAATCCAGCACCGGCGAGCCGTCACCGCGCAACTCCACCGTGCCACCGGTGCTTTCGGGGTGAAAACCGTCCCGCAGCAACGCCAGCATCACGTGGGTGTGAGGGAGTTCGGCCATGCGCCTGGCATTTTCGCTGCCATGGCCACCGAGCAGGGTGCTGGCCAGTGCCGGATGCAAGGGCGGCACCTCCAGCTTGTAGCCCACCGGCCCATCGACGCCGCCCTGCCACTGGAAGTGGTCGCTGTAGATCGATTGCGGAGCACCGTAGTAAGGGTCGATACGCGCGTCGAAGCGCGCAGCGCTGAAGTTGACCAGGTGCAGGAAGGTCCGTTTGCCCAGCCGCCCATGCGGGTCGGGGGCCTTGGAGCGCAGCAGCAGGGCCGGGCTGTTGATACCGCCACCGGCGACGATGTAGTGACGGGCGCGCACGCTGATCTGCCGGCCTG
This sequence comes from Pseudomonas sp. NPDC089428, assembly GCF_044749325.1. NCBI lineage: Bacteria > Pseudomonadati > Pseudomonadota > Gammaproteobacteria > Pseudomonadales > Pseudomonadaceae > Pseudomonas > Pseudomonas sp. NPDC089428. Next base: position 57,350 of record NZ_JBIVHT010000005.1, read on the forward strand.
TGGGGTGGATGCCTTGCGCATCCAGGGCCTGGCATTGCAGCCGGGCGATGCGCTCGCCGTTGTGCTCGAAGCGTTCCGCGCGGGCGAGGTACAGCAGCTCGCCGCCATTCTCCAGGGTCGCCGGTATGCGCGTGACCAGCATTGACTGCTTGGCGTTGACCGGGCAGCCCATGCCGCAGTAGCCGAGGTTCCAGCAACCGCGCACATTGCGCGGGATCACCGCCCAGCGGTAGCCGAGTGTTTCACAGCCGCGCCGCAGTACGTCGTTGTTGGCGTTCGCAGGCATTGCCCAGGGTGTGATACCCAGATCGTGCTCGATACGCTCGAACCAGGGCTGTAATTGTGCTTCCCCCAGCCCGCTGACGTTGTGCTCCATTGCCCAGTGCGCCAGGGTCGGCGGTGGTGTGCGAAAGCTCGATGTCCAGTTGATCAGGGTGGTTCCGCCCACGGCGCGGCCTTGCAGAATGGTGATGGCGCCATCCTTGCTCATTCGCCCCAGGCCTTCCTGGTAGAGGCTGGCGTAGGCCTCGTTTTCCAGCAGATGGAAGTCGCTGCTGGTCTTCAGTGGACCTTCCTCGATCAGCAGCACCTTGTAGCCTGCTGCGCTGAGCATCTGCGCGCTGGTGGCGCCACCAGCACCGCTGCCGATCACGGCGATATCGGTCTCCAGCGTCAGGTCCTGTTCCAGGCGTGAGCCGTCATGGGTGATCCAGCCACGTTCGAGGCCTTGGCGAAACGGGTCGGTTACAGGCATTGAGGATGCTCTTGTTGTCAGATCTTGGGTGGGCCGGGGTAGCCGCAGGCGGCCCAGGCTTCCGGGCGCTCGTACCAGGCCATTTGCAACAGTTGCAGCAGTGAGGCATGCCCCATGCGCAGCAGGTTCAGCGAGCTGTCCTGCCAACGTTGCAGAAATGCCGTGACCTGCGCGTCGCTTGCCTGTTCCCAGGCCCCCCAGATCCCGGTCAGCGGGCCGCGGGTCAGCGGCAGGTTGAGTACATCGAACAATTGCCGGGTGAGCTTGAGCATTTCTGGCGATAGCGCAGCCAGCTTGTGGTCGAGGCTTTGCAGCACCTTTTCGTCACTCGCTGCGGTGCCCGCGAGCACCACCGGAATCAGCGCAAGCAGGGCTGGCAGGTCATCGTCACGCAGCACCTGGTAACCGGCCGCGGGCGTTTGCGCGCTGCAGCCGACCAGGCTGGCGGTGCTCAGGAAAAGGCTGGCGCCGAGACTGAAGCGCAATAGGTCGCGGCGCTGCATCAGCGGATGAACAGCTTGTAGACCAGTCGCTGCAAGGCCTTGCCATAGGGCGGGTAGATTAGCCGCGCAGCATTCAGGCGCTGCTTGGCCAATACCGCCTTGGCCTTGCTGAAGGTCTGGAAGCCTTCGTGGCCATGGTAATGCCCCATGCCTGAGGGGCCGACCCCGCCGAACGGCAAGTCGTCCTGGGCCACGTGCAGCAAGGTATCGTTCAGGCACACGCCGCCGGAGTGGCTGTGCTGCAGCACATGCTGCTGCTCGCTACGGTCGTAGCCGAAGTAGTACAGCGCCAGTGGGCGTGGGCGCTGATTGATGTAGGCCAGGGCATCGTCGAGGTGGTCGTAGGGCACCAGCGGCAGCAGCGGGCCGAAGATCTCGTCCTGCATCACCTGCATGCTGTCGTTGACCCTGGTCAGCAGGTGCGGCGGCAGGCGTCGGCCCTGGCGCGTCTCGTCGGCATACAGGTCAAGCACCTGGGCGCCCTTGCCACGGGCATCGTCCAGCAGGTGCTGCAGGCGCTGCAACTGCCGTGGGTTGATGATGGCGCTGTAGTCGGGGTTGTCGGCGATGCGTGGGTACATGCGCTTGACGACGTTACGGTAGGCATCGGCGAAGTCGTTCAGGCGCTCGCGCGGTACCAACACGTAGTCGGGGGCGACGCAGGTCTGGCCGGCATTGAGGGTCTTGCCGAAGGCGATGCGCTCGGCAGCTGCGTCCAGCGGTACGTTGGCCGAGACAATGGCGGGCGACTTGCCGCCCAGTTCCAGGGTCACCGGGGTCAGGTTTTGCGCGGCGGCCAACATGACCTGGCGGCCGATGCTGGTAGCGCCGGTGAACAGCAGGTGGTCGAAGGGCAGGCGGGCGAACGCCTGGCCGACCTCGACCTCGCCCAGTACCACGCTGACCAGGTCCTCGGGGAATACTCGTTCAAGGAGTGCTTTGAGGGCTGCGCCGCTGGCCGGCGTAGCTTCGCTCAGCTTTAACATGACCCGGTTGCCGGCGGCCAGGGCGCCGGTGAGCGGGCCGATGGCGAGAAACAGCGGGTAGTTCCACGGCACGATGATGCCCACCACGCCCAGCGGCTGGTACAGCACGCGAGCGCTGGCCGGCTGGAAGGCCAGGCCCACGGCGCGTCGGGCCGGGCGCATCCAGCGCTGCAGGTGGCGCTCGGCATGGCGAATGCCTTGCACCGAAGGTAGCAGCTCGGCCAACAGCGTTTCGTCGGCACTGCGGCCGCTGAAGTCGGCATCGATGGCTCCGATCAGTGCCTGCTGGTCGGCCAGCAATGCCTCGCGCAGGCTTTTCAGCCACTGCCGCCGCTGTGCTGCCGGTGGCATGGGGTTGCCGGCAAAGGCTTGGCGCTGTGCGGCGAACGTCGTTTCCAGGTCGGTGTCGGAATGCACAGGAGGCAAGGCGATGGGCGAGGTCACGGTGGTCTCCCGTCTGGGCTCGAAGTCCCTAGAGCCTATACTCTAATTCGTACCATGGTGCGACTTTTTTCATCGGCGCAAACGGTGCATCGCCGGCATGATTGACCGTATGATGGCCCATTATCGAAAGCCCGCAGACTGGGAGCTGAACATGGCCCCGCGCATGAAGACCCGAGAGCGCATCGTGCAGAACAGCCTGGAGCTGTTCAACCAGCAGGGCGAACGCAGCGTCAGTACCAACCACATTGCCGCGCACATGGAAATCTCGCCCGGCAACCTCTACTACCACTTCCCCAACAAGCAGGCGATCATCGCCCTGTTGTTCAGCCAGTACGAAGAGCTGGTGGACAGCTTCCTGCGCCCGCCGCAGGGCCGCAGGGCCACGGTCGAGGACAAGCGCTTCTATCTCAAGGCGCTGCTCGCGGCGATGTGGAACTACCGCTTCCTGCACCGTGACCTGGAACACCTGCTGGAAAGCGACCCCGAACTGGCAGCCCGCTACCGGCGCTTTTCCGAGCGCTGCCTGCGCCAGGGCCAGGCGATATACCGTGGCTTCGTCGATGCCGGGATTCTGGCCATGGAAGCTGCGCAGATCGAATCGCTGACCATCAATGCCTGGATCGTGCTGACCTCGTGGGTACGCTTTCTCAGCACTACGCGGGAACATTCCGCGCATCTGGGTGAAGAAGCCTTCAAGCGTGGCGTGTATCAGGTGCTGGTTCTGGAGCTCGGTTTCGTCACCCTTGACGCCCGCAGCGCCGTGGACGCTCTGTGCCAGGAATTCCACGTTCCCTTCAATCAGGCCCTGGAACAGTAGCCGGGGCCTTCGTGCCATCGATCAGGAGATTGTCATGCCCCTTGCGCAATTGATCACCCCGCAACAGCTGGCCGAGCGTCTGGACTCGCCCAAGCTGGTGATCCTGGATTGTCGTTTTGCCCTGGAGGATGTGGATTACGGCCAGCGTAGTTATGCCGAAGGGCATATCGCCGGCGCGCATTTTGCCGATCTGGAGCGTGACTTGAGCGGGCCGGTCAGCAAGGGGCGTACCGGCCGCCACCCGCTGCCGGACCCGCACCGGCTGGTCGAGCGCCTGCGCGAGTGGGGCCTGGACAACGACAGCGAAGTGGTGCTCTACGACGATGGTCCCGGCGCTTTTGCCGCCCGGGCCTGGTGGTTGCTGGTCTGGCTGGGCAAGCGCAGCAACGTGGCGATTCTCGATGGTGGCCTCAAGGCCTGGCATGCGGCGCATCTGCCGCTGAGCCTGGATGCGCCAGCCAAGCGCGAGGGGACGTTCAGCGGTGAGCCGGATGCCAAGCTGCTGATCGACGCCGAGCACCTGGCCAAGCGCCTGGGTAGCCCTGACCTGACCCTGATCGATGCCCGTGCGTTGCCGCGCTTTCGCGGTGAGGTGGAGCCGATCGACCCGATTGCCGGGCACATTCCGGGTGCCCAGTGCGTGGCCTTCAACGAAAATCTCGGTGCCGATGGGCGCTTCCTGGCGCCGGAGCAGCTCAAGCAACGTTTCGCCGAGAAACTGGAGGGGCGCTCGCCAGAGCAACTGGTGGCCTACTGCGGGTCAGGAGTGACGGCCTGCCATAACCTGTTTGCCCTGGCGCTGGCAGGGTATCCGTTGGGCAAGTTGTATGCCGGGTCGTGGAGCGAGTGGATCAATGATCCCAAGCATGGCGTGGCGACTGGCGAATAATCACTGACCGTCGACGAGCCACTGCGGAATCCGCCGCTCCAGGTAATAGCCCGGATTCCGCAGGCTGCCGTCGACAAATCCGACATGCCCACCCCGCTCATGCAACTCGAACTGTGTTTGCGGCGCCAGTTCACTGGCCGCGGGCAGGCTGTGGTTGAACACGAAGGGGTCATCGATGGAATGGATGATCAACGTCGGCGTGCGGTTTTCCCCCAGATAAAACCGGCTAGATGCGCGTCGATAATAATCATGGGCATCGTTGAAACCGTTGAGCGGTGCGGTGACCTTGCCGTCGAAATCCCAGAACGTCTTCAACCGGCCCAATGGCCCCAGCCGGTCGAGCACGGCCAGGCCCTCGTGGTGCCCGCGGTCCCGGAAGTGCCGTTGTTTCACCTGCACATAGGCCATCATCTCGCGCATGAAATGCGCCTGGTACACCTTGGAAAAGCCCTGGCCGATGCGGTCGGCGCACTGATCCAGGCGAAACGGCACCGATACTGCCACGGCCGCTTGCAGCTGGCTGGCCGAACCACTTTCCCCCAGGTATTTGAGCAGCACATTGCCGCCCAGTGAATAGCCGACGGCATACAACGGAGCCAGTGGGCGTTGGGCATGCAGGTGTGCGACCACTTCGGCGAGGTCTTCGCTGGCGCCGGAATGGTAGCTGCGCGGCAGCAGGTTCGGCTCGCCCGAACAGCCACGCCAGTTCACTGCCACGCTGGCCCAGCCGCGGGCTTGCAGCGATTGTTGCAAGCCTTTGACATAAGGCGAATGGGACGAGCCGGTGAGGCCGTGCAGGACCAGCACCAGCGGCGTATCCGGGCTATGCGGCCCATGCCAGTCGAGGTCAAGAAAATCGCCATCGGCCAGCCACAGGCGTTCGCGGCTTCGTTCCAGCTCCGGCAGCTTGCGCCACAATGGCCCCCACAGGGTTTGCAGGTGAGGGTTGGACAGGCCGATGGCCGGGCGGAACGTGGCGGTGAGACTGGGCATGCTGGGCGACTCTTGATATGCCTGCGTAGAGTGCCATGAAACCCCGCCGCTGTACCTGAGCTATTGGTCGGGGGCTGGCAGAGGTTGTTGCTCGACGCTTGGGCCGACACTGACCTGTACGTTGTAGCTTAGGTCGAAATGGCGCTGCATGGCGGCGCGAACCTCTGCCGGGGTCAGTCGTTTGATGCGCTCGATGTAGGTGTTGAGATGATCGTCAGGTTGACGTTGATGGGTCAACTCAGTGAGCAGTGCTGCCAGGCGCTTGTTCTGAGCAACACCGCGCAGCAATTGCCCTTCCAGTTGTTTGCGTGCCACGTGCAATTCGGCCTGGGTCGGGCCTTGCTCGATGAAGTCGCGCAGCAGGGTCACTACCAGTTCCTGAGAGCCTTGCACATGCGCGGATGCGACTTCCCATTCGACGCTGAGCAACCCGCCTGCCCGTAGTGGCGATACGCGGGTGCGCACGCCGTAAGTGAGGCCACGCCGTTGGCGCAGTTCCACCATCAGGCGCGATTCGAGCCCTTCTCCCAGCACATCGCTGGCCAGCACCAGGGCGGGAAACTCTGGATCATTGGCGAGCACATTCAGGGGAAGTGCCAGCAGGACAGCACTGTTCGCGCCAGGCTGTTCGACGTGCAGGGTCGCGCCGGTGGCGGCCGGGACCCTTGGCAGGTCTGCTGCCGACCAACCCTGCGGCAGAGCCTGGCTGATCTGGCGTGAGAGTGCCTGAGCTTCATTGAGGGTAAGGTCTCCGACCACGACCATCTCCAGGTTGCTGGCGGAATAGGCGCGTTGGTGGAATGCCCGCAAGTCGTCCGTGGTAACCGCCGCTACACCCTGTTCGGTGCTACCCAGCGGGCAGCCATAAGGATGGCCATTGAACAGGTGGCGGAAGGCTTCGCTACGCGCCCTCAATGTGGGGCGCCGATCGCGTGAAGCGTTGCTTTGCAGCAGTTGCTGCTTGATCTTGTCCAGCGCAGAGGAGAGGAACGCTGGGTGTGCCACGAGGTCGGTGAAAAGCGCCAGGGCCGGCTCTAGCACAGCGGGTGTACTCAGGCTACGCAGGCTCAGCGTCGCATGTTCCAGGCGTATCTGCTTTTCGATGATCGCTCCCAGGCGCTCGAGGTGTTCGGCCTGCTGGGCGGCCGTGTACTGCTGGCTGCCCTCATCGAGCATGTACAACGTCAAGGCTGCCAGGCCGGCGTGCACAGTGTCCTGAACAGTGCCGGCCTTGAACCTCAGTACTACATCGACAATCGGCAACCCGCGGGTTTCGACGAATTTCACGGCTGTACCTGCCTCCGTCGTCCAGGCTTGCACCTGCGTCTGGATGGATTCGAACTGATCCAGGTCGACCCCTTGGGCAGACAGCAGGCCACCGTAAAGGCTGGTGGTATCGGTGGGTTTTGGCATCGGGGTCGAGTCATGCATGGGCGCTTTCCTTGTGGTGCATGAAAGTGATGGCGGCGCGGGAGTCGGTCAGGAACTCAAGGGCTACCTGGCCGACGTGTTCGGCTGTCACGGCTTCGATGGCTTGTCGCTCATCGTCCAGTGCAACGGGGTCCAGGCCACAGGCAGCCTGTTTGCCGATGGCCTGTGCTTGCTTGTCGATGTCGTCCCTTTCAAATACCTGGCTGGCCAGCAGGCGAGCCTTGGCACGTTGCAGGTCTTCCCGGGAGGGTGCCGACTGGCGAAATGCATCGATTTCCCGCATCAGCCTTTCGGCTGCGATCTCCGGCGTTACCTGCGGACTGCAAAATGCGTAGAGAACCAGCAAGCTGTCACCGCGCTGCCAGGGTTCGTAGGCTGAGTTCAGGCTCCGCAAAACAGGGTCTTCCAGAACCAGCCGTCGTTGCAGGATGCTGCTTTGTCCGTTGGCAAGGAGTTCGGGCAGTAGCCGCAATGCGTAGGCTTGCTCGCCAGACCGGGCGGTACATTGGCTGGGAAGGTTGAAACTGATAATCGTGCCTGTGTAAAGGCCTGGTAGGCGCAGTGTCTGATGGCGTCGAGCGTGCAGTGGTGGCGCGGAGGCTGTCTTCCGGGCTGGCAGGCGATTGGCCGCAATGCTTGCAAAGTGCCTGATTACCAGGGTTTGCAGCTGTGGCAGGGTGATGTCGCCGGCGACTGCCAGGGTGGCATTGTTTGGGTGGTACCAGCTCTGGTACCAGGTTCGGGCAGCAGCAGGGGTCAGGTGCTCAAGGTCAGCCTGGTAGCCAATGATTGGCGTGCCATAGCCGTCGCTACCGTATGCCAGCAAGTGGTGATGTTCCAGCGCCAGTGACAAGGGGGCATTGTCGACTTGCTCTCGGCGCTCGGCCATGACCACATTCAGTTCGCGAGCAAAAGGTGTGTCGCTGATCGTGGCGCTCACCATGACGTCGGCCATGGCCTCCAGGGCAATCTCCAGCCGGCTGCCCGGCAGTGTCAGCGGAAAGACCGTGGCGTCGGTGGCGGTGAAGGCATTCGGTTCGCCACCAAGGCGGGTCATGACAGCCGAATATTGGCCGCTTGCCAACTTGCTGCTGCTTTCGAACAGCAGATGTTCCAAAGCATGGGAAAGACCGGTATGGCCCGCAGGCTCGTAGCTCGAACCGACGTGATACCAAAGCTGCACACTGACCAGCGGTGCGCGATGGTCTTCGCGCAGGCAGATACGCAGGCCGTTCGGAAGGGTGAACGATTGTACGGTGCTGCCCTGGATGGGCGCAGAGGGGCGTTCGCTCATGGTTGAAGTGCTCCTGCAAGAACGTGGGAGCAGCTTCAACCATGCTGGCAGCGGGTTTGCGGTAACTAAGTACGGCTTACGGGATCAGCCCCGTTGCCAGAGCGCATAGTGCACCTGGCCGGTCTTTTTCTCGCGGTGCAGGCGCCAGTTGCCGGGCATCGGCAGCGTCGAGGGGGCTGCTTCGCTTTCGGTGTAGATCCACGCCTGTTCGCGCAACCACTGGTTCTGCTCCAGCAGGTTACAGGTGGTGGCCAGCAGGTCCTGGTGGAACGGCGGGTCGAGGAAGACCAGATCGAACTGCTGCTTGGCCGGGTTCTGCAGGTAGCGCAGGGCGTCGGTCTGCAGGATCTGCCCGCGCGGGCAGCGCAGAATCTCGAGGTTGTTCTTCAGGTTGGCGATGGCCGCCGAGTTGCTGTCCAGTGCCACGGCATCCTCGGCACCACGGGACAGTGCTTCCAGCACCAGGGCACCGCTGCCGGTAAAGGCATCCAGCACCTGAGCACCCTCGATGTAGGGCGCCAGCCAGTTGAACACGGTTTCGCGCACACGGTCAGGGGTTGGGCGCAGGCCTTCGCCTTCTGGTACCGCCAGGCGGCGGCTGCGCCACTCGCCGGCGATGATGCGCAGGTGACCCTGGCCCTTGCTTTGGCCCTGCTGCGGGCGGGCGGGAGGGGTGGATCTAGGCATTAGTGCTCCGGTACGCCGAGCGGTTGCTCGGACGGTTTGTCAGTGGGGGCAGGCAGTGGCTTCTGTGGCACTTTCGGGCCAACGGTGACGATGACCAGCATATCGGCTGCCAGGTGCTTGTTCATTGCCGTCTTGACCTGTTCGACGGTCAGCGCCTGGGACTGCTGCATGAAGTCTTCCAGCCAGGTCAGTGGCAGGTTGTAGAAACCGATGGCGCCCAGTTGGCCGACGATGCTGGCATTGCTGGCATTGGACAGCGGGAAGCTGCCGGCCAGTTCGCGTTTGGCGTCGTCCAGCTCTTGCTGGGTCGGGCCGCTCTTGAGGTAGTCGGCGAGGATGTCCTGCACCAGCTTGAGGGTCCCTTCGCTGAGTTCGGCACGGGTCTGCAGGTTGATCATGAACGGGCCACGCACCTGCATCGGGCTGAACACCGAGTACACGCCGTAGGTCAGGCCGCGCTTTTCGCGGACTTCGCTCATCAGGCGGGTGCCGAAGGCGCCGCCACCGAGGATCTGGTTGCCCAGCGACAGGGCCGGCCAGTCCGGGTCCTGGCGGTCGATACCGAGCTCGGCCAGCATCAGGTGAGTCTGCTTGCTCGGGAAGTCGATATGGGTGACGCCAGCCTTGGGTTCAACCGGCTGGGCCGGTTTGGCCAGCGCCGGGCCTTTGGGCAGGGCAGCGGACACTTGGGCGGCAACCGCTTCGGCTTCCTCGCGGCTGAGGTCGCCAACCAGGGCGATCACCGCGTTGCCAGCGGCATAGGCCTTGGCGTGGAAGGCACGCAGTTGCTCAAGGGTGATGCCTGGCACGCTCTCGGCGCTGCCATCGCTTGGCTGGGCGTAAGGGTGGTCGCCGTAGAGCTTGCTGAACAGGGCCTTGCCGGCGATCTTGCCGGGGTTCTGCTTCTCATACTCGAAACCGGCCAGCAGCTGGTTCTTGATGCGTTTCAGTGCGTCTTCGGGGAAGGTCGGCTTGCCGGTCACTTCGGCGAACAGCTTGAGCGCCGGCTCGCGTTTGTCCTTGGCGCTCAGGCTGCGCAGCGAGGCCACGGCCATGTCACGGTAGGAACCATTGCCGAAATCGGCGCCAAGGCCTTCGAACCCTTCGGCGATGGCGGTCACATCCTTGCCGGCAACACCTTCGTTGAGCATGGCGTTGGTCAGGGTGGCCAGGCCTGGCGTGTTGCCGTCCTGGCTGCTGCCAGCGGCGAAGGTCACGCGCAGGTCGAACATCGGCAGCTCGCGGGCTTCGACGAACAGCACTCGGGCGCCTTCGGCGGTGGTCCAGTGCTGGATGTTCAGCTGGCGCCGGCTGGGTGCCTTGCCGTCCAGTTCGGCCAGCGATTGCAAGGTGTTGGCCGGGCGCGCGGCGCTGCTTTCGGCCTCGGAGTGGGCCGGGCGGGCGAGTACGGCGGCCACGGCCACCACCAGCGCGATGATGCCCGTGCCGATCAGGGTGTAGCGTGGTGCGCTGCGATCACTCATGAGCGGACTCCTCGGGCAGTACATGGGCAACGCTCAGGCGTTCGCGGGTGAAATAGGTGCGTGCAGCGTTCTGCACGTCTTGCGGGGTGACGCGCTTGAGTTCGTCCAGCTCGCTGTCGATCAGCTTCCAGGACAGTCCGACCGTCTCCAGCTGGCCGATGGTGGTGGCCTGGCTGCTGATGGAGTCGCGGTCGTAGACCAGGCCAGCGATGACCTGGGCACGCACGCGCTCCAGTTCTTCGGCGCTGGGCGGAGTGGTCTTGAGCTCGTCGAGCAACTGCCAGACGCCTTTTTCAACGTCGGCCAGGGTCTTTTGCTTCTGCACGTTCGGCGTGGCCGAGATCAGGAACAGGCTGTCGCCACGGGTGAAGGCGTTGTAGCTGGACGAGGCGCCGGCCACCAGTTCCTGGCCACGTTCCAGGCGTGCTGGCATGCGCGCGCTGTAGCCGCCGTCGAGCAGGGCCGAGATCAGCCGCAGGGCATGCACGGTGCGCGGATCCTTGGCGGTTGCCAGGCTCGGGACGTTGAAACCGTAGATCAGGCTGGGCAACTGGGTGCGCACGTGCAGCGTCAGCAGGCGCTGGCCGGGCTCGGCGAGCTCCAGCGGTAGCTTGGCCGGTGGCACGGCCCGCTTGGGAATGCTGCCGAAATACTTCTGCGCCAGACCTTTCACTTCATCGGCGGTGACATCGCCGACCACCACCAGGGTGGCGTTGTTCGGCGCGTACCAGGATTCGTACCAGTGGCGCAGTTCCTCGACCTTCATGCGCTCGAGGTCGGCCATCCAGCCGATGGTCGGGGTGTGATAGCCGCTGGCCGGGAAGGCCATGGCACGGAACAGCTCGAAAGCCTTGGCGCTTGGCTGGTCATCGGTGCGCAGGCGGCGTTCTTCCTTGATTACCTCGATTTCGCGGGCGAATTCGTCGGCAGGCAGGCGCAAGCTTGCCAGGCGGTCGGCTTCCAGCTCCAGGGCCACCGGCAGGCGGTCGCGGGCCAGCACCTGGTAATAGGCGGTGTAATCGTCGCTGGTAAAGGCATTCTCTTCCGCACCGAGGTCACGCAGGATGCGCGAGGCCTCACCGGGGCCGATCTTGGCGCTGCCCTTGAACATCATGTGCTCCAGGGCATGGGACAAGCCGGTCTGGCCTGGGGTCTCGTAGCTGGAACCGACCTTGTACCAGATCTGCGACACCACCACCGGGGCGCGATGGTCTTCGCGCACGACGACCTTCAGGCCGTTGTCGAGGATGAATTCGTGGGTGGGTTGCACGTCGGCGGCGAAAGCCACGAGCGGCAGGCAGAGCGTGCTGAGCAACAGGCCAGCGGCGCGGCGGGCTAGAGCATTCATACGGTGATTAACCTGTTCGGCGGCCCGCTGGTTTAGCGTCGGCGGGCCAGGAGGTGCTAGGATACTGATCCGGTTGCCTGGCGACCATGCCTGTCGCCGTTCTGGCCCACAGGCCCATTAAGACAAAACATTGCGCATGAACCAGTCGGATTCAAAATAGTCTGTTCTGCGTTTAGAGAATTCCCGATGCGCCAGCTGCTGGCCCATCGCTACCCTGAGATAGCCGTCTTCCATGTTTGGTTCCAACGACGACAAAAAAGCGCCGGCCGAGGCTGGCGAGAAAAAAGGCCTGTTCAGCTGGTTTCGCAAGAAGCCGCAGCAACCTGTCGCCGAACAGCCTCAAACGCCTGAGCCACAAGCGCCCGAGGTGCAGCCAGCCGAGCCAGTAGCGCCGCAACCTGCTGCCCAGCAGTCGCTTGTCGAGGCGCAGCAGCCTGCGCCGGTCGAGCCGGTGCAAGCGCCGACGCCTGAGCCAATCGCCTCTGAGCCGCTGGTGGCCCCGGCGCCTGAGCCCGTCGCTTCCGTGCCTCTGCAAGCAGCGCCGGTCGAGGCTGCCCCGGTGGTCGAGCATGCCGCCCCTGTCAGCAATCTGGTACTTCCGGTTGCCGAAGAGCCCGTGGCGCTGGTGCCAGACCTGGAGCCCAAGGCGCCGCCGGTGATTCCTGAACGTCCAGCGCCAGAGCCGGTGGTGGCCCCAGTCGCAGCCCCTGCGCCGGTGGCACCTGAGCCTGCGCCAGTGGTTGCGGCGCCGGTGGCCACCGAGCAGTCCAAACCAGGTTTCTTCGCCCGCCTCAAGCAGGGCCTGTCGAAGACCAGCGCCAGCATCGGCGAAGGCATGGCCAGCCTGTTCCTGGGCAAGAAGGTCATCGATGACGACCTGCTCGACGAGATCGAAACCCGCCTGCTGACTGCCGACGTCGGCGTCGAAGCCACATCGTCCATCGTTCAGAACCTGACCCAGAAGGTCGCCCGCAAGCAACTGGCTGACGCCGACGCGCTGTACAAGTCGCTGCAGGAAGAACTGGCCGCACTGCTGCGCCCGGTCGAGCAGCCGCTCAAGGTCGAAGCGCAGAACAAGCCCTATGTGATTCTGGTGGTTGGCGTGAACGGTGCCGGCAAGACCACCACCATCGGCAAACTGGCCAAGAAGCTGCAGCTGGAAGGCAAGAAAGTCATGTTGGCTGCCGGTGATACCTTCCGCGCCGCCGCCGTCGAGCAGTTGCAGGTCTGGGGCGAGCGTAACCAGATTCCGGTGATCGCCCAGCACACCGGTGCCGATTCCGCCTCGGTGATCTTCGACGCCGTGCAGGCCGCCAAGGCCCGTGGTGTGGATGTGCTGATCGCCGACACCGCCGGCCGCTTGCACACCAAAGACAACCTGATGGAAGAGCTGAAAAAAGTTCGCCGGGTAATCGGCAAGCTCGACGCCGAGGCGCCGCACGAGGTGCTGCTGGTGCTCGACGCCGGTACCGGGCAGAACGCCATCAGCCAGGCCAAGTACTTCAACCAGAGCGTCGAACTGACCGGCCTGGCCCTGACCAAGCTGGACGGCACCGCCAAGGGCGGGGTGATCTTTGCCCTGGCCAAGCAGTTCAACATCCCGATCCGCTTCATCGGTGTCGGTGAAGGCATCGACGACCTGCGTACCTTCGAAGCCGAGCCGTTCGTCAAGGCTCTGTTCGCCGAGCGAGACTGACCATGATCCGATTCGAACAGGTTGCCAAGCGCTACCCTAACGGCCATGTCGGCTTGCACGAGCTGAGTTTCCGCGCGCGCCGGGGCGAGTTCCTGTTCGTCACCGGGCACTCGGGCGCGGGCAAGAGCACCTTGCTGCGCCTGCTGCTGGCCATGGAGCGCCCGACCAGCGGCAAGCTGATGCTGGCCGGGCAGGACCTGGGCCAGATCAGCAATGCGCAGATCCCGTTCCTGCGCCGGCAGATCGGCGTGGTGTTCCAGAACCACCAGCTGCTGTTCGACCGCACGGTGTTCAACAACATCGCCTTGCCGCTGCAGATTCTCGGCTTGTCCAAGGCCGAAATCGCCAAGCGTGTGGATTCGGCGCTGGAGCGCGTTTCGCTGTCCGACAAGGGCGAGCTGTTCCCGGCCGACCTGTCCACTGGCCAGCAGCAGCGGGTCGGTATCGCCCGCGCCATCGTCCATCAGCCGGCCTTGCTGCTGGCCGACGAACCCACCGGTAACCTCGACCCGCGCCTGGCTGCAGAAATCATGGGCGTCTTCGAGGACATCAACCGCCTGGGCACCACGGTTCTGATCGCCAGCCACGACCTGGCACTGATTGCGCGTATGCGCCACCGCATGCTGACCCTGCAGCGCGGCCGTCTGATCGGCGATGGGGAGGCCGGGCAATGAGCACTACACGTACACCAAAGGTTTCCGAACGCGTTGCGCCCAAGGCAGCCGACCCGCAGCCGGCCAAGAAGAAGGGCGGCGATCACGACGACGATGGTCCGGACTTCCGCACCCTGCTGCACGCCTGGCTGGAAAGCCATCGCGCCAGCCTTGCCGACAGCTTGCGGCGCCTGGGCAAGCAGCCGATCGGCAGCTTCTTCACCTGTCTGGTGATGGCCGTAGCCCTGAGCATGCCGATGGGCCTGTCGCTGCTGTTGAAGAACATCGAGGTGCTGGGAGGCTCCTGGCAGCGCGCTGCGCAGATTTCGCTCTACCTCAAGCTCGATGCGGGTAACCAGCAGGGTGAAGCCCTGCGCGACGACATCAGGCGTATGCCGGGGGTCGCCGACGCCCAGTACGTCAGCCCGGGGCAGGCCCTGGAAGAGTTCCAGCAGCAGTCCGGGTTGGGCGAAGCCCTTCGCGAACTGCCCGACAACCCGTTGCCCGGTGTCGTGGTGGTAACTCCTACCGAGGTCGACAAGCCGGCCCTGGAAGCCCTGCGTCAGCGCCTGGCGGAGCTGCCAAGGGTGGAGAACGCGCAACTGGACCTGGTATGGGTGGAGCGCCTGGCGGCGATCCTCAAGCTGGGCGACCGGTTTGTCTTCGGCCTGGCAGTGATGCTGATTTCTGCACTGCTGTTAGTAATCGGTAACACAATTCGTCTACATATTGAAAACCGCCGCATCGAGATCGAAGTGATCAAGCTGGTAGGCGGCACCGACAGCTACGTGCGCCGGCCTTTCCTGTACATGGGCGCCTTGTACGGCCTGGGTGCGGGCGTGCTGGCCTGGGCGATCCTGGCGTTTGGCCTGAACTGGCTGAACGAGGCCGTGGTAGGGCTGTCCGGGCTGTATGGCAGTGACTTCGCCCTGGGCGGGGTGCCAGCTTCCGATGGTCTGTCGCTCTTGATCGGAGCGGTGCTGTTGGGGTATATCGGTGCATGGATCGCCGTTGCCCGCCATCTGAACGAGCTGGCGCCGCGATAGTTTTTACGTGCCAGCATTGACATTTTCTTCACGATGGAACTTGTACGGTCGTTCCGGGTCTATGTTGGCAGCGCTCACAAGGCGCGAGTTTTGTAAGTCGGAGGTTCTTGAATGACCACATCGTTGCAACCTGCCTATGCCCTGGTACCCGGTGCAAACCTGGAAGCCTACGTGCACACGGTCAACAGCATCCCGCTGTTGTCTGTCGAGCAGGAGCGTGATCTGGCCGAGCGTCTCTACTACGAGCAGGATCTCGAGGCCGCTCGGCAAATGGTGATGGCCCACCTGCGTTTCGTTGTACATATCGCACGTAGCTATGCAGGCTACGGGCTGGCTCAGGCTGACCTCATCCAGGAAGGCAACGTCGGCCTGATGAAGGCCGTGAAGCGCTTCAACCCGGAAATGGGTGTGCGCCTGGTGTCCTTCGCCGTGCACTGGATCAAGGCAGAGATCCACGAATTCATCCTGCGCAACTGGCGCATCGTCAAGGTGGCGACCACCAAGGCCCAGCGCAAGCTGTTCTTCAACCTGCGCAGCCAGAAGAAGCGTCTGGCCTGGCTGAACAACGACGAAGTGCATCGCGTGGCGGAAAGCCTCGGCGTCGAGCCACGTGAAGTGCGCGAAATGGAAAGCCGCCTGAGTGGCCAGGACATGGCCTTCGACCCGGCAGCCGAAGCGGATGACGACAGCGCCTTCCAGTCGCCTGCGCATTATCTGGAAGACCACCGCTACGACCCGGCGGTGCAGCTGGAGGATGCAGACTGGAGCGACAACTCCACCAGCAACCTGCATGAAGCGCTGCAAGGCCTGGATGATCGTAGTCGGGATATTCTCTACCAGCGCTGGTTGGCGGAAGAGAAGGCCACGTTGCATGAGCTGGCTGACAAGTACAGCGTTTCGGCTGAGCGGATCCGCCAGCTGGAGAAAAATGCGATGAACAAGGTCAAGGCGTTGATCACCGTCTGATCAAGCCTGGCTGCACTAAAAAGCCGCTGACCCGAGAGGGTGAGCGGCTTTTTCATTGGGTTTGGCTTTACAGGCCCTTTCGCATGCCAATCAGCTCAAGGCCGACGCGAAGCATCCAGCTGCATCAGGTAGCTCGGCCCACCCAACTGGCTCATCTGCCGGCGAATCCACCCCGCCCGGCTCGCCACATAGGCACTCGGCCTGCTGGCACTCCACTTGATCGGGCTCGGCAGCACCGCCGCCAGTTGTGCGGCCTGTTGGCGGGTCAGTCGGCTGGCATCGACACCAAAGTGATAACGCGCCGCAGCCTGGGCACCGAACACGCCCTTGCCCCACTCGGCACTGTTCAGGTAGACCTCGAGAATCCGCTCCTTCGACCAGAACAGCTCGATCAGCGCGGTGAACCAGGCTTCCAGCCCCTTGCGGAACCAGCTGCGGCCCGACCACAGGAACAGGTTCTTGGCCACTTGCTGGGTCAGGGTGCTGGCGCCACGAACACTGCCGCCACGCTCGTTGTACGCCAGTGCCGCCTGGATTGCCGGGATGTCGAAGCCCCAATGGCTGGCGAACTTCTGGTCTTCGCCGGCGATGACTGCCACCTTGAGCTCGTCGGAGATGTTTTCCCACGGTTCCCAGTCGCGTTGCAGGTCGATCGGTTCGCCACTCACCCACGATTGCACCTTGCGCTCGAGCATCAAGGCGGTGCCCGGCGGTGGCACCCAGCGAAACACCAGTACCAGCACGATGCTGCCGGCAGCGAACCAGAGCAGGGCGCGGGCGAGGCGGCGGAGAATGGATGACAGCATGGCGATAGCTTGGCCGGACCGGTGGAACGGGCCATTATACAGACCCGATACAAGGAGTCGTCCCATGCTTCGCAGCTTCCTCATGCTTGCCGCCTTTTTCGGCTTTACCGGCGTCGCCTTGGGCGCGTTCGCCGCACATGGGCTGAAGAACCGCCTGACGGCCGATTACCTGGCCATTTTCCATACGGGGGTGACCTATCAGCTGGTGCATGCCCTGGCGATCTTTGGTGTCGCCGTGCTTTCGGCGCACCTGCCTGGGCGTCTGGTCGGCTGGGCCGGCGGTCTGTTCGCCCTGGGGATCGTGCTGTTCTCCGGTAGCCTGTACCTGCTGACCCTGAGCGGCCTTGGCAAGCTGGGCATGATCACCCCCGTCGGCGGCCTGTGCTTCCTCGCCGGTTGGCTGTGCCTGGGCCTGGCTGCCTGGCGCCTGGGCTGACCGAACGGTCCACAATCGCGACTAATGGCGTGCAGCGCCCTTGGGTTCGTGCGTGGATCGGCGCTAGAATGCGGGCCCCAAAGAACAATGGTGGCCGTGCGCATGCGCATTCAACTGAACGGTGAACCTTACGAATTGCCCGCTGGCGAAAGCGTCGCGGCCCTGCTGGCCCGCCTGGAACTGACCGGGCGCCGGGTGGCGGTGGAGCTCAACCTGGATATCGTGCCGCGCAGCCAGCACGACAGCACCCAGCTTAACGAAGGCGACCAGGTCGAAGTGGTCCATGCCATCGGAGGCGGTTGAGCATTCACCGGCGATTCACCTGATAGCCCCGTAACCTTTTCAGAGGAACAACGATGAGCAACGTTCGTAGCGACAAGCCCTTCATCCTGGCCGGGCGCACTTTCCAGTCGCGCCTGCTGGTTGGCACCGGCAAATACCGTGACATGGACGAAACCCGCCTGGCAACCGAAGCCTCGGGTGCCGAGATCGTCACTGTGGCCGTGCGCCGGACCAACCTGGGCCAGAATGCGGGCGAGCCGAACCTGCTCGACGTGCTGTCGCCCGACAAGTACACCATCCTGCCAAACACGGCAGGTTGCTTTGACGCTGTCGAGGCGGTACGTACCTGCCGCCTGGCCCGTGAGCTGCTCGATGGCCACAAGTCCCACGAGTCGCGCACGCTGGTGAAACTGGAAGTGCTGGCCGACCAGAAAACCCTGTTCCCCAACGTGATCGAAACCCTCAAGGCTGCCGAAGTGCTGGTCAAGGACGGTTTCGACGTGATGGTCTACACCAGCGACGACCCGATCATCGCCCGCCAGCTGGCAGAAGCCGGCTGCATCGCGGTGATGCCGCTGGCCGGCCTGATCGGTACTGGCCTGGGCATCTGCAACCCGTACAACCTGCAGATCATCCTCGAAGAGTCGAAGGTGCCGGTACTGGTCGACGCCGGTGTGGGTACCGCCTCCGATGCCACCATCGCCATGGAAATGGGCTGTGAAGCCGTGCTGATGAACTCGGCCATCGCCCATGCCCAGCAGCCGGTGCTGATGGCCGAAGCCATGAAGCACGCCATCGTCGCCGGCCGCATGGCCTACCTGGCCGGTCGCATGCCGAAAAAACTTTACGCCAGCGCCTCTTCGCCGCTGGATGGTCTGATCAAGTAAGAGCCCCTGATGACTGACTCGCAAGATACGCCGATCACCGCCGACGGCGACCAGCGCCCACACCGCCGCATCAAGAGT
Organism: Pseudomonas sp. NPDC089428; assembly: GCF_044749325.1. Lineage (NCBI taxonomy): Bacteria > Pseudomonadati > Pseudomonadota > Gammaproteobacteria > Pseudomonadales > Pseudomonadaceae > Pseudomonas > Pseudomonas sp. NPDC089428. Next base: position 75,830 of record NZ_JBIVHT010000005.1, read on the forward strand.
TTCGTGATGCGCGCCGGGCGCATGACCGAAGGCCAGCAACGCGGCCTCGACCAGGGCGGCCCGCTGTACATTCTGCCGCTGGCCGACAGCCCGGTGGATTATGACCAGGTGTTCGGCCGTTCGGCGCCTCGCACCCTGGAGATCGGCTTCGGCATGGGCCATTCCCTGCTGGAGATGGCCGCTGCCGCGCCTGAGCAGGACTTCATCGGTGTCGAAGTGCACCGTCCGGGTGTTGGCGCGCTGCTCAATGGTGTGCTGACACAGGGCCTGAAGAACCTGCGGGTGTACGACTGCGACGCCATCGAGGTGCTCAACCGCTGCGTGGCCGACAACAGCCTCGACCGCCTGATGTTGTTCTTCCCTGACCCTTGGCACAAGGCGCGTCACCACAAGCGGCGCATCGTCCAGCTGGAGTTCGCCGAGCTGGTACGGCGCAAGCTCAAGCCTGGTGGCGTGTTCCACATGGCAACCGACTGGGAACCGTATGCCGAGTACATGCTGGAAGTGATGAGCGCAGCCCCGGGTTATCGTAACCGTGCTGAAGACGGTACTTACGTGCCGCGCCCGGAAGAGCGCCCGATCACCAAGTTCGAGCGCCGCGGCGAGCGACTGGGGCATGGGGTGTGGGATCTGAAGTTCGAGAAGGTGGATTGATCGGCTGATTGAGCCTTTCGATGTGCTGAGGTCTGCACAAACTGCAGGCAAAAAAAACCGCTCTGAAAAGAGCGGTTTTTTTGTGTGAGCGACAGGACTGAGTATCCTCCGCTCCGGGATTTCACCGAAAACCCCCGTACGGTCAGTGGATCATAGGCACCCCGAGACGGTGGGTCAATGATCAGAAATATCCAGCATTATGTGTGTCGAAGCGATTAACAGCTTCGATCGTGTATCCCAAGTATCATCGCGCTGCTCCTGTGCGACAATTTTGGTGATGGGTCGGGTAGGCGAAGAATTCTGCTTTCCGGCCCCTTCGACACGGCCTGAGAACCGTGCCGGTGGATAGTTCGAAGGGCCATTGACCTGGCCACTTCACCGAAAACCCCCGTACGGTTTTCGAAGGCATCGAAGTGCCGGTTAGATGCTGGAAGATTGGCCCGCCAACACGGAGGCCAAGGCATATGAAGCGTTTGCTTGATGCGCTGAGCCGCGTCTGGAAGCTCATCCGGATCTTGACTGTACTCAAGACCGTTCGAGACTTCATGCGCGATCACTTCGACGATGCCCAGTAAGGGCTAGTCAGGTGGTAGGGCTGCCCCGGTTCCCCGGGGCAGCTTTTAGCAGGCTTACCCGCGGCGATCAGCTACCACGCCAATCAACACCAGCACCACCAACAGCACCGGCGCCAGCGCGTAGTTGTTAAACTGCCCCAGTCCCTTCACTACCCACGGCGTGGCATAGATCAGCGCCGCACCACTGCCGATCATCACCAGTGCAGCCATCACCGGCACGCGCAGCGCGCCTGCCAGGGCACCCAGGCGCTGGTCCACCCAGCCTTTGATATCAGTGCCGAACAGCACCAGCAGGCAGCCTACCAGTGCCAGGGAAATCTCCGACAGGTTGCTGCGGCTCCAGCGGGAAACCGTGGCGAGCAGATCAAGTACCAGATCCATGGGTCATCCTTAGGTCAAGAAGTACTGCAGCAGGTCATTGAGGAACAGCTGGCCGCGTGGCGTGGCCAGCAGTCGATCCGGTTCGACCTGCAAAAGGCCCTTTTGTTCGGCTGCGCGACGAGCTTCGGCCAGTTGCGCCAGAGGCAGCCCGGTGCGCTGGGTGAACAGCTCGGCTTCCACGCCATCGGTTAGGCGCAGGGCGTTCATCAGGAACTCGAACGGCAGCTCGTCCACCGGCAGCACCTTCTCGCCAGCCTTGAACGGCTTGGCCAGGTTCAGGTAATCCTTGGGCAGGCGGGTCTTCCAGGTGCGCAGGATGCGACCATCGGCAAAGGTCAGCTTGCCGTGGGCGCCGGCACCGATACCGATGAAGTCGCCGAAGCGCCAGTAGTTGAGGTTGTGCCGGGCGGCACGCCCGGCCTGGGCATAGGCTGAAACTTCATACTGCTTGAAGCCATTGGCCGCCATCAGCGCCTGGCCGGCTTCCTGGATGTCCCAGAGGATATCGTCCTCGGGCAGTTCCGGCGGCTGGTTCCAGAACACCGTGTTCGGCTCGACGGTCAGCTGGTACCACGACAGGTGCGTCGGCCCCAGGTCGATGGCCTGGCGCAGGTCGCCCAGGGCGTCGTCCAGCGACTGCTCGGGCAGGCCGTGCATCAGGTCCATGTTGAAGTTGTCGAAGCCCGCGGCGCGCGCCATGCCGGCGGCACGTATCGCTTCGTCGCCATTGTGGATGCGCCCCAGCGCCTCCAGCTTGGCTGGCTGGAAGCTTTGCACGCCGATCGACAGGCGGTTGATGCCGGTCTGTCGGTAGGCCTTGAACTTCTCCTGCTCGAAGGTCCCCGGGTTGGCCTCGAGCGTGATCTCGATGTCCGACGCGAACGGGATGCGTTGCTCCACACCGCGCAGCAGGCGCCCCAGGGCATTGGCGCTGAACAGGCTGGGCGTACCGCCGCCGAAGAAGATCGATGACAGGGGCCGGCCCTGCACGGCGGCCAGTTCCAGGTCGAGGTCGGTCAACAGGGCGTCGACGTAGGCCTCTTCCGGCAGCTCAGGCCCGGCGGCATGGGAGTTGAAATCGCAGTAAGGGCATTTGCGCACACACCACGGGATGTGGATGTACAGCGCCAGCGGCGGCAGGCTGGTGAGCGCCACCACGCTGGCTTGGGACGGCGTTGCGATCATGCCAGGCCCAGACGTTGACGCAGCAAGGCCATGGCGCGGGCGCGGTGGCTGAGCTGGTTCTTATCCACAGGAGCGAGGTCGGCGCTGGAGCACTTGCGCTCCGGTACCCAGAACAGCGGGTCGTAGCCAAAACCATGCTCGCCGCTGGCCTCGAACAGAATGCTGCCGTGCCACAGGCCTTCGCAAAGGATCGGCAGCGGGTCATCGGCGTGGCGCACAAGGGCCAGCACGCAGACGAACTGAGCGCCGCGTTGCTCTTGTGGCACATCTTTAAGGGCTTCGAGCAGCTTGGCGTTGTTCGCCGCGTCACCCTTGCCGTCGGCATAGCGCGCAGAGTAGATGCCCGGCGCACCGCCAAGGAAGTCCACGGCCAGGCCGGAATCGTCGGCCAGCGCCGGCAGGCCGGAGATGCGCGCAGCATTGCGGGCCTTGAGGATGGCGTTCTCGACGAACGACAGGCCGGTTTCCTCAGGCTCCACCTGGCTGAATTCGCCGATCGAGCGTAGTTGCACGGACTGGCCGAGCATGGCCTGCAGTTCCTTGAGTTTGCCGGCATTGTGGCTGGCCAATACGAGTTGCTGGAAATTCATCATTCGCCTGGGAACACTTCCTGGTTGAAACTGAGTGGATGGCTGACCCCGCCGGTCTCGACATTGAGGTCGAAGGTCAGGGTTTCTGCCTGCTCGATCTTGAACTGGGCGATGTAGTACACGGCGCCCTGATCGGTTATCTGCTTGAACGACAGCGGGCTGGTACGCCCGGTCAGGTCTTTCACAGTGCCGCTGACCACTGCCATGGCGGGTTTGTCGGCCTTGAGCACGGCGATGTTGAGCACGCCTTGATTCTTGCTGCGGATGAGCCCGGTGGCAGCGGCGATGTTCGGTTGCAGCATGTTCGAGGTGAAGGCGCTGTAGTGCACCGTCACGTCGCCGAAGACTTCCTTGCGCTCGGGTTTGGCAGCATCGGCTGCCATCACTGGCAGGGCCAGGCACAGGCTGATCAGGAGCAGGGCTAGGCGACGCATGGTGCGAATCCTCCGGTGGGCGTCAGACTGCCAGTTGGTGCTCCTGCAGGCCTGGGCTGCTGACGCGATAGATGCCGATTTCACCTAGAAGATTAGGCCAAAGCCGCCCACCCCACCCGTTACGGTGCAAGTGGTCGACAGCCAGGCGGTCAAGAACCTTGGCACGGCGCTCATGGCACAGCTCTTCGAAGTCGGCGAAGGTGCAGAAGTGGATGTTCGGCGTGTTGTACCAGGTGTACGGCATGAAGTCCGACACCGGCATGCGGCCTTTGGTGGCCAGGTACCAGCGGCAGCGCCAATGGCCGAAGTTGGGGAAGGTGATGATGCACTGGCGCCCCACCCGCAGCATCTCGTCGAGGATACGGTCAGGGTACTCCACGGCCTGCAGGGCCTGGGTCATGATCACCACGTCGAAGCTGTTGCTGGCAAAGTTGCCCAGGCCCTTGTCGAGGTCCTGCTCGATGACGTTGACGCCCTTGGCCACGCAGGCGGCGATGTTGTCGGCGTCGATCTCCAGGCCATAGCCGGTGACTTGCTTGCGGTCACGCAGCGAAGCCAGCAACTCGCCATTGCCGCAGCCCAGGTCGAGTACCCGGCTACCGGCGGGAATCCACTCGTGGATGATTTCCAGATCGGCTCTCATGGTGTCCTCAGATGGCGATGCGGTTCATGTAGTTCGCGAAACCCTGCATGTAGCGAGGCGTGGGGATCAGGAAGGCATCGTGCCCATAAGGTGAGTCGATCTCCAGATAACAGACGTTCTTGCGTGCCGCCATCAAGGCATCGACGATCTCTCGCGAGCGGGCCGGCGAGAAGCGCCAGTCGGTGGTGAACGACATGATGCAGTAATCCGCCTTGACGTTGGCCAGGGTGGCCGCCAGGTCGCCGCCATTGGCTGCGGCCGGGTCGAAATAGTCCAGGGCCTTGGTCATCAGCAGGTAGGTATTGGCGTCGAAGCGGCCGGAAAACTCCTCGCCCTGGTAGCGCAGGTAGCTCTCGACCTGGAATTCGACGCTGTGGAAGTCGTAGTTGAGCTTGTCGCTTTTCAGCTCGCGGCCGAATTTTTCACCCATCGAGTCGTCGGACAGGTAAGTGATGTGGCCGACCATGCGCGCCAGCATCAGGCCGCGCTTGGGAATCACGCCTTGGTCCTGGAACGAGCCACCGTGGAATTCGGGGTCGGTGAGGATGGCCTGGCGTGCCACTTCGTTGAAGGCGATGTTCTGTGCCGACAGCTTGGGCGCCGAAGCGATGTCCACGCAGTGACGCACGCGATCGGGGTAAGTAATGGTCCATTGCAGGGCTTGCATGCCCCCCAGGCTGCCACCGACGATGGCCGCCCACTGCGCAATGCCCAGGCGGTCGGCCAGGCGTGCCTGGCTGTGCACCCAGTCTTCCACGGTCAGTACCGGGAACTCGGCACCATAAGGCTTGCCGGTGGCCGGGTTGATGCTGCTCGGGCCGGTGCTGCCATTGCAGCCGCCGAGGTTGTTCAGGCTGACCACGAAGAAGCGGTTGGTATCGATCGGCTTGCCGGGGCCGATGCAGCTGTCCCACCAGCCCGGCTTGCGGTCGGTGGTGGCATGGTAGCCAGCAGCATGGTGATGGCCGGACAGGGCATGGCAGATCAGCACGGCATTGCTCGCGCTGGCATTCAGGGTGCCATAGGTCTCAAAGACCAGCTCGTAGCTGTTCAGCGAACGGCCACAGGCCAGGGCCAGCGGTTCTTCGAACCTGGCAATTTGCGGTGTAACCAGACCGACGGAATCTTCGGGAAGGACAGTGGACATCGACCCTGCTCACGCTTGACGGAGGCGTAAGTCTAAAGAGCACTACCCCCAGCGGCAAGCAAAGGCTTGCCGCTGGGGCAACCTGCAGGGTTGGCGGCTCAGATCATCCGCCACAGTTCCTGTGGCATGCCCGCGTAGGCCGCCAGCGGTGGCATGACGAACGACTGGATCACCTGAATCGCCAGGAAGGCGAAAATCGGCGAGATGTCCATGCCGCCCAGGTTGGGCACGATGCGGCGGAAAGGTGCCAGCACCGGTTCGCTGATCTGCCAGGCCAGCTCGGCAGCCGGGTTGTGGCTGTTTGGTGCGACCCAGGAAACGATCACCATGACAATCATCGCCACCCAGAAGATTTTCAGGAACAGCGAGGTGATGCCGATGATCGCCCACATCAGCAGGTGCAGGATGTCGCCGAAGGTGCCGTAGGTGATCATCAGCACGAAGCCCATCAGCAGCGCCTGGATGACGATCGCCAGCAGCAGCGACGAAGTGTCCAGGCCACCGATGCTGGGGATTACCCGGCGGATCGGCTTGAGCAGCGGCTGGGTCGCGCGCACGGCGAACTGGCTCAGCGGGTTGTAGAAGTTGGCCTTGACCAGCTGCAGCACGAAGCGCAGCAGGACGATCACCAGATACAGGCTGACCAGGGTTTGCACCACGAAGATCGCGGCGCCGGACAGTGCATTCATCAACAGCTCCTTATTTGCCCAGTTGTTCGGCCAGCTCGGCGGAACGCTTCGACGCCGCTTCCAGCGCCTGCTCGACGATGGCTTCGAAGCTGTTGCCCTGGAACGACTTGATTGCCGCTTCGGTGGTGCCGGCTGGCGAGGTGACGCGGCGGCGCAGTTCTGCGGCATCGACATCGCTGGCCACGGCCATGTGCGCGGCGCCCAGAGCGGTTTGCAGAGTCAGTTGCGAGGCGGTTTCGCGTGGCAGGCCAAGCTTGACGCCAGCAGCGGTCATCGCTTCGATCAGCAGGAAGAAGTAGGCCGGGCCACTGCCGGAAACCGCGGTGACGGCGTCCAGTTGCTGCTCCTGTTCCAGCCACAGGGCGGTGCCGACGGCCGACAGCAGTTGTTCGGCCTGCTGGCGTTGCTCGGCGGACACTTCAGCGGTCGCGTACAGGCCGCTGACACCCTGGCGCAGCAGCGCTGGCGTGTTGGGCATGCAGCGCACTACCGGGCGGGCACCTAGCCAGGCCTGCAGGCTCGCGCAGGTAATGCCAGCGGCAATCGAAACGATCAGCTGGCCGGCTTCCAGGTTCGGCTTCAGCGCCTCGCACACGGCCTTCATGACCTGCGGTTTCACTGCCAGCACGACCACGTCGGCACCTGCAATGGCCTGGGCGTTGTCTTCGAACGCCTCGATGCCGTGCTCGGCCTGAACGCGGGTGCGGGTCTCGGCGCCGGGGTCGCTGGCACGGATCTGCGCCGCGTCCAGGCCTTGGGCACGCAGGCCGCCGATCAGGCTGGCGGCCATGTTGCCGGCGCCGATAAAGGCAATACGTGTCTTGCTCATGTCAGGTCCTTGAGGGAAAGAGTGAGTAAAGCATGGAATCAGGTGGGCCCGTAATTGCGCGCGCCGAACAGGGCGGTACCGATACGTACCCAGGTCGCTCCCTGGGCGATGGCCGCCTCCAGGTCGTGGCTCATGCCCATCGACAGGGTGTCCAGGCCGAGCTGCAGGCTCTCCTGAAGCTGGCGCAGGCTGCCGAAGGCGGCCTCTTGAGTGGCGCGGTCATCGGTCGGCTCGGGGATCGCCATCAGCCCGCGCAGGCGCAGGTTGGGCAGTGTGGCCACGGCCTTGGCCAGCGCTGGCAGGTCGGCCGGGGCGCAACCGGACTTGCTGTCTTCGCCGCTGACGTTCACCTGCAGGCAGATGTTCAGCGGCGGCAGGCCCGCAGGGCGCTGTTCGGACAGGCGTTGGGCGATCTTCAGGCGGTCCACGGAGTGTACCCAGTCGAAATGTTCGGCAATGGCTTTGGTCTTGTTCGACTGAATGGGGCCGATGAAGTGCCAGATCAAGGGCAGGTCGCGCAGTTCTTCTTGCTTGGCCAAGGCTTCCTGCAGGTAGTTTTCCCCGACATCACACACGCCGGCGGCGTGGATTTCGCGAATGGCGGCGGCCGGTTTGGTCTTGCTCACCGCCAGCAACTGGACACTGGCCGGGTCGCGCCCGGCAGCCTGGGCAGCGTTGTGGATACGGGCGGCGAGGGCGGAAAGGTTGTCTGCTATGGTGGACATGGATCAATGCCGTCGGCTCTGGAGATCTTCGGCATTCTACCTGCTTGATGGCTATTGGGGAGTCTCATGGACGTGACCGACCTGTTGGCCCGGGCCGTGGAGGCAGGGGCAAGCGACCTGCATCTGGCCGTGGGCGAAATACCCATGCTGCGTGTGGATGGCGAACTGCGGCGCATGCAACTGCCGGGCGTGACGGCAGCCGCCTTGAGCGATGCACTGACGCCGTTGCTCGACGAGGGCCAGTGCCGGCAATGGCGGCAGGGCGATGAACTGGACCTGGCAGTTGAATTGGTATCGCTGGGGCGTTTTCGTCTCAATCTATTTCGGCAGTTGAACGGCCTGGCGGCCACGTTCCGTCTGATTGCGAAACGCATTGCCAGTGTCGATGAACTCGATCTTGAAGAAGTGTATCAAGCCGTTGCGCGGCACTCGGATGGCCTGGTGCTGGTGGGCGGCCCGACCGGCAGCGGCAAGTCGAGTACCCTGGCGGCACTGATCGACCGGCTCAATCGTGAGCGGGCGCTGCATATCATTACCCTCGAAGACCCTGTTGAAGTTATCCACAGCAGCCACAGCAGCCTGGTCAACCAGCGTGAGATTGGCCGGCATTGTCGCGACATTGCCCAAGGGCTGCGCAGCGCCCTGCGCCAGGACCCGGATGTGATCATGATTGGCGAACTGCGCGACCTGGAAAGCATCCGCCTGGCGTTGCGCGCGGCGGAAACCGGGCATCTGGTGCTGGCCACGGTACATACGCGGTCGGCGGCCGCCAGCATTGATCGGCTGGTCGAAGTGTTTGCGGCGGAGGAAAAGCCGCTGGTGCGAGCGATGCTGGCGGAGTCGCTGAGGTTGGTGGTGGCACAGGTGCTGGTCAAGCGCCTGGGTGGCGGCCGGGTGGCGGCGCGCGAGGTGCTGGTGGCGACGCCTGCGGTGCGCAACCTGGTGCGCGAGGGGCGGATGGCGCAGTTGTGTTCGGTGATGCAGGCGGGAGCGGCGGAGGGGATGCGGACGATGGAAGGGGCGATACGAAGGCTGAGGGAGAAAGGCTTGATCAGTAATATGTAGTGCCTGATCGGGCCTCTTCGCGGGCAAGCCCGCTCCCACAAAATGGCACAAGCCTCGAGGGCGGTGCGGTAACTGTGGGAGCGGGCTTACCAGCGAAGAACCCTATGCCGATCTAGCGCTTGGCCAGGCTCAGCTGTTGCTGCTCTTTCGGCAGCACTCGCTTGGCAACCACATAGTGCTGCTGCCAGTACGGCTTGCTCAGGCTGTCGATGCTTACCCGCTTGCCGGTACGTGGCGCATGGATGAAGCGGTCGTTACCCAGGTAGATGGCAACGTGGTTGACCCGACGGCTCTTGATGTTGAAGAAGATCAGGTCGCCTGGCTTGAGGTCGCTCTTGGCCACCTTCACGCCGTGGCCCTGGGCCATGGCGTTGGAGGTACGCGGCAGGTCGACGTCTGCCACGTCGTTGAAGGCGTACTTGACCAGCCCACTGCAGTCGAACCCTTTTTTCGGGTTGCTGCCGCCCCAAACATAAGGGGTACCGAGCACGTTGACCGCGCGGCTGAGCACATCGCTGCTCTGCTTCGGCGACATCGCCGCAACGGCAGGCAGGTTGTGGCCCTTGCTCGAATAGCTCGAGCGTGCGTGCAGCGTGGTCTGCTTGACGGGCGCGTGTTTCACCGAGGCATTGCTGGTATAGCCGGTGAAACCATTGGGAAGACGTTGCTCACGATTGGTGGCGTGGGCGGCCAGGGGCAATAATAGGCAGAGGGTCAGCCATGTCTTGAATAAAGGCGGCATAGATGAAGCTCTTATGAATGTTTATGTGTTTGGCGCGCAACTTTATAACAGCTTTTTGCTCCGTTTCAGGGCCGTTGGTCGATTGTCATGGTGCCGTACGTCGGCCTGCGGCGGAAAAGTCACATTTTTATTTAGAAAATTTTCGGATAACCCAAGAGGGCTATGAATGAACAGTTATCAACAGGGGGCGCCGTATCACGACACCCACAGCAAGGTCATCGGCTACCTGCTGTGGATCTTCGGCTTCACCGGCTCGCATCGGTTCTACTACGGCAAGCCGATCACTGGGACGATCTGGTTCTTCACCTTGGGCCTGCTCGGCATTGGCTGGCTGATCGACCTGTTCCTGATCCCGTCGATGGACCGCGAGGCGGACATGCGCTTCCAGTCCGGCCGTATCGACTACAACATTGCCTGGATCCTGCTGACCTTCCTGGGCATTTTTGGTGTGCACCGCCTGTACCAGGGCAAGTGGATCTCGGCGATCATCTACTTCTTCACCGGCGGCTTGTTCCTGGTGGGTGTGCTGTATGACTTCTGGACCTTGAACAGCCAGGTTTCCGAAGCCAACAGCCGCAGCCGATAGGGCGACAGGCGCCCACAAAAAAAGGCCTTGTCGCGCTGTGCGGCAAGGCCTTTCTCGTTACTGGCGGGTCTGTCGCTGCTGTAGCAGCAGGTTACTGAACCCGGCCCCCGCCAGCTGCTTCTGCGCCACGGTCAGCTGCTCGCGGTTGCTGAACGGGCCGACCAGTACGCGGTACCAGGTCTCTTCCTTGACGGTGCCCGACTCGACCTTGACCACCTGGCCGAGCAGGATGATCTGCGCGCGGACCTTGTCGGCATCAGCCTGCTTGCGGAACGAACCGGCCTGCAGGAAGTACTGCGTGGTCGCCGCCGGCTTGATCACCGGTGGCGCTGGTGGCGGTGTCTGCCCCAGCAGCGCGGCCTGGGCGCGCGCGGTATCGATCTTTGCGGCTTCGGCCGGGGTGACCGGGGTCACTGGCTGCGCGGGTACTGGCGGCGTCTTCTCCGGCACGGCCTCAGGCGGCACGATCACCTCGGACTCTGGCAGCAGCGTGTAGAAGTCGTACTTCGGCTTCACCGGCGGCTGTGGCGTTGCCGGTGCGGTCGACTTGCTGGCCTCGGCCACTTTCTCCGGCTTCTGCTGCTCGGGCTTGGTGCGCTTGATGTCACCGCCACCGGGTTCGAGCTTCATCAGGAAGACAATGAATGCACCGACCGTCAGGCCGACCGCCAGCCATACCCAGCCTGGGATCGGCTGCTTGGCTGGGGCCGTCTGACGGCTGGCGCCGCGTTTGGGGGCTGGTTTTTTCTTGGCAGCCAACTTACATGCGCTCCAGGGTTTCCAGGCCGAGCAGCTCCAGACCTTGCTTGAGGGTGCGGCCGGTCAGGGCAGCCAGGCGCAGGCGGCTCTGCTGCTGTTCCGGGGTTTCGGCTGCGAGGATCGGGCAGTTCTCGTAGAAGCTCGAGAACAGGCCAGCAAGGTCGTACAGGTAGCTGCACAGCACGTGCGGTGTGCCCTTTTCGGCGACGCTGTTGAGGATTTCGCCAAATTGGGCCAGGCGTGCGGCCAGGTCCTGCTCGTGAGCGGCTTGCAGCACGATGTTGCCTTCGACTTCGTCGAAGCCCTTGCCCAGCTTGCGGAACACGCCAGCCACGCGGGTATAGGCATACAGCAGGTAAGGCGCAGTGTTGCCTTCGAAGTTGAGCATCAGTTCGAAGTTGAAGCTGTAGTCGCTGGTGCGGTGTTTGGACAGGTCGGCATATTTCACTGCGCCGATACCCACCACTTCACCGATGTGGCGCAGTTCGTCTTCGGCCAGGCTCGGGTTCTTTTCCTTGACCAGCGCGTAGGCGCGTTCCTTGGCCTCGGTGAGCAGGTCGATCAGCTTCACGGTGCCGCCGTCGCGGGTCTTGAACGGGCGGCCGTCGGCGCCGTTCATGGTGCCGAAGCCCATGTGCTCCATTTGCATCGGGTGGCCGACGAAGCCGGCACGGCGGGCCACTTCGAACACCTGGTTGAAGTGCAGGGCCTGGCGCTGGTCGACGAAGTACAGGGCGCGGTCGGCCTTGAGCACGTTGCTGCGGTAGCGCACGGCGGCCAGGTCGGTGGTAGCGTACAGGTAGCCACCGTCAGCCTTCTGCACGATCACCGGCAGTGGCTCGCCTTCGCTGTTCTTGAATTCTTCGAGGAATACGCACTGGGCGCCCTGGTCCTCGACCAGCAGGCCCTTGGCCTTGAGGTCGGCGACCACGTTGGCCAGGTCGGCGTTGTAGGCGCTTTCGCCCATCACGTCGGCCATGGTCAGCTTGACGTTGAGCAGCTCGTAGGTCTTCTGGCAGTGCGACAGCGAGATGTCCTTGAAGCGCGTCCACAGCGCCATGCACTCCGGGTCGCCGGCCTGCAGCTTGACCACCAGGCCGCGGGCGCGGGTGGCGAATTCTTCGGACTCGTCGAAACGCTTTTTGGCGGCGCGGTAGAAGTTTTCCAGGTCCGACAGCTCGTCGCTGGTGATCGGGTTTTCTTCCAGGTAGGCCAGCAGCATGCCGAACTGGGTGCCCCAGTCGCCCACGTGGTTCTGGCGGATCACCTCGTCGCCAAGGAACTCCAGCACACGGGCGACGCTGTCACCGATGATGGTCGAACGCAGGTGGCCTACGTGCATCTCCTTGGCCAGGTTCGGTGCCGACATGTCGATCACCACCTTCTGCGCAGGGCCCGCCTTGCGCGCACCGAGGTGGGGGTCGGCCAGCGCGGCGTCCAGGCGGTTGGCCAGGGCGTCGGTGTTCTGGAAGAAGTTCAGGAAGCCTGGGCCGGCGATCTCGACCTTGCTGATGTCGGCGCTGGCCGGCAGGGCATTGATCAGTTTTTCGGCCAGGTCGCGCGGCTTCATGCCGGCCGGCTTGGCCAGCATCATGGCGATGTTGCTGGCGAAGTCGCCGTGGGTCTTGTCCCGGGCGTTTTCCACCTGGATCGCCGGCGACAGCCCTTCAGGCAGCACACCGTCGGTGACGAGTTGGGTGAGGGCTTGCTGGAGCAGCTGGCGAATGGTGTCTTTCATGGGGATCTCTTTTCGACCGCAAGCGCGGTGGAGCGCCTGGATGCGCAGGTGGAAAAACTGGGCATTATCCGTTGCCGGGGGCGGGTTGCCAACCTTTGGGGCAGAAGCTTAATAAAGGTCAACCGGGTCGACATCCAGTGACCAGCGTACCTGGCGCCCGCTCGGCAGTTGCTCCAACACTAGCAACCAGGCGCTGATCAGTCGATGCAAGGGGGCTCGGGTGTTGGCCTGAATCAATAATTGCGCCCGGAAACGCCCGGCGCGGCGCTCCATCGGCGCAGGTACCGGCCCCAGCAGTTCGATGCCGGGCAGGCGCTGTTCGGCGACCAGCCGCTCGGCGGCGGCGCAGGCTTCGTCGAGGAAGCCTTCAGCTTGGCCGGGCTTGTGCGCTTCGGCGCGCAGCAGGGCCAGGTGGGAGAACGGTGGCAGCCCGGCGTTGCGGCGTTCGTCCAGGGCTTGCTCGGCGAAGGCGAAATAACCCTGTTCGGTCAGTTGCACCAGCAGCGGGTGGTCCGCCAGGTGGGTCTGGATGATCACCTTGCCGGGCTCTTCGGCGCGCCCGGCGCGGCCAGCGACCTGGACGATCAGCTGGGCCATGCGCTCGCTGGCGCGGAAGTCGCCGGAGAACAGCCCGCCATCGGCATCGAGGATGGCAACCAAGGTCACCCGCGGGAAATGGTGCCCCTTGGCCAGCATCTGGGTGCCGACGAGGATGCTCGGCTGGCCGCGCTGGATGGTGCTGAACAAGGTGTGCATGGCGTCCTTGCGCGCCGTGCTGTCGCGGTCCACGCGCAGGATCGGGTAATCCGGGAAGAGTACTTTCAGGCGTTCTTCGGCGCGTTCGGTGCCGGCGCCAACGGGCCGCAGGTCGACGTGATTGCACTGCGGACACTGGTGCGGCAGGCGCTCGTCGTAGCCGCAGTGGTGGCAGCGCAGCACGCCAGAGCGCTGGTGCACGGTCATGCGGGCATCGCAGCGTGGGCATTCGGACAGCCAGCCACAGTCGTGGCACAGCAAGGTCGGGGCGAAGCCGCGGCGGTTGAGGAACACCAGGACCTGCTGGCCGGCCTCCAGGGTCTGACGGATGGCCTGTTGCAACGGGCCGCTGATGCCGCTGTCCAGCGGCAGGCTTTTCACATCCAGGCGCAGCATGCGCGGTGGGCGGGCGCCACCGGCGCGCTGGTTCATGCGCAGCAGGCGATAGCGGCCGGTGAGCGCGTTGTGCAGGGTTTCCAGCGACGGTGTGGCGGAGCCGAGCAGGATCGGGATGTTCTCCTGGTGGGCGCGCACCAGTGCCAGGTCGCGGGCGTGGTAGCGCAGGCCTTCCTGTTGTTTGTACGAGCCATCGTGCTCTTCGTCGATGATGATCAGGCCGGGGTTCTTCATCGGGGTGAACAGCGCCGAGCGCGTGCCGATTATGATGTCGGCCTCGCCGTCGCGGGCGGCCAGCCAGGCATCGAGGCGCTCGCGGTCATTCACGGCCGAATGCAGCAGGGCGATGCGAGCGTTGAAGCGCTGCTCGAAGCGCGCCAGGGTCTGCGGGCCGAGGTTGATCTCGGGGATCAGCACCAGCGCCTGCTTGCCGGCTTCTAGGGTTTCGCGGATCAGTTGCAGGTATACCTCGGTCTTGCCGCTGCCGGTGACACCGGCCAACAGGAAGGCGCCGAAGCCGCCAAAGCCCTCGCGCACGGCGTCGAAGGCCTCGCGTTGTTCATCGTTGAGGGGCAGTTCCGGCTGCGCCAGCCAGTGCTCATGGCGATGCGCCGGCAGGTGGCGGCGTACTTCCAGCTGTACCAGCTCTTTGGCCAGTAGCAGGTCGAGGCTGTCCTTGTTCAGGTTGAGCTTGCTCAGCAGGCTGTGCGCCACGCCATGCGGGTGCTGGGCCAGGGTCTTGAGCGCGTCGCGCTGGCGCGGGGCGCGGGCGATGCGTGGGTCCTCCAGGCGTGCGCCAGGGGCCACGTGCCAGAAGCGTTCCTGGCGCATTTCGGCAGGTTCGCCCTGGCGCAGCAGCGTGGGGAGCGCCCAGCTCAGGGTGTCGCCGAGGCTGTGCTGGTAATATTGGGCGGTCCACAGGCACAGCTTGAACAGTGCTGGCGGGATCGGTGAAACCGGGTCGAGCAAGGCACTGGCGGGCTTGAGCTTGTCGGCAGGCACTTCGCTCTGCTCGCATACCTCCACCAGCACGCCGATCATCTCGCGGCGCCCGAAAGGTACGCGGATGCGCATGCCAGGGGTCAGTACCTGGCGCGCCATGTTCGCTGGCGCCTTGTAATCGAACAGGCGGCGCAACGGGGAGGGCAGGGCAAGGCGCAGGATGACGTCGGGCACGCGGCAGATCTCGGAGGGCGTTTCAAAGACTGGCGAGCCTAGCAGACGACGGTCGGTGCAAGCGACAACTTGCGTTGGCGCGATGCTCTGGTATTATTCGCCGCCTAATTACGTGCGGTATTCAACAATAGGTGTTGGGTGGCGGCACGCAGCTCGAGGAAGTGACCATGAAAGAAGGTATCCACCCGAACTACGAAGTAGTTGCAGTCACCTGCAGCTGCGGTAACAAGTTCGAAACTCGTTCGACCCTGGGCAACACCCTGGCGATCGACGTTTGCAACCTGTGCCACCCGTTCTACACCGGTAAGCAGAAAGTCCTGGACACCGGTGGTCGCGTACAGAAGTTCGCCGATCGCTTCGGTATGTTCGGTACCAAGAAGTAATCATGCGCATGGCGAATCCTTCGGGCTTCGCGTTGTTGCTGAAAAAGGCGCCCCTTGTGGGCGCCTTTTTTGTGGGCGCGATCTGGCAGCTCCCCGCCTTGGCGTTGTGCCCGTTGCCAGAGCAACCGCAGCCGGTGGCGGTGCGCCAGGTGGTGGATGGCGACACGCTGCGCCTGACCGACGGTCGCAGTGTGCGCATGATCGGCATCAATGCCCCTGAAATCGGGCGCAAGGGACGCACCAGTGAACCTTACGCCGAGGCTGCCAGGCGGCGCCTGCAGGCATTGGTCAAGGCCAGTGATGGGCGCGTCGGGTTGGTGCCGGGTGTCGAGCGCAAGGACAAGTACGGCCGCACCCTGGCGCACATCTATGATCGCAATGGCGACAATCTTGAGGCGCAGCTGCTCAGTGAAGGGCTTGGCTATCACGTAGCAATCGCCCCCAATGTGCGCCTGGCGGGCTGCCAGCAAGCGGCCGAGCGGGTGGCGCGCGCAGCGCAGGCGGGCCTGTGGCGCACCTCGCCAGTGCTCAAGGCGGCAAACGTGAAGCAATCAGGCTTTGCCGTGGTCGCTGGCACCATCCGTGGCATCCAGCGCAATCGTGGCGGTATCTGGCTGGAGCTGGACGACACCGTGGTGCTGCAGATTCCCGCTCGTCTGCAACGCACCTTCCCTGACAGCTTCTTCGTTAACCTCAAGGGAGGTCAGGTCGAGGCGCGCGGCTGGGTGTTGGATCGTTCCCGCAAGGGCGGGCTCAAGCCAGGGCAGCGACGCTGGGTGTTGCCGTTGACCGATCCGGCCATGTTGGAGCGCACTTGAGGCTGAAAAGATGTAGACAGTTCGATGTCAGATTGTACACACTGTTAGTCGAATGCCCCCGTGCGTGATAGCTTAAAGTCGTAGGCCAAAGGCCTTGACACAAGTGACTGACCAGTCTTGTGGCTCCCCGGCTCTTTGCGTATCCTCGGCGGTCCGTCAGAACAGTAAATAGCGGAATGCCCACCATGTCAGACCTGAAAACCGCCGCTCTCGAATACCACGCTCAACCTCGTCCGGGGAAACTGAGCGTCGAGCTCTCCAAGCCCACCGCCACCGCCCGCGATCTCGCCCTGGCCTACAGCCCAGGTGTTGCAGAGCCCGTGCGCGAAATCGGCCGTGATCCAGAGCTGGCCTACAAATACACCGGCAAGGGCAACCTGGTCGCGGTCATTTCCGATGGCACCGCCATCCTCGGTCTGGGTGACCTCGGCCCACTGGCTTCCAAGCCAGTGATGGAAGGCAAGGGCGTTCTGTTCAAGCGTTTTGCCGGTATCGACGTGTTCGACATCGAAGTCGACTCGGAAAGCCCGCAGGCGTTCATCGACACCGTCAAGCGCATCTCGATCACCTTCGGTGGCATCAACCTCGAAGACATCAAGGCCCCAGAGTGCTTCGAAATCGAGCGCACCCTGATCGAGCAGTGCGACATTCCGGTGTTCCACGATGACCAGCACGGTACCGCGATCGTTACCGCGGCCGGCATGATCAACGCCCTGGAAATCGCCGGCAAGAAACTGGAAGACGCCAAGATCGTCTGCCTGGGTGCTGGCGCTGCCGCGATCTCCTGCATGAAGCTGCTGGTCAGCATGGGTGCCAAGGTCGAGAACATCTTCATGATCGACCGCAGCGGCGTGATCCACGCTGGCCGCGACGACCTGAACCAGTACAAGGCTCAGTTCGCCCACGCGACCGACAAACGCACCTTGGCTGACGCCCTGGATGGTGCAGACGTGTTCGTTGGCCTGTCCGGCCCGAACCTGCTGAGCCCGGAAGGCCTGAAGTCGATGGCGGCCAACCCGATCGTGTTCGCCTGCTCGAACCCGGATCCGGAAATCTCCCCAGAGCTGGCTCACGCCACTCGCAGCGACGTGATCATGGCTACCGGTCGTTCCGACTACCCGAACCAGGTCAACAACGTGCTGGGCTTCCCGTTCATCTTCCGCGGTGCCCTGGACGTTCGCGCCAAGCGCATCAACGAAGAAATGAAGATCGCCGCCGCCATCGCCCTGAAAGACCTGGCCAAGCTGCCGGTACCGAAGGAAGTCTGCGAAGCCTACGGCGTTGAAGGCCTGGAGTTCGGTCGCGAGTACATCATTCCGAAGCCGCTGGACGCTCGTCTGATCACCGTCGTTTCCGACGCGGTGGCCAAGGCTGCCATCGAATCCGGCGTGGCTACCCTGCCGTATCCGAAGCACTACCCGCTGAACAGCGTGGATGAAGTGTTCAACGGCTGATTGCAGCTGTAGCGACACAAAAAAGCCCCGGCTCGTGAGAGTCGGGGCTTTTTTTGTGTTCGGCTGGAGGGCATTGGTGGTTTCAAGAACGAGCGCCGCGCGCGCGGCGCTCGATGTGTGCATCACCCAAAAGCAGCGGTCAGAACAGATCCATTGGCGCCGCTTCATCGGCCGGCAGCGGGCTGCCAGGCGCTGCGCCGTTACCCAGCTCATCCACCGAAGGCGGCGAATCCTCGGCCTTGAACAGCTCGAAGTAGGCATCCGGTGTGCTCGGTGAGGCCGCGCGGCCGCTCACCGGGTCAACCCGCAGGCTGAGGATGCCCTCCGGCTGTGCCGGTGCATGACTTGGCTTGCCCTTCAGGGCCGCACCCATGAAGTTCATCCAGATCGGCAGTGCCGCAGTGCCGCCGTATTCACGGCGGCCGAGGCTTTCCGGCTGGTCGAAGCCGACCCAAACGGTGGTCACGTAGTCGGCGTTGTAGCCGGAGAACCAGGCGTCCTTGGACTCGTTGGTGGTACCGGTCTTGCCCGCCAGGTCATCGCGGCCCAAGGCCAGCGCACGGCGGCCGGTGCCGCGCTTGATCACGTCCTGCAGCATGCTGGTCAGGATGTAGGTAGTGCGGCCGTCGACGATCTGTTCGGCAATGGCCGGGGTCTGCGGTGGCGGGGCGATCTGGCCGAGGGCCGAGGGCGCCTCGCCTGGCAGGGCGGCGGTGCTGATCGGCTGTTCCGGCGCGGCCAGCCCGGCATGGTCCTCGGCGCCTTGCGGAACGCGGGCCGGATTGGCGGTGAACAGCGTCTCGCCATTGCGGCTTTCGATGCGGTCGATCAGGTATGGGTTGACCTTGTAGCCGCCGTTGGCAAAGGTGCTCCAGCCGGTGGCGATTTCCATCGGGGTCAGGGTCGCGGTACCCAAGGCCAGCGACAGGTTGCGTGGCAGGTCCTGCTTGTTGAAGCCGAACTTGGCGATGTAATCGATGGTGCGGTCCACACCCATGGCCTGCAGCAGGCGGATCGATACCAGGTTGCGCGACTTGTACAGCGCTTCGCGCAGGCGGATCGGGCCCAGGAAGGTATTGGTGTCGTTCTTCGGCCGCCATTCCTTGTCCAGGTATTGGTCGACGAACACGATCGGTGCATCGTTGACCAGGCTGGAGGCGGTGTAGCCGCTGTCCAGGGCCGCGCTATAGATGAACGGCTTGAAGCTGGAGCCCGGCTGGCGCTTGGCCTGCATGGCGCGGTTGTAGTTGCTCTGCTCGAACGAGAAGCCCCCCACCAGGGCGCGGATGGCGCCGTTGTATGGGTCGAGGGTGACCAGCGCACTCTGCGCGCCAGGCACCTGGCTGAACTTGAGCTTGCCGTCGTCCAGGCGCTGCAGGCGCACGAGGTCGCCGACCTGAGCGACATCGGCCGGCGCTTGTGGCGCGCGCCCCTGGGAGTTGGTGTTGATGAACGGGCGCGCCCACTTCATGGTGTCCCAGGCGACGTCTTCTTCCTTGCCGTCACGGGTCAATACCTTGAGGCCATGTTTTTCGACCTGGGTGACGATGGCCGGCTCCAGTGCGCCGAGGGTGCGTTGCTTGTTCAGCTCCTGCTGCCAGGCGGCCAGGGTCTTGCCTGGGAAGCGTGCTTCAGGGCCGCGGTAGCCGTGGCGCTCGTCATATTCGGACAGGCCGGTGAGGATGGCTTTGTTGGCCATTTCCTGCATGTCGCTAGGCACGGTGGTGGTGACGCGGAAACCTTCAGTGTAGGCGTCACTGCCGTAGCGGCCGACCATCTCGGCGCGGGCCATTTCGGCGACGTAAGGCGCGTTCACTTCAGGAGTCGGCACGTGGTAGCTGGCATTGAGCGGCTCGGCCAGGGCGGCCTGATAGCTTGCCTCGTCGATCTTGCCGAGCTTGTACATGCGGCCGAGGATCCAGTCGCGGCGCTCTTTGGCGCGGACCGGATTGGCCAGCGGGTTGAAGCGCGACGGTGCCTTGGGCAGGCCGGCGATCATTGCCATCTGGGCCAGGCTGACGTCACGGATCGACTTGCCGTAGTAGACCTGCGCGGCAGCATCGATACCGTAGGCACGGTTGCCCAGGTAGATCTTGTTGACGTACAGCTCGAGGATCTCGTCCTTGGTCAGTTCGCGCTCGATCTGCAGGGCCAGCAGGATTTCATTGGTCTTGCGCGAGAAGCTGCGTTCGCTGGTGAGGAAGAAGTTCTTCGCCACCTGCATGGTGATGGTGCTGCCGCCGGTCTGGATGTGGCCGGTCTTCACCAGTTGGGTCGCAGCACGCATCAGGCTGCTTGGGTCGACCCCGTAGTGATTGAGGAAATTGTCGTCCTCGGCTGACAGAAGCGCCTGAATGAACTGTGGGGGAATTTCCGAGAAGCGGATCGGCGAGCGGCGCATTTCGCCGAACTCGGCAATCAGCTTGCCGTCGCTGCTGTACACCCGCAGGGGGATCTGCAACTGGATGCTTCTGAGCGAATCGACCGATGGCAGGTTGGGGCTAAGATACAGAAACGCACCGCTCACACCGAGTACGAGCGCGCAGATGACTGCGACGAAAGACCACCAGAAGAACTTCAGCAGGCGTATCAAGGCTTTTCGGTGTCCAGATTGAGAGGTGAATTGCGCACGGGGCCGGCGGACGAAAAAACGCTGGGCATTATAAGCATTTTTCGCCTCGCCGGGTGACCGGCCAGGCGGCCCGCTGCACCGTCTGGCCGTTCAGGCCCGGCAATGGGGCGGTTCATGGTTGTAACAAGGAAGTCGTGATGTTTGCACGTTTTGGCAAGGATGCCAGTTCACTGCTGGGGGTGGAAATCGCCTCCGACTCCATACGTATTGCACAGGTGCGCCGCCGCAGGGGGCGCTATGAGCAGCTGGTCTGGGTACTTCAGCCATTCGAGCCGATTTCGCCTGGTAACGGCTGGCAGGACCCTGAGCGAGTCGTGGCTGCCTTGCGCAGTGCTTTTCGGCAGTCAGGCAGTCGCCAGCGCCGAGCAGCAGTGGCACTGCCAGCCTCGCAAGTGATCTGCAAGCTGTGCCAGCTACCAGTCAGTCAGGCCCCGAGCCAGATGGAGGCACAACTGCTGGCGGAGGCGGATCGGCTGTTTCCCTTCCCCCTTGAAGACATGGTGCTGGACTTTCAGGTGCTGGGTGCCTCGCACCTGCAGCCTGGTAGCCTGGATGTGTTGGTGGCGGCCAGTCGCCAGAGCGCACTGCAGCCCTTGGCTGAGGCGTTCGAGGCTGCGGGGCTGGAGCTGGAGGTCGTCGAGGTAGACAGCATTGCCTTGCGCCGGCTGATGCCAGGCCATGCCAAGGATGCAGCAGCGCTGCTGCGCGTCGAGCCGAGCGGTGCGACGCTGCATGGCTGGCTTGGCGGTATGCTGCCATTGCGGCGGGAGTTGCTTCCGGGGGCGGTGCCGGGTCTCGCCGGCGATCTATTCGGTGAAGGGAAGGGGCCGGAAGAAATGCTTGTCGTCGGCGGCCCGGCGATCGGGCAAGGTTCGCTCGTCCAAATGAGTGAGGATCTCGGCTTGCCATGCCGGCCACTGCCGCCTGTAGCAGGTGTGGATTGCAGTGACGGCTGCATGGCCTTGGCGTTTGCCCTGGCGATGGGGAGTGTGCACTGATGCTGCGTCTGAATCTGATGCCTTGGCGCGAACAGCAGCGCCTGGCTACGCTCCGGCGTTTGCGCTTGATGGTGGTGGGGGCGGCAGTCGTGGCGCTATGTGCCGTGATGTTGATGGATCAGCTGGCCCGCCAACGCGCTCGGCAGCAGGCCATTGTCAACAATAGTCAGCAGGCCGCAATCGATGTGCTTGAGGCGCAGGTGGCCGAACATGATCGCATCAGGCAATCCTATGACGTGGTGCGTGCGCGGGCCGCCGTATTGGCTGGTTTGCGCGCCGAGCAAGGGCTGGTGACTGCCGTGCTTGCCGATCTGGAGCGGGCGCTGCCGGAAGGCATTCAGCTGCGCAAGCTCGAGCTGGAAGGCTCACGATTGCGCATGGTCGGTGTGGCCGCCTCCGGCGCCGTGGTAGCACAGCTCATGCGCGAGCTGGGGCGCTCTGGTGTGATGCGTGATCTGGAACTCAAAAGCCTCAGGAGCCAGCCGGGTGGCGATGAGTTTCTGTTGCTGGCTCGTCTGTCGGCGTTCTGGTCGTGAGTCTGTTGCAGCAAGGGGCGTGGCTGGCCCTTGTCGAGCGCTCGCGGCTTGCCCGCCTCGCGCTGCCATGCGCCGCAGGCATCATAGTGTTTGGGCTTGGCTGTCTGTTGCTCCTGCCGCAATGGTTGCAGTTGCAGGAGGCAGAGCAGACCAGGCAGAGCCGCTTGCTTCAAGATCATGACACCAAGGCTGCGCAGGCACTGGCGCTGTCCCAGGTACGCGAAGCGCTCGATGATGCGCAGCGGCTTTTGCAGGACGCTCGCTGGCGCCTTGCTGCAGGGGCTGGCATGAGCGATTTGCTGGACCAGTTGGCAGCCTCGGGGCATGCGCATGGCTTGCACTTCGAGCAACTCGATGTGCGTGATGAAGTTGAGCAGCCTGGCTACTGGCAGACACCATTGGACGTGCAGGTAGTCGGGCGTTACTCGGGGCTGCGAATGTGGCTGGACGACTGGCTTGGTCAGGTGCGCCTGCTACGTGCCGAGGCGTTGTGGCTGGAGCCTGCCGATGGCAAGCCGGGGTTGTTGCGCCTTGGCATGCGGGTCCATGCCTATCAAGCCGACGGCGCAGTGCCCGAACCGCTATCCCTGGCCGATTCACCTGCGCGCGCAGGGGTGCTGCCTGTGGGCCTCGATCCGTTTACCGCCTGGGCTACGCGTGCTGCCCAGGGAGGGCTTGCCAGCGTCCCGCTGGCACAGTTGCAGATGGTCGGCAGCCTGCAACGGGGGCAGCAGCGAGAAGCGTTGCTGGTCTCGGCAGGGCGCTTGTATCGCGTGCGCCCTGGTGACCGACTGGGGCGTGAAGGTGGGGCAGTGGTGCAGGTCGGCGAAAGGCAGCTGGAAGTACGCGAGCGGCTGTTCATAGGGGGCGTGTGGCATGAGCGCACGGTAATGCTGACGCTCAGGAAGAGCGTGAACAGGGAGGCCAGGGAAGGTGATGAGATGGCTGTTGATGTGGATAGCGGTAACCCTGATACCCAGCCAATGGTGCATGGCGACGCCCTATCGGGGTGAGCCCATATCGCTGAATTTTCAGGATGTCGACGTGCGTTCGGTGCTTCAGGTTCTGGCGGACTACGCTGGGATAAACCTGGTGGCCAGTGACACGGTGCAGGGCAATGTCACCTTGCGGCTGCACGAAGTCCCGTGGGATCAGGCGTTGGAATTGGTCCTTCGCAGCAAGGGGCTGGCGCGGCGCGAGGAGGGCAATGTGCTGCTGGTGGCGCCTGCTGGCGAATTGGCTGAGCAATCCCGCAGTACCCGTATTGGGCAGGAACTGGATGCGCAACTGCAACCGTTGCAGCGTGAGCTGCTGCCAATCCATCACGCCAAGGCCTCGGACCTTGCAGAGCTGCTGCTGGCAACGCTGGCGGATGACGGCACTCTGACCGGTCGTGGCAGCCTGAGTGTCGACGCGCGCACCAACACGTTGGTAGCCCACCAGCCCGCAGATCGCCTGGCCGAGTTGCGGCAGTTGGTCGCTCAGCTCGATGTGCCAGTACAGCAGGTGGAGATTGAGGCGCGCATCGTGGAGGCCAATGTCGACTATGAAAAAGGCCTGGGCGTGCGCTGGGGGCGACAGCTGTATGGAGAAGCGCCGCAATTGGGCAAGGACCTGTTCGTCGACCTGGGCATGGAGCGCGGTGGTGCCAGCATCGGTATAGGGCTTTTACGTGGCGGAGTGCTGCTGGATCTGGAGCTCAGTGCGATGGAAAAGAGCGGCAACGGGGAAATCATCTCCCAGCCCAAGGTGGTCACGGCCGACAAGGAAACCGCAAGGATCCTGAAGGGCACCGAGGTGCCATACCAGGAAACCAGCAAGAGTGGCGCTACCTCCGTGGCCTTTCGCGAGGCCTCGCTGTCGCTGGAGGTCACGCCACAGATCACCCCGGACGGCAAGGTCATCATGACGGTCAAGGTGACCAAGGACGAGCCTGACTTCGTCAATGCCCTGAACGACGTGCCGCCGATTCGCAAGAACGAGGTCAATGCCAAGGTTCGTGTGGCGGACGGTGAAACCATTGTCATCGGAGGCGTCTACTCGACCACGCAAAACAATGTGGTCGACAAGGTGCCATTTTTCGGCGATCTGCCGTATGTTGGGCGGCTGTTTCGACGCGATGCATTACAAGAGAAAAAATCCGAGCTGCTGGTCTTCCTGACTCCGCGTATCATGAGTGACCAGGCGATTGCTGTGAGTCGTTGATTCTGTGCGAAATTTGATACTTGTAGGGCCCATGGGCGCTGGTAAAAGCACCATCGGGCGCCTGTTGGCCAAAGAGCTGCGCCTGCTGTTCAAGGATTCCGACAAGGAAATCGAACTGCGAACCGGCGCCAACATCCCGTGGATCTTCGATAAAGAAGGCGAACCGGGCTTTCGTGACCGTGAGCAGGCGATGATCGCCGAGCTTTGCGCGCTCGATGGCGTGGTCGTGGCGACCGGCGGCGGCGCGGTAATGCGCGCGGAAAACCGCCAGGCGCTGCACGCGGGTGGCCGGGTCATCTACCTGCACGCCTCGGTGGAGCAGCAGGTCGGGCGCACTGCGCGCGATCGCAACCGCCCGTTGTTGCGCACCGCCAACCCGGAGGCGACCCTGCGCGCCTTGCTGGAGGCGCGCGACCCGCTCTATCGCGAGATCGCCGACCTGGTGGTAGAAACCGACGAACGGCCGCCGCGCATGGTGGTGCTCGATATTCTCGAGCGCCTGCAGCAGTTGCCGCCCCGCTAAGCCGGGACTATTCTCGGCCAGCGCCGAGGCGAGGTTCAACGTTACCGCGCGGGTCGCACAGCCGGCGCCGCGCCCAAGTACATTGTGGGGATACATGCAGACACTAAAGGTCGACCTCGGCGAGCGTAGCTACCCGATCTACATTGGCGAAGGCCTGCTGGACCAGGCCGAACTGCTGGCGCCGCATATCCGCGGGCGGCAGGTCGCCATCGTTTCCAACGAAACCGTCGCGCCTCTGTATCTCGAACGCCTGAGCAAGACCCTCGGTGCCTACTCGGTGCTGCCGGTGATCCTGCCGGACGGCGAAGCCCACAAAAACTGGGAAACCCTGCAACTGATCTTCGACGGCCTGCTGACGGCGCGGCATGACCGCCGTACCACCGTGGTGGCCCTCGGTGGCGGCGTGATCGGCGACATGGCCGGCTTTGCGGCCGCTTGCTACCAGCGTGGTGTCGACTTCATCCAGGTGCCGACCACCCTGTTGTCCCAGGTCGACTCCTCGGTCGGCGGCAAGACCGGCATCAACCACCCGTTGGGCAAGAACATGGTCGGTGCCTTCTACCAGCCCAACGCGGTGCTGATCGACACCACCAGCCTCAAGACCCTGCCCGCGCGCGAGCTGTCGGCAGGCCTGGCTGAAGTGATCAAGTACGGCCTGATCTGCGACAAGCCGTTCCTGGCCTGGCTCGAAGACAATATGCAGGCCCTTCGTGCCCTGGAGCCCGCTGCGCTGACCGAAGCGATCAGCCGCTCCTGCGCTGCCAAGGCTGCCGTGGTCGGCGCCGACGAACGTGAGTCCGGCGTGCGTGCCACGCTGAACCTGGGCCATACCTTTGGCCACGCCATCGAAACCCACATGGGCTACGGTGTATGGCTGCACGGCGAAGCCGTGGCCGCGGGCACGGTAATGGCCCTGGAAATGTCCATGCGCCTGGGCTGGATCGACCAGGCCGAGCGTGATCGCGCAATCCGCCTGCTGCAGGACGCAGGTTTGCCGGTGGTGCCACCACAGGAAATGACCCCGGCGCATTTCATGGAGCATATGGCGGTCGACAAGAAGGTGCTCGATGGCCGCCTGCGGTTGGTGCTGCTGCGCCAGCTGGGCGAGGCCGTGATCACCGACGACTATCCGAAAGAGATTCTTCAGGCCACGCTGTCGGCGGATTACCGCGCGATCGTGGCCCAGCTTTGAGGTTGTGACAGCGTAATGACCAGTTTGCATGCCGATGAGGCGTTCCTCGAACATTACCAGTTGAGCCACGATCCGTTCGCGCCGCGTGTGCCCGGCTTCAAGTTCTTCCCCGCCCAGCGCAAGCCGGTACTGGGCCAGTTGCATCACCTGGCCCGCTACAGCCAGCTGATGCTGGTGGTCACTGGCCCTGTGGGCAGCGGCAAGACCCTGTTGCGCCAGGCCCTGGTGGCCAGCACCAACAAGCAGTCGGTGCTGAGCGTGGTGGTGTCTGCCCGCGGCGCCAGCGACGCCGCCAGTGTGCTTGGCCAGGTGGCGCAAACGCTGGAAGTGGCCCAGCCTGAGGTACAGGCGATCCTGAACAAGGTGGTGCAGCTGGCACTGACCGGGCAGGAAGTCTATTTGCTGGTAGACGATGCGGAACAACTCGACGAGTCGGCACTCCAAGCGTTGCTGGAACTGGCGGCTGGGCTACCGGAAGGGCGCCCGCACGTGTTCCTGTTCGGCGAGCCGTCGCTGATTGCCGGGTTGGACGAGATCCAGGTCGAGGAAGAGCGCTTCCACGTCATAGAGCTCGCCCCGTACAGCGAGGAAGAAACCCGCGAGTACCTGGAGCAACGCCTGGAAGGCGCTGGTCGGGGCATCGAGGTGTTCAGCCGTGAACAGCTAGTCGATATTCATGAAAACTCCGACGGATGGCCTGGCAACATCAACCAGGTCGCCCGCGATACTTTGATCGAAGCCATGATCGCCAGCCGTACCACGGTCAAGCGACCATCCATGGGGTTCAAAATGCCTAAGAAACACGTGCTCGCGCTGTCCGCTGTCGTCGTGGTAGCCGTAGGTGCTGCGGTGCTGATGCCAAAGAAAGGCGACAAGGCCCCTGCCGAGGCGCCTGTGGCCCAGGCTCAGTTGCCGTTGGGCGAGGGCCAGCCAGGCGGCGCCCAATCGAACAATGGCAACCCGGCCATCGAGTTCTCCGGCCAGTCGCAGCCGATGCCACTGCCGCTGGTGGGCCAGTCCCAGCCGGTCATGCGCGAGCCTCTGGCGCAAGCTGCCGGCATGAGTGACGGCGAAGAGGGTGGCCCGGCCGGCAATACCGCCTTGCAGCCTGGCAACCCGCCTACCGTGACCACCATCGCGCCGCCGCAGGGCGTGCCTGCCGGCCCGGCGCCGAGCATGGCCCAGGCTACCGCGCCAGTGCAGCCGGTTGCGCCAGCACCGAAGCCTGTCGCTACCCAGCCTGCCAAACCGGTTGCGCCTGCCAAGCCGGCACCGGCACCGACTCAGGTCGCTACCGCCAAGCCAGCCGCCAAACCGTTGGAAAAACCGGCAGCCGGCGGCACCGGCAGCAGTAGCTGGTACTCTGGCCAGAAGCCAGGCAACTATGTGGTGCAGATTCTCGGCACCAGTTCCGAGGCGTCGGCCCAGGCCTTCGTCAAGGCGCAGGGTGGCGACTATCGCTACTTCAAGAAAAACCTGCAGGGCAAGCCACTCTACGTGGTCACCTACGGCAACTTTGCCAACCGCGACGCAGCGGTTGCGGCAATCAAGAACTTGCCAGCGAAGGTCCAGGCTGGTAAACCTTGGCCACGTACCGTTGCCAGCGTCCAACAAGAGCTGGCTTCGGCCCGCTGATACCTGCCGGGCGGCATCACCCCCGCCGCCCAGTTGCTGAGCGATTAACGACATTCGAATAGCCTGCTGCGCCTGAACGCGGCAGGCTTTTCTGTCCCAGACTGCCGGCCACAAGCCTCTGTTGCAGTCATGGCTGAAACGCTTCAGACTCGAGCCAAGCCGATATCACGGCGGATGGCGCAAAAACATTCAAAATTGCGACATAAATTTTCAATGGTGAGACATGAAAATTTGTGGGTATGACTGTCGCTGTGCAACAATGGTTTTCCATGGCCACCGCAAAAAAGCTGGCGTTTGATCGGCGTGGATGGTAAGTGGTTGTACATAAAAGAGATTTACCTCCGGTTGAGAGGTGAACCTGGTGAGAAAGTGTCTATGAAAACAGGTCTGTACCATCCCGAAGAATTCAAGGACAACTGTGGTTTTGGCCTGATCGCCCATATGACGGGCGAACCGAGCCACCACCTTCTGCAAACCGCCATGCAGGCACTGACCTGCATGACCCACCGCGGCGGCATCAACGCCGACGGCAAGACCGGTGACGGTTGCGGTCTGCTCATGCAGAAGCCTGATCAATTCCTGCGTGCCGTGGCCCAGGAACACTTCGCCGTCGAGCTGCCCAAGCAGTACGCCGTCGGCATGGTGTTCTTCAACCAGGACCCGGTCAAAGCCGAAGCTGCCCGTGCCAACATGGACCGCGAAATCGTCGCCGCCGGCCTGAAGCTGGTCGGCTGGCGCAAGGTCCCGATCGACACCAGCGTGCTCGGTCGCCTGGCCCTTGAGCGCCTGCCGCAGATCGAGCAGGTGTTCATCGGCGGTGAAGGCCTGAGCGATCAGGAATTCGCCATCAAGCTGTTCAGTGCCCGTCGCCGTTCGTCCGTGGCCAACGCCCACGACGCCGACCACTACATCTGCAGCTTCTCGCACAAGACCATCATCTACAAAGGCCTGATGATGCCGCGCGATCTCGCGGCGTTCTATCCAGACCTCGGTGACGAGCGCCTGCAAACCGCGATCTGCGTGTTCCACCAGCGCTTCTCCACCAACACCCTGCCGAAATGGCCGCTGGCGCAGCCATTCCGCTTCCTCGCCCACAACGGCGAGATCAACACCATCACCGGCAACCGCAACTGGGCCATGGCCCGTCGCACCAAGTTTGCCAACGACCTGATCCCCGACCTCGAAGAGCTCGGCCCGCTGGTCAACCGCGTCGGTTCCGACTCCTCGAGCATGGACAACATGCTGGAGCTGATGGTCACCGGCGGCATCGACCTGTTCCGCGGTGTGCGCATGCTGGTACCGCCAGCCTGGCAGAACGTCGAGACCATGGATGCCGACCTGCGCGCCTTCTACGAATACAACTCCATGCACATGGAACCGTGGGATGGCCCGGCCGGTATCGTCATGACCGAAGGTCGCCACGCGGTGTGCCTGCTCGACCGTAACGGCCTGCGCCCGGCGCGCTGGGTGACGACCACCAATGGCTACATCACCATTGCCTCGGAAATCGGCGTGTGGGGCTACCAGCCTGAGGAAGTCCTGGCCAAGGGCCGTGTCGGCCCGGGCCAGATCCTCGCCGTGGACACCGAGACCGGCCAGATCCTCGATACAGATGCCATCGACAACCGTCTGAAGTCGCGCCACCCGTACAAGCGCTGGCTGCGTCAGCACGCCCTGCGCATCCAGGCGACCTTGACCGACGACCAGGGCGTGGCCAGCTACGACGCTGACCAGCTCAAGCAGTACATGAAGATGTTCCAGGTCACCTTCGAAGAGCGTGACCAGGTGCTGCGCCCACTCGGCGAGCAGGGCCAGGAAGCGGTCGGCTCGATGGGTGACGACACGCCGATGGCCGTGCTTTCGCAGCGCGTGCGTTCGCCGTACGACTTCTTCCGCCAGCAGTTCGCCCAGGTGACCAACCCACCGATCGACCCACTGCGCGAAGCGATCGTCATGTCCCTGGAAATCTGCCTGGGCGCCGAGCGCAACATCTTCCAGGAATCCCCGGAGCACGCTTCGCGGGTGATCCTCAGCTCGCCGGTCATCTCGCCCGCCAAGTGGCGTTCGCTGATGAACCTGGAGCGTGAAGGTTTCGACCGCCAGCTGATCGACCTCAACTATGACGAGAGTGTCGGCCTGGAAGCGGCCATCCGCAACATCGCCGACCAGGCTGAAGAAGCCGTGCGCGGCGGCAAGACCCAGCTGGTGCTGAGCGATCGCTACATCGCTCCGGGCAAACTGCCTGTGCACGCTTCGCTGGCCGTGGGTGCCGTGCACCACCGCCTGACCGAGCAGGGCCTGCGTTGCGACAGCAACATCCTGGTCGAGACTGCTACTGCCCGTGACCCGCACCACTTCGCCGTGCTTCTGGGCTTCGGGGCCTCTGCCGTGTATCCGTACCTGGCCTACGAAGTGCTGGCCGACCTGATCCGTACCGGTGAAGTGCTGGGCGATCTGGACGAAGTCTTCAAGTACTACCGCAAAGGTATTTCCAAGGGCCTGCTGAAGATCCTGTCGAAGATGGGTATCTCCACCATCGCCTCGTACCGTGGCGCCCAGCTGTTCGAAGCCGTGGGCCTGTCCGAGGAAGTGGTCGGCCTGAGCTTCAAGGGCGTGTCCAGCCGCATCAAGGGTGCGCGTTTCGTCGACCTCGAAGGCGACCAGAAGCTGCTGGCAGCCGAAGCCTGGAGCGCGCGCAAGCCGATCCAGCAAGGTGGCCTGCTGAAGTTCGTCCACGGTGGCGAATACCACGCCTACAACCCGGATGTGGTCAACACCCTGCAGGCCGCCGTACAGCAGGGCGACTACGCCAAGTTCAAGGAATACACCACGCTGGTTGACCAGCGCCCGGTGTCGATGATTCGCGACCTGCTGAAAGTGAAGGTGGCCGACGAGCCCCTGCCGCTGGATCAGATCGAGCCGCTGGAGGCCATCCTCAAGCGCTTCGACTCCGCCGGTATCTCGCTGGGCGCACTGTCGCCGGAAGCACACGAAGCCCTGGCCGAGGCGATGAACCGCCTGGGCGCACGCTCCAACTCCGGTGAGGGCGGTGAAGACCCGTCGCGCTACGGCACCATCAAGAGCTCGAAGATCAAGCAGGTGGCTACCGGCCGCTTTGGCGTGACCCCGGAATACCTGGTCAACGCCGAAGTGCTGCAGATCAAGGTTGCCCAAGGCGCCAAGCCTGGCGAGGGCGGCCAGCTGCCAGGCGGCAAGGTCAACGGCCTGATCGCCAAGCTGCGCTATGCGGTACCGGGCGTGACCCTGATTTCGCCACCGCCGCACCACGACATCTACTCGATCGAAGACCTGGCCCAGCTGATCTACGACCTCAAGCAGGTCAACCCGCAGGCCCTGGTGTCGGTCAAGCTGGTGGCTGAGGCGGGTGTTGGCACCATCGCCGCAGGTGTGGCCAAGGCCTATGCTGACCTGATCACCATCTCTGGCTACGACGGTGGCACCGGCGCTTCACCGCTGACCTCGATCAAGTACGCCGGCGCCCCGTGGGAACTGGGCCTGGCCGAAACCCACCAGACCCTGCGCGGCAACGACCTGCGCGGCAAGGTGCGGGTACAGACCGACGGCGGCCTGAAGACCGGCCTGGACGTGATCAAGGCGGCCATCCTCGGCGCCGAGAGCTTCGGCTTCGGCACCGCGCCGATGATCGCCCTGGGCTGCAAGTACCTGCGCATCTGCCACCTGAACAACTGCGCCACCGGCGTGGCTACCCAGAACGACAAGCTGCGCAAGGACCACTACATCGGCACCGTCGACATGGTGATCAACTTCTTCACCTTCGTCGCCAGCGAGACCCGTGAATGGCTGGCCAAGCTGGGCGTGCGCAGCCTCGGCGAGCTGATCGGCCGTACCGACCTGCTCGACGTGCTGCCAGGCGACACCGAGCGCCAGCAGTACCTGGACCTGACGCCGCTGCTGGGCAGCTCGCACATCCCGGCCGACAAGCCGCAGTTCTGCGAAGTCGACAAGAACCCGCCGTTCGACAAGGGCGAGCTGGCCGAGAAGATGGTCGAGATGGCCCTGCCGGCGATCCGCGACCAGGCCGGTGGCGAGTTCAGCCTCGACATCTGCAACTGCGACCGTTCCATCGGTGCCCGTATCTCTGGCGAAATCGCCAAGCTGTACGGCAACCAGGGCATGGCTGACAAGCCGGTCACCTTCCGCTTCAAGGGTACTGCCGGGCAGAGCTTCGGCGTATGGAACGCCGGTGGCCTGAACCTGCATCTGGAAGGCGACGCCAACGACTACGTCGGCAAAGGCATGACCGGTGGCAAGGTCACCATCGTGCCGCCAGCCGGCAGCCCGTTTGCAACCCAGCACAGTGCCATCGTCGGCAACACCTGCCTGTACGGCGCCACCGGTGGCAAGCTGTTCGCCGCTGGTACTGCGGGCGAACGCTTCGCTGTGCGTAACTCCGGCGCCCACGCTGTTGTCGAGGGTACTGGCGATCACTGCTGTGAATACATGACCGGCGGCTTTGTCTGCGTTCTGGGCAAGACCGGTTACAACTTCGGTTCTGGCATGACTGGCGGCTTCGCCTACGTGCTCGACATGGACAACAGCTTCGTCGACAAACTCAACCACGAGCTGGTGGAAATCCAGCGCATCAGTGGTGAGGCGATGGAAGCCTACCGCAGCCATCTGGCGCGGGTCCTTGGCGAATACGTGGAAGAGACCGGCAGCGAGTGGGGGCGTGAGCTCTTCGAGAACCTGGACGACTACGTGCGGCGCTTCTGGCTGGTCAAGCCGAAGGCGGCCAACCTCAAGCAACTGCTGTCCAGCACCCGTGCCAACCCGCAGTAAGAACAGCTGCAAGTGACGGCCCCGTGCGCGGGGCCCGTCGTGCTCAAGTGATCGTCTTGCAGCTTGCAGCCCGAGGCTGGCAACTGCGGTAAAGAGGTTTTGAAAAATGGCTGAACGTCTGAACAACGACTTCCAGTTCATCGAAGTGGGCCGCAAGGACCCGAAGAAAAAGCTGCTGCGCCAGCGCAAGAAGGAGTTCGTGGAAATCTACGAGCCGTTCAAGCCGCAGCAGTCCGTGGAACAGGCGCACCGCTGCCTGGGCTGCGGTAACCCGTACTGCGAATGGAAGTGCCCGGTACACAACTTCATCCCCAACTGGCTGAAGCTGGTCTCCGAAGGCAACATCCTGGCGGCGGCCGAACTGTCGCACCAGACCAACACCCTGCCGGAAGTGTGCGGCCGCGTGTGCCCGCAGGACCGTCTGTGCGAGGGTGCATGCACCCTGAACGACGGTTTCGGCGCGGTGACCATCGGCTCGGTCGAGAAGTACATCACCGACACCGCCTTCGCCATGGGCTGGCGCCCGGACATGTCCAAGGTCAAGCCAACCGGCAAGCGCGTCGCCATCATCGGCGCTGGCCCGGCTGGCCTGGGCTGTGCTGACGTGCTGGTGCGTGGTGGCGTAACCCCGGTGGTGTTCGACAAGAACCCGGAAATCGGCGGCCTGCTGACCTTTGGCATCCCCGAGTTCAAGCTGGAAAAGACCGTGCTGAGCAACCGTCGCGAAGTCTTCACCGGCATGGGCATCGAGTTCCGTCTGAACACCGAGGTGGGCAAGGACATCACCATGGAACAACTGCTCGCCGAGTACGACGCGGTGTTCATGGGCATGGGCACCTACACCTACATGAAGGGCGGTTTCCCGGGTGAGGACCTGCCAGGTGTGCACGACGCGCTGGATTTCCTGATCGCCAACGTCAATCGCAACCTCGGCTTCGAGAAGTCGCCGGAAGACTTCGTCGACATGCAGGGCAAGAAGGTCGTGGTGCTGGGCGGTGGCGACACTGCGATGGACTGCAACCGCACCTCGATCCGCCAGGGCGCCAAGTCGGTGACCTGCGCCTATCGCCGTGACGAAGCCAACATGCCGGGTTCGCGCAAAGAGGTGAAGAACGCCAAGGAAGAGGGCGTGAAGTTCCTCTATAACCGCCAGCCCATCGCAATCGTCGGCGAGGACAAGGTCGAAGGCGTGAAGGTGGTCGAGACCCGTCTCGGCGAGCCGGATGCCCGTGGCCGTCGCAGCCCCGAGCCGATCCCGGGCTCCGAAGAGATCCTGCCGGCCGACGCCGTGGTGATCGCCTTCGGCTTCCGCCCGAGCCCGGCACCGTGGTTCGAGCAGCATGGCATCCAGCTGGACAGCCAGGGCCGCGTGGTGGCACCAGAGAAAGCCAAGTTCAAGCACCAGACCAGCAACCCGAAAGTGTTCGCCGGTGGCGACATGGTGCGCGGTTCGGACCTGGTGGTGACGGCGATCTTCGAAGGCCGTAACGCAGCCGAAGGCATCCTGGACTACCTCGAAGTCTGATCCATCGCATTCGCGGGCAAGCCCCGCTCCCACAGGATGATGTGCATATCCTGTGGGAGCGGGGCTTGCCCGCGAAGCTTTTTTGTATACAAAATCGTTTGATCTGTGGCACCCAATAGACAAAACGCATGGTCTTGACCGTGCCTTTTGCGCTGGCGTCTGAGAAAATGCCCGCACTATTTTTCCGGATGCCGACATGACTGCCCTGAAGAACGATCGTTTCCTGCGTGCACTGCTCAAGCAACCCGTAGACGTTACCCCTGTCTGGATGATGCGCCAGGCCGGCCGTTACCTGCCGGAGTACCGCGCCAGCCGCGCCAAGGCCGGTGATTTCATGAGCCTGTGCATGAACCCCCAGTTCGCCTGCGAGGTTACCCTGCAGCCGCTGGACCGCTACCCGCTGGACGCGGCGATCCTGTTCTCGGACATCCTCACTATCCCTGACGCCATGGGCCTGGGCCTGTACTTCGAAACCGGCGAAGGCCCGCGTTTCAAGAAGGTCATCAGCACCCCGGCCGATATCGAAGCGCTGCCGATCCCTGACCCGCAGAAGGACCTCGGCTACGTGATGGACGCGGTCAGCACCATCCGCCGCGAGCTCAATGGCCGCGTCCCGTTGATCGGCTTCTCCGGCAGCCCCTGGACGCTGGCCACCTACATGGTCGAAGGCGGCTCGTCGAAGGACTTCCGCAAGACCAAGGCCATGGCCTACGACAACCCGCAAGCCTTGCACCTGCTGCTGGACAAGCTGGCCCAGTCGGTCACCAGCTACCTCAACGGCCAGATCCTTGCCGGCGCCCAGGCCGTGCAGATCTTCGACACCTGGGGCGGCAACCTGTCGGCGGCGGCCTACCAGGAGTTCTCTCTGGCCTACATGCGCAAGATCGTCAGCGGCCTGATCCGCGAACACGAAGGGCGCAAGGTACCGGTGATCCTGTTCACCAAGAATGGCGGCCTGTGGCTGGAAAGCATCGCCGAAGCCGGCGCCGATGCGCTGGGCCTGGACTGGACCTGCGAGATCGGCGATGCCCGCCGCCGCGTCGGTGACAAGGTGGCACTGCAAGGCAACATGGACCCGACCGTGTTGTACGCCAAGCCCGAAGCCATCCGCCAGGAAGTCGCGCGCATCCTTGCCAGCTATGGCCAGGGCACTGGTCATGTGTTCAACCTGGGCCATGGCATTACCCCGGAGGTCGACCCGGAGCACGCTGGCGTGTTCATCAACGCCGTTCATGAATTGTCGGCTCAATACCACGCTTGAGTGAGCCGTGATGAAGGTCCGGGCCCGCAATGGGCTTCGGGCCTGACAATTGTTGCCATGAAAACCCAGTATTGAGTAGGACCTTCCCTACAGCCCACCTCCAGGCACTTCTTTAGTCTCCGGTCTTCCTTTTGCCACTGCATCTCCGTCAATTCGGTCTGGGCAGGCAAAGAGCCATGAGATGTGTCTGGAGGTTTTTGTATGAAACAAGCAGTTCTACGAAAAGGACTCTTGGCGGGCGGCATCTACGCTGCGATCGCTGGCGCGGCGTTGATGCCGCAGTTAGCCAGTGCCCACGGCTACATCCAGGATCCGCCATCGCGGGACCAGTTGTGCAAGATCGGTCAAAACACCGACTGTCAGAATGGTGTGGACTGGCCACCGAGTGCCGGTGAGTTTCCGAAAGGGTTCCCAGCCAGTGGCCCTGCTGATGGAAAAATAATCGGCGGCCACATTTTTCCTGTACTTGATGAGCAAAGCGCTAACCGATGGCACCTGATCCCGCTCGACAAACACGAGATCGAGTTCAAATGGGCTTACACAGAGGCCCACAGAACTACCAAATGGGAGTATTTCATCACCCAAAGGGACTGGAATCCGAACGCTGCACTCGCGCGCTCATCCTTTGATAACACGCCATTCTGTACTGTAGAGGGACGCGGGGTCAGGGCTGATGATGCGTCGCAGCCCAAGCACAATTGTGCGATCCCAAGCGACCGCTCCGGTCATCACGTGATCCTTGGTATCTGGACGGTCGACGACACGCCAATGGCCTTCCACAAAGCCGTCGACGTTGATATCCAGGCCGATGGTGGCCCTGCGCCCGAATGGCGCCAGGTTGGCACCATCAACCCACATCGCGATCTGAAAGTGGGCGACAAGGTCAAGGCCAGGGCTTTCATCAGCGGCTCCGAGTCCGAGCAGTACAGCGCCAGCGTCACCATCGACACCGTAGAAGAGGGTGCAGCGCCGAACTGGTCGCACAAGCTCGCCAGGCAGATCAATGACACCCAGGTTTTGGTGAGTGCCGGGCAGAAGGACGCTGAAGGCAACATCGAGCCGGTCCAGGGTTCGAACATCATCTTCGCCAAGCAGGAAAGTGGCGTTTCCAACTACGAGTTCAGCTTCGAAGGCAGCCCACCGGACGCCACCATGCACCTGCATGGCCTGAAGCCGGAGTACGCGTTGAAGGAAGGAA
This sequence comes from Pseudomonas sp. NPDC089428, assembly GCF_044749325.1. Classification (NCBI taxonomy): domain Bacteria; kingdom Pseudomonadati; phylum Pseudomonadota; class Gammaproteobacteria; order Pseudomonadales; family Pseudomonadaceae; genus Pseudomonas; species Pseudomonas sp. NPDC089428. Next base: position 112,081 of record NZ_JBIVHT010000005.1, read on the forward strand.
TGGCCACTGTCGATTTCTCGGTGATGACCAACCGTGACCTGAAAGTTCGCGCCACGCTGTTCGATGCGAACAACAAGCAGGTTGGGTTCCAGCGCCAGGACGTGAAGTCGACCACCGTGCCGTTTGCCCTTGACGCCACCAGCAGCGAAGGCAAGCACGTGCTCAAGCTCGTTGGGGTGAACAAGGAAGACAAGGTGCTCCTTCAGCAGGAGCATGAACTGAACCTGGTGGCGCGAGACGGCGGTGATTACCAGTACGTCTTCCCTGAGTCGGTCGGCAGCTACAAGGCCGGTGACCGGGTGCTTCAGCCCAAGACGGGCGAAATCTACGAATGCAAGCCATTCCCGTACTCCGGGTATTGCACTCAGTGGAGCGTGAGCGCCAATCAATTCGAGCCCGGCACTGGCTCGAACTGGGAAATGGCCTGGGACAAGCACTGATGAACGGGGGGCGCCTTTGTCGGGCGTCCCTTTTCATGTGCAGACATCTTCATGAACAACGAAAAATATTGCTGGCAACAGTTGCTGCTCCACTGGCTCTCCGCCGTCATCATCATCTGGGCCCTTGCCAGCGGGTTCGCCGTTTCGATGCTGAACGTGAGCCCCGTCACTTTCGAGCGGGTGACGCAGGTCAACTCGGTAGTGGGTACCTTGTTTATCCCTGTGTTCCTCCTGCGCTGTTACTTTCGCGTTGCCTTGCCATTGCCCAAGAACGTCAATGACGAGGGCTGGCGAGCGTTCGTCGCGCACTTTACCCACTTGAGCCTGTATGGCCTGACAGCCGTGGTGCTGTTGTCGGGCATCCTGATGATGGATCGTGGCATCGACCTGGGAGTGTTCACCCTTCAGTCCATGCTCTGCGACCCTTTCTGGCTGGGACTGTGGTTCGACGTGCATGTATTGAGCTGCGCGTTGTTGGCGGCCTTGGTAGTGCTGCATATGGCGGCTGTCATCAAGCATGAATGGTGGGGGCGCCGCATTGTGCGAAGAATGTGGTTTTGAGTTGGCCAAGGTATCGACAACTGCCGGCCTGGGGGGCGCTTCCTGCGTTGGTGGGGGCGTTACTGCTGTGGCGGGAGTTCCAGGCACGAGCGCAATGGCAAGCCGACTTGCCAGCGCTGGCCGCACCTGCGGCGGTCGAAGCCCGACATCCCTTGCCCGCTAGTACGCTTGCTCTGGCGTTCGGTTTTGAGGTTGCCGATGCGAAGGCATCCACCCGCTCTGATATCACGCTGAAGGGCAGTTTCGTATCCAGCCTTGGAGAAGCGCGTGCACTGATCTCCAGCAACGCGAAGGATGCGGTTTACCGCGTTGGCGACAGCTTGCCAGGCGGTGGCGTGGTCAGGCGTATCGAAGCGCGTGCAATCACGCTCTGGTTCGATGGCAGGGAAGAAACGCTGGCCATGGCCGCCCCTGCAGGCACCTTGCTGCGCCCGGCCAGTACGCAAACCTCACTGCGACCGTCATCGCCTCCCTCACGTTTTCTTTTGCGGAACTCTCAATGACTTTACGGAGAATGCTGCGGCTGGCCGCGCTCAGTGCATCTTTTTACATGGTCTGTGCATACACCCACGCGCAGGACCAGGCCACCTGGCAAATGGCGATGAGCGATGCAGACGTGCGTGATGTGGTGCGCGAGGTCGGTGCGATTCTTGACCAACCGATCATCCTCGACCCCCGTGTCCAGGGGCGTATTACCGTGCTATCCAGCGAGCGGCTGGACCGCGAGGGCATTCGCCGGCTGTTTTACTCGGTGCTCAATGCCCATGGCTTTGCTGCCGTGATCGATGACGAGCGTTTGCTGGTGTTGCCAGCCAGCGAAGCCAAAGCCTGGGCCAGCCAGCAGCTTGACGGCATTCCAGCCGCATTTACCACTCGCGTTTTCAGCCTGCAGGGGAGCCTGGCCGCCGACCTTGCGGGCTTGCTACGGCCTTTGGTGTCGAGTAATGGCTACATCGGCCCATCCAGCTCGGCCAATGCCTTGGTGGTGACTGATTCAGTGGCCAATCTTGAACGTTTGGCGGGTTTGGTGGTGCAGCTCGACAGCGGCCAGCGCCACGACTACCAAGTGGTCGCGTTGCGTCATGGCCAGGCGAGCGAGCTGTTGCCGGTAGTGGAGGCGGCGGCGGGGGCGGAAAGTGGCGTACGGATACTGGCCGACACGCGCAGCAACCGCATGCTGGTGCTCGGCCCTGCCCAGTCCCGTCAGCGCCTTGCACAGTTGATAGGTTCGTTGGACGTGCCGACGCCTCAGGCCTCGCAGAACTGGCGGGTGGTGCGGCTGCAACACAGTAATGCCGAGCAACTGGCTGAAGTGCTGGCAGAGGTCGGTGGGCGCCTGGATGGCAAGCCAACCGCCGAGCGCAAAGGCTTTGACAGCCTGCCGGAAAAAGCGGCGGTAAAAGCCGATATCAACCAGAATGCCCTGGTACTGCTGGGCGAACCGGAAGTGTTGAGCGGCCTGGAGAAGATTATCCGGCAGCTCGACCAGCCGCGTGCGCAAGTGCTGATTCACGCGGCCATCGTCGAAGTCAGTGGCAGCATCAGCGAAGCCCTTGGCCTGCAATGGGGAGTCGACCGTGGCAGCCTTAAAGGCGGTATCTCCTTCCCCGACAGCGGTGCTTCCCTACCCGCGCTGCTTGGTGGTGAGGCTCTGCCAGCTGGCGCCGCGCTGGCGATCGGTTCCGATCGTTTCGCCGCACTGGTCAGCGCACTTGCCAGCAACACACACAGCAATCTGTTATCTACGCCAAGCCTGCTGACGCTGGACAATCAGGAAGCGCAGATCCTGGTCGGGCAGAACGTGCCTTTCAAGTCCGGCAGCTATGCCACTCCTGGTAGTGGCGCCGACAACCCCTTCACCACCATCGAGCGCAAGGACATCGGCATCAGCCTGAAGATCCGGCCCTACATCAACGAAGGGCGCAGCCTGCGCCTGGAAGTCGAGCAGGAAAGCTCGGAGCTGGCGCCAAGCACGCTCGAGAATGACCTCATCACCAACAAACGCACCCTCAAAAGCACCATCCTTGCCGCCGATGGCGAAATCATCGTGATCGGTGGGCTGATCAAGGACAGCGTGCGCGCCGAGCAGCGCAGTGTGCCGTTGCTCGGGAGCCTGCCTCTGATCGGCGGGTTGTTCCGCTGGCAGCGGGATATCGATGAGAAGACCAACTTGATGGTGTTCCTGCGCCCGACCATCCTGCGCAGCCAGCAGCAATTGACCGAGGCAGGGCAGCGCGCCTATCAGGATGTCCGCGGGCCAGGTGCGCCTTCTTTGCCGGATGACGTGCAAGGCCTGTTCGATACGCCAGTATCCGTCCCTGCTGGTGAGCGCCAATGAGCGAGCTGCTGCCTTTTGCCTTCGCCCGGCGCCATGGCGTGCTGTTCGACCAGCACGCCGTCTCGCCCACCCTGCTGATGCGCGAAGATGCCTCCCTGGCGTCGTTGTCGGAGGCGTGCCGCCTTGTCGGTGCGACCTGGCCGTTGTGTTACGTGGATGCCGAGGCTTTCGCCGAGCGCCTGTCCCGTTGCTATGGCAATACACAGGATGCCGCGCAGGCGGTGGTACAAGGCATCGACCAGGAGCTGGACCTTGCCCGCTTGGCCGAAGAGCTGCCACAAACCAGTGACCTGCTCGACCAGCAGGATGACGCCCCGATCATCCGCCTGCTCAATGCCCTGCTCAGCGAAGCGGTAAGGTCGCGTGCCTCGGACATCCACCTGGAAACCTTCGAGCAGCAGTTGCGTGTGCGCATGCGCATCGATGGCGTCATGCGCGAAGTGCTGTCGCCGCCACGTGCGCTCTCGGCGTTGCTGGTGTCACGGATCAAGGTCATGGCACGGCTGGACATTGCGCAGAAGCGCATTCCCCAGGATGGCCGTATCAGCTTGCGTCTGGCCGGGCATGAAGTGGATGTGCGTGTCTCGACCCTGCCAGCGGCCCATGATGAACGGGTTGTGCTGCGCTTGCTGGACAAACAGGCGGTGCGCCTGGATGTGGAGCACATGCAGATGCAACCGCAGACCCGCTCGGGCTTCATGCAACTGCTGGAAAAGCCCAACGGCATTTTCCTCGTCACCGGGCCAACTGGCTCAGGCAAGACCACCACGCTGTACACCGCGCTGTCGGTGCTTAACCAGGTGACGCGCAACATCCTCACTGTCGAAGACCCGATCGAATATCACCTTCCCGGCATCGGCCAGACCCAGGTCAATGCCAAGGTCGACATGACCTTTGCCAGGGGCCTGCGGGCGATCCTGCGCCAGGATCCGGACGTGGTGATGGTAGGCGAGATCCGCGATCGCGAGACTGCCGAGATTGCCGTACAGGCTTCGCTGACCGGGCATCTGGTGTTGTCGACTCTGCACACCAACAGTGCTCTGGGCGCCATCACGCGTTTGGCCGACATGGGCGTGGATACCTGCTTGCTCGCATCTTCGCTGTCGGGGGTGATGGCCCAGCGCCTGGTGCGGCGACTGTGCCCGCATTGCAAGGTCCCGGTCGTCATGGACGCCGTCACCGCCGGGCTGCTCGGCCAGCCGCGCGAGGTGCCGGCGCAGGTTTATCGCGCCCAGGGCTGCGAGCACTGCCAGCATGGCTACAGCGGCCGCCTGGCGCTGCATGAATTGGTGCTGGTGACGCCGGTGCTGGCTGAGGCGATCCATGGGCGGGCCTCGCAGGCGAACATGCTCCAGCTGGTTCGCGATTCCACGCCAAGTCTCTTCGAGCATGGCGTGCAGCGCGTCTGTCTGGGGCAGACCAGCGTCGAAGAGTTGTTACGGGTTGCGGGCCAGGAGTGAGTGGCATGCAGTTCAGGTATGAGTGCCAGGATTCTCGCGGTGCTATACAGCGGGGCAGGCTCGAAACCGCCAGCGCAAGCCAGGCTCGCCAACTGCTGCGCGAGCGCGGCTTGCGGGTAGTGTCTATCAGGCCGGTGCGCTTGCACTGGCCCGCCGCTTGGCAGCCCGGCAGGCGGCTAGGGGCGACCCAGTTGGCGATCGTCACCCGGCAGTTGGCCACCTTGCTGCACGCTGGCATGCCTTTGAGCGAAGCCTTGCAGGCGGTCGCCGCGCAGAGCGAGGAGCGTGGGGTCAGCCAATTGATGCAGGCGGTCAACGAGCGGGTGACTCAGGGTTACAGCCTGGCCGACGCCCTGGCCCAGTATCCACAGGCGTTCCCGATGGTGTACCGGGCCACGGTAGCTGCCGCCGAGCGCTCGGGCTACCTGCCGGACGTGTTCGAGCGCTTGGCCGACCATGGCGAGCGCCAGCAGGCGCTGCGGCAGAAGGTGCAACTGGCGATGGTCTACCCGGTGATCTTGTTGCTGGTGTCGTTGTTGGTAGTGGGGTTCCTGCTGGGATACGTAGTGCCCGACGTCGTCCAGGCGTTTGCCCGGGACCAGGCCCAGCTGCCTTTCGCGACGCGTTTGCTGATCGGCCTCAGCGAATTCACCGGACGATTCGGGTTGCTCCTTATCGGGATGCTGCTGGTTTGCGTCTCGGCGGCCCGCTGGGCGCTGCGTCTTCCTGCCAGGAGGGCGCGCTGGGATGCGCTGGTTTTGCGCCTGCCGATGTGGGGTGCGTTCATCCGCGCGAGCGACGCCGCGCGCTTCGTCGCCACGCTGGCTACGCTCGGGCGCAGCGGCGTGGCTCTGGTGGATGCCATGCATATAGGCGCGGCAGTCACCAGTAATCTGGCCTTGCGCGAGCGCCTGGTCAGCGCCGCCCAGGAACTGGCCGAAGGTGCCAGCCTGGCCACCAGCCTGTCACGTTGCGCGGCGCTGCCGCCGTTGACCTTGCACATGATTGCCAGCGGCGAACGGGCCGGCGAGCTCGATGCCATGCTCGAACGCGCCGCTGATCTGCAGGAAAAGCACCTCGCTTCGCGCATCTCCTTGCTGGTCAGCCTGTGCGAGCCGCTGATGCTGCTGGTCATGGGTGCAATCGTGCTTTTTATCGTGCTGGCGATTCTGCTGCCGATCCTCAACCTCAACCAACTGGTCACCTGAACATGTCCTCTCGCCTCTTTCATCGTCGCCAACGTGGTTTCACCCTTATCGAAATAATGGTGGTGGTCATCATCCTGGGCGTGCTGGGCGGATTGGTACTGCCAAACGTGATGAGCCGCCCGGACCACGCGAAAGCCACGGCAGTGCGTACCGACCTGCAATCGATTGCCACCGCGTTGGAGATTTACCGGCTCGACAACGGCCGCTACCCCACCAGCGCGCAGGGGCTGGAAGCACTGGTGACGCGCCCGACGCAAGCACCGTTGCCACGGCTGTGGAATGCCCAGGGCTACCTCAAGAGCATGCCCGTCGACCCGTGGGGCGCGAACTACCAGTACCTGAGCCCCGGAACACGTTCGAAGCAGGGCTTTGACCTTTATTCCTTCGGTGCCGACGGTCAGCCGGGAGGCGAAGGGTTGGACGCCGACATTGGCAATTGGGCCCCATGAAGGCCCGTCTCAGTCGCGGCTTCACTTTGTTGGAGCTGCTGTTGGTGCTGGCAGTGCTTGGGGTGGTACTCGGTATGGCCGGGCTCGCGCCGACTGGTAATCCGCAACGCAAGGCGGTGGAGGAGGCGAAGCTGTTCCTGCAGTTTTTCGAGCATGTCCGTGAGCAGGCCGTGTTGCAAGGGCAGACCTTGGGCATCTGGGTCAACGAGCACGATTATCAACTGTCTCGGCTGACCAAGCAGGGCTGGCAAGCGGGTGGCAACCTGCAGTCGAGTGAACTGCAACTGCGCCTGCATGTGGATGACGCACAGGCCTTGGGCGGCCCAGCGCAGCTGGTGCTGGCAGGTGATGAAGAACATGCGCCATTCACCTTGTTTTTCAGCCAGGCCAGCCAACCTTTGGCCTGTGTGGTCAGTGATGGTCTGAATGCGCAACTTGGCTGCTGAGCGGGGCTTCACCTTGCTGGAGGTGATGGTAGCGCTGGCGATCTTCGCCGTCATGGCGGCTGCTGCAAGCCTGGCCATGCAGCATGTGCTGCAGCAGTCGCAGCAGTTGCGTGACCGGCTGTATGCCAGCTGGGTGGCGGACAATCATTTGACTGAAATGAGGCTGGTGCCCACGCCGGGGCCTGGCCAGCGCACGCTCACTATCGACCTCGCCCAACAGCGCTGGCACCTGGAAGAGCGCCGTCGACGTGAGCTGGGTGTTCTGCGGGTGGAAGTCCGGGTCGCGCTCGCGGCAGATGGCCAAGTACTGCACCAGGCCAATGGCTGGTTGGAGTTTGCGCATGAAATGCACTGAGCCGCGCGGTCAGCGCAGGCAACTCGGCTTCACACTGGTCGAGTTGCTGCTGGCCGTGGCGATCTTCGCCGTGCTGGCAGCGGGTGCCTCGCGACTCTTCGATGCGCTGGTGCGTACGGATGTGGCCCGGCAGGCCCAGGCCAAAGAGCTCCGCAGCCTGGCCAGGGCAATGGGCATGTTGCAGCGAGATGCCCTGCAGGGGGTATTTCCTTCGACGCTCAAGAAACACAACTATGCCATGGCGTTGCGGGGGCATCGGCTGAGCTGGCTTTCGAGCAACGGGCAGGACAGCCACCGTAAGGCTCGCAGCGACGTGCGACTGACCCAGTACTGGTTCCAGAACGGCGTATTGTGGCGCCAACGTAACACGTTTGGGAGCGGAGAGGGGCGTGCGCAACGTTTGCTCGAGGGTGTTACCGCCCTAAGTTGGCGGGTGTTTGTGCCGGGGCGGGGGTGGCAGACCGAATGGCCGGGGAGCGCGGCTGCGGACGTACCGCCCGCCGCAATCGAGATCACGCTGTCCACGGAACAGGTACAGCAGGTTCGCCGTGTACTGCCACTGGTGGATACGCAACGATGAACATGAAGCGGCAACAGGGGCTTGCGCTGGTCACCGTCCTGCTGATCATGGCGTTGGTGGTGATGTTGAGCGCCAGCATGTTACGCAGCCACCAGTTGCTGATCGCCAGTGTTTCCAACCAGACCGAAGCCTCGCGAGGCCTGCAATTGCTGCTGGCCGCAGAGCAACGGGCGTTGGTGCTCATGCGCGAGCGATTGCCCAAGGACACGCGGGTCATCCATGGCGAACAACCCTGGGCCCAAGCGCAAACGTTCATGCTGGACGAAGTTCGACTGGAAATGCGCATCGAGGATCTGGCGGGGCGCTTCAACCTCGGTGCGCTTACCCGCAACCGTAAGCCCGACCCTGTGCTGCTTGAACGCTGGCTGCGCTTGTGCCGCGCGCTTGGCGTGGCGCCTCCGAACCTGGAGGCGCTGCACGGGCAGCCCTTCTTCGACATCAGCCAGTTGCGCGACCTTCCAGGTGCGAATACCGAACTGCTGGATCGCCTCACGCCCTGGGTGACGGTGCTGCCGGCGGAGGCTGGATTGAATGTCAATACCGCAGATGCGCAAGTGCTAGGTGCACTGGAAAATGTGACGCCGGCCATCGCCCAACGCCTGGTCGAGTCGCGCCCCGAGGACGGCTATGCCAGCGTGCAGGCTTTTCTCGCCGCGCCATTGCTCGATGGCCAGGTCGCCACGGGACGCGGCTTGGCGGTGGGCAGCCGGTGGTTCGGCGTGACCTTGCAGGTCGACCTCGATGCACGGCGCATGTACCTGTACAGCGAGGTGGAGATGAACTTTGCCACGCAACGACCCACGGTGCTGAGACGCGCGTTTTCCACAGTCCGACAAGCAGGTGCTGAATGAGTGATCATGCAATCTATCTGGTACCCGAGGGGCTGGGGAGGCCGCACGCCAGTTGGCCTGTGCTGGTCCGCCAGCCCGATGGCACGATGTATCGGTCGCGGCTGGATGACTTGGCGGCACTGGGCGGGCAGCGGGTGATTTTACTGCTGCCGATGGAGCTGTTCGCGTATTGCGAGACAGGCCCGGTACCCGGTCGCCGAGTTGGCCGAGATACGCTGTCCTTTGCAGTGGAAGACCAGCTCGCCTCGCCCTTGGAGACACTGCATCTGGCCTTCGGCGCGGCCGACGAGACATTGTCGCGTCCATGCCTGGCGGCCGAGCACGCGTGCCTTGTACAGCTGCTGACTTGTATCAGTGGGCAAGGCATTCATCCACGGGCTGTGCACGTCGATGCTGACCTGCTTTCATCCGGGGGCCCCATGGCTTTGTGGCTTGAAGGGCGTTGGTTGCTCGGCGGGAAGCAGCACCAGCGCCTGGCGGCCAGCGCTGCGGCCGCATCGGCGTTGGCCACTGCAGTGCCCGAGATGAAATGGTTGGCTGAACCTGGGCGAGGTGCAGGAGGCGTGACATGCCAGCCGGTCACAGATGCGTTCGCCTTGTTATGGGAGGGCCGGGAACGGGCGATCGACCTACGTCAGGGGGCCTTTCTGCCGGTTCGCGCCAGGCGCGTGCCTTGGCAGGGGCTGCTTGCCGGATGCCTGTTGGCCGGACTGTTGGTGTGCCTGGCTGACAATTGGCGCGTGGGGTGGCTCCAGCGGCAAGCCTTGCAAGTACAGCAAGCCAACCTGCACGCCTTCCAGCGTTGGGCCCCAGGGCACCCGCCACAGGCCGACCTGGCGCGCCAGGTCAGCGATCTGGCGCAGCGCCCGTTGCCGATCACGACGATGCAACGTCTGGCGTTGCTGGGCGAGGCGCTGGTGGAGAGCGGTGGCCTGCGGATCGAGCGTGCTGAGCGGATGGCCAACCAGGGGTGGCGGGTGGAGGTGGTCGCCCAGGGATTCGATGACCTGGAGCGCTTGCGTGAACGCCTGCCTGGTGTGCAGGTCGGCCAGGCGCAGCAAGATGCGCAGCGGGTCAGCGCGACCTTGCTATGGGAGGTGATGGAATGATGGCAGGCGTCAGTGACCGCTTGGGTCAGCAGTGGCGGCGTATCCCGCCAGCACGTCGGATGGCGCTCAAGAGTGCTTGCTGGGGCTTTGCGCTGGTAGTGGTTTGGCAGGGGCTCTGGCTGCCGGGTAAGCAGCGGGTGGATCAGGCCGCGGCGCAACTGTACCAGGAGCGGGTGCTCTCTCAGCGCTTGCTGCAACTTTCGGGCACCTGGGCCGCGGAGCAAAAGCCCGGTCCGGCCCTGAGTGTCGCGCGTCTGAGCGAGCGGGCACAGGCTGGCAACCTGCAGATTGTCGACCTGCAAAGCAACGATCAGCAGGTAGCAATGACCGTGCAAGGGCGGCCGCAAGCCCTGATGCGGTGGATCGAAGCGCTGGAGCAAGATGGTGCCCAACTGAGCGAAATACGTTTGCAGGCGATCGATGATCAGCTACAGGCGAGTATCGGCTTGGCACTCGATGATGGGTGACTGCATTAAGCTTGGCTTCAGCCGCTGTCGCTAACCTGTGCTCATCGAAACCCGTACAGGACCTCAAGCATGAAAACCCGTTACCTCGCTCTTATCCTCGCTCCACTGTTCAGCACCGCTGCCCTGGCCGCAGGCTATACCGGCCCTGGTGCCCAGTCGGTCACTACAGTCGCTGCTGCCAATGAGGCTGCCGATGACACACCCGTAGTGCTGCAGGGCTTTGTGACAAAGAAGATCAATAACGACGATAGGTACGAATTCAAGGACAACACCGGCACCATCACCGTCGAGATCGACGACGAAGACCTTCCGCCGACACCGTTCAACGACAAGACCAAGGTCAAGCTGACCGGAGAAGTAGAAAAGCACCTGATGAGCCGTGAAGTGGATGTGGACATCGTCGAGATCATGAACTGAAGTGAAGCCAAGACTGCGGCTGCCTACACCTTGACGGATGCCTGCCCTTCTCCACAGCAGGCTTTGTCCTACTGACGCCCACCCTCTCGGATAAATACCGTTCGTTTTTCGACAAACAGTATTCAGAGGGTACTCATGATGTTATCCATTCAGCGGCGCCGGGATTTCTGGCCTGCCAAACCTTTGCTCCTGCAACTGGCTTGCCTGGGAATTTTACTTCAGGTACCCAGCGTTAAGGCGGAACAACCCATGCCTGGCTGGGAGGTGATTGGCGCCATCGAGCCTCAATCGGACTTGCAGCCAGGTGACCTGGTCCGTGCCGTAGCGCTGACCAACCGCACTGTTCGTGAAGAGCACTCTGCGACTATCGAGATCAGTACGGCCAGCGAGGGCAATGGCGCAATCTGGGCGCGCAAGCTCGCGCAACGCCTCAACGTGGTCAATGCCACGTCGCAAATCCGTGCCGGGCAGGTAAGCGAGAAGGGTGAAATCGAGCCTGTCATAGGAAGCAATCTTGTCTATGCCGGCCCTGAGAGTGTGGTCAATGACATTGAGCTCATCGTGGTCAATGCGCCCGACAGAGCCATGAAGCCTGGCGCCATCGCGCCCTTCCATGGCATCTACCAAGGCAAGGTCAGCATGCATTTTCCGGTCACCACCGATCGACCCATGTTCGTCTCGGCATCCCTAATCAATGAGTCTGGAGACGAGGTAGGCTCAACTTCGCAATGGATCGATACGGCTACGCATATCCTGGAGCTCGTGGCGCCAAGTGAGGTTGGAAGCCATACGCTTAAGCTGGAAGGCATTCATCCTTCCATTTGGGTTATTGCCACGCAGCGTTTCGTTATCGATCTGGTGCCAGGCGCTGGTGAAAATTACGACCATTTGTTCCCTGTCGGCCTTGCCAGCTACAAGGCAGGCACACGGGTCCTTCAGCCCAAGACAGGGGCAGTCTTCGAATGTCGGCCTTTTCCGCATGAGGGATGGTGCAGGACCTATTCGCAGAGTGACGACCAGTATGAGCCGGGTATCGGCAAAGCCTGGCGCGAGGCCTGGATCGAACACTGACCCATGGCAGGCCAGCTGCGTAGCGGCCTCTCATGTCAGGCCTGCTTGGCGGGCAGCTTGCTTAGGTGCAACGCCACCAGCAATGCTACCGCCAGCAAGGCGCCAATGAACAACCCGATGCCATTCCAGCCCCACTGGTGCCAGAACACCCCGCCCGCAGTACCGGCCACGCTCGACCCCGCGTAATAACTGAACAGGTACAGTGATGAAGCCTGCCCTTTGGCCTTCAGCGCCCGGCGGCCGATCCAGCTGCTGGCCACCGAATGCGCGCCGAAGAAGCCGAAGGTGAACACCAGCATGCCAACGATCACCAGTGCCAGCGGGTTGGCCAGGGTCACCAGCAAGCCGCCTGCCATGACCACGATACTGGCCCAGAACACCTTGCGCCGGCCCAGCTTGTCAGCCAGTGCGCCAACTTGCGCCGAGCTGTAGATGCCTGACAGGTACACCACCGACAACAAACCGACCAGCGCCTGGTTCATGTGGTAAGGCTCGGCCAGCAGGCGGTAGCCGATGTAGTTGAACAGGGTGACGAAGGCACCCATCAGCAGGAACGCCTCGAGGAACAGCCACGGCAGCCCGGCATCCTTGAAGTGCATGACGAAACCATCCAGCAGGCTGCGTGGGTTCATCAACTGTGGGCGGAAGTTGCGCGACTCGGGCAGCACTTTCCAGAACACCAGCGCCGCCACCAGCGCCAGGCCACCGATGGTCAGCATCGCCGTGTGCCAGCTGACGAAGTCGATCAGCACACCGGTGATCAGCCGCCCGCTCATGCCGCCGATGGCATTGCCGCCAATGTACAGGCCCATGGCCAGGCCGATGTGCTGCGGGTGGATCTCTTCGCTCAGGTAGGTCATCGCCACCGCTGCCAGGCCACTCAGCGAAAGGCCCACCAGGGCACGGGTGGCCAGTACCAGTTCCCAACTCGGCATCACCGCGCTGGCCAGGGTCGACAGGGCGGCGCAGACCAGGGCAAAGACCATGACCGGCTTGCGGCCGATACGGTCGGAGATCGGGCCGGTGATCAGCAGGCCGAACGCCAACATCGCGGTCGATACCGAGAGCACCAGGCTGCTTTGCGCCGCGTTGATGGAAAACTCCTTCGACAGCAACGGCATCATTGGCTGCACGCAGTACAGCAGGGCGAACGTGGCGAAGCCGCCGCTGAACAGTGCCAGCACGGTCTTCATGAAGGCTGGGGTGCCTTTCTCGATCCACATTTCGTTCAGGGGGGCAGGTTCTGGGTCGGCAGGAAGGGGGGCTACAGCAGTTTTCACGGGCGGTACCTCTGGCGCAATGAAAAAAGCATATAGCTGGCTAACGATTAGATCCAATATATTGTTCGACCTATTTGAGACGTTTCGCGACCTAATTGGAGTCGATCATGGAGCTGCGTCATTTGCGTTATTTCATCGCCGTCGCCGAAGAGCTGCACTTCGGCCGCGCGGCCCAGCAACTGGGTATCTCCCAACCGCCACTGAGCCAGCAGATCCAGGCACTGGAACAGGAACTGGGCGCTCGCCTGTTCGAACGAACCAACCGTCGGGTCGAGCTGAGTGAGGCTGGCCGACTGTTCCTTGAAGAGGCGCGGCAGGTGCTGGCGCAGGTGGAGAAGGCGGCCGATGTCGCGCGCCGTGCGCAGTTGGGTGAGCTGGGCGAGATGAAGATCGGCTTCACTTCGTCGGCGCCGTTTACGTCGAAGATTCCCAAGGCCATCCATGCCTTTCGCCAGCGCTTCCCGGCAGTGCACCTGAACCTCAAGGAAATGAGCAGTCGCGACGTCGCCGAAGCGGTGTTCGACGAGTCCATCGAGGTCGGGCTGATGCGGCCAATGCCGCTGCCGGAGGGCCTTGTGGCCACTGAGCTGTTCCGCGAGCCGCTGGTGGCGGTGATCAATGCCTCGCACCCGTTGGCCGAAGGCACGGAGCATGGCGTGCACATGGCCGCCCTGGCACATGAGCCGTTCGTGTTCTTCCCGCGCAGCTATGGCAGCGGGCTGCATGCGCAGTTGCTGAGCCTTGCTCGCCAGGCGGGTTTCAACCCGCATTTTGCTCAGGAAGCGGGCGAGGCGATGACCATCATCGGCCTGGTGTCGGCGGGGCTTGGGGTCTCGGTGCTACCAGCATCGTTCCAGCGCATGCGTATCGAAGGCGTGGTGTACCGAACTTTGCTGGATGAAGGGGCGATGTCGGCGGTATGGCTGGTGCAGCGCGAGCGTGGCGGTTCGGCGATGGCCCGGGCGTTTGCCGAGTTGCTCACGGGGCTAATGGCGGGCCAGGGTTGATGTTTGCAACCTGCGCGGGTGAATGGGCAAATGGCACTGGCCATTGCCGCTGCGCAGCCACATACTCGGGCATTCGTTGATACACGGAGGTCAATCATGCGGCGCGTGGTGTTCAATCAGAAAGGTGGCGTGGGCAAGTCGAGCATCGCTTGCAACCTGGCGGCTGTGAGCGCCAGCGAAGGTTATCGGACCTTGCTGATCGACCTGGATGCCCAGGCCAACTCGACCCAGTACCTGACCGGCCTGACCGGCGACGACATCCCCATGGGCATCGCCGACTTCTTCAAGCAGAGCCTGTCCAGTGGACCGTTCAGCAAGAAGAACAAGGTCGATATCTACGAAACCCCGTTCGACAACCTGCATGTGGTCACTGCCACGGCGGAGTTGGCCGACCTTCAGCCCAAGCTGGAAGCCAAGCACAAGATCAACAAGCTGCGTAAGTTGCTCGACGAGCTGGACGAGGACTACGAGCGGATCTACATCGACACGCCGCCGGCCCTCAACTTCTATGCGGTTTCCGCATTGATCGCCGCTGATCGCGTACTTATCCCCTTTGACTGCGACAGTTTCTCGCGCCAGGCGCTGTATGGCCTGCTGGCTGAAATCGAAGAGCTCAAGGACGACCACAATGAAGACCTGGTGGTCGAAGGTATCGTGGTCAACCAGTTCCAGTCCCGCGCCAGCCTGCCCCAGCAGATGCTCGACGAGCTGCTGGCCGAAGGGCTGCCGGTGCTCCCGGTGTACCTGGGCAGCTCGGTGAAGATGCGCGAGTCACACCATGCCAGCCTGCCGCTGATTCACCTGGAGCCGCGGCACAAGCTGACCCAGCAGTTTGTCGAGCTGCACTCGCTGCTCGAAGAGAACGCCTGAAGATCTTCAGCGCCTATGAGACCGAGCGCCGCCCGCGCGGCGCATCGCGGATAAATCCGCTCCTACATTTGTTGCAACGTGCCGAACCTGTAACGCCATGGTTGCCAGCCTTGGTGCATGTCTTGAGTCGTGCAAACCGGCTGACAACCATGGCCTTACAGACATGGCCACGTTGCAACAAATGTAGGAGCGGATTTATCCGCGATGCGCCGCGCGGGCGGCGCTCGATCTGATAGGCACCAAACAGCTCAAGGCATGCGCTTCAGACCCCCTGGCTGCGCACCCACTCCAGCAACGACTGGAGTGGAAACGCCCCGGCCTGGCGGCTGATCTCGCGGCCGTTCTTGAACAGGATCAGGCTGGGGATCGAGCGGATGCCCAGTTGCCCGGCGAGGTTGCGGTTGGCCTCGCTGTCGAGCTTGGCCAGGCGGCAGCGGCCGCTGAGCTGGCGCGCGGCCTGTTCGAAGGTCGGGGCGAAGGATTTGCACGGGCCGCACCAGTCGGCCCAGACGTCGATCAGCAGGGGCAGGTCGCCCTTGATCTGGCTGGCATAGTTGGCTTCGCTGAGTTCGAAGGGGGTGCTCAGCAGCACGTCCTGCTTGCAGCGGCCGCATTTCGGGGCGTCAGCCAGGCGCGCCGCCGGCAGGCGGTTGAGGCCGTTGCAATGCGGGCAGGGGATTACCAGTGGGTCGGACATGTGAACTCCTTGATCATTACGAAGAACAGCTGATTTCCAGATGCTTGCCCCACTCCGGTGGGCGCTCGGCATAGGCCTGCATCCCGGCTTGCTCCTCGAACGGCTTGCTCAGCACCTGGTGCAGACGACGCACTTCACTGTAGTCCCCCGCTTCGGCCGCTTCGATGGCCTTCTGTGCCAGGTAGTTGCGCAGCACGTACAGCGGGTTCACCGCATGCATCCGTTCACGACGGCCTTCGGCATTACCCTGCTCGCGCTGGCAACGGGCCAGGTAATCCGCCCCCCAGGCATCGAAGCCGGCGAGGTCGATGAAGTCGTCGCGCACCACCTTCAGCGCCTCGGCGACGGGCTGGTCACCCAGCTTGCGGAAGAACAGGCTGTAGTCCACGCCACCGCTCTGCATACGCTGCAGCAGGCGCTCGACCAGCGCCATGTCGTCGTCTTCTGCAGTAGTCAGGCCCAGGCGCCGACGCATCAGGTCAAGGTAGTGCGCCTGATACAGCGGCAGGAACAGGCCCAGCGCTTGCTTGAGGGCTTCGACCTCGATCACCGTGGTCAGGGCCTGGGCCAGCGCGCTGAGGTTCCAGTGGGCGATCGGCACCTGGTTGGCGTAGCTGTAGCGGCCACGGTCGTCGGAGTGGTTGCAGATGAAGTTGGCGTCGAAGTCGTCGAGGAAGGCATAAGGGCCGAAATCGAAGGTGATGCCGAGGATCGACATGTTGTCGGTGTTCATCACGCCGTGGCAGAAGCCATAGGCCTGCCAGCGGGCGATCAGCTCGGCATTGCGCTCGACGATGGTGCGGAACATGGCCAGATAAGGCTGCTCGGCATCGCGGCATTCGGGGTAGTGCTGCTCCAGCACGTGGTCGATCAGCACCCGCTGCTGTTCTGGCTGCTTGGTGTAGTAGAAGTATTCGAAATGCCCGAACCGAACATGGCTCTGCGCCAGGCGGGTGAGCATTGCCGCGCTCTCGCGGGTTTCGCGCCATACTGGGGTGCTCGAGCCGATCACGCACAGTGCCCGGCTGCTGGGGATGCCGAGGGCGTGCAGGGCTTCGGAGGCGAGGAATTCACGGATCGACGAGCGCAGCACGGCGCGGCCGTCGCCCATGCGCGAATATGGCGTCTGGCCGGCACCTTTGAGGTGCAGGTCCCAGTGCTCGCCTTGGTCATTCAGCACTTCGGCCAGCAGCAGGCCGCGGCCATCGCCCAGGCGCGGGTTGTAGGAGCCGAACTGGTGGCCGGAATACACCATTGCCCGCGGATCCGCCTCTTCCCAGAGCTTGTGGCCGCTGAACAGCTCGGCGAACACTGGCAAGTCGGCCTGGGCCGGGTCGAGGTCGAGCAGGGCCATGGCCGACTCGCTCGCCACCACCAGGCGCGGCTCGGCAATCGGCTCGGGCAGGACCTGGGTGGAGAACGCATCGCCCAGGCGGGCGAAGCGGTTGTCGAAGGTGAGTTGGTCGAGGGCTTTCACGGGGCCGGCTCCTGAAGTCGGGACATCGGGGCCGCTTTGCGGCCCTTCGCGGGCAAGCCCGCTCCCAAAGGTAATGTGCGGTCTCTGTGGGAGCGGGCTTGCCCGCGAACGAGGGCGAAGCCCTCGCAGGGGATTTGCACAGAATAAAGTATTCGAGCCCACTCAGGCCGGTGCAGTGCCATCCGGTTTAGGTTGTTCCATCGGGATCAACTGCTGCTTGCCGCCTTTCTGGTCCATCAGGAACACCTCCACCTGGCGCACCGAGATCTTGATGTCGTGGGCCTTGAACTCGCGGTTGATGTAGCGGTTGATCTCGTCCAGCGTCGGGTTGCGGTCACCGAGGTCACGCACGTGCATGCGCAGCTCGTGGTCCAGCGAGCTCTCGCCGAAGTTGAGGAAGTACACGATCGGCTCTGGGTCCTTGAGCACCCGCGGGTTCTCGTGGGCACCCTTGAGCAGCAGCTCGCGCACCAGATCCAGGTCCGACCCGTAGTCGATGCCCAGTTTCAGCGTCACCCGGGTGACCGTGTCGGTCAGCGACCAGTTGATCAGCTGGCCGGTGATGAAGGTCTTGTTGGGGACGATGATGTCCTTGCGGTCGAAATCGGTGATGGTGGTGGCGCGGATGCGGATCTTGCTCACCGTGCCGGACAGGTTGCCGATGGTGATGGTGTCGCCGATCCGCACCGGGCGCTCGAACAGGATCATGATGCCGGAGATGAAGTTGGCGAAGATCTCCTGCATGCCGAAGCCCAGGCCCACCGATAGCGCCGCCACCAGCCATTGCAGCTTGTCCCAGCTCACCCCGAGGGTCGACAGGGTGCTGACGATGCCGACGCCGACGATGACATAGGACAGCAAGGTGGTGGTGGCGTACGCACTGCCCTGGGCCAGGTTGAGCCGCGACAGCACCAGGACTTCGAGCAGGCCAGGCAAGTTGCGTGCGAGCGCGAAGGTGATGCCGATGATGACCAGCGCACCGAGGAAGTCGCCCAGGCTGATCGGCACCATGCTGGCGGTGGCGCCGGTGCCGCTGGTGTACTCGTACAGGGTGAAATTGTTGAGGTAGGCGAACACCGAGATCAGGTCCGACCACACCCAGTACAGGCCGGCGATGAAGCCGCCGAGCAGGGCCAGGCGGATCAGGCGCAGCGACTGCTGGTTGACCTGTTCGATGTCCAGGGTCGGCTCTTCGGTGATGACTTCGCCGTCCAGCCCTTCCTTGGCCGCCTGGCGTTTGCTCAGTGCGCGCTGGTAGGCCAGGCGCCGTGCCGCCACCGACAGACCACGGACGAAGGCAGCCTCGATCACCAGCCAGAACAGCAGCAGGTAGAGGGTGTAGATCAGCCGGTCGGTCAGTTTCAGCGCGGTGTAGTAGTAGCCAAAGCAGACCGCCACGAACAGCGCGATCGGCAGGGCGGTGAAGGCCACCCCGACGGCCTTGCGGAACAGCGAGGTGTCGCGGTGCGCCGGGCTGCTCAGCAGCAGGCGGCTGAGCAGCCAGGCCATCAGTGCGTAGCAAGTCAGCACGATGGCGATGCCCAGCACATCTTCGGCCAGCGCCGAGGGTTGGTGTTCGGCCACCGCCACCACCCCGACCAGGGCCAGCACCACGGTGCCCAGGCGGCGTACCCAGCCACGCAGGAACTCGACCTGCGGCTTGTGCCAGCGGAAGTGGATTTCTGCCACGCCACCGGGGGCGAGGATGCGATAGGCGGTGTAGAACACCAGCCAGGCCTGGGCCAACTGCCACAAGGCGGCGCCCAGGTTGGCGTTCTGACCGCGGGCGTCGATCTGCAGCGCATAGCTGCACAGCGCAAGGCCCAGGCTGACCGGCATGGCGAGCAGGATATTGATCAGGATGGCCTGGGGCGTGTGCCACTGGCTGTCACGGCGGAAATGGCCAATATCCTGATGCACCTTGCCGAGCCGCTGGTGCAGGTATTTGCGCCGCCACAGCAGGGCGCCGATCACCAGCAGCAAGGGCAGGAACAGCAGCGGTCGCTGGCCCAGCCCATCGGCCAGCTCCTTGAGGCCCGAGCCCCAGGGCAGGTTGGCTACCTGATCGGTGAAGCGTGCCGGCACCAGGCTCAGCCATTCCCAGTCCAGTGGCTTGTTGCTGGGGATCCAGAACATCTGCTCTTCGAGCGTGGTGCGCAAGCCCTGGGCGGTGCCAAGCAGCTGCTTCTGGTTGAGCTGCAAGGTGATCGATTCGTTGAGCAGTGCCGACAGCTCGCGGCTGAGCCGTTCGAGCAGGTCGGCGCGGGTAATCATCACCTCCAGCAAGGCCTTGCGCAGCTGCGGGGTAACCTGCTCCTGCGGCTGGCCGACCAGCAGGTTGTCGACGTACGCGGCCGGGCTGCTCATCTGCTCGCGCTGCTGGTTCACTTCGAACTGGTAAAGACGGATATCGGCGATCTGGTCTGCCAGGTCGCGGTCGACTTTCAGGTGCGGCAGGGCCTGTTTCTGCTTGTAGAGGATCTTGGACAGCAGCAGGCTGCCTTTGAGTACGCTGATCTGTTCGTCCAGGGCCTGGTCGGCCTGGGTCAGGCTGTCGAGCTGCTGCTTGCTGCGCAGGTTCTGCTGGGTCAGCTCGTTGAGGCGGTCGGTGCTCTTGAGCAGGTAGTCGGACAGTTTCAGGTTGGCAGCGCTCTCGTTGGCCAGCAGGGTGCTGCCGCCGGCTTTCTGCGCTTCGATCGATTGCTGGGTGACCGTCTGTTGCGACTGGGCCAGGCGCTTTTCGTTGATCAGCGATTGCAGGTCCTGGATTTCCTGCTCCATCCGTGTGGCGCGCTCGATCAACAAGTCGTGGCGGGCATTACCCAGGTCCTGCAGCAGGCCGTTGCCGGCCAGTTCCTGGCGGCGCAGCAAGGTCAGGGCATTGAGCGACGCCAGCTCGGCGTTGAGCTTGTTGCGTTGGTCGCTGTTGAGTGGCTTGCCGTTCTCCTTGCCGCTCTTGAGGCTGGAGTTGATCTGCTGGGTGCGCGTCTGGTTGTTGCTGATTTCTGCCTGAGCGCGCTCCGGACGGGTCTGCGAGTTGATGATCAGGCTGTTGGCATCCGACAGCGCCTTTTGCAGTTCGCCTTGCTGAGTGCTGCGCTCGCTGAGCATCTGTTCCAGCTGTGGCACGTTCAGGTTGGCGTAGCGCTGGGCTACCGGCAGTGGCTTGCTGGCCTTGAGCTTGATCAGCTCGCGCTGGCTGTCGGCGGTTTCCTTCGGCGCGCCAGCCAATTGCTGCTTGAGTGCCTCAAGCTTCTTTTCGCTGTCTTCCTTGCTGAGCAGCAGCGCCAGGGTCTGTTCCAGCACTTGTTGCTGGGCCTTCTGCTCCGGTGTCTGTTGCGCAGCCTTGGGGTCGGCCTCGCCACCCTTGGGCTGGGAAATCTTGTTCAGGCTGCTCTGGATGCTGGTCGTGGTGGGGAGCTCGGCCGCGCATACGGCGAACGAGAGGGACAGGCACAGCCCGAGCAGGGCTGTGCGAAGGTACACGCGCAGGGACATAGGCAGACTACTTGTGGATCCGGCAGATACGAAGTTTAGAGGAACAATCCTGGTCCGGGTCGCGTTCCTTCGGGGAATCTGACGCCGACTTTCTGGATCTTGTTCCCGTCCATGGTCGCCACGGTCCAGATCGTGCCATGCCATTCGACCTGGTCACCTACTACTGGAGCGCCTCCGACCTTTTGTCGGATGAACTGCGCCAGCGGCATTTTCGCGTCCAGGCCGTCCAGCTTGAGGCCATAAAGGGCGGCCACCGCGCCCAGCTCGGCATCGCCTTCGAGCACGAAGTCGCCGAAGAAGCGCAGGTCCAGGCCACGTTGTGGCGCCTGGCTGAACAGCTTGCCCAGGGCCGGCAGGTTATGTTCGTGGCCGATCACACAGAGCATGTCGCCCACTTCCAGTACGGTACTGCCGGACGGGTGCAGCAGTTGCTCGCCGCGGAACAGTGCGGCGATACGCGTGCCTTCGGGCATTTTCAGTTCGCGCAGGGCGGCGCCGATGCACCATTTTTCCGCACCCAGGCGGTAGACGAACAGCTCCCACTCGCTGGTGATGTGCACTTCCAGCGCGGAGCGGGAAATCGGCGCAGGGTCTGGTGGTACGGTGACCTTCAGCAGCTTGGCCATCCACGGCAGGCTGGTGCCCTGCACCAACAGCGATACCAGCACGATGA
The DNA here is from genome assembly GCF_044749325.1 of Pseudomonas sp. NPDC089428. NCBI lineage: Bacteria > Pseudomonadati > Pseudomonadota > Gammaproteobacteria > Pseudomonadales > Pseudomonadaceae > Pseudomonas > Pseudomonas sp. NPDC089428. The sequence continues at coordinate 133,335 of NZ_JBIVHT010000005.1, forward strand.
AGAACGCCAGGTTGAAGAACAGCTGGGCGTCCGGCAGGCCGGCCATCAGCGGGAACACCGCCAGAATGATCGGTACCGCGCCACGCAGGCCGACCCAGGAGATGAAGCCCTTTTCGCGGCCATGGAAGGCCTTGAACGGCAGCAGCGCGGCTACCACCGACAGCGGCCGCGCCATCAGGATCATCCACAGTGCCAGGCCCAGTGCCGGCAAGGCGATCGGCAGCAGGTCGTGGGGCGTGACCAGCAGCCCCAGCACCAGGAACATGCCGATCTGTGCCAGCCAGGCCATGCCGTCGAGCATATGCAGGATGCCGTGGCGGCTGCGGATCGGCTTGTTGCCCAGCACCAGGCCGCACAGGTACACGGCGAGGAAGCCGCTGCCGTGCAGGGCGTTGGTCAGCGAGAACACCACCAGGCCACCGGCCACCACCAGAATCGGGTACAAACCGCCAGCCAGGTTGATGCGGTTGACCAGCTGCAGCATCAGCCAGCCGCCGCCCAGGCCGAGCAGGCTGCCGATACCGAATTCGCGTATCAGGTGGGTCAGCAGGCTCCAGTGCAGGCCGGTCTGGCCGCTGGCGATCATGTCGATCAGGGTAACGGTGAGGAACACGGCCATCGGGTCGTTGCTGCCCGATTCGATTTCCAGGGTGGCGGTAACCCGCTCGTTCAGGCCTTTGCCGCCGAGCAACGAAAACACTGCCGCAGCGTCGGTGGAGCCGACGATGGCGCCAATCAGCAAGCCCTGGATCAGGCTGAGGTTGAACAGCCAGGCGGCCACCATGCCGGTGAGCGCGGTGGTGATCATCACGCCGATCGTGGCCAGCGACAGCGCTGGCCACAGTGCCACGCGGAAACTCGCCACCCGCGTGCGCAGGCCACCGTCGAGCAGGATCACGGCCAGTGCCAGGTTGCCCACAAGGTAGGCGGTCGGGTAGTTGTTGAAGATGATGCCGCCACCATCGACGCCAGCGACCATGCCGACGGCGAGGATGATGACCAGAATAGGGATGCCCAGGCGCGACGACAGTGAGCTGACCAGGATACTTGCGCCCACCAGCAATGCGCCGATCAGAAACAGGCTGTTGATGGTGCTGGCATCCAAAGGCAGGTACTCCGGGGTGGCGCGGGGAAAATGACTTGACTCGCAAGTCGCGTGCCAATCGATTCTAACCTGATGAATTGGCAGGCTGTAAAGCGTTTCTGCAGATGTAAAAAAGGCACCACGATGGGTGCCTTTTCTTGTGTTGCCTCTGAGGGCCCTTTCGCGGGCAAGCCCGCTCCCACATGTTGCTCACCGGCTCAGGCCCTGTGATAACCCTGTGGGAGCGGGCTTGCCCGCGAAGAGGCCAGTGCAGGCTTACGCCTGCTTCACTTCACGCATCGGCTTGCCCTTCACCGGTGCATCGCCCGCCACATAGTACTTGGCGGTGCTGCGTGGCAGCGGCTTGCGCCCACGGATCTTGTCGGAGATTTTCTCGGCGATCATGATCGTGGTGGCGTTGAGGTTGCCGGTAATGATCAGCGGCATGATCGACGCATCGACCACACGCAGGCCTTTCATGCCATGCACGCGGCCTTCGCCGTCGACCACTGCCATGTCGTCGGTGCCCATCTTGCACGAGCAGGACGGGTGGAAGGCGGTTTCGGCGTGCTCGCGGATGAACTTGTCCAGTTCCTCGTCGGTCTGCACGTGCTCGCCTGGGCTGATCTCGCGGCCGCGGTACGGGTCCAGCGCCGGCTGTGCCATGATTTCGCGGGTCAGGCGGATGCCGTCGCGGAATTCCTGCCAGTCCTGCTCGGTGGACATGTAGTTGAACAGGATGCTCGGGTGCTGGCGCGGGTTCTTCGACTTGACCTGGATACGACCACGGGCAGGCGAGCGCATGGAGCCCATGTGCGCCTGGAAGCCGTGTTCCTTGACACCGTTGGAGCCGTTGTAGTTGATCGCCACCGGCAGGAAGTGGTACTGGATGTTCGGCCATTTGAACTCAGGACGGGTACGGATGAAACCGCCGGCCTCGAACTGGTTGCTGGCGCCGATACCGGTACCGTTGAACATCCACTCGGCACCGATGGCCGGCTGGTTCCACCACAGCAGCGATGGGTACAGCGACACGGGCTGGGTGCAGGCGTACTGCAAGTACAGCTCAAGGTGGTCCTGCAGGTTTTCGCCGACGCCCGGCAGGTCGTGCACGACCGGGATGTCGAGGCTTTCCAGCAGGGCGCGCGGGCCGACGCCGGAGCGCTGCAGCAGTTGCGGCGAAGCAATGGCGCCGGAGCTGACGATCACTTCCTTGCGGGCTCGGGCTTCGACGCGCTCTTCGCTGTCGCCGACCAGATAGGTCACGCCAATGGCGCGCTTGCCGTCGAACAGCACGCGGTCAGTCAAGGCGTGGGTGACAATGGTCAGGTTCGGGCGCTTCTTAGCCTGGTCCAGGTAACCACGGGCGGTGCTGGAGCGGCGGCCTTGCTTGGTCACGGTGCGGTCCATCGGACCGAAGCCTTCCTGCTGGTAGCCGTTGAGGTCTTCGGTGCGCGGGTAGCCGGCCTGCACGCCGGCTTCGACCATGGCGTGGAACAATGGGTTGTTGCCGGCTTTCGGCGTGGTCACGCTGACCGGGCCTTCGCCGCCGTGGTAGTCGTTCGGGCCGATGTCGCGGGTTTCGGCTTTACGGAAGTACGGCAGGCAGTCCAGGTAGGTCCAGTCTTCCAGGCCTGGCAGTTCTGCCCAGCCGTCGAAGTCCAGGGCGTTGCCGCGGATGTAGCACATGCCGTTGATCAGCGACGAGCCACCCAGGCCCTTGCCGCGGCCACATTCCATGCGGCGGCCGTCCATGAACGGCTCCGGATCGGTCTCGTAGGCCCAGTTGTAGCGGCGGCCCTGCAGCGGGAAGGCCAGGGCGGCCGGCATCTGGGTGCGGAAGTCGAAGCGGTAGTCGGGGCCACCGGCTTCCAGCAGCAGTACGCTGACGCCGGCATCTTCGGTCAGGCGGGTAGCCAGGGTGTTACCGGCGGAGCCTGCTCCGACGATGATGTAATCGAATTCTTGGGACATGGAAGTACCCTCGTGTTGGCGGTGATCAGGGAGCGGGAACGCCCGTGCGCGGTGGCACGGGCGTGGCTGGACAGGGTCTTAGAAGACCGAGTTGTAGCCGCCCAGCTCGACCTGGACCGACTTGATGCGAGTGTATTGAGCCAGCGAGCTGACACCGTTCTCACGGCCGACGCCCGATTGCTTGTAGCCGCCAACCGGCATTTCGGCCGGCGATTCGCCCCAGGCGTTGATCCAGCAGATACCGGCTTCCAGTTGGTGGATGATGCGGTGGGCGCGGGAGATATCGTTGGTGCAAACACCAGCGGCCAGGCCGTAGTCGGTGTCGTTGGCACGGCGGATGACTTCTTCTTCGGTTTCGTAGGTGAGGATGCTCATCACCGGGCCGAAGATCTCTTCCTTGACGATGGTCATGTCGTCGCTGCAGTCGGTGAACACGGTCGGCGCGACGAAGGCACCTTTGGCGAAATCACCGGCAGTCAGACGCTCGCCGCCACACAGTACGCGGGCGCCTTCCTCTTTACCTTTGGCGATGTAGCCGAGCACGCTTTCCATGTGCTGGAAGCTGACCAGCGGGCCGAAGTTGGTGTTCTCGTCTTCCGGGTTGCCGACGCGGATGCGGGCAACGCGCTCGGCGATCTTGGCTTCGAAGGCCGCCTTCATTTCAGCCGGGATGAACACGCGAGTGCCGTTGGTGCAAACCTGACCGGAGCTGTAGAAGTTGGCCATCATTGCGATGTCGGCGGCCTTGTCCAGGTCGGCGTCGGCGCAGATGATCAGTGGCGACTTGCCGCCCAGTTCCATGGTGACTTCCTTGAGCGACGAGCTCGAGGCGCTGGCCATGACCTTCTTGCCGGTGGTGGTGCCGCCGGTGAAGGAGACTTTCTCGATGCGTGGGTGCTCGGTCAGCCAGGTGCCGACTTCGCGGCCGCTGCCGGTCAGGACGTTGAACACGCCGTTCGGCAGGCCGGCTTCGGTGTAGATCTCGGCCAGTTTCAGGGTGGTCAGCGAAGTGACTTCCGATGGCTTGAAGATCATTGCGTTGCCAGCGGCCAGGGCCGGGGCGGATTTCCACAGGGCGATCTGGATCGGGTAGTTCCAGGCACCGATACCGACGGTCACGCCCAGCGGCTCGCGGCGGGTGTAGACGAAGGACGATTCGCGCAGCGGGATCTGCTCACCTTCGATGGCCGGTACCAGGCCAGCGTAGTACTCCAGCACATCGGCACCGGTGACGATGTCGACGTAGCGGGTTTCCGAGTACGACTTGCCGGTGTCCAGGGTTTCCAGCATGGCCAGTTCGTCGTTGCGCTCGCGCAGGATGTCGACGGCGCGGCGCAGGATGCGCGAACGCTGCATGGCGGTCATCGCTGCCCAGACCTTCTGGCCGCGCTCGGCGCTTTCCACGGCCTTTTCGACGTCGGCCTGGGTGGCACGTTGCACGTGGGCGAGGACTTCGCCGGTGGCCGGGTTGATGGCTTCGAAGGTGGCATCGCTGCCAGCGTCGACGTAAGCGCCATCAATGTAGAGTTTTTGCGTTCCGAAACGGGCCATAGTGTCCTCGCAAGTGCAGTGTGTGGTTGGCTGCGCGTCACGCTCCTGCCGGGTGGGCAAGGGCCGTGCGTGCTTGATCAGCGGCCTGGTCGGCTGTGTCCAGGGTGTGCTGTTTAGCCAGTTGTAGATCCATGTATTCGTATGCAATCCGTATCGCCTGGTCGGTGTCGAATGCATCACCCGACAGGGCACCACGCAGCCACAGGCCGTCGATCAGGGCCGCCAGGCCGCGGGCTGCCTTGCGCGCATGGTAAAGCGGCAGGGCGCGGCGGAACTGGCAGCACAGGTTGGAATACAGGCGGTGATCGTTGATCCGCTGCAACCTGTGCAAATCGGGCTGGTGCATGCTGGAAGCCCAGAAGGCCAACCAGGTTTTCATTGCCGGGCCGTTCACCTGGCTGGCATCGAAGTTGCCCTCGATGATCACTTTCAGGTGGGCGCGCGGGCTGTCGTCCGTCAGGGCCTGGCGACGTGCTCTAACGCCTTCGTTGAGCATGTTCATGATGTAACCCATCGTCGCTGCGATCAGGCCGTTCTTGTCCCGAAAGTAGTGACTGATGATGCCGTTTGACACACCGGCCAAACGGGCAATCAGCGCAATGCTGGCGTCCCCCAGTCCGACCTGATCGACCGCCTGCAACGTGGCTTCGATCAACTGCTGGCGGCGGATGGGTTGCATACCGACCTTGGGCATCTTGCTATCTCCTCAGGCCTGCGAGCAGACGACAGGCGGCTGACTCGGCGAAGGCCAGTCTATTTTGTTTTGATTGAACGTTCAATCAATAAAGAATAAGCTCTGCGACAATTTGTGCCATTGACAGTTTTTCAGGCGGTCGAGAAGGCACGGATTGACACCCCAGGAAATCGCGTAACCCCCGGAATACAAGGCGTTGACGGGCATCAGCGATGCGAAATGCAGATTCTGCCGTACGGTCACTGGCCCTGCGGCAGGCCCTTGGAGCGGGCGGGGTGGTCTGTGACGAATGCGCGCACCTCAGTGGAGGTGTGGCATTTTCAGCAGGCCACCTGTCTGTTTTTTTGCAACGTATCGATTCGGGATCACGGTTTCCAGGGTGCTTTTATAACACCTGATGCAGTGGGGAAATTCCACCAATTGCTCGGGAAAGATTGATTAGCCTCCACAGCCGTACTGCCCGGAGCATTCGTGCAATGAGTTCTGCCTCACTTACCAAGCCCCCCGCCGAGAGGGTACGGGTCAACCGCGTGGTGTTCTTCACCTCCGCGCTGATGATCCTCGTTCTGACTGCCTTGCTGATCGCTGTACCCGAAACCGCCGGCCAGGTGCTGGGCGTGGCCCAGAAATGGCTGACGCGCACCTTTGGCTGGTACTACATGCTGGTGATCGGCGGCTACCTGCTGTTCGTCATCTATCTGGCCTTCTCCGACTACGGCAAGCTCAAGCTTGGCGGCAAGGACGACCAGCCTGACTTCAGCTACGGCGCCTGGGCCGGCATGCTGTTCTCCTCCGGTATCGGTATCTCGCTGCTGTATTTCGGCGCCTCCGAGCCGCTGGACCACTACTTCAACCCGCCGGAAGGCACCTCTGCCAGCCTCGAGGCCGCGCGCCAGGGCCTGCAGCTGACCTTCCTGCACTGGGGCCTGCATGGCTGGGCGATCTACGCCTTGGTCGGCCTGGCCGTGGGTTACTTCGCCTACCGCCACAACCAGCCGCTGGCACTGCGCTCGGCCTTGTACCCGCTGGTCGGTGAGCGTTGGGTCAAGGGTGCTGCGGGCAATGCCGTCGACATCTTCGGCATGTTCGTCACCCTGCTGGGCCTGGTCACCAACCTCGGGATCGGCTCGATGCAGGTGGCCTCGGGCCTGGAATACCTGTTTGGCATGGACCACAGCAAGACCAACCTGCTGGTGGTGATCCTGGTCATGGCCGGCGTGGCCACCGTGGCTGCGGTCTCGGGTGTGGAAAACGGCATCCGCCGCCTGTCCAACCTGAACATCATGCTGTTCAGCGGCCTGCTGATTTTCGTCCTGCTGGGCGGCCAGACCCTGCACCTGCTCAACGGCTTCGTGCAGAACATCGGCGACTACCTCAACGGTATCGTGCTGAAGACCTTCGACCTGTATGTGTATGAAGGCGAGGCGGGCAAGTCCGAGCGCTGGCTGGGCCTGTGGACCGTGTTCTACTGGGCCTGGTGGATCTCCTGGGGCCCATTCGTCGGCATGTTCATTGCCCGTATCTCCAAGGGCCGTACCGTGCGCCAGCTGGTAAGCGGCGTGCTGCTGATCCCGCTGGGCTTCACCCTGGCCTGGCTGTCGATCTTCGGCAACACCGCGCTGGACCTGGTGATCAACCAGGGCGCCGTGGAGCTGGGCAAGACCGCGCTTGAACAGCCGTCGATGTCGATCTACCAGCTGCTGGAATACTTCCCGGCGGCCAAGATCGTGATCGGTGTGGCCGTGTTCGTTGGCTTCGTGCTGTTCCTCACCCCGGCCGACTCCGGCGCGGTGATGATGGCCAACCTGTCGTGTAAAGGCGGCAAGGTCGATGAAGACGCCCCACACTGGATGGTGGTGTTCTGGTCGGTGGTCATCACCCTGGTTACCATCGGCCTGATGTTCGCCGGTAACTTCGAAGCCATGCAGACCATGGTGGTGCTGGCAGGCCTGCCGTTCTCGGTGGTGCTGGTGCTGTTCATGTTCGGCCTGTACAAGGCCATGAAACAGGATGTGGCGGTCGAACAGGAGCGCGCCGAGCTGGCCGCCCGCGGCCGTCGCGGCTTCACCGAGCGCCTGAGCCAGCTGGACTTGCAGCCGACCCAGGCCGTGGTGCAGCGCTTCATGGACAAGCAAGTCAGCCCGGCGCTCAAAGAAGCTGCCGCGCAGTTGCAGACCCTGGGCTTTGAGGTGGAAACCCGTGTTGGCCAGTCGCGCAACATGATGGGCCTGCGGGTGATGATGGACGAGGGCAACCCGTTCGTTTACGAAGTGAGCCTGGACGGCTACATGGCTGCGCCGAGCGAGGCACCGGTGGAGGGCGAGCCGGAAGTGCGCCAGCGCTTCTACCGTGCCGAGGTGTACCTGCACGATGGCAGCCAGGAGTACGACCTGATGGGCTTTGCGCCCGAGCAGATCGTGCGTGATGTGCTGGATCAGTTCGAAAGCCACCGCCAGTTGCTGGGGCGTGTGTATAGCTGACTCAAGCTGAAGGTATGAAAAAGGGCCCTGTTCGCGGGAACAGGGCCCTTTTTCTTTGCGTGGAAATGCCCGCAGATAGAGGCTAGGTCAAGGAGCCTTGGCCTGTAGCAGGTCGGTGCGAAATTCGGAGCTTTGCTTGATCAGGTCAATGGCAACGCTGCACAACTTCAAGGGCAGTGCCGATGCAGGTATATCGCGGCTGTACCCGGGCAGCAGGCGATACCCTGATGGGTCGTTGCAGTCGGTGGTTTCAGGTGCACCGCGCTTTACCCGGTAAAATATGATGTCTGGAGCTTTCTGCCAGCTGACCCGGAGGCTGCCGTCAGCCAGCAGTTCTGTGTTCACCTGTGCCTGTGGCCTGCCTGGTGACAGCAGTTCGACGGCAATGCTCAGGCTGTTGGCCATGAGCGCACGAGAAGGCAACTGGTCTGGCGACTGAACACCGACCAGGCACAGGTAGTAAGTACCAGGCTCCGGCCCGATCGCGTCGTTGATAAAGGCTTCGCTCTCGGGGATGGTGCCGCTGTAGCCGTTCGGGTCTTCGCAGGCCAGTGCATCGGAGCTTGTCTTGTAGCGGTAGCGCGGTGTGTCGATCAGGAACTGGAAGTCCCAGCGGGCTTGTTCAATTGACCCATCAGCCAGGGTTCTGGCCTTGGTGAGCGTTTTCAGGCCGGAGCCTTGGGGCTCGACCTGAAAACCTGGCAGCAACTGACAGGTGGGCAGTTCGAGGTCCACCCGGCCTGCGCTGAAGCAGCCCTGAACACGATGCACCGGTATTGCACCGACCTCACTACCGTGCAAGCTGTTGGCAATGCTGACCAGATGCTGGCTGTCGGTCGCGACGACCGGGCTGCCGGATGCTCCTTCATCGAGGCCCTGGCAGTCATTGCGCCTGGCATTGCGCCACACCCAGTTGCCGACGCTGGAAGTATCCTGGACGCGCTCCGTGCAGCTGGACAGGCGCAGGCCTTTGCCGAGCGAACTGGGCTCGCCGACTACCTGTACAGCGCCTCCTGGTGTGGGGGATGAGCCTAGCTTGAGAGGCGTGATGCCTTGTGCCAGCAGTTGCTCGAGCGGGGCGTCCAGCTCCAGAAGCGCCAGGTCGGCACCTTGCAAGCTGTTCCAAACCGTACGTTTCAGCGGCACGGTGTAACGCTGGTCCTGTGTGTCGACAAAGTAGTTGAAGCTGATGCTGCCGGTAAGTGGCTGGTCAACGAGGATCTTGCCATTGATACCGCCTGCGCAGTGGCCAGCTGTCAGCACGTAGGCCGGCCCCGTCGTGTCGGCGTCAGCGGCTCGGCTGTCCAGCAGTGTGCCGATGCAATGCCGGTTATGTGAGACCAGCCGGCCAACGCCGGTCCACTGCCTGCTTTGGTCATCACGGTTGTACAGGACTTGCGGTGTGGCGAGAGGGTCAGGGTGATCGCTGGAGTTCGCCAGGTGACTGAACAGCATCAGGCCCAGCGTTGCCAGGAGTAATGGCTTTTGCATGTCGTACCTCCTCTGGATGGAGGACGAAGGGTGAAGGTGCTAGCCGCGTGTTTGGCGGTACATAGTTGAACAGCGCGCTCAGCGATTGCTGTAGCGGCCATGCTTGCCATGGGCGGGCATGGCCTGGTTGCTGCGCTCGGCGATCATCTGCTGCAGCCTTATCAGCGTGACACCCTGGTCTTTGAGCTGTGGCAGCTCACGCGCCAGCACTTCGAGCGTTTGCGGGTAAGGGTGGCCGATCAGCACTGCCGAGCCTTGCTTGCGCGCCAGGGCGATACCTTGTTGAAGTTGCCTGGTGATCGCCTCGGTGGTGCGTACGTCATCGAGGAACACATCCCGTGAGACATGCGCCAACCCTTGTGCCTGTGCTTCTGCCGCTGCGACCGTGGCAGCACTGGTACGGCTGTCGACGAAGAACAGATGACGCCTCTGCAGCTCGCCCATCAGCCAGGCCATCGGTTCGCGTTGAGCGGTCATGCGGCTGCCCATGTGGTTATTGATGCCGGCGGCATATGGGACCTTGGCCAGGGCTGCGTCCAGGCGCCGGGCCAGCTCTTCGATGGGGATGCCGGGGTGCCAGGCGTAGGGGCCTGTGGCCGGGTCCATGGGCATGTGCAGGATCACCGTCTTGCCAGCCTTGTGGGCCTGGCGGGCGAAGTCGGTGGCATGTGGCGTGTCGGGCATGATCGCCATGGTGACCGGCCCGGGGAGGGCGAGGGTGCGGCTGTCGCGCTCGGGGCTCTGGCCCAGGTCGTCGATGATGATGCTCAGGTAGGCCTTGCCGGCCGGCGCCGCTTGCGCGACCCCGGCCATCAGGCAGAACAGCAGACACAGCAGATAACGCATGGGGTGGATCAGTCGCCCTTGGTGATGTTCAGGCCCTTGAGCAGGCTCAGCGCCTGGCTCAGCTGGTAGTCACTGTCCTGTGGGCGCTCCTTGCGCTTGCTGCTGCCGGTCGGGCGATCGGCGCCGCCGTTGCCGTTGCCCAGGTGGCCCTGCAGGTCGGCTTCCTTGAAGGTGTCGTTGTCGCTGGCATCGGCGGTCAGCTTGGCTGGACGCACTTCGATGTCGGGGACGATACCCTGGGCCTGGATCGAACGGCCGTTGGGGGTGTAGTACAGCGCGGTGGTGAGTTTCAGCGCACGGTCGTTGGCCAGCGGCAGCACGGTCTGTACCGAGCCCTTGCCGAAGCTGTCGGTGCCCATCAGCACGGCGCGCTTCTGGTCCTGCAGAGCGCCGGCGACGATTTCCGAGGCCGAGGCGCTGCCGCCGTTGATCAGCACCACCAGTGGCACGCCTTCGCTGGCATCGGCCGGGTCGGCATAGAAGCGCAGTTCGGAGTTGGCGATCCGGCCCTTGGTGTAGACGATCAGGCCCTTGGTCAGGAAGTGGTCGGCCACTTCCACCGCCGATTGCAGCACGCCGCCGGGGTTGTTGCGCAGGTCGAGGATCACCCCGCGCAGTTTCTTGCCGTTGTCCTTGCGCAGCTTGGCCAGGGCCTTGCCGACTTCGTCGCCGGTCTTGACCTGGAACTGGGTGATGCGAATGTAGCCATAGCCGCTCTCCAGCAGCTGGCTCTTCACGCTCTTGACCTGGATCACCGCGCGGGCAAGGGTCACGTCGAACGGGTTGCCGCCGTCGCGCACCAGGGTCAAGGTAATCTTCTCGCCCACCTTGCCGCGCATCTTGTCGACCGCTTCGGTCATGGTCTGGCCGCGGGTTGGCGCGCCGTTGATCTTGACGATCAGGTCACCGGCCTGCACGCCGGCACGCGAGGCCGGGGTGTCGTCGATCGGTGACACTACCTTGATATTGCCGTCCTCCTGGCCCACTTCGATGCCAAGGCCGCCGAATTCGCCGCTGGTGCTTTCCTGCAGCTCCTGGAAGTCCTCGGGGCCGAGGTAGGCCGAGTGTGGGTCAAGGTTGCTGAGCATGCCCTTGATGGCATTTTCCAGCAGAGTCTTGTCGTCCACAGGTTCGACATAGGCGGCCTTGATGCGGTCCATGACCTCGGCAAAGGTGCGCAGCTCTTCCAGCGGCAGTGGCGCCTTGGCGGTCACCTCGGTGGCCGGCATGGCGGCAGGCTTGGCTGGCGAGGCTTTCGCCGGCTCCGCGGCACTGGCCAGGGGCGCACCGATCGCCAGGGCGATGGTCAGGGCCAGCTGGGTGAGGCGAGGCGAGTGCAGCATGTCGAACGAACTCCTGATCCTGTAAACGCTCCCTGCGGAGCATCGGCGCAGCGCATGGTGCTACACCGTATGTAATGTGTCAGCCGCGGCACCACTGCGAGGGGTCGGTCGGCCGGCCCTGCTGGCGGATGGCGAAGTACAAGCCTGCGCTGTCCTGGCCACCGCTGTCGCCAACGGTGGAGATGGCTTCGCCGGCCTTGACGATGTCACCGGCGCTCTTGAGCAGGCTCTGGTTGTGGCCGTACAGGCTCAGGTAACCATTACCATGGTCGAGAATGACCAGAAGTCCAGCGCCACGCAACCAGTCGGCAAACACCACGCGCCCACCGTGCACTGCGTGTACCTGGGTGCCGGGGCTGGCGCTGATCATCACGCCGTCCCATTTGGCCCGGGCATCATTGCCGCGGGCATCACCGAAGCGTGCCAGCAATCGACCATTGACCGGCCATGGAAGTTTTCCCCGCGCGGCAGAAAAAGCACCACCGTAGCTGGCGCCGTCACTGGAAACCAACGGGCCGAGGGTGGTGCGGGCCTTCTTCGGCGGCTCGGCATCCTCTTGTTCCTTGTCCGCTCGGGCGGCCAGGGCCTCCTGCTGGCGGCGTTTCTCGGCTTCCTGTTGGGCAAGCAGGGCTTTCTTGCGCGCTTCTTCGGCTTCGCGGGCCTGGCGGGCCAGGGTTTCCTCGATGGTCTTGAGCACCTTGGCCAGGTCAGCCTGGTCCTGTTGGCGCGCCTGCAGCTTCTGGTCGCCGTCTTTCACGTCGCTGTTGAGCTTGGCCAGCACCTGCTGGCGCTTGCTGCGCTCGCTGTCCAGCGCCTGTCGGCGCGTGTCGAGGTCGGCGCGCTGGGCCAGCAGTTGCTCCTGCTGACGGGAAATGTCCTGCTCGACGCTGGCCAGCTGGCGCAGGGTCTCGTTGAACGCCTTGAGCTGCTCGAGGCGCGCTTTGCTCAGGTAGTCGTAATAGGACAGGGTGCGGGCGAATTTCTCTGGGTTCTGCTGGTTCAGCAGTAACTTGAGGTATTCCTCGCGACCATTGTTCTGGTAGGCCGAACGGGCCTGGATGGCGATCAGCCGTTGTTGTTCAACGCGGGCGCTCTGGAGTTTTTTTTTCTCGGTATCAAGGCGCTCCAGCTCGCCCTCGGTCTTTTTTAGTTCTTGTTGCAGGGCCTCCACCTGCTTCTCCAGGTTACCGATGTCGGTTTCGGTGGCCTTGAGATCTTTTTGCACGCCGGCCTTTTCTTCCTGGAGCTTGCCCAGCGTCTTCTTGAGCTCGGCAATGTCCTGGCGGGTGGCGTCCAGTTGCTGCTGGGTCTGCGCGCGCTCATCGGCAAAGGCCGGACTGAGCAGGCAGGACAAGGCTAGAGGAATCAGGGCGCGTAGCATGGGGTTTGGCGTACCAAGGATAGAGACTGGCCTAGTATGCCCGTGCAGGCAGGCAAAAAAAACGCCTCGCTGCCGGGGCAGAGGGGCGTTTGTCTGGAATTCATGCGCAAAGAGGGCCGCATCGCGGCCCGAGGCACGGAATCAGGCGTCGACCAGGATGGATGTACCGGTCATTTCTGCCGGCTTTTCCAGGCCCAGCAGCTTCAGCATGGTCGGTGCCACGTCGGCCAGCACGCCGCCTTCGCGGACCTGCACCTTGCGCTTGCCGACATAGATGAACGGCACCGGCTCGCTGGTGTGCGCAGTGTGCGCCTGGCCGGTGCAGGCGTCTTCCATCTGTTCGACGTTGCCGTGGTCGGCGGTGATCAGTGCTTCGCCGCCGACCTTGTCCAGCGCCTCGACGATGCGCCCGACGCAGGTATCCAGGGCCTCGACTGCTTTTACTGCGGCTTCGAACACGCCGGTGTGGCCGACCATGTCGCCGTTGGCGTAGTTGACCACGATCACGTCAAAACGCTGCTGTTCGATGGCCTCGACGATGCGGTCGGTCACTTCAGGTGCGTTCATCTCCGGTTGCAGGTCGTAGGTGGCAACCTTCGGCGACGGGATCAGGATGCGCTCTTCGCCTTCGAACGGTTCTTCGCGGCCACCGGAGAAGAAGAACGTGACGTGTGCATATTTCTCGGTTTCGGCGATGCGCAGCTGGGTCTTGCCGTTTTTCGCCAGGTACTCGCCCAGTACGTTGTCCAGGCTGGACGGGGCGTAGGCTGCCGGCGCGGCGATTTTTGCCGAATACTGGGTCAGGCCGATGTAGGCCGCCATTTTTGGCAGGCGCGCGCGCGGGAATTCGTTGAAGTCCGGCTCGACGAAGGCACGTGACAGCTCACGGGCGCGGTCGGCGCGGAAGTTCATGAAGATCACGGCATCGCCGTCCTCGACCTTGACGGCTTCGCCAATGCGCGTGGCCTTGACGAATTCGTCGTTCTCCTCGCGGGCGTAGGCTGCTTCCAAGCCTGCCAGCGCGGTGTCGGCCGTGTAGTCGGCAACGCTGTCGACGATCAGGTTGTAGGCGGCGCTGACGCGATCCCAGCGGTTGTCACGGTCCATCGCGAAGTAGCGGCCGATCAGGCTGGCGATGCGGCCCTTGCCGAGCTTGGCGAAGGTCGCGTCGAGCAGTTCGATCGACGATTGCGCGCTGCGTGGCGGGGTGTCACGGCCGTCGAGGAAGGCGTGCAGGTAGATCTTCTCGGCGCCACGTTGCGCGGCCAGTTCGGCCATGGCCACCAGGTGGTCCTGATGGCTGTGCACGCCACCGTCGGACAGCAGGCCGAGGATGTGCACGGCCTTGCCGGCGCCCACTGCCTTGTCCACCGCGCCGGTGAGTACCGGGTTCTGGAAGAACTCGCCATCGCGGATGGCCTTGGTCACCCGGGTGAAGTCCTGATAGACGACGCGCCCGGCGCCGAGGTTCATGTGGCCGACTTCGGAGTTGCCCATCTGCCCGTCCGGCAGGCCGACATCCATCCCGGAGCCGGAAATCAGGCCATGCGGCTGGGTGGCGCGCAGGCGGTCATAGACCGGCGTGTTGGCGGCATAGATGGCGTTAAATTCGGGGCTTTCGCTGTGGCCGAATCCATCCAGGATGATCAGGACCAGGGGTTTGGGCGTACTCGTCATCAATCAAACTCACGGTTGTTCAAAGATGATAAAGACACGCATTTTAGGGCAAATGCGCCATCAGCGGCGAATAATCGTCCTGTCGGCCGACCGGCGCAGGCCACCCGGTAACATGAAGGTACCTTTACCACCAGCCCGTCGGGCTTTGGTGGCACTGGGGGGCTGTGTATACTGGCCGGCATTTTCAATCGCCTGGAACACCGCTGATGGTTGCTCACCTGATTCAATTCGCGACAGATCACTACATCCTGGTGGCGATCTTCGTGGTTCTGCTGGTCGCACTGCTCGTCAATGAACTGCGCCGTGGCGGCCAGAGCCTGAGCAACGGCCAGCTGACCGCGCTGGTCAATGCCGACAAGGCACTGGTCATCGACATTCGCCCGTCCAAGGAATATTCCGCCGGCCACATCGTCGGTGCGCTGAACATCCCGCAGGACAAGCTGGCCAACCGCATGACCGAGCTCGAGAAGCACAAAGAGAAGACCCTGATCGTGGTCGACGCGATGGGCCAGCAGTCCGGCGCGGTCTGCGGCGAACTGATCAAGGCCGGTTACACCGCCGCCAAACTGAGCGGTGGCGTTTCCAGCTGGAAAGCCGATAACCTGCCCCTGGTGAAGTGATATGAAGCCTGTCATCGTCTACTCCAGCGACTACTGCCCTTACTGCATGCGCGCCAAGTACCTGCTCGAGAGCAAAGGCGTGGCCTTCGAGGAAATCAAGGTCGACGGCAAGCCGCAGGTTCGTGCCGAGATGAGCCAGAAGGCCGGCCGTACTTCGGTGCCGCAGATCTGGATCGGCAGCACCCACGTCGGTGGATGCGATGACCTCTATGCCCTGGAGCGCGCCGGCAAGCTCGACGCGCTGCTGGCAGCCTGATTTGCACTGCATTCAAAAACATTAGGATTAAGGATCTGCCATGACTGACCAACAGACCAACGGCGCTGCTGCAGAAGACAACAGCCCTCAGTTCTCCATGCAGCGCATCTATGTGCGTGACCTGTCGTTCGAAGCCCCGAAAAGCCCGCAGATCTTCCGTCAGACCTGGGAACCGAGCGTTGCCCTGGACCTGAACACCAAGCAGAAAGCGCTGGAAGGCGACTTCCACGAAGTGGTGCTGACCCTGTCGGTGACCGTCAAGAATGGCGACGAAGTAGCCTTCATCGCTGAAGTTCAGCAGGCTGGCATCTTCCTGATCAAGAACCTCGACGCTTCCTCGATGAGCCACACCCTCGGCGCGTTCTGCCCGAACATTCTGTTCCCGTATGCCCGTGAGACCCTGGACAGCCTGGTGACCCGCGGTTCGTTCCCGGCCCTGATGCTGTCGCCGGTCAACTTCGACGCCCTGTACGCGCAAGAAATGCAGCGCATGCAGGAAGCTGGCGAAGTGCCGACCGTGCAGTAATTCTGCCGGTATCGAAAAAGCGCCTCTCGGGGCGCTTTTTTGTTGCCTGTACCGGCCCTTTCGCGGGTAAACCCGCTCCCACATGAACTTCACAAGCTTCAAGCCTGGCGCTGCCCCTGTAGGAGTGGGTTTACCCGCGAAGAGGCTGGCTCAGGCTAAAGATCAGCTTCCGGCAAAGCCATTCTGCCGCCAGGCCTCATAAACGGTAACCGCCACGGTATTGGACAGGTTCAGGCTTCGGCACCCCGGCCGCATCGGCAGGCGCAGGCGTTGTTCGGCTGGCAGGCTGTCGAGCACCTCGGCCGGCAGGCCGCGGCTCTCTGGCCCGAAGAGAAACGCATCGCCGGGCTGATAAGCCACTTCATGGAACGGGTGCGAGCCCTTGGTGGTGAAGGCGAACAGCCTTGGATTGCCCAGGCTTTCCAGGCATTCGGCCAGGCTTGCATGGCGCTTGAGCGTGGCATACTCGTGGTAATCAAGCCCCGCACGGCGCAGGCGCTTGTCGTCCAGTTCGAAGCTGATTGGCTCGATCAGGTGCAGGGCGCAGCCGCTGTTGGCGCAGAGGCGGATGATGTTGCCGGTATTCGGCGGAATTTCTGGTTGAAAAAGGATGACGTGAAACATGCACGGCTCCAAGCGTGAAGATGACGAGCATTCTACCTCCGAACCCGACCTGCGTTCGAAGGCCTGGCCGCGCATGTTGCTTTCCCTGGCGCTGTTCGGCGTTCTGGTGGGCCTGATGATTGGCCGTTTGACTGCCCCTGATGAGCATGTGCTGGAGCAGGTCGAGGTGGTGCAGGATGGCCTGGACCTGTGGTTCAACGAAGCGCCCAAGCTGCATGGCGAAAATGTCGAAGGTACCGTGGCGCTGCTGTTCGAGGCCGAGGGCAAGGCGCAGCGTGGTCAGCTCGACCTGAACGGCAAGCCGGTCGGCTGGCGCTTGCAGCAGAGTGACAAGGGACTGTTGCTGACGGTGATTGCCGCGCGCCCTCTGCACGGTGAATGGGCGGGTGCAGAGGACGCTGGGCGTTGGCGGGTGCAGGTGAAGCTGCACGAATAAAAGAGGGGATGTCCCGGCCTGCCTGTACCGAGGTCCCCAAAGGGGGTTACAGCGAATTAAAGGGGGGATATCCCGGCCTGCCTGTACCGAGGTCCCCAAAAGGGGTTACAGCGAATTAAAGAGGGGATGTCCCGGCCTGCCTGTACCGAGGTCCCCAAAAGGGGTTACAGCGAATTAAAGGGGGGATGGCCCGGCCTGCCTGTACCGAGGTCCCCAAAACTGGCGTTCCTGCGAATAAAAGAGGGGTCACCCGGCCTGCCTGTACCAGGGCCCCCGAAACTGGGTATGTATTAGCTATTGCAGGGGGCGTGCCAGTTTTGCAAAACCCGTGAATACTGGGCTTTGAGGGTGATTTGGTCGGTTTTCGAGGGGATTTGTGCCTTGGGGAGGTGCGTCGGGCACAGCATCGGTGCATCGGAGGGCAGAAATGGCTGGGGCCGCTTTGCAGCCCTTTCACGGCACAAGGCCGCTCCTACACCGCGCACGGTCTCTTGTAGGAGCGGCCTTGTGCCGCGAAAGGGCTGCACAGCAGCCCCAAGGGTCTTACAGGTGAACCGCTAAATTAGTGCTCCTCACCCTCGTCGTCTTCCCCTCCCGCCACGTTCATTCCAAGTTCCTTGATCTTGCGCGTCAGGGTATTGCGGCCCCAGCCCAGCAGCACTGCCGCATCACGCCGGCGCCCGGCGGTGTGCTTGAGCGCAGTCTCGATCATGATCCGTTCGAAGCTGGGCACCGCGCTGTCGAGCAGGTTCGACTGCCCGCGCGCCAAGGCCTGGTCAGCCCACTGGCGCAGCGCCTGTTCCCAATTGGTCACTGGAGCGGCGTCCTGCGGCAGGTTCAGCAGCTCAGGTGGCAAATCGCCGATCAGCACTTCGCGGCTGGAGGCCATCACGGTGATCCAGCGGCAGGTGTTCTCCAGCTGGCGCACGTTGCCTGGCCACGGCAGGTTACGGATGAACTCTTCGGTCTCCGGCTTGAGCAGCTTCGGCTCGACGGCCAGCTCCTGGGCGGCACGGCCGAGGAAGTGACGGGCCAGCGCAGGGATGTCCTCGCGGCGGTCGGCCAGGCGTGGGATATGGATGCGGATCACGTTGAGGCGGTGGAACAAGTCTTCACGGAACTTGCCGGCCGTTACCAGCGACTCCAGGTTCTGGTGGGTCGCCGCGATGATCCGCACATCGACCTTCACCGGCACATGGCCGCCAACCCGATAGAACTCGCCATCGGCCAGCACCCGCAGCAGGCGGGTCTGGGTGTCGGCCGGCATGTCGCCGATCTCGTCGAGGAACAAGGTGCCACCGTCGGCCTGCTCGAAGCGGCCGCGGCGCAGGTTGGCCGCGCCGGTAAAGGCGCCTTTCTCGTGGCCGAACAGCTCGGACTCCATCAGGTCCTTGGGTATGGCCGCCATGTTCAGGGCGATGAACGGCGATGCGGCACGCGGGCTGTGGCGGTGCAGGGCGTGCGCCACCAGCTCTTTACCGGTACCGGATTCGCCGTTGATCAGCACGGTGATGTTGGAGTGGCTCAGGCGGCCGATGGCGCGGAAAACTTCCTGCATCGCCGGCGCTTCGCCGATGATTTCCGGGGTGCGGGCCAGGGCCTGCGGTACGTCGAGGCCTTGCTGTTCCTGCGCGTGCTGATTGGCGCGTTTGACCAGCGACACTGCTTCGTCGACGTCGAACGGCTTGGGCAGGTATTCGAAGGCACCGCCCTGGTAGGACGCGACGGCGCTGTCCAGGTCGGAATGGGCAGTCATGATGATGACTGGCAGGCGTGGGTGCTGCTCGCGGATCTGCGCCAGCAGGTCGAGGCCGCTGGCACCGGGCATGCGAATGTCGGAAATGATCACATCCGGCTGCTGGCGAGCCAGGCGGCCCATGACACCATCGGCGCTGTCGAAGCTCTGGGTGGTCATGCCTTCCTGTTGCAGGGCTTTTTCCAGGACCCAGCGGATGGAGCGATCATCATCGACGATCCATACGGTTTCACTTCGGCTCATGAGGCGGTGGCTCCTTGTTCCAGGGGCAGGAAGATCGAGAAGGCGGTGTGCCCTGCGTGGCTTTCACACTCGATCAGGCCCTGGTGCTGGCTGATGATGTTCTGGGTAATGGCCAGTCCGAGCCCGGTACCGTCCGGGCGCCCACTGACCATGGGATAGAAAAGGGTGTCCTGCAGTTCCGCAGGGATGCCCGGGCCGTTGTCGATGATCTCGATACGCGCCGCCAGGCGATGGCGCACATGGCCGATGGTGAACTGGCGCACGGCGCGGCTGCGCAGGGTGATGCGGCCCAGGCGCAGCTCGTTTTGCGAACTGATCGCCTGCATCGCGTTGCGCACGATGTTCAATACGGCCTGGATCATCTGTTCGCGGTCGATCAACACGTCCGGCAGGCTCGGGTCGTAGTCGCGCACCAAAGTGATGCAGCCCTGGCTTTCGGCCTCGACCAGGCTGCAAACCCGCTCCAATACTTCGTGGATGTTGGTCATGGCCAGTGACGGCAACTTGTTCGAGCCGAGCATGCGGTCGACCAGATTGCGCAGGCGGTCGGCCTCTTCGATGATCACGTTGGTGTAGTCGCGCAGACCCTCTTCGGGCAGTTCGCGAGCCAGCAGTTGTGCTGCGCCACGGATACCGCCGAGCGGGTTCTTGATCTCGTGGGCCAGGCCACGCACCAGCATCTTGGTGGTTTCCTGCTTGCTCAGCTGGGCCTCTTCCTTGGTGATGCGCAGCAGCCGATCACGCGGGTGCACTTCCAGCAGCAGCAAGGTATTGCCTTGGTGCAGGATCGGTGTCACCGCATAGTCGACGGTGATGGTCTGCCCAGTGAGCGAGGTCAGTTGCGCTTCGCGCTTGGTGAACGGGTGCGCCTGCTCCACGGCCTGACGCAGCGAATTGAGCGCTTCGGTCGATTCGGTAAACAGCTCACTGATGAACTGCCCGTGGCTGCGCTGGCCACTGACCGCCAGGAGCATCTCCGCGGCCGGGTTCATGTATTCCAGGCGCAGCTCGGCATTGAGCAGGAGCGTGGCCGTGGTCAGGTTGTCCAGAAGCAGACGGTGCTGTGCATCGCTGATGGTCATAAGGCGTCGTTGACCTCTTTTGGCGCTTGTCATGCATGGCGCGGCCATGGCCGGGCGCGCGGTGGACCCGCTGATGTCAGTCTCTGGGCAGGCAAATGCAAGAAACAAACCAAGGCTCCGAAAAGAAGCGGAATTTCCTGAACGAGGCCAGGAATTGCGCACATTCGGACCAAAATGCCCTGATTCAACGAACTTGGTGACCTATTTTAGGGTGCACTCAAGGGCATTCGCCTGTTAAGTGCACCAATATAGAGCATAGAGGGTATTCGATAAGTTTCGCTTTCAACGGTCTGGCAAGGTACGTGACATGGCTCAGCTCGCGCTGGCTTGAGGTTTTCCCTCTGCGGAGGAGGAGCTTGGGCACTCGGCTGATGGTGTAAAGGGTGGAACGCCTTTGGCACTGGCGTAGAACACCAGGATCTCGGCCGGCTCTTCAGTAGTGCGGCCTCGATGAAGGCCGTTGACGATCTCGGCCAAAGTGTCACCGGCCTTGAGACTCACGCGAATGCCAGCTGCGTTTTCCACTTCGATCGAGCCGCCCAGCATGTAGCCCATGTTTGGCGCCAGATGGCAATGCCAGTCCAGGGTCGAACGGGCCGGGATGTGGATTTTCAGCAGCGACAGCTCGGGCTGGCCTTGCGGGTAGTGCGTGTAAGGTGTCTGGTCCCACGCGACGCTCGTCTGCAGGAGCGTCTTGGACTCTATTTCGGCGTGTTGTGGTGAGGGGGTATCACAGCCTGTGATCAGTAGTGCCGCGAGTAGAAACGGTGCAATACGCATGATCGGTGTCCTTCAGCAGAAGCTCATTGTCAGCTTGAGTGAGGTGCGCACAAATGCGCGGTCGCTCGAACCAAGGCGAGGTGCCGGAGCGGGTCATTTGCGTAGCTGGCCAGGGCATCCGCCCGTTTGCGTGGGCAATCTTCTATCGGCAGTCGGTCAAGGCGGCCCAGTTCGTACAGCAACGTTGACTGCAGCATGTCCAGGCGTGGGCGTAGCTCATTGGCCAGATCCCGGGGTTGCTGGGGAGGTCGCTTGCCCAGTGCGGTCCAGCGGTCGATTAGCCCGTACTGGATCATCTTGTTGGCTTCGATCTGGTCGGCAAAAAAGACAGTCGCCCGCTCGGGCGTCAGGCCATAGTCATGCGCTGC
Organism: Pseudomonas sp. NPDC089428; assembly: GCF_044749325.1. Lineage (NCBI taxonomy): Bacteria > Pseudomonadati > Pseudomonadota > Gammaproteobacteria > Pseudomonadales > Pseudomonadaceae > Pseudomonas > Pseudomonas sp. NPDC089428. The sequence goes on from NZ_JBIVHT010000005.1 coordinate 154,547, forward strand.
GGCGTGAACCTGCTGCAAGACCTGCAGTTCGCGGGCGGGTGCTTCGACTGCCAGGACGTTGTCCCATTTGTGCACTGCCACGGAGTGGGCCAGGTCCAGTCGCTGCCCGATCGCCGCAAGCAAGGGCCTGAGTTCAGGTGGCGAGTTGGCGCTGCAGCCCAGGAGGGAGAAGGTGAAGCACAGCACGATTGGGATGAGGCGCATGGCAATCTCCTTGTTGTTGGAGAATTGATTGTGCGCAGGCAGGCAACCGCTGCTTGTAGGAAACATCTGAAACGGACGGGCGTAAAACAAAAAACGGCCTTCAGAAGAAGGCCGTTTTCGGTGATTCAGATCGGCGCAAGGCGCCAATCAGATCAGCAGCTGTAGTACAGCTCGTATTCCAGCGGGTGCACGAAGGTGCGGACCTTGATTTCTTCTTCGCTCTTCAGCTCGATGAAGGCATCGATGAAGTCGTCGGAGAACACGCCGCCCTTGGTCAGGAACGCACGGCCTTTATCCAGCTCTTCCAGAGCTTCTTTCAGGCTGCCGCACACTTGCGGAATGTCCTTGGCTTCTTCTGGCGGCAGGTCGTACAGGTTCTTGTCGGCAGCATCGCCTGGGTGGATCTTGTTCTGGATGCCGTCCAGGCCAGCCATCAGCAGGGCCGCGAAGGCCAGGTATGGGTTGGCCGATGGGTCCGGGAAGCGGGCTTCGATACGGCGGGCTTTCGGGCTGCCGACGTAAGGAATACGGATCGAGGCGGAACGGTTGCGAGCCGAGTAGGCCAGCATTACCGGGGCTTCGAAGCCTGGGACCAGACGCTTGTACGAGTTGGTCGACGGGTTGGTGAAGCCGTTCAGGGCCTTACCGTGCTTGATGATACCGCCGATGAAGTACAGAGCGGTTTCGGACAGGCCGGCATAGCCTTCACCCGAGAAGGTGTTCTTGCCGTCTTTCCAGATCGACATGTGCACGTGCATGCCCGAGCCGTTGTCGCCGTACAGTGGCTTCGGCATGAAGGTGGCGGTACGGCCGTAAGCGTCGGCAACGTTGTGCACGACGTATTTCAGGGCCTGTACTTCGTCAGCTTTCTTCACCAGGGTGTTGAACTTGACGCCGATTTCGTTCTGGCCGGCAGTCGCCACTTCGTGGTGGTGAACTTCAACGGTCTGGCCCATTTCTTCCAGGGCGTTGCACATGGCGGTGCGGATTTCGTGGTCGTGGTCGAACGGCGGAACCGGGAAGTAGCCGCCTTTCACGCCTGGACGGTGGCCTTTGTTGCCGCCTTCGACGTCAGCGCCAGTCATCCACGAGCCTTGCTCGGAGAAGATCTTGAACATCGAGCCGGAGATGTCCGACTGGAACTTCACTTCGTCGAAGATGAAGAACTCTGGCTCTGGGCCAGCGAATACGGTGTCACCGATACCGGTGCTCTTCAGGTACTCTTCGGCGCGCTTGGCGATCGCACGTGGGTCGCGATCGTAGCCTTGCATGCTCGACGGGTCGACGATGTCGCAGGTGATGATCAGGGTCGGTTCTTCGGTGAACGGGTCCAGAACGGCAGTCTCGTCGACTGGCATCAGGATCATGTCGGAAGCTTCGATGCCTTTCCAGCCAGCGATGGAGGAGCCGTCGAACATCTTGCCGACTTCGAAGAAGTCTTCGTCCAGGCCATCACGCGCCGGCATGGTCACGTGGTGCTGAGTACCTTTGGTGTCCGTGAAACGCAGATCAATCCACTTGACGTCATGATCTTTGATGAGTTGAACCGACTTCGACATGTTGTCCTCCGGAGGGTCTAGAGCGCGGTGGGCCGCTGCTCTGGAAAAAGGGTGTTGCCGGGCGCGGATAGTCGGCCAAGCGTACCTGCCTCACAAGGGAGCAAATTGCATGCCAGTGCCCGAAAATGGCGAGGGCGAGATAAAAAGGGGCGTTTGCGGGCATTTGCCAGGCTGGCTGCGGGAAAATGTGCACCCTTAGGAGGCAGAAATGGAGTGTAGAGCACCAAATGAGTGCATAGCTTTTGGCGTGTGCTTTTTTTGAGGGCCTCTTCGCGGGCAAGCCCGCTCCCACAGTGATAGCGCGGGCTGGAATTTTGTGCGAACCCTGTGGGAGCTGGTTTACCCGCGAAAGGGCCGGCACAGGCGCCGCAAATCCTGCCTCCTACATTTATCTGAAAGCTTCTGATCAAAAGTTGGTCAAATCCTGAGCAATTTCCGCTATAATTTGCGCCCCTCATTTTCGGCAGGCCCTGCGCGCGCTGTTAACCAATGAAACTTATCGTCAAAGTCTTCCCAGAAATCACCATCAAGAGCCGGCCGGTGCGCAAGCGTTTTATCCGCCAGCTCGGCAAGAACATCCGCAACGTGCTCAAGGACCTCGATCCAGAGCTCGCGGTCGATGGTGTCTGGGATAACCTCGAAGTGGTCACCCGCATCGAGGACGAGAAGGTCCAGCGCGAGATGATCGAGCGCCTCACCTGCACCCCGGGCATTACCCACTTCCTGCAGGTCGAGGAATACCCGCTGGGCGACTTCGACGACATCGTCGCCAAGTGCAAGCACCACTTTGGCCACCTGCTGGCCGGCAAGCGCTTCGCCGTGCGCTGCAAGCGCGGCGGCCACCACGACTTCACCTCGATGGATGTCGACCGTTATGTCGGCAGCCAGCTGCGCCAGCAGTGCGGCGCCACCGGCATCGACCTGAAGACCCCTGAAGTGCTGGTGCGCATCGAAATTCGTGATCAGCGCCTGTATGTCATCCACAACCAGCACAACGGCATCGGCGGCTACCCGCTGGGTGCCCTGGAGCAGACCCTGGTGCTGATGTCCGGTGGTTTCGACTCCACCGTGGCGGCCTACCAGATGATGCGTCGCGGCCTGATGACCCACTTCTGCTTCTTCAACCTCGGTGGTCGTGCCCACGAGCTGGGCGTGATGGAAGTGGCCCACTACCTGTGGAAGAAGTACGGCAGCAGCCAGCGGGTGCTGTTCATCAGCGTGCCGTTCGAAGAAGTGGTCGGCGAGATCCTCAACAAGGTCGACAACAGCTACATGGGCGTGACCCTCAAGCGCATGATGCTGCGCGGTGCCGCGCACATGGCCGACCGCCTGCAGATCGACGCGCTGGTCACCGGCGAGGCGATTTCCCAGGTATCCAGCCAGACCCTGCCGAACCTGTCGATCATCGACTCGGCCACCGACAAGCTGGTGCTGCGCCCGTTGCTGGCCAGCCACAAGCAGGACATCATCGACCAGGCCACCGAAATCGGCACTGCCGACTTCGCCAAGCACATGCCGGAATACTGCGGCGTGATCTCGGTGAACCCGACCACCCATGCCAAGCGTCACCGCATGGAGCACGAAGAAAAGCAGTTCGACATGGCCGTGCTCGAGCGCGCTCTGGAGCGTGCCAAGTTCATCTCCATCGACCACGTGATCGACGAGCTGGGCAAGGACATCGAAGTCGAGGAAGTGGCCGAGGCATTGCCAGGCCAGATCGTCATCGACATTCGTCACCCCGATGCCCAGGAAGACGAACCCCTGGCGCTGGAGGGTATCGAAGTCCAGGCCATGCCGTTCTACGCGATCAACAGCAAGTTCAAGCACCTGGACCCTACGCGCCAGTACTTGCTGTATTGCGACAAAGGTGTGATGAGCCGTTTGCACGCACACCACCTGCTCAGTGAGGGACATGCCAATGTGCGTGTTTATCGTCCGACATAAGACGCCAGGGCTGTATGGCGGCAGCATCCGCCATCGCCCTCCCGACCATCGGGCCCGCTGAGCCTCAAACCGTACATATTCGCCACCTAAACTGGTGGCAACCGAATCCTCTGATCGAGATACAGTTGTGATCGAAAATCTGCGTAACATCGCCATCATCGCCCACGTTGACCATGGTAAAACCACCCTGGTCGACAAACTCCTGCGTCAGTCCGGCACCCTGGAGCGTAACGAGCTCAACGACGAGCGCGTCATGGACTCCAACGACCAGGAAAAAGAGCGCGGTATTACCATTCTGGCGAAAAACACCGCCATCAACTGGAACGGCTACCACATCAACATCGTCGACACCCCCGGCCACGCCGACTTCGGTGGCGAGGTTGAGCGTGTAATGTCGATGGTCGACTCCGTGCTGCTGCTGGTCGACGCCCAGGACGGCCCGATGCCGCAAACCCGCTTCGTGACCAAGAAGGCCTTCGAAGCCGGCCTGAAGCCGATCGTCGTGATCAACAAGGTCGACCGTCCGGGCGCGCGTCCTGACTGGGTTCTGGACCAGATCTTCGACCTGTTCGACAACCTCGGCGCCACCGACGAACAGCTGGACTTCAAAGTCGTCTACGCCTCGGCCCTGAACGGCATTGCCGGTCTGGACCACACCGCCATGGGCGAAGACATGACCGCCCTGTACCAGTCGATCGTCGACAACGTACCAGCGCCGGACGTTGACCGTGACGGCTCGTTCCAGATGCAGATCTCTGCTCTGGACTACAACAGCTTCCTCGGCGTTATCGGTGTTGGCCGTATCGCCCGTGGCCGCATCAAGCCGAACACCCCGGTTGTCGCCATCGACACCAATGGCAAGAAGCGTAACGGCCGTATCCTCAAGCTGATGGGCCACCACGGCCTGCACCGCGTCGACGTCGAAGAAGCCCAGGCTGGCGATATCGTCTGCATCAGCGGTTTCGACGAGCTGTTCATCTCCGACACCCTGTGCGCCCCGGATGCGGTAGAAGCAATGAAGCCGCTGACCGTTGACGAGCCGACCGTTTCGATGACCTTCCAGGTCAACGACTCGCCGTTCTGCGGTAAGGAAGGCAAGTTCGTCACCAGCCGTAACATCAAGGACCGTCTGGACAAGGAGCTGCTGTACAACGTTGCTCTGCGCGTTCAGGAAACCGATTCCCCTGACAAGTTCAAGGTATCGGGCCGTGGTGAGCTGCACCTGTCCGTTCTGATCGAAACCATGCGCCGTGAAGGCTTCGAGATGGCTGTAGGCCGTCCTGAAGTGATCATCCGCGAAGTCGACGGCGTGAAGCAGGAACCGTTCGAGAACGTCACCATCGACATCCCTGAAGAATCCCAGGGCAAGGTCATGGAAGAGATGGGTCTGCGTAAAGGCGACCTGACCAACATGGTTCCGGATGGCAAGGGCCGTGTTCGCCTGGAGTACAACATTCCAGCCCGTGGTCTGATCGGTTTCCGTAACCAGTTCCTGACCCTGACCAACGGTGCAGGCATCCTGACTTCGATCTTCGATCGCTACGACACCATGAAGTCGGGCCAGATGTCCGGCCGTCTGAACGGTGTTCTGGTTTCGGTCGAGACCGGCAAGGCACTGACCTACTCGCTGGAAACCCTGCAGGCTCGTGGCAAGCTGTTCGTTGAACACGGCCAGGAGATCTACAACGGTCAGATCATCGGCCTGAACAGCCGTGACAACGACCTGGGCGTGAACCCGACCAAAGGCAAGAAGCTCGACAACATGCGTGCTTCGGGCAAGGACGAAGTCATCGCCCTGGTTCCGCCGGTTCGCCACACCCTCGAGCAGGCCCTGGAATTCATCCAGGACGACGAGCTGTGCGAAGTGACGCCGAAGTCGATCCGTCTGCGCAAGAAGATCCTCGACGAAGGCGAGCGTACCCGCGCTGCCAAGAAAGCCAAGGCCTGATTCGTCTAGCCTGAGCTGAAATGAAACGCCCCCGGTCGCAAGGTCGGGGGCGTTTTTGTTTGTATGGCGAAAGGTTTTTGTAGGTGATGTCTCAAGTTGGCGTAGGTTGCATCTTCCAATCCCTTTGGCGCCTTGTGAGCGCTTGTTGTCATGCCTAGCGTGGAGCGCATTCTCCCGTATAGGAAGCTTCACCATGAATTATCGATTGGCAATGGCCATTCCCTGCCTGATGGTTGGCTTGCAGGCTTACGCTGTGCAGGATTGCACCAACCCGCGTCCGCAGGAAATTGTCGAGTGTCATATTGGCAAGGTGCGCCAGGCCCCCTTGGAGTCTGAATTGCTCGAGCAGGCCTCCGAGCCGGGCTACGCATTCCGTCGTCTGCACATGGTTTCGCAGATGTGGGAGCCGGCCCCAGTGCTTGAGCCGCGCCGCTGGGAGCACGATGTCGAGCTGCACATCCCAGGTAACGCAGTGCCTGGCAAAGCCTTGCTGGTGGTGAACAACGGCGTGCGGCACGGGCCGGCGCAAACCCCTGACTATGCCCGAGACGCGTTGCGCGAAGTCGCGATCAAGGCGCAGATGGCTGTGGTCATGATCAGCGATGTGCCCAACCAGTACGTAACCTTTAGCGATGTCGACAAGCCCCTGCGCGAGGATGACGCCGTGGCCCATACCTGGGCCCACGCGCTGCGCGGGGCTGCGCCGGAACTGCCACTGCATGTGCCGATGGCTGCGGCGGCGAGCCGGGCGATGGACCTGGCCGAGCAGGAACTGGGCAATCAGGGGCTCACGGTGGACCGTTTCATCATCACCGGTGCTTCCAAGCGCGGCTGGAGTGCATGGCTCACGGCATTGGCCGATGAGCGGGTGATGGCCATCGTGCCCAGTGTGATCGACGTCGCGGACACTTCGGGCATGCTGGCCGGATTGCGCAAGCGTTATGGTGGTCACTGGCCATTGGCGCTGGGTTCCTACCAGCAGGCCGGTGTTCTGCAACAGCTGGGCAGCCCGGCATTCGAGCGGCTGATGGCGATGATGGACCCGATGCAGTACCTGAACGAGGAGGGGCAGCGCCTGGCCATTCCCAAGTACCTGGTGTCAGCCAGTGGTGACGACTTCTTCGCCCCTGACCCCGTCACCGATTACCAGCAACGCCTGCCAGGCGTGACCAGCTTGAGGGTGTTGCCCAATTCGGACCATGGTGGCGTGCGGCAAGCGGTGGTCAGCACCTTGGTGCCGGTGGTGACGCGCCTGCGCGATGGCAAACAGCTGCCGAGTGTGCAGGTGTCGGCGAGCGGGCAGGCCGGGCAGATGTTCGTCGACTTGTCCGAGCCGCCAGTGGCGGTGAAGGTGTGGACGGCAAGCAACAGCAGGGACCGCGACTTCCGCTATGCCTGCGGGGTGCGCTACCAGTCCGAGACGCTTGCGCCCAAGCAACACTTCACCCTGCAACGCACGGCGCCAGCTACGGGATGGCAGGCGCAGTTCGTCGAAGCGAAGTTCGCTGATGGCTTCATCGCCACCAGCCCGGTCAGCGTGTTGCCGCAGACGTATCCCGAGCACCCGCCGACGGATCAAGGTGGTGCTTGCCGCAGCTTCCCGGCGGACAGCGCTTGAGGAGCATGCTCAATGCGGCATGCCCAGTTCGGCGTCGTCCAGCAGGGCCTTGGCCAATGCACTGAGGTAGTGCGCGGCCCAGATCAGGGCGCGATGACTGTGGTTGTAGGCGATCATCAGGTAGTGGGTGATGTTGACCACGACGTGGTCGAGGGGGATGAGGTTTTCGCAGATGGTGTGGGTGAGGGCCTGTCTTGAGGTTGCAGATGAGCCGCCATGGGGCTGCCTCGACATTTTCAGCGCCTATGAGATCGAGCGCCGCCCGCGCGGCGCTTCGCGGGGCAAGCCCGCTCCCACAGTCTGTTTCGGGCCAGTCACTCCTGCACCTTCTTCGCGCGTACCCTTGGTGTATGGCTGGAGGTAGATAGGGCCGGCGGCAATACTTTAGATATTTGCTGGAGCAGACAAGGCGAACAGTGGAGATGTCACAGGATTGATTGGCCCGAAACAGACTGTGGGAGCGGGCTTGCCCCGCGAAGCGCCGCGCGGGCGGCGCTCGATCTCACAGGCGCTGCACAAGCCGCGGCGGACACCTGGTGGCCATCACCCGTTCACAAGGCGAATCACCGCCCGACCACCTTCGGCTTGTAAGCACAATACCCCGGCCGCGGCCCGACCTTGGGGTGGTTGCGGCAGGTATCCGGGCGCTTGTCATAAATGGTGCACAGCCGGCTCTTGCGATCCAGGTACAGGCAGTCGTCGTTGCTCATCCGGGTCAGGGTGAAGATCCCCGACTTCTGGTTGAAGCGTTCGATGATGCCGTCCTTTTGCAGGCGCTTGGCGATGTTCTTCGGCGGTTCGTCTTTCTCGAACTCGTCCACCACGCCGATACGGATCAGATCCTTGATCTTCACCTCCACCGGCAGGGTGCAACAGGTCGAATGGCAGCCGTGGCACATGTTGCTGGTGTAGCGCTGCCAGGTCTCCAGGCGGTCGACTTCGGCCGCAGCGATCAGGGTCGTTTTCATCGTTATGGGGGTGAATCACGGTCTTGGGGCGCGCGATCATACCCGAGTTGTTCAAATTGTGAACAACCTTTTGCCGGAATCGCAGCGTCGGCATGAAAACTGCGAACAGTAACTGTCACTCCCTGTCGAAGGGTCTAGTCTCAACAATCTCCCTCCGCTTTCGTCAACTTGCCAGAGGATGCCGCATGTCCCAGGAACCCAAAGCACGTGACGCCGAGGTGGCCGAATTTCGTGCCGCTGTACTGAACAAACTGACCTACGCGGTCGGCAAGGACCCGGAGCATGCGTTCGACCACGACTGGTTCGAAGCCATTGCCCTGGCGGCGCGTGATCACATGGTCGATCACTGGATGGACCACACCCGGCAGGCCTACCGTCGTAGCCAGAAACGGGTCTATTACCTTTCCCTGGAATTTCTCATCGGCCGCCTGCTGTACGACAGCCTGAGCAACCTGGGGCTGCTGGACATCGCCCGTGATGCGCTGGAAGGGCTGGACGTGGACCTGGAGCGCATCCGCCTGCTCGAACCTGACGCCGCGCTGGGCAACGGCGGCTTGGGCCGCCTGGCGGCCTGCTTCATGGAGAGCATGTCGACCCTGGGGATTGCTGCCCACGGTTACGGGATCCGCTACGAACATGGGTTGTTCCGCCAGGCAGTGGTGGATGGCTGGCAGCAGGAGCAGACCGAAAACTGGCTGGACTTCGGCAACCCCTGGGAGTTCGAGCGTGCGGAGGTGATCTACCCGATCAGTTTCGGCGGCAGTGTCGAAACCGTGCACGATGCCGGTGGCACTCAACGCCAGGTCTGGTGGCCGGGCGAAACGGTGCGGGCGGTTGCCTACGACACGCCGGTGGTAGGCTGGCGCGGTGCCAGCGTCAACACCTTGCGCCTTTGGCGTGCGCGGGCGTTGGAAGAGCTGCATCTGGAGCGCTTCAATGCTGGTGACCACCTGGGCGCCGTGGCCGAAGTGGCGCGGGCCGAGAGCATTTCGCGGGTGCTGTACCCGGCCGACAGCACCGAGGCCGGGCAGGAGCTGCGCTTGCGCCAGGAATACTTCTTCGTGTCGGCTTCGTTGCAAGACTTGCTGCGCCGCCACCTGAACATGCACAAGGACCTGCTGAACCTGCCTGATGCGGCAGCCATCCAGCTCAACGACACCCACCCTTCGATTGCCGTGGCGGAGCTCATGCGGCTGTTGGTGGACCAGCATGAAGTGCCCTGGGAAAAAGCCTGGGAGCTGACCGTCGGCACGCTCGCCTACACCAACCACACCTTGTTGCCCGAAGCCCTGGAAACCTGGCCGGTGGCGCTGATGGAGCGCATGCTGCCGCGGCACATGCAGATCATCTACCTGATCAACGCCTATCACATCGACGCGTTGCGGGCCAAAGGCCTGCACGACTTCGACGTGCTGCGCGCGGTATCGCTGATCGAGGAGGACAATGGCCGCCGGGTACGCATGGGCAACCTGGCGTTCCTTGGGTCGCACAGCGTCAACGGCGTGTCGGCGCTGCACAGCAAGCTGATGAAGAGCACGGTGTTCGCCGAGCTGCACAAGCTTTACCCGCAGCGGATCAACAACAAGACCAACGGCATCACCTTCCGCCGCTGGCTGTACCAGTCCAACCCTCAGTTGACCGAGATGCTGGTCGAGGCGCTGGGCCCGGAGCTCAAGGACGACCCCGAGGGGCGCTTGGCCGGGCTGGTGCCATTCGCCGACAAACCCAGCTTCCGCAAGCAGTTCGCCGCGCAACGCCTGCACAGCAAGCGCGCGCTGGCCAGCATCATCCAGGATCGGATTGGGGTCACGGTCAACCCCGAGGCGCTGTTCGACGTGCAGGTCAAGCGCATCCACGAGTACAAGCGCCAGTTGCTCAACCTGCTGCACACCGTGGCGCTGTACCAGGCCATACGCAATGACCCCGGCACCAACTGGGTGCCGCGGGTGAAGATCTTCGCCGGCAAGGCAGCGGCCAGTTATCACCAGGCCAAGCTGATCATCAAGCTGGCTAACGATATCGCCCGGGTGGTCAACAATGACCCGACCGTGCGCGGTCTGCTCAAGGTGGTATTCCTGCCCAACTACAACGTCAGCCTGGCCGAAAGCATCATCCCGGCCGCAGACCTGTCAGAGCAGATCTCCACCGCCGGTTACGAGGCCTCCGGCACCAGCAACATGAAATTCGGCCTCAACGGCGCGCTGACCATCGGCACGCTCGATGGTGCCAATGTCGAGATGTGCGAGCAGGTGGGGGCGGACAACATGTTCATCTTCGGCCTGACCGCGCAGCAGGTGGAGGCACGCAAGCGGGCCGGTGATTTCGGTGCCAACGCCGCGATCGCGGCGTCGAACCGCCTGAGCGATGTGCTGCAGGCCATTCGCAGCGGGGTGTTCTCGTCTGACGACCCTTCACGCTACGCAGGGTTGATCGACGGGCTGGTGGCCTACGACCGTTTCCTCGTATGTGCCGATTTTGATGCCTACTGGGATGCGCAGCGGCGGGTCGAAGAGCTGTGGCACACGCCGCAGGAGTGGTGGCGCATGGCGGTGCTTAACACGGCGAGGATGGGCTGGTTCTCCTCTGACCGGACCATCCGTGAATATGCCACCGAGATCTGGAAGGCGCTGGATTGAGGTAGTCCTGTCCTGGCCGATTCGCGAGCAAGCCCGTTCCCACGGGCTCTGCGCAGGTTTGAAGCCCGCGCAGTTGCCGTGGGGGTGGGCTTGCCCGCGAATGGGCCGGTAGCCGACCATTGGCTGGGTGCTTGCTGAACTCAGGGCCGGAAGTCGAGTCTCTTTGCTCGCTAGGCTGCAACTCTCCCTGTAAACTGCGGGGGTTTTTCTCCCCTTATCCTTTCGGAGCCATACATGTCCCGCGTTACCCTTAGTCGCTATCTGATTGAGCAGACCCGCAGCAACAATACCCCTGCCGATCTGCGCTTCCTGATCGAAGTGGTGGCGCGTGCGTGCAAGGAAATCAGCCATCACGTGTCCAAAGGCGCCCTCGGCGGCGTGCTGGGCAGCATGGGCACTGAAAACGTGCAGGGCGAAGTCCAGAAGAAGCTGGACGTGATCTCCAACGATATCCTGCTGGAAGCCAACGAGTGGGGCGGCCACCTGGCCGGCATGGCCTCCGAGGAAATGGACAACGCCTACCAGATCCCGGGCAAGTACCCGAAAGGTGCCTACCTGCTGGTCTTCGACCCGCTGGACGGCTCGTCCAACATCGACGTCAACGTGTCGGTCGGCACCATCTTCTCGGTACTGCGTTGCCCTAACGAGTACCTGAGCCAGAACGAAACCCTGAACGAAAACGCCTTCCTGCAGCCAGGCACCCAGCAGGTCGCTGCCGGTTACGCCATCTATGGCCCGCAGACCATGCTGATCCTGACCCTGGGCAATGGCGTCAAGGGCTTCACCCTGGACCGCGAACTGGGCAGCTTCGTCCTGACCCACGAAAACATCCGCGTACCGGAAAGCACTGCCGAGTTCGCCATCAACATGTCCAACCAGCGTCACTGGGAAGCCCCGGTGCAGCGCTACGTAGGCGAACTGCTGGCTGGCGAGACCGGCCCGCTGAAGAAGAACTACAACATGCGCTGGATCGCCTCGATGGTGGCCGACGTGCACCGTATCCTGACCCGTGGCGGTCTGTTCATGTACCCGCGTGATGCCCGCGAGCCGAGCAAGCCGGGCAAGCTGCGCCTGATGTACGAAGCCAACCCGATGTCGTTCATCATCGAACAGGCCGGCGGCGCCTCTACCAACGGTTACGATCGCATCCTCGATATCAAGCCAGAAAGCCTGCACCAGCGTGTGTCGGTCATCCTCGGCTCGAAGGAAGAGGTCGAGCGCGTCACCGCTTACCACAAGGAGTAAGTCATGCTCGCACCTTGGCAGCCGTTGCTGGAGTGGTGGTTCGGTTGGGGCACCAGTCCCCAGGCCGTGGCTGACGAGAAGAGCACGCTGTGGTTCGGCAAGCATCACGATGCCGAAGCCCAGGCGCTGTTTGGCGACCTGGTCGAGCACGCCCTGGCGGGTGGGCTCGACGAGTGGCAGCAGAGCCCGCAAGGCTGGCTCGGCTTGCTGATCCTGCTGGACCAGCTGCCGCGCATGCTCTACCGCGACACGCCGCGCGCCTTTGAAGGCGACCGGCGTGCCCAGGTGGTGGCCATGCAGGGGCTGCAGAAACACTGGGATTACCAGTTGCTGCCGATCCAGCGGGTGTTCGTGCTGCTGGTGCTGGAGCATGCCGAGGTGCTGGACTGGCAGAACCTGTGCGTCGAACGTTACCAGGTGCTGCTCGAAGAGCAGCCAGAGGACAACCGGCGCTTGTTCGAAGGTTTCCTCGATTACGCCGAACAGCACCAGCGGGTGATTGCCCGGTTCGGCCGCTTCCCGCACCGTAACCTGGTGCTGGGGCGGCCGAGTACCAGCGAAGAAATGGACTTCCTTTTGGAGCCTGGTTCCCGGTTCTGACTCATGGGCCTCTTCGCGGGTGAACCCGCTCCCACAGGTACAGCGCGGGTTTCAAAGGCTGTGCAGTAGCTGTGGGAGCGGTGGTTCGGCGCCCCGACTTGCCCGCGAAGCAGGCGCCGCCGGATCAGATCCTGAAACTGCCCACCAGATGCTTCAACCGATCGACCTGATGCTCCAGGTCGGTGCAGGCACGCAAGGTGCTCTGCAGGTTCTGCACCCCTTCCTGATTCAACGTATTGATCTCGGTGATGTCGACATTGATCGACTCGACCACGGCCGTCTGCTCTTCGGTGGCGGTGGCCACCGACTGGTTCATGCCATCGATCTCGCCAATGCGCTGGGTCACGCTGCCCAGGCGCTCGCCGGCCTGGTTGGCAATGCCTACGCTGTGGTCGCTGTGCTGGCGGCTCTGGTTCATGGTGCTGACCGCTACTTGCGCGCCGGCCTGCAGTTCCTCGATCAGACGCTGCACCTGCTGAGCCGATTCCTGGGTGCGGTGCGCCAGGTTGCGTACTTCGTCGGCTACCACGGCAAAGCCACGCCCGGCCTCGCCCGCGCGGGCCGCTTCGATCGCGGCGTTGAGCGCCAGCAGGTTGGTCTGCTGGGATATGCCGCTGATCACATCGAGGATCTGGCCGATGTTGGCGGTGTGGGCATTGAGTGTCTCGATGTTGCCGCACGAGTCGCTGATGCGTGCCGACAGCTGGTTCATCACCTCGATGGTGCGCCCGACCACCTGCTGGCCATCCTCGGCCAGGCCGCGTGCTTCGCTGGAGTGCTGCGACGCCAGCGCGGCGTTCTGGGCGATTTCCTGGGCGGCGGCGCCTAGCTGATTGATGGCCGCAGCCACACTGCTGGTGCGGCTGGACTGCTGGTCGGCGTTGGCAATCGAGGCATTCGAGGCATCCACCACCTGGGCGGCCACGGCGTTGACCTGCCCGGTGGCTGAGGCCACTTCGCGGATCGACTCGTGAATCCGCTCGACAAAGCGGTTGAAGGATTGGCCAAGGCTGCCGAATTCATCGTGGGCGTGGATGCTCAGGCGCCGGGTCAGGTCACCTTCGCCTTCGGCGATGTCATGCATGGCACGGCCCATCAGGTGCAGCGGCTCCATCAGGACGCGGATCAGCAAGCCGAGCAGGGCGATGATCACCACCACCGCGATCAGGGTGGCGACGATGGCCGAGGTGCGCAGTTCACCCAGCATGGCGAACGCTGCATCCTGGTCGAGTACCAGGGCCACGTACCAATCCGCTGACGGCACGCCGTCGACGCGCGTGAAGCTGATGAACTGCTTGCGGCCATCGACTTCGACTTCCTTCAGGCCGCTGCCGATTTGGGGTGTGTCTCGCGGGTAGACGTCGGCCAGGGTTTTCAGGGCCAGGTCGGCTTTGGGGTGGATCAGGATCTTGCCTTCGCCATTGACGATGAAGGCATGGCCCTGACCGTCGAAGTTCAGGGCGTTGATCAGGTTGCTGATGGTCTGCAGGTCGGTGTCGACGCCGCTGACACCGATCAGCCGGCCCGCTTGCTGCACCGGGGTGGCCAGGGTGATCACCAGCTTGCCGGCGGAGGCGGAGATGTACGGTTCGGTGACGATGGTCTGGCCGCTGGCGCTGGCAGCCTTGTACCAGCCCCGTACCCTAGGGTCGTAGTCGGCGGCGCGGTTGCCCACCGGTACCGACTGCATGCTGCCGTCCTGGCCGCCGAAATAGGTGAGCTGGAAGTTCTTGCCGTACACCGGCAAGGCCAGGCTACGGTCCAGGCTGGCTTTGCCCGGCCCATCGACCGCGATTTGCTGGGCCAGGGAGTCGAGCAGCTGGATACGGCTGTCGAGCCAGTTGCGGATGTTGCCAGCGGTGAGGCTGCCCAGGTCCTGCAGGTTGGTCTGAACGTCGCTGCGCAGGGACTGGCGTTGTCGGTAGTCGTTGAACAGCACGAAACAGGTAAAGGCAACGGCCACCACGAGGGCGGCGGCCAGCAGGATCTTGTGGCTGAACTTGAGGTTCTTGGTCATTTTTCTGGTCTGCACAAGGCAAGGCATAGGAGGGGGCTATGGCAACTCGCCACAGCGTGCTCGCTGTGTCGTCGCGGTACGTCAAAACATTAATCGTTTGCGCAGGGGGAGCCGACCAACGGCGTACAACGAAAGAGGGGTTGCCAGGGAACCAGGGAGGGTTTTTCCCGTCGAACACCACTGCAGGCCACTCGCCTGTGTCTATTTTCCAGGAGTGTCCCTTCATGTCGTTGCGTTCCCTCGCCCTGTTGTCCTTGTGCGTCGTCCTGACCGCGTGCAGCAAGATCAATCAGGAAAACTATTCCAAGCTCAAGACCGGCATGAACAAGGCCGAAGTCGAGCAGCTGCTCGGCACGCCCACCGAATGCTCCGGTGCGCTGGGCATGAGCAGCTGCACCTGGGGGGACGAGAAGAGCTTCATCAGCGTGCAATACGCGGCCGACAAAGTGCTGATCTACTCCGGGCAGGGTCTCAAATGAGGCGTCTGCATCTGCTGCTGGGGCTGTGCCTGGTGATGCTGCTGGGTGGTTGCGCCACCTCCGCCAACGATCCACTGGCGCCGAAAACCGCTGGTGATGTCGACCTCAAGCGCTATCAGGGCAAGTGGTACGAGTTGGCGCGCCTGCCGATGAAGTACCAGGCCGAGTGCGCGCAGTCCGAAGCGCATTACAACCTCAAGCCCGATGGCTCGTATGGCGTGCTCAACCGCTGCCGCACGATGGGGGATGAGTGGCTGCGTGCCGAGGGGCACGCCAAGATCCAGGAGCCGGGGCATACCGACAGGTTGTGGGTCGAGTTCGACAACTGGTTCACCCGCCTGGTGCCAGGTGTGGCCAAGGGCGAATACTGGATCCTGTACGTGGATGATCGCTACCGCACGGCGATCGTCGGCAGCCCGGACCGCAAGTACCTCTGGATCCTGTCGCGCACGCCGACCTTGCCGGTGTGGGAGCGCGAGAGCCTGATGTCCAAGGCTCGTCAGCAGGGCTATGACACCAGCCGGCTGATCTGGCGCACGCCCGACAAGCAGATCGTGCAGATGCATTGAGATGACAGGGGCCGCTGTGGCGGCCCTCTGCATTCAGCCCAGTAGCGCGCGCAGCACTCCGGCAAACGCCTGCCGGCTCTCTTCTTCGTGGGCATGCCGCCCCTGCCGCACCACCCACTGTCCATTGACCATCACATCTCGCACCTGACGGTCGCCGCCAGCGAACAACCAGCGGTTGAGAATCCCGTCGCCCTCGGCCATGGCGATATACGGATCCTGCCCATCCAGCACCAGCCAGTCGGCCCGCTTGCCCACCGTCAGCTCACCCACCGGCTGCCCCAGTGCCTGTGCGCCGCCGACCAGGGCCGCGTCGTAGAGCGTGCGCCCGACCATTGGTTGATCACTGCGGTACAGCCGGTTGCGCCGCTGATCCCGCAGGCGTTGGCCATACTCCAGCCAACGCAGTTCCTCGACCACGCTCAGTGATACGTGGCTGTCCGACCCAATGCCCATGCGCCCGCCCTGGGCGAGGAAATCCACGGCCGGGAAAATGCCGTCGCCCAGATTGGCTTCAGTGGTCAGGCACAGCCCGGCCACTGCACCACTGCGTGCCATGGCCGTGACTTCATCCGCTTCGGCATGGGTGGCATGCACCAGGCACCAACGCGGGTTTACATCGACATGCTCGTACAGCCACTGCAGCGGCCGCAGCCCGCTCCAGGCCAGGCAGTCATCGACTTCCTTCTGCTGTTCGGCAATGTGGATATGAATCGGGCATTGCTGTTTGCCGGCCGCCAGTACCTCGGCGATCTGGCCAGGGGTGACCGCGCGCAGCGAGTGGAAGCACAAGCCCAGCTGTTGGGCGGGGTGCTCCGCCAGCACTGGCGCCAGTTGCGCCTGCAAATGCAGGTACTGTTCGGTGGAATTGATGAAGCGCCGCTGCCCTTCGTTCGGGGCTTGGCCGCCGAAGCCGGCGTGGCTGTACAGCACCGGCAGCAAGGTCAGGCCAATGCCGCTGCTGGCGGCGGCCGCACTGATGCGACGGGACAGCTCGGCCGGGTCGGCGTACGCCTTGCCTGCCTGGTCATGGTGCACATAGTGGAATTCGGCCACCGAGGTGTAGCCGGCCTTGAGCATCTCGATGTACAGCTGGCGGGCAATGACCTGCAGCTGCTCCGGGGTGATCTTGCCGACCAGCCGATACATCAGCTCGCGCCAGGTCCAGAAGCTGTCGTTGGGGTTGCCCGCGACTTCCGCCAGCCCAGCCATGGCTCGCTGGAACGCATGCGAGTGCAGGTTGGGCATGCCTGGCAGCAACGGCCCGGCCAGGCGCTCGGCGCCGTCGGCCGAGGCATCGGCTTCGATCCGGCTGAGCAAGCCGTCACTGGATACTTCGAAGCGGACGTTACTGGCCCAACCAGTAGGCAGCAGGGCGCGTTCGGCGAAATAGGCGGACATCGGCAAGAATCCTGTTATTGTTTAACTTGTATATACATATACAGGCGTTTGCCTGCCGGGTAAACTGCGGCAAGCTACCGCTCATTCCATTGCCTAAGGACTCAACGCCGTGCCGACACCTCCTGTCTCCGCGCTGGTTGCCCAGATGGGCGAGGGCCCGGCGCCGCTGTATGCCCGGGTCAAGCAGATGATCATCCAGCAGATCGAAAACGGCAGCTGGCCACCGCATCACCGGGTTCCCTCGGAGAGCGAACTGGTCAACGAGCTGGGCTTCAGCCGCATGACCATCAACCGCGCCTTGCGTGAACTCACCGCTGAAGGCCTGCTGGTGCGCATGCAGGGCGTGGGCACCTTCGTTGCCGAACCCAAGACCCGCTCGGCGCTGTTCGAGGTCAACAATATCGCCGACGAAATCGCCGGCCGCGGCCACCAGCATAGCTGCCAGGTGATCAAGCTGGCCGAGGAGGCCGCAGGCTCCGAACGTGCCCTGGCGCTGGACATGCGTGAAGGGCAGCGGGTGTTCCACTCGCTGATCGTGCATTACGAGAACGGCGTGCCGGTGCAGATCGAGGACCGCTACGTCAACGCGGCCATCGCCCCCGACTACCTCAAGCAGGACTTCACCCGGCAAACGCCCTATGCCTATCTATCCCAGGTCGCGCCGCTGACCGAGGGCGAGCACGTGGTCGAGGCGATTCTTGCCGAACCCGAAGAGTGCCGCCTGCTGCAGATCGAGCGCGGCGAACCCTGCCTGCTGATTCGCCGGCGCACCTGGTCCGGCCGCCAGCCAGTGACGGCGGCGCGGCTGATCCACCCCGGTTCCCGTCACCGCCTTGAAGGACGTTTCAGTAAATGACCCAGTTGCAGTTGCTGCGTGCGCAGGATTACCCGCGCATGCCCTGGAAGAACGGTGGCGGTTTCACCGAAGAGATCACCCGCGACAACGGCGAAGGGCTCGATGGCTTCGGCTGGCGCCTGTCGATCGCCGATATCGAGGAGTCGGGCGGGTTTTCCGTGTTCGCCGGCTACCAGCGGATAATTACCGTGCTCCAGGGCGATGGCATGCGTTTGCTGGTCGACGACCAGGCCAGCCGGCCGTTGCTGCCGTTCGATGCGTTCGCCTTCAGTGGCGAGAGCCAGGTCAGCTGCAAGTTGCTTGGTGGGCCGATCCGCGATTTCAACCTGATCTATGCGCCGCAGCGCTATCGGGCGCGTTTGCAGTGGTTCGATGGCACCAGCCGCTTGTACAGCTCGGCGTCGACGGTGTTGTTGTTTGCTGCGAGCAACCAGGTCGAGGTGGCGATGGCCGGGCATGAAACGCAGCGGCTGGGTCGCTATGACTGCCTGCGGCTCGAGGGCAATGATGAGTTGCTCGGGCTGGATGTGCAGGGGCGATTCTGCCTGATCGAACTCATTCCAGCGTGAGATAACCGGGGTCGCTTCGCGCCCCATCGCCGGCAAGCGCGGCTCCCACAGGAATATCGCCAGCTTCCAGGCGTGCGCTGTACTTGTGGGAGCCGAGCTTGCCGGCGATGGGGCGCGAAGCGGCCCCAGTGCATTCATGAATTCGGAGGAGTGGTCCGTTTTTTTTGGTTGTCCATGCTTGTACATACAAGTAAAGATGTGTTTGTATATTGACCACGACACATCTGCCTGCGGACAACCGCCGAGGACCTTCCCGTGACTGACAACAACAAATACCGTGACGTTGAAATCCGTGCCCCACGTGGCAACAAGCTGACCGCCAAAAGCTGGCTGACCGAAGCGCCACTGCGCATGCTGATGAACAACCTCGACCCGCAGGTCGCGGAAAACCCGAAAGAGCTGGTGGTGTATGGCGGTATTGGCCGCGCCGCACGCAACTGGGCCTGCTACGACAAGATCGTCGAGACCCTGACCCGCCTGGAAGACGACGAAACCCTGCTGGTGCAGTCGGGCAAGCCGGTCGGCGTGTTCAAGACCCACAGCAACGCTCCGCGCGTGCTGATCGCCAACTCCAACCTGGTGCCGCACTGGGCCAACTGGGAACACTTCAACGAACTGGACGCCAAGGGCCTGGCCATGTACGGCCAGATGACCGCCGGCAGCTGGATCTACATCGGTAGCCAGGGCATCGTCCAGGGCACCTACGAAACCTTCGTCGAAGCCGGTCGTCAGCACTACGGCGGCAGCCTCAAAGGCAAGTGGGTACTGACCGCGGGCCTCGGCGGCATGGGCGGCGCCCAGCCACTGGCCGCGACCCTGGCCGGTGCCTGCTCGCTGAACATCGAATGCCAACAGAGCCGCATCGACTTCCGCCTGGAAACCCGCTACGTCGACGAACAGGCCACTGACCTCGACGACGCCCTGGCACGCATCGCCAAGTACACTGCCGAAGGCAAGGCGATCTCCATCGCCCTGCACGGCAACGCCGCCGAAATCCTGCCTGAGCTGGTCAAGCGCGGCGTGCGCCCGGACATGGTCACCGACCAGACCAGCGCCCACGACCCACTGAACGGCTACCTGCCAGCCGGCTGGACCTGGGAACAGTACCGCGACCGCGCGCAGACCGAGCCGGCTGCTGTGGTCAAGGCCGCCAAGCAGTCCATGGCCGTGCACGTGCAGGCCATGCTCGACTTCCAGAAGCAGGGCATCCCGACCTTCGACTACGGCAACAACATCCGCCAGATGGCCAAGGAAGAGGGCGTGACCAACGCGTTCGACTTCCCAGGCTTCGTCCCTGCCTATATCCGCCCGCTGTTCTGCCGCGGCATCGGCCCGTTCCGCTGGGCGGCGCTGTCCGGTGATGCCGAAGACATCTACAAGACTGACGCCAAGGTCAAGGAACTGATCCCGGACGACGCCCACCTGCACCGCTGGCTGGACATGGCCCGCGAGCGCATCAGCTTCCAGGGCCTGCCGGCACGTATCTGCTGGGTTGGCCTGGGGCTGCGCGCCAAGCTGGGCCTGGCCTTCAACGAAATGGTCCGCAGCGGCGAGCTGTCGGCACCTGTGGTGATCGGCCGTGACCACCTGGACTCCGGCTCGGTGTCCAGCCCCAACCGCGAAACCGAAGCCATGCGCGACGGCTCCGATGCAGTTTCCGATTGGCCGCTGCTCAACGCCCTGCTCAACACTGCAGGCGGCGCCACCTGGGTTTCGCTGCACCACGGCGGTGGCGTGGGCATGGGCTTCTCCCAGCACTCGGGCATGGTCATCGTCTGTGACGGTACCGATGAAGCCGCCGAGCGTATCGCCCGCGTGCTGACCAACGACCCGGGGACCGGCGTGATGCGCCACGCCGATGCCGGCTACGACATCGCCATCGACTGCGCCAAAGAGCAGGGCCTCGACCTGCCAATGATCACGGGCTGATCGCTGCACTTTGAGTGATACTGAACAACAAGAGGGGCCTGCGGGCCCCCGACAGAATTGGAGTAGCAAAGTGACCGAACTGACCCTCAAGCCCGGCACCCTGACCCTGGCCCAGCTGCGCGCGATCCACGCCGCACCCGTGCGCCTGCAACTGGATGCCAGCGCCGCACCGGCCATCGATGCCAGCGTCGCCTGTGTCGAGCAGATCATTGCCGAGGACCGTACCGCCTACGGCATCAACACCGGTTTCGGCCTGCTGGCCTCGACCCGTATTGCCAGCCACGATCTCGAGAACCTGCAGCGCTCGCTGGTGCTGTCCCACGCGGCCGGTATCGGCGCGCCGCTGGACGACGCCCTGGTGCGGCTGATCATGGTCCTCAAGATCAACAGCCTGAGCCGTGGCTTCTCCGGTATCCGCCGCAAGGTCATCGATGCCCTGATCGCCCTGGTCAACGCCGAAGTCTACCCGCACATTCCGCTCAAGGGCTCGGTCGGCGCGTCTGGCGACCTGGCACCGCTGGCGCACATGTCGCTGGTATTGCTGGGCGAAGGCAAGGCCCGTTACCAGGGCCAGTGGCTGCCGGCTACCGAAGCGCTGGCTGTCGCCGGCCTCGAGCCGTTGACCCTGGCTGCCAAGGAGGGCCTGGCTCTGCTCAACGGTACCCAGGCTTCCACCGCCTACGCCCTGCGCGGCCTGTTCCAGGCAGAAGACCTGTATGCCGCCGCCATCGCCTGCGGTGGCCTGAGCGTCGAAGCGGCACTGGGTTCGCGTTCGCCGTTCGATGCCCGTATCCATGAAGTGCGTGGCCAGCGTGGCCAGATCGACACCGCGGCCTGCTTCCGCGACCTGTTGGGCGACTCCAGCGAAGTGTCGCTGTCGCACAAGAACTGCGACAAGGTCCAGGACCCGTACTCGCTGCGCTGCCAGCCACAGGTCATGGGCGCCTGCCTGACCCAGATCCGCCAGGCCGCCGAGGTGCTGGGCATCGAAGCCAACGCCGTGTCGGACAACCCGTTGGTGTTCGCCGCCGAAGGTGACGTGATTTCCGGTGGCAACTTCCACGCCGAGCCGGTAGCCATGGCCGCCGACAACATCGCCCTGGCGATCGCCGAAATCGGTTCGCTGAGCGAGCGCCGCATCTCGCTGATGATGGACAAGCACATGTCCCAGCTGCCGCCGTTCCTGGTGGAAAACGGCGGGGTCAACTCCGGCTTCATGATCGCCCAGGTCACCGCTGCCGCCCTGGCCAGCGAGAACAAGGCCTTGTCGCACCCGCACAGTGTCGATAGCCTGCCGACCTCGGCCAACCAGGAAGACCACGTGTCGATGGCCCCGGCCGCTGGCAAGCGCCTGTGGGAAATGGCCGAGAACACCCGTGGCGTGCTGGCTATCGAATGGCTGGGTGCGTGTCAGGGGCTGGACCTGCGCAAAGGCCTGAAGACTTCGGCGAAGCTGGAGCAGGCGCGCCAGGCGCTGCGCCGTGAAGTGCCGCACTATGACCGTGACCGCTTCTTTGCGCCGGACATCGAGGCCGCCGTCGAGCTGCTGGCCAAGGGCAGCCTGACCGGGCTGCTGCCTGCCGGCGTCCTGCCAAGCCTGTAATGCCCCCGGGGCCGCTTCGCGGCCCATTCGCGGGGCAAGCCCGCTCTCACAGGTATCTCACAGGCCTTGAAGGTTGCGTGACTGCTGTGGGAGCGGGCTTGACCCGCGAAAGGGCTGCAAGGCAGCCCCCATCGACCTCACGACCACAAAAACAATTTAAGGACGTGACATGCAGCAAGCTCAAGGTCTCAAGCGCGGGCTAACGGCCCGCCACATCCGCTTCATGGCCCTTGGTTCCGCCATCGGTACCGGCCTCTTCTACGGCTCCGCCTCGGCCATCCAGATGGCCGGCCCGGCCGTGCTGCTGGCGTACCTGATCGGCGGCGCCGCCGTATTCATGGTCATGCGCGCCCTCGGCGAAATGGCCGTGCACAACCCGGTGGCCGGTTCCTTCGGCCACTATGCCACCACCTACCTCGGCCCCATGGCCGGCTTCATCCTCGGCTGGACCTACGCCTTCGAGATGGTCATCGTCGCCATCGCCGACATCACCGCCTTCGGTATCTACATGGGCTTCTGGTTCCCCGAAGTGGCCCGCTGGATCTGGGTGCTGGGCATCGTCTTCGTGATCGGCGGCCTCAACCTGTGCAACGTCAAGGTCTTCGGCGAAATGGAATTCTGGCTGTCGCTGCTCAAGGTGGGCGCCATCGTCGCGATGATCCTGGCCGGCCTCGGCATCATGGCCTTCGGCTTCAGCCAGGTGAGTGGCGAACATGCCGTGGGCATCAGCAACCTGATCGCGCATGGCGGCTTCATGCCCAATGGCATCGGTGGCCTGATCGCGTCCTTCGCCGTGGTGATGTTCGCCTTCGGTGGCATCGAGATCATCGGCGTCACCGCCGGTGAAGCCAAGGACCCGCAGCGCGTCATCCCCAAGGCGATCAACGCCGTGCCGCTGCGCATCCTGCTGTTCTACGTGCTGACCCTGTTCGTGCTGATGTGCCTGTACCCATGGCCGCAGATCGGCAGCGAAGGCAGCCCGTTCGTACAGATATTCAGCCACCTGGGCATCGGCTCGGCTGCTGCCGTGCTGAACATCGTGGTGATCTCGGCCGCGATATCGGCAATCAACAGCGACATCTTCGGCGCCGGGCGCATGATGTACGGCCTGGCCCAGCAAGGTCACGCGCCGCGCAGCTTTGGCCAGCTGTCGAAGCACGGCGTGCCATGGATGACCGTGGTGGTGATGGGCGCGGCGCTGCTGGTCGGCGTGCTGCTCAACTACCTGATCCCGGAAAACGTGTTCCTGCTGATCGCCTCCATCGCCACCTTTGCCACCGTGTGGGTATGGCTGATGATCCTGGTCACCCAGGTGGCCATGCGCCGTAGCATGAGCCGTGAAGAAGTGGCTCAGCTGAAGTTCCCGGTACCGTTCTGGCCATACGGCCCGGCCATGGCCATTGCCTTCATGGTGTTCATTTTCGGTGTGCTCGGTTACTTCCCGGATACCCAGGCGGCCTTGCTGGTCGGCGTGGTCTGGGTGGTGTTCCTGGTGGCGTCCTACCTGCTGTGGTGCAAGCCGCGCGCAGGCAAGCACGCCCCGATCGAGCTGCACCGCTAGTCAAGGAGATTGCACATGAGAACCCTCTGGCAGCACTGCCACGCGGCAACCCTGGCCGAGGGCCGTTACTCGATCATCGAGGATGCGGCCATCGTCAGCAGCGCCGGGCTGATCGAGTGGATCGGCCCCCGCGCCGAGCTGCAGCCGTTCGAGGTTGACCGCACGGTGGACCTGGGCGGTGCCTGGGTCACCCCGGGGCTGATCGATTGCCACACCCATGCGGTGTTCGGTGGTAACCGCAGCGGCGAGTTCGAGCAACGCCTGCAAGGCGTCAGCTATGCCGAGATCGCCGCCCAGGGCGGTGGTATCGCCAGCACCGTGCGGGCCACCCGCGCGGCCAGCGAGGATGAGCTGTTCGCCAGTGCTCGCCAGCGGGTCCAGGCGTTGATGCGCGATGGCGTGACGACTATCGAGGTCAAGTCCGGCTACGGCCTGGACCTGGCCAACGAACGCAAGATGCTGCGCGTGGCGCGGCGCCTGGCCGACGAGCTGCCATTGGCGGTGCGCGCCACCTGCCTGGCCGCCCATGCCTTGCCGCCGGAATACGCCGGCAGGGCCGACGACTACATCGCGCACATCTGCGACGAGATGCTGCCAGCATTGGCCGCTGAAGGCCTGGTGGATGCGGTCGACGCCTTCTGCGAACACCTGGCGTTCTCCCCGGCGCAAGTCGAACGGGTGTTCATCAAGGCACAAGAACTGGGCCTGCCGGTGAAGCTGCATGCCGAGCAGCTGTCTTCGCTGCACGGCTCCAGCCTGGCGGCGCGCTACCAGGCGCTGTCGGCCGATCACCTGGAGTTCATGACCGAGGAAGACGCAATCGCCATGGCCGCCGCCGGTACGGTCGCCGTGCTGCTGCCGGGCGCCTTCTACTTCCTGCGCGAAACCCAGCTGCCGCCGATGGAGGCCCTGCGTCGCCACGGCGTGAAGATTGCCCTGGCCAGCGACCTCAACCCAGGCACCTCGCCTGGGCTGTCGCTGCGCCTGATGCTGAACATGGGCTGCACGCTGTTCCGCATGACGCCGGAAGAAGCCCTGGCCGGTGTCACGCTGCATGCGGCCACGGCACTCGGCCTGGGTGACAGCCACGGCTCGCTGGAGGTTGGCAAGGTCGCCGATTTCGTCGCCTGGCAGATCGCCCGCCCCGCCGACCTGGCCTACTGGCTGGGCGGTGACCTGCCCAAGCGCGTGGTGCGCAAGGGTCACGAAATTTCCAACTGAGCGAGGCACGATGGACAAGGTATTGAGTTTTCACCAAGGCCGCCTGCCGCTGCTGATCAGCATGCCCCATGCCGGCCTCAAGCTGACCCCGGCCGTGGACATGGGCCTGGTCGAGCAGGCGCGCAGCCTGCCCGACACCGATTGGCACATCCCGCGCCTTTATGACTTCGCCCGCGAGCTGGGTGCCAGCGTGGTGGCAGCGGAGTATTCGCGCTTCGTCATCGACCTGAACCGCCCGGACGACGACAAGCCGCTGTACGCAGGCGCCACTACCGGGTTGTATCCGGCGACGCTGTTCGAGGGGGAGCCGTTGTTCAAGGAAGGCAAGGCGCCCAGTCCTGAGCAGCGGGCTGTGTACCTGGAGCAGATCTGGCGGCCGTACCACGACACGATTCGTCGCGAGCTGGCGCGGATGCGTGAGGCGTTCGGTTATGCGTTGCTGTGGGATGCGCACTCGATCCGGTCGGTGATACCGCATCTGTTTGACGGCAAGTTGCCGGATTTCAACCTGGGGACCTTCAATGGCGCCAGTTGCGATCCGCTATTGGCTGAGCGGCTGCAGGGCGTTTGCGCCGAGTTCCCGGCCTACACCCATGTGCTCAATGGCCGCTTCAAGGGCGGACACATCACTCGCCACTATGGTGAACCGGCCAATCACATCCATGCCGTACAGCTGGAGTTGGGGCAGTGCACCTATATGAATGAGGTGGAGCCGTTCGGCTATCGTGAAGATCTGGCACAGCCGACGCAGGTGGTGCTCAAGCGCCTGCTGGAGACTGTGCTGGCGTGGGGTGAGGAGCGGTACCAAGGTGGTTCGCGAGGGTAGGGCGTTTGACCGTGTCAGGGCTGGCGTGTGTTCGCCCTGACACAATCTCAAACCATGCCCTCCCAGTCATCACGCCCCACCAGTGCCTGCCATCGCCAGCAAGCCCAAAAACCCGACGATTCACACGGACACATGCTCTTCGCGCAATTCAGGTTTATGATGGCCCACGGCCGAACCAAACCTCACACGGAGTGCGCAATGCAGACCCTCTACCCGCAGATCAAACCCTACGCCAGGCACGATCTGGCCGTGGAAGCGCCGCATGTGCTGTATGTCGATGAAAGCGGCTCGCCGGAAGGTCTGCCTGTGGTGTTCATCCACGGTGGCCCGGGCGCGGGCTGTGATGCCCAGAGCCGTTGCTATTTCGACCCCAACCTGTACCGCATCATCACTTTTGACCAGCGTGGCTGTGGCCGTTCCACGCCGCACGCGAGCCTGGAGAACAACACCACCTGGCACCTGGTCGAGGACCTGGAGCGCATTCGCAAGCATCTCGGTATCGACAAATGGGTGCTGTTCGGCGGCTCCTGGGGCTCGACCCTGGCCCTGGCTTATGCCCAGACCCACCCCGAGCGCGTGCACGGCCTGATCCTGCGCGGCATCTTCCTGTGCCGCCCACAGGAAATCGAGTGGTTCTACCAGGCAGGCGCCAGCCGCATGTTCCCGGACTACTGGCAGGACTACATCGCGCCGATCCCGCCGGAAGAGCGGGGTGACCTGGTCAAGGCCTTCCACAAGCGCCTGACCGGCAACGACCAGATTGCCCAGATGCATGCGGCCAAGGCCTGGTCCACCTGGGAAGGCCGCACTGCCACGCTGCGCCCGAATCCGCTGGTGGTCGACCGTTTTTCCGAGCCGCAGCGGGCGCTGTCGATCGCCCGCATCGAATGCCATTACTTCATGAACAACGCGTTCCTGGAGCCAGACCAGCTGATTCGCGACATGCCGAAGATCGCTCACCTGCCGGCGGTGATCGTGCATGGCCGCTACGACGTGATCTGCCCGTTGGACAACGCCTGGGCGCTGCACCAGGCCTGGCCGAACAGCGAGCTGAAGGTCATTCGCGACGCCGGCCATGCCGCCTCCGAGCCCGGCATCACTGATGCCCTGGTGCGTGCGGCCGACCAGATGGCCCGCCGTCTGCTCGACCTGCCGCTGGAAGAAGCATGAGGGGCTTGTTGCAGCGCGTGCGTGGCGCACGCGTGGAAGTGGCTGGGGAGATTGTCGGGGCCATCGACCAGGGGTTGCTGGTGTTGGTGGCCGTCGAACCTGAAGATACCCGCGAACATGCCGACAAGCTGTTGCACAAGTTGTTGAATTACCGGGTGTTCAGCGACGATCAGGGCAAGATGAACCTGTCGCTGAAGGATGTGGGTGGCGGCTTGCTGCTGGTGTCCCAGTTCACCCTGGCGGCCGATACCCGCAGCGGGATGCGCCCGAGCTTCTCGACGGCTGCGCCGCCGGCGCTCGGGGCGCAATTGTTCGACTATCTTTTGAACAAGGCTAGGGGCCAGCATGGCGATGTGGCGAGCGGGCGCTTCGGTGCAGACATGCAGGTGCACCTCGTCAATGATGGCCCTGTGACATTCTTGTTACAAATATGAGGTCGAAAAACCCTTTGTTTATAGGAAAACAAGGGGTTTTGTACGATAAATAGTTGGTCCAGCCTGATGCGTTGTAACGCATCCTGCTGGATAATCGCGCGCTGCGTGAGCCTGCGTTCGCAGGTTCGTTTCACTCTGACTCGAGCATTGTCTGGACCTGTTTGGGGAATCATTACGCCCTCATGGGGTCCGAACAGTGCTCGCCAACCCGGCATTTGTCGCTGGCCGTTGGTTTCATGATCTGTTTTCGGCGAGGGTTGCTCGTGATTGTTAGTCCCCAAAAAGCATCTAGAATCCCCGGCACCGGGCTGCGCAAGGCCCTGATGGCCAGTGTGGCACTGGTCGGCCTGATGAGCGCGGGCCAGCTGTGGGCATTCAATCTTGACGATGTTGCAGCCAAGGCAAAGGATCTGGCCGGCCAGAAATACGAAGCACCAAAAAGCAATCTGCCGGCAGTATTCCGCGACATGAAGTTCGCGGACTATCAGAAAATTCATTTCCTGCAGGAAAAGGCCGAGTGGGCCAAGGACAAGACCCCGTTCAAGCTGTCCTTCTACCACCAGGGCATGCACTTCGACACTCCGGTGAAGATCAACGAGATCACGGCCACCAATGTCGAGGAAATCAAGTACGACCCGAGCCGCTTCGAGTTCGGTGACGTGCCGCACGACCCGGACACCGTCAAGAACCTCGGCTACGCCGGGTTCCGCGTGCTCTACCCGATCAACAAGGCCGACAAGCAGGACGAGATCATGACCCTGCTCGGGGCCAGCTATTTCCGCGTGGTCGGCAAGGGCCATGTGTACGGCCTGTCGGCCCGTGGCCTGGCAATCGACACCGCGTTGCCGTCGGGCGAAGAGTTCCCGCGCTTCACCGAGTTCTGGGTCGAGAAGCCCAAGCCGGCCGACAAGCACCTGGTGATCTATGCCCTGCTGGATTCGCCACGCTCCACAGGCGCCTACAAGCTGATCCTGCGCCCGGGCAGCGACACCGTGGTCGACGTGCAGTCGCGGGTGTTCCTGCGTGACCAGGTCAGCCGCCTGGGTATCGCCCCGCTGACCAGCATGTTCCTGTTCGGCCCCAACCAGCCGTCCAAGGTGCTGAACTATCGCCCGGCCCTGCATGACTCCGAAGGCCTGTCGATCCACGCCGGTAACGGCGAGTGGCTGTGGCGCCCGCTGAACAACCCGAAACACCTGGCCGTGAGCAACTTCAGTGTCGAGAACCCGCGTGGTTTCGGCCTGATGCAGCGTCAGCGCGCCTTCAGCGACTTCGAAGACCTCGACGACAACTACCAGAAGCGCCCGAGCGCCTGGATCGAGCCGAAAGGTGACTGGGGCAAGGGTACCGTCGACCTGGTGGAAATCCCGACCGCCGACGAAACCAACGACAACATCGTTGCCTTCTGGAGCCCGGAGAAGCTGCCTGAGCCAGGCAAGCCGTTCGAATACGCCTACCGCCTGCACTGGACCATCGACGAGCAGCAGTTCCAGGCTCCTGACCTGGGCTGGGTCAAGCAGACCCTGCGTTCCACTGGCGACGTCAAACAGTCCAACCTGATCCGCCAGCCAGACGGCAGCGTCGCCTTCCTGGTCGACTTCGCCGGCCCGGCACTTGCCGCCCTGCCGGAAGACACTCCGGTGCGCAGCCAGGTCAGCGTTGGCGACAACGCCGAAGTGGTCGAGAACAACCTGCGCTATAACCCTGAGACCAAGGGCTGGCGCCTGACCCTGCGTCTGAAGGTCAAGGAAGCCAACAAGGCCACTGAAATGCGCGCTGCACTGGTGCGTGACGTGCCGGTAGAGGCAGCCAAGCCTGCCGCTGAAACCAAGCAGGAAAAGGCTGCGGCCAAGCACGCCAAGCATGAGAAGACCGCCAAGGCGGAACCAGCCAAGGCCGAACAACCTGCCGCCGATGCGGCGCCCACCAACGGGGCCCCGGCCACCACTGAAAAAGTGCTGACCGAGACCTGGAGCTATCAGTTGCCTGCCGATGAGTAACTCAAGCGCAAGGCCAGAATCGCTTGGCGAATACCTGGCCCACCTCCCTCTGAGCGATGAGCAGCGCGCGGAACTCGCCAGCTGCACCTCGTTCAGTGAGCTGCACCAACGCCTGGCGGCCAACCCGGCCGCCAACTCCACCGAGGCCGTGCAGGCCTCGGTCGGCCCGCGCCTGACCGTGGGCAGCGCCGCCGAGCTGGAAGATGCCGAGATGCTCGGTGTCGACGGCAGCGGCCGCCTGTGTCTGAAGATCGCACCGCCGATCAAGCGCACCAAGGTCGTGCCCGAGCCATGGCGCACCAACGTGCTGATCCGCCTGTGGCGGCGCATGACGGGGCGCACCAACGCCCCGCAGCCACCCAAGCGTGAGCTGCCCGCGGCGCGCTGGCGCACGGTCGGCTCGATCCGCCGCTACATCCTGCTCGCCCTCATGATCGGCCAGACCATCGTCGCCGGCTTCTACATGAAGGGCATCCTGCCGTACCAGGGCTGGTCGTTCGTCGACCTCGACGAAGTGATCAAGCAGCCGCTGTGGGATACCGTGGTGCAGGTCTGGCCGTATGCCTTGCAGACGTCCATCCTGGTGCTGTTCGGCATCCTGTTCTGTTGGGTTTCGGCGGGTTTCTGGACCGCCCTGATGGGCTTCCTCGAACTGCTCACCGGGCGTGACAAGTACAAGATTTCGGGCAGCAGCGCAGGCAATGAGCCGATTGCACCCGAGGCGCGTACCGCGCTGGTCATGCCGATCTGCAACGAAGACGTGCCGCGCGTGTTCGCAGGCTTGCGGGCGACCTTCGAGTCGGTGGCGGCCAGCGGCAACCTCGATCGCTTCGACTTCTTCGTACTCAGCGACACCAACGACACCGACATCGCCGTGGCCGAGCAACAGGCCTGGCTGGACGTGTGCCGCGAGACCAAGGGCTTCGGCCGCATCTTCTACCGCCGCCGCCGCCGCCGCGTGAAGCGCAAGAGCGGCAACCTCGACGACTTCTGCCGTCGTTGGGGCGGCGAGTACAAGTACATGGTCGTGCTCGACGCCGACAGCGTCATGAGTGGCGAGTGCCTGAGCAGCCTGGTGCGCCTGATGGAGGCCAACCCGGACGCCGGCATCATCCAGACCGGGCCGAAAGCCTCGGGCATGGACACCCTGTATGCGCGCATGCAGCAGTTCGCCACCCGCGTGTACGGCCCGCTGTTCACCGCCGGCCTGCACTTCTGGCAGCTGGGCGAGTCGCATTACTGGGGCCACAACGCGATCATCCGCATGAAGCCGTTCATCGAGCACTGCGCCCTGGCGCCGTTGCCGGGCAAGGGCGCGTTCGCCGGGGCCATTCTCTCCCACGACTTCGTCGAAGCCGCGCTGATGCGCCGCGCCGGCTGGGGCGTGTGGATTGCCTATGACCTGCCGGGCAGTTACGAAGAATTGCCACCGAACCTGCTCGACGAGCTCAAGCGCGACCGGCGCTGGTGCCATGGCAACCTGATGAACTTCCGCCTGTTCCTGGTCAAGGGCATGCACCCGGTGCACCGTGCGGTGTTCCTCACCGGCGTGATGTCGTACCTGTCGGCGCCGCTGTGGTTCCTGTTCCTGGTGCTGTCGACCGCACTGCTGGCGACCAACACGCTGATGGAGCCGCAGTACTTCATCGAGCCGTACCAGCTCTACCCGCTGTGGCCGCAGTGGCACCCGGAGAAGGCCGTGGCGCTGTTCTCCACCACCATCGTGCTGCTGTTCCTGCCCAAGCTGCTCAGTGTCATCCTGATCTGGGCCAAGGGTGCCGTCGAGTTCGGCGGGCGCATCAAGGTTACCCTGTCGATGCTGATGGAGATGCTGTTCTCCATGCTGCTGGCGCCGGTGCGGATGATCTTCCACACCCGCTTCGTGCTGGCTGCATTCCTCGGCTGGGCGGCAACCTGGAACTCGCCGCAGCGTGACGACGACTCTACCCCGTGGAGCGAAGCGGTGCGCCGCCATGGTCCACAGACCCTGCTGGGCTTCGCCTGGGCCGGGCTGGTGGCATGGCTGAACCCGGCGTTCCTGTGGTGGTTGGCGCCAATTGTCGGCTCGCTGGTGCTGTCGATCCCGGTATCGGTGATCTCCAGCCGCACGCGCCTGGGCCTGGCGGCCAAGGACGAGAAGCTGTTCCTCATCCCTGAGGAATACGCGACGCCGCAAGAGCTGTTGGCGACCGACCAGTACACCCACGAGAACCGCTGGCATGCCCTGCACGACGGCTTCGTGCGTGCGGTGGTCGACCCACGGCAGAATGCCCTGGCCTGCGCCATGGCCACTGCCCGTCACGGCCAGGCTGCGCCGATCGAGGCGCTGCGTGCAGAGCGCGTGGCCAAGGCGATCGAAGTCGGGCCGAAAGGGCTGGACCTCAACACCCGCCTGGCCTTGCTCAGCGACCCGGTGGCCTTGAGCCGCCTGCACGAGCAGGTCTGGGCCGAGCACAATGCGGCGTGGATCGATGTGTGGCGTGCCTCGATCAAGAACGACCCGCATTCGCCGCTGTTGCCATTGCATCCGGAGAATGAAGGCCAGCCGGCACTCGTCGGCGCCTGATAGTGGCCAATCGCGGATAAATCCGCTCCTACGAGGGTTACGTCTGTAGGAGCGGATTTATCCGCGATGCTTTTTTGGCCAACAAAGTCCCCACCGGCTCTAGGTCCCAGGGCCGCCATGCGTTAGCATCCCTCTCCGATAATCCGCATCGGCCGGTACGGCTGTGCCAAGACAATAAGATTCGCTTCTTTATTTGCTAGGGGACTTGGTGATGATCAAGAAATACCTTTCGCGGCTGCTGGTCGGTGTCACCGCCCTGGTCGCCGTAACGGCGGCCCAGGCCGGCGCCATCGATGATGCGGTCAAGCGCGGCACCCTGCGGGTGGGCATGGACCCAACCTACATGCCGTTCCAGATGACCAACAAGCGCGGCGAGATCATCGGCTTCGAAGTCGATATCCTCAAAGCCATGGCCAAATCCATGGGCGTCAAGTTCGAGGCAGTTTCCACCGCCTACGACGGCATCATCCCGGCCCTGCTGACCGACAAGTTCGACATGATCGGCAGCGGCATGACCCTGACCCAGGAACGCAACCTGCGCCTGAACTTCAGCGAACCTTTCATCGTGGTTGGCCAGACTCTGCTGATCCGCAAGGAGCTGGCTGGCGAGATCAAGTCGTACAAGGACCTGAACAACGAGAAGTACCGCCTTACCTCCAAGCTCGGTACCACCGGCGAGATGGTTTCCAAGAAGCTGATCGGCAAAGCCAAGTACCACGGCTACGACAACGAGCAGGAAGCGGTGATGGACGTGGTCAACGGCAAGGCTGACGCCTTCGTCTACGACGCGCCGTAC
Organism: Pseudomonas sp. NPDC089428; assembly: GCF_044749325.1. NCBI lineage: Bacteria > Pseudomonadati > Pseudomonadota > Gammaproteobacteria > Pseudomonadales > Pseudomonadaceae > Pseudomonas > Pseudomonas sp. NPDC089428. The sequence goes on from NZ_JBIVHT010000005.1 coordinate 187,263, forward strand.
AACGTGGTGGCGGTCGAGAAGGCCGGCGCTGGCAAGCTGCTGTTCCTCGAAGAACCCTTCACCTACGAGCCGCTGGCCTTCGGCCTGAAGAAAGGCGACTACGACAGCATCAACTTCATCAACAACTTCCTGCACCAGATCAAGCATGACGGGACCTACGATCGTATTCACGACAAGTGGTTCAAGAACAAGGACTGGCTGAAGGAAATGGAATAAGGCCCAGGCCACAAGCCCGGCTTTTGACCCCGACGCGCAGGCAAACCCTGCGCGTTCGCATTTACGGAAGTACCCCACGTGATCAAACACAAGAAAGCCCAGTGGCCCTGGCACGGGTTGACCGCCCTGGTCCTGGTGGGCCTGGCGTTCAGCCTGTACATGGCCACCTCGATGATTTCCTACGAGTGGCGCTGGAACCGCGTACCGCAGTACTTCGCCTACAAGGCCGAGGAAGTTCAGCGCGCCGCCGGTTACGGTACCGTGCAGGAAATCGTCGTTTCCGGTGACACCGCGCGTGTCACGCTCAAGGACGAGAACGGCGAAGAGCAAGTGCTCGACGTGGCCAAGGACAGCCTGCAACTGAGCCGTGGCGACGATGTTGCCGAAGGTGACCAGATTGGTGTGACCCGTCACTGGGCAGCTGGACCGCTGGCCTGGGGCCTGTGGACCACCCTGTGGATCTCGGTGGTGTCCGGTGCGCTGGGCCTGGTGATCGGTCTGTTCGCTGGCCTGTGCCGGTTGTCGAACAACCCCACCCTGCGCGACCTGTCGACCGTTTATGTCGAGCTGGTGCGCGGTACGCCGCTGCTGGTGCAGATCTTCATCTTCTACTTCTTCATTGGCACCGTGCTCAACCTGTCCCGCGAGTTTGCCGGTGTGGCTGCGCTGGCACTGTTCACTGGCGCCTATGTTGCGGAAATCGTCCGAGCCGGCGTGCAATCCATCGCCAAGGGGCAGAACGAGGCTGCGCGCTCGTTGGGCCTGAATGCTGGCCAGTCGATGCGCCACGTGATCCTGCCGCAGGCGTTCAAACGCGTGCTGCCACCGTTGGCCGGGCAGTTCATCAGCCTGGTCAAGGACACCTCGCTGGTGTCGGTGATCGCTATTACCGAATTGACCAAGAGCGGCCGCGAGGCCATCACCACGTCGTTCTCGACCTTCGAGATCTGGTTCTGCGTGGCAGGCCTGTACCTGCTGATCAACCTGCCGCTGTCGCACATCGCCAGCCGGCTCGAGCGGAGGCTTGCACAAAGTGATTGAAGTCCGTGATCTGCTGAAAGTCTTCGACACCCGTGGCCATGTGGTACGGGCTGTGGATAACGTCACCACGCAAGTCGCCAAGGGCGAAGTGGTGGTAATGCTTGGCCCGTCGGGTTCGGGCAAGTCGACCTTCCTGCGCTGCCTCAATGGCCTGGAGCATTTCGACGAAGGCCATGTGGCCATCGACGGCCTGCAACTGGCTGACCCAAAGACCGACATCAACGCCTACCGCCGCGAAGTCGGCATGGTGTTCCAGCATTTCAACCTGTTCCCGCACATGACGGTGCTGGAGAACCTGTGCCTGGCGCAGAAAGTGGTGCGCAAGCGCAACAAGGCCGAGCGTGAAGCCAAGGCCCGGGCGTTGCTGGAAAAGGTGGGTATTTCGCAGAAGGCCAACGAATATCCATCGCGCCTCTCGGGCGGCCAGCAACAGCGGGTGGCAATCGCCCGCGCCCTGGCCATGGACCCGAAGGTGATGCTGTTCGACGAGCCGACCTCGGCGCTCGACCCGGAAATGGTCGGCGAGGTACTGGACGTGATGAAGACCCTGGCCCAGGAAGGCATGACCATGGTCTGCGTCACCCATGAAATGGGCTTTGCCCGCGAAGTGGCGGATCGTGTGCTGTTCTTCGATCACGGCAAGCTGCTTGAAGACTCGGCACCGGCCGCGTTCTTCGCCGCGCCCAAGGATCCTAGGGCACAGGCCTTCCTGCGCCAGGTGCTGTAACCGCGCCGCCCCCTTCGCGGGTAAACCCGCTCCCACAGGTACTGCACCGCTCTCAAGGTTGGTGATTGACCTGTGGGAGCGGGCTTGCCCGCGAAGAGGGCGACTCGGTCTCAAAGGCTGAACCGCCCCACCATTCCCCGCAACTGCTGCCCCAACTGTTCCAGCTCGCCACTGGAAGTCGCCGTCTGCTCACTGGCCGCACTGGTCTGTTCCGACACATCCCGCACACTGATCACGCTACGGTTGATCTGCTCGGCCACCACGCTCTGTTGCTCGCTGGCCGTGGCAATCTGTTGGTTCATCCCCTGAATGCTCGATACCGTGTCGGTGATCTGGGCCAAGGCATGCCCGGCCCTGCGGCTCAGCTCAACGCTCTGCTCGGTCAGCCGCTTGCTGTCGTCGAGAAGGCGGGTGACCTCGTCGGTACCGCTGTGCAGGCTGCCGATCAGTTGCTCGATTTCTTCGGTGGACTGCTGGGTGCGCTGCGCCAGCCCGCGCACCTCATCGGCCACCACGGCAAAACCACGGCCCGCTTCACCTGCCCTGGCGGCTTCGATCGCCGCGTTGAGGGCCAGCAGGTTGGTCTGCTCCGACACTGATTTGATGACATCGAGAATGCTGCTGATGCGCAGGCTTTCGCCGGCCAGGTGCTGCATGGCGGCCAGGCAATGGTCCATCTGCCGTGCCAGCTGTTCGATGCGGCCGATGGCTTCGGCCACCACTTGATCACCCAGTTGCGCCTGCTGGTCGGCGTTGGTGGCTGCCAGCGAGGCTTGTTCAGCATTCTGTGCAACCTCTTGTACCGTGGCGCTCATCTGGTTCATCGCGGTGGCCACCTGGTCGGTCTCCTCGCGCTGCTGGTTGATGCGCAGCTTGGTGTCCTCACTGCTGGCTGCCAGCTGCGATGCGGCCTGTGACAGCTGGCCGACACCGTGGTCGATGCCGCCGATCAGCTCACGCAGGCTCACGGTCATCTCGCCCATGCGGGTCTGCAACTGCCCCATCTCGTCGCGGCGCTGCACGGGTTCGAGCTGGCTCAGGTCGCCTTTGGCAATGCGCGCGGCCAAGCCCAGGGTCTGGCGCAAGGGTTGAGTGATCTGCAGGGTTATCAGCCAGCCGGCGACGATACCCACGATCAGGGCCAGCAGCGCCACGCTGGTGAGCAAGGAACGGGCGGCCACGGCCTCGCTGTCTCGTTGTTCCACCTTCCGTTTACCCAGTTCCAGGCTGACCGACCTGAGCTCGTTGCCCATCTGCTCCATTTCATTCTGCAGCTGTTCGACCTGCAGCGCCGTGCGGCGGTACTGGTCCAGGCTGGTGCGGTATTTGGCCAGCTCGATGCCTGGCTGTTCTGTCAGCGTGGGTGGCAGGCCAAGCGGGGCGAGCCCCTTGAGCAACTGGCCGAGGCTGGCATCGGCGGCATTCAGAGCGGTATCACCGACCTTGGCGAAGTCCTCGAGCGGCGAGAACGTGTAGGCCGGCACCAGGCTCTGCTGGTTGGCGGTGTCGACCTGGCGGCTCAGGGTGTCCATCATGCCCAGCAAGCCGCCCTGGCTGTCAGCCGGCATCTTCAGCAGGGCCTGGGTCTGCAGTTGGTCGATGACGTCGTTCAGCTTCTGTTCCTGCGCTTGCATGCCGGCGCGAAGTGCGCGACGCGTGTCGACGCTGCGCTGCAGGGTGGTGAAGTTCTCGCGCAGGCGCTGCAGCAGTTGCAGCTTCTGGGTCAGCATCTGGCGCGATTCATCAACGCTGCTGCGCTGTTGCAGGGTGGTCAGCATGGCATCCAGCTGCTGCAGAATTCCGGCGATCTGCGCCTTGCTGGCGTCGTCGGCCAGCACCCGGTAGGTGATGCGCTCGGCGCGCAGGTCTTTGACCAGATCATTGATCCGGGCAATTTCGCTGAGTTGTTCCGAGCGGCTGATGGCGCCGTCCAGGGCACGCCAGCCGCTGACCGTGGTGGCCAGGGTAAGCGCAAGGACTACGGCGAAGCCGAGAGCAAGCTTGGCGCCGACACTGATATTGCCGAGCCTGTGATTGAGGTAGCCGAACATGGCAGGTCTCCGTCCTGTGGGTGGGGATGGGATGCTGGCGTAGTGCTGGCATCTCATCCCTGCCCATCGGCCTATGGCCTGTAGGACTTGACCTGAAAACTATGTAGGAAAATTCAGCGCATGCACTGACGTGTCAGAGCCGGAACCGTCCAACCAACCCTTGCAGGTGGGTGCCCAGGCGAGCCAGTTCGACACTGGAACTGGCGGTCTCCTCGCTCGCCGCCGATGTCTGGTCGGAGATATCGCGCACATTCATCACGCTGCGATTGATCTCTTCAGCCGTGGCACTCTGTTGCTCGGCGGCCGTGGCGATCTGCTGGTTCATGGCCTGGATCGACGACACCGTGTGGGTGATGGTTTCCAGCGAGTTGCCGGCGCGGCGGGTCAGTTCGACGCTGCTGTCGGTCAGCTGACGGCTGGCGTCCATCACGCTGGCCACGCGCTGGGTACCGCTTTGCAGGCCGGCGATCAGCTCTTCGATTTCTTCGGTGGATTGCTGTGTGCGCTGGGCCAGGCTGCGCACTTCGTCGGCGACCACCGCGAAGCCACGGCCGGCCTCACCGGCACGCGCCGCTTCGATGGCGGCATTGAGCGCCAGCAGGTTGGTCTGTTGGGCCACCGACTTGATCACGTCGAGCACGCTGCCGATCTTGTCGCTTTCGGCCTTGAGCTGGTTCATCGCTTCGCTGGAATTGACCACCTCGCTGGCCAGGCGCTCGATTTGCGCGACCGCTTCGCCTACCACGCGATCGCCCTCGCGCGCCTGCTGGTCAGCCATGGCCGCGGCTTCCGAGGCCTGTTCGGCATTGCGTGCCACTTCATGCACGGTGGCGGCCATCTCGTTCATCGCGGTTGCCACCTGGTCAGTCTCGACCTTTTGATTGTTGACCCCGGCGCTGGTCTGCTCGGTGACCGCCGACAGCTCTTCGGCGGCGCTGGCGATCTGTGTCACGCCATCGCCGATACCCCCGATCAGCTCGCGCAAGCCCTGGGTCATGCGCTGCATGCTGGACTGCAGCTGGCCGAGTTCGTCGCGGCGGGTCGAATGCAGGTCCTGGCGCAGGTCGCCGTTGGCCACTCGCTCGGCAGCAGCCAGGGTCTGGCGCAGGGGGATGATGATCTGCCGGGTAATCGCCCAGGCCGCGAGCAGGCCCAGTACCAGGGCCAGTGCGGTAGCGCTGCCGAGCATGATCTTGGCCTGGTGGGTGCCGGCATCGCGTACTGCGGTCTGCGAAAGGGTCATCGCTTCGCTGGTCTGCAGCAGTACCGTGCCTTGGTCACTCATGCGTTGTAGCGCCTGTTCGCTGGCGCTTTGAGCCGTGCCGAACTGGGTCACCGCATCGCGGTAGGCGGCCAGTGCGGTGGCTGAATCGTCAAGGCTGGCAGCGTATTCGGCCGGCAACCTGGCGGGCAGTGCCTTGAGCTCGGTTAGGGCCTGGTCGATGGCTGTCAGCGCGGTCTGCTGGTACTCGGCGTTGCCGCTGTAGGTGTAACCACGCACCTGGAAGCGCGCCTGTTGCACCAGTGCACTGACGTCCACGGCATGCTGGTACTGGTTGATGTCGCCAGCCTGCAGCAGGCGCTGCTGTACCCGGCTGATCAGTTCGACGGCCTTGTCGGCGCTGTCGCCCAATACGCCGCGCGCAGCCTCGCGGCGCTGGGCGGCTTGCTTGAGGTCGTTGAAGGCCTGCAGGTACTGGCTCACGGCAGCCTGCTGCTGTTGCAGGCGCTGCTGGTCGGTGGGTTGCTCGATCTGCCCGAGCATGAAGTTGATCTGGCGCTCGAGAGTGCCGAGGGCCTTTTCCAGCTCGCCGATGGCCGCTTCGTTGCGGTCACGCTGGTAGTGCTGGCGGGCGATGCGCAGCTCCTGGGTGTACTGGTGGATCACCGAGATGTTGCCCAGCTTGTCGCCGCGCGCGGTGACGCCGTCCAGGCCTTGCCAACCGGTGAAGGTGATGGCCAGGGTCAGCAACAACACCAGGCCGAAGCCCAGTCCCAACTTGCGATTGACGCTTACATTCCCCAGCGATTGGGAAAACCATTGGTACATGTTCGACTCCCCGGCAACGTGGCGGCACGAATTATTGTAGTGTTGCCAACACCATCGGCTTGCGCCGGGGAAACTTTATAGGGAAAAGCTGACCCGTTAGTCAGAAAATCCTTGAGAGCAAGGCAGTTACAGCCGTTTCCACACGCAGAATGCGCTCACCCAGCTGCACGGGCGCCAGGCCAGCCTTGCCCAGCAAGTCCACCTCGTAGGGAATCCAGCCACCTTCAGGCCCGATCGCCAGGGTGACTGGCCCCTCGACGGCGCGTGGGCAGGCCGGGTAGGGGCCGGGGTGGCCGACCAGGCCGAGGGTGCCGTCGGCGATGGCAGGCAGGCGGTCTTCGACGAAGGGTTTGAAGCGCTTCTCGATGATCACCTCGGGCAGCACCGTGTCACGGGCCTGTTCCAGGCCGAGAATCAGGTTCTCGCGAATGGTTTCAGGGTTGAGAAAGGGCGTTTGCCAGAAGCTTTTCTCGACCTTGTAGCTGTTGATCAGGATCAGCCGCGGCACACCCAAGGTCGCCACGGTCTGGAACAGCCGGCGCAGCATCTTCGGTCGCGGCACGGCCAGCACCAGGGTCAGCGGCAGCTTGGCTGGTGGCTGCTGGTCGAAGGCGACCTCCAGCTCGGCTTCGTGCGTTTCCAGGCGCAGCACCGTGGCCTTGCCCATCAGGCCGTTGATACGGCCCACGCGCAGCGTATCGCCCACGGCGACACGGTGGATGTCCTGCATGTGGGTGAAGCGCCGATCAGCGAGGACAACGCGGTCGGCCGAGACGAAGTCGGCCTCTTCAAGGAGTAACAGGTTCACGGCTGGGTCGCTGGCGGCTGGTCGTTATGATCGTTGGTGGCTTCGTCGTCGGCATGGCTGCGCTTGCGGATCAGGCTGCCGCACAGCACGCCGATCTCGAACAGCAGCCACATGGGCACGGCGAGCAACGTCTGCGAGAAGATGTCTGGCGGGGTGAGGATCATGCCGACCACGAAGCAGCCGATGATCACGTACGGGCGGACCTTCTTCAGGTACTTCACGTCGACCACGCCGATCCACACCAGCAGCACCACGGCCACCGGGATCTCGAAGGCGACACCGAAGGCGAAGAACAGCGTCATGACGAAATCAAGGTAGGCGGTGATGTCGGTCATCATCGCCACGCCTTCCGGCGTAGCTTTGGCGAAGAAGCTGAACATCAGCGGGAACACCAGGAAATAGGCGAAGGCCATGCCGGCGTAGAACAGCAGAATGCTCGACACCAGCAACGGAATGGCGATGCGCTTTTCATGGCGGTACAGGCCTGGTGCGATGAAGCCCCAGATCTGCTGGAGGATGAACGGGATCGCCAGGAACAGCGAAACGATCATGGTCAGCTTGAACGGCGTCAGGAACGGTGAGGCCACGTCGGTGGCGATCATCGTCGCGTTGGCCGGCAAATGGTCACGCAGCGGTGCCGACACCAGGGTGTAGATCTGCTGGGCGAACGAGAACAGCCCGGCAAAGATCAGGAAAATGACCGCCACGCAGCGCAGCAGGCGGGTACGCAGTTCGGTCAGGTGCGAGACCAGCGGCATCGGCTGGTCGTGTTCCGGATTTTCGCTCATGGGGCTCGCGGCGGTTGAGGCTGTTCGGGCGGTGTCGGCGTGGCCGTCGGCGTTACCGGCGCGACCGGTGTTGCCGTTGGTGCTGCGGCAGGCTGGGTGGCGGTTGGCGACGGTGCAGGCGGTATCTGCGGGTTGAGGATACGCTTGGCTTCCTCTTCCATCTGCAGAATGTGCTCGTTATGCAACTGGCGACGGATGTCGTCGGCGCCGATTTCGCGCTCGACCTCCATCTTGATCGCGTTGAAGCTGCGTTTCAGCCGCCCGATCCACAGCCCCGCAGTACGCGCGGCACCCGGCAGGCGCTCGGGGCCGAGCACCAGCAGGGCGACCAGGCCGACGAGCAGCAGCTCGCTGAAGCTGATGCCGAACATGGGTCAGTCTTTCCGCTGCGGCTCTTGGACCGGCTGGGCCTGGCCCTCGATGGTGTGGCCTTGCTGCGGCTGCACAGTATTCTGCACTGGCGGCACAGGCTGGGCCGGTGGCGGGGTCTGCTCGGCCGGTTTGTTCTCTTCTTCGCTCATGGCCTTGCGGAAGCCCTTGATCGATTCGCCCAGGTCGCTGCCGAAGTTCTTCAGCTTCTTGGTGCCGAACACCAGGACGACGACGATCAGCAGGACGATCCAGTGTTTCCAGTCAAAAATACCCATGGTGCTCTCCTAGAATGCGGTTTGCTCAGGCCGAGGGCTGACGCGCGGCCTTTTCATCGTGCCCGGACAGCCCGAAACGGCGCTCCAGTTCATCGAGCACGGCTTGTGGATGCTGGCCCAGCGCGCTGAGCATGACCAGGCTATGGAACCACAAGTCTGCGGTTTCATAGATGACATCGCTGTAATCCTTGCTCACGGCGGCGTCTTTGGCCGCAATGATGGTCTCGACGGACTCTTCGCCGAGCTTTTCGAGGATCTTGTTCAGGCCCTTGTGGTACAGGCTGGCCACGTAGGAGCTGTCGGGAGCCGCTTGTTTGCGCTCTTCGAGCACTTCGGCCAGGCGGTTGAGGGTGTCGCTCATGTCAGTGTCCTGCGCTGTAGATGGCATCCGGGTCTTTCAGAACCGGGTCGACGGTTTTCCACTGGCCGTCTTCGTAGACGCGGTAGAAGCAGCTTTCACGGCCAGTATGGCAAGCGATATGGCCCAGCTGCTCGACCATCAGGATGATCACATCGGCATCACAGTCCAGGCGCATTTCATGCAGCTTCTGCACATGGCCGGACTCTTCGCCCTTGCGCCACAGCTTGCCACGGGAACGCGACCAGTAGATGGCACGTTGCTCGGCGGCGGTCAGCGCCAGCGATTCGCGGTTCATCCAGGCCATCATCAGCACGCGTCCGGTCTTGTGGTCCTGGGCGATCGCCGGTACCAGGCCGTCGCTGTTCCACTTGATCTCGTCCAGCCAGTCTTTCATCGTCGACTCCAAAGCGGGCCCGCTCCTGTGCCAGGCCCTTTGCGCTAGTGTGCCAGCCAGCAGCGCGGCTGGCTATTGGCGCACGATCAGGTAAAGGCCGGCGGCCAGCATCAGCCACGCCGGCCAGGCCCCAGGCGCGGCCAGGCTGGCGGCCTCGGCGGCACCAGTGGCCAGCACCGCACCGCCGCCAAGCAGGCCGGCGCCGAGCAGGCGCAGCGCCCAGCGGTCGCCCTGGCGACGGCGTTCCGGCAGTTGTGGGTCTTCCAGGTGCGGCTGCGACAGGCGCTCGAGCAGGTCGCGGGCCATGCCGGCAAGGTGCGGCAGCTGCTCGACCTGGCCATGAATGTTGCCGAACACGGCCTTGGGGCTCATGCGCTCGCGCATCCAGCGTTCCAGGTACGGCTTGGCGGTGCTCCACAGGTCCAGGTCCGGGTACAGCTGGCGGCCCAGGCCTTCGATGTTGAGCAGGGTCTTCTGCAGCAGCACCAGTTGCGGCTGGACTTCCATGTTGAAGCGCCGTGCGGTCTGGAACAGGCGCATCAGCACCTGGCCAAAGGAAATATCCTTCAACGGTTTTTCGAAGATCGGCTCGCACACCGTGCGGATTGCCGCTTCGAACTCGTTGACCTTGGTGTGCGCCGGCACCCAGCCCGAGTCGATGTGCAGCTGGGCAACGCGGCGGTAGTCGCGCTTGAAGAAGGCGATCAGGTTGCGCGCCAGGTAGTCCTGGTCCTCGGCGGTGAGGCTGCCGACGATGCCGCAGTCGATGGCGATGTACTGCGGGCTCCACGGTTTGACCGTGCTGACGAAGATGTTGCCCGGGTGCATGTCGGCATGGAAGAAGCTGTCGCGGAAAACCTGGGTGAAGAACACTTCCACGCCGCGCTCGGCCAGCATCTTCATGTCGGTGCGCTGGTCGGCCAGGGTCGCCATGTCGGTCACTGGCACGCCGTAGATGCGCTCCATCACCAGCACCTTGGGGCGGCACAGGTCCCAGTACACCTGGGGCACGTACATCAGCTCGGAGCCTTCGAAGTTGCGCCGCAGCTGGCTGGCGTTGGCCGCCTCGCGCAGCAGGTCGAGTTCGTCATAGATGGTCTTTTCGTAGTCGCCGACGATTTCCACCGGGTGCAGGCGGCGGGCATCGGCCGAGGCGCGTTCGGCGGCCTTGGCGATCAGGAACAGCCAGGCCAGGTCCTGGGCGATCACTGGCTTCAGGCCCGGGCGAACCACCTTGACCACCACCTCTTCGCCACTCTTGAGGCGGGCGGCATGCACCTGGGCTACCGAGGCCGAGGCCAGCGGCTCGACGTCGAAGCGGCTGAACACTTCGCCGACCTTGGCACCGAGCTGATCTTCGATCAACGCCACGGCTTTTTTCGGGTCGAATGGCGGTACGCGGTCCTGCAGCAGCATCAGCTCGTCGGCGATGTCGGTGGGCAGCAGGTCGCGGCGCGTGGACAGCAACTGGCCGAACTTGATGAAGATCGGCCCCAGGTCCTGCAGCGCCAGGCGCAGGCGTGCACCACGGCTGAGTTCGGAGGGTTTGCGTGGCAGCCAGCGCCATGGCATCAGCAGGCGCAGGCTGGCCAGCCACCAGGGCAGCAGGGGCTGATCGAACAGCAGGTCATCGAGACGGTAGCGGATCACCACACGCTGGATGCGAAAAAGACGGCGGACGGCGAGCAGCTTCATGCGTTATCGCTGGTATCAAGGGATCGGGAGAGGCGCAGCAGGCGCGCCTCGAGGCGTTCGATATCGAGCTTGAGGGTGTCGAGCTCGCTGAAAGCGGCTTCGGCTTCGCGCTGGCCCACCAGGGTGCGTGATTCCTCGGCCAGGTACTCGGACAGGTTCTGGCTGAAACGTGCCAGACCCTGACGGGTCCAGCGTGCTCGCAGGCGGATATGGCCGGCGAGCATCGCCGTGGCGACCGGGCCGAGCCAGCGCTGCAGCTCGTGTTCCCAGTCCAGCTCCAGGTCCTGCAGCACGCCGAACAGGTCCAGCAGCACGGCGCTGTCGCCATGCAGCTCGACCTGCGGGCTGTGCAACACGGCGGTCTTGTCCCGGGTTACGGCCAGTTGCACCAGGCTGCCAGCCGGAGCGCGCAGGCTGCAGTCGACCTCACCCGCCCAATGGGCGGCGAGCATCAGGCCTTCTTCATCGGGCAGGATGAACACCTGCAAGGCCGGTTGGCGGCAGTCGATCTCGATGACCTTGCCTTCCAGCGCGGCCAGCCGCGGCAACGCCGTGCTGTCCATGCGCAGGACGCGGTTCAGGCCATGTTCGACACTGGCGAGCAGCCCGGCCAGCAGCATCAGGGCTTGATTCCCCGGTGCACGGCAACGATACCGCTGGTCATGTTGTGGTAGGTGACGCGGTCGAAACCGGCCTCGACCATCATGCTCTTGAGGGTTTCCTGGTCAGGGTGCATGCGGATCGACTCGGCGAGGTAGCGGTAGCTGTCGGCGTCGTTGGTGATCAGCTTGCCGGCCAGCGGCATGAAGGCGAACGAGTAGGCGTCGTAGGCCTTGGACATCAGCTTGTTGGTCGGCTTGGAGAACTCCAGGATCAACAGGCGCCCGCCCGGCTTGAGCACGCGCAGCATCGAGCGGATGGCTTCGTCCTTGTGGGTGACGTTGCGCAGGCCGAAGGCAATGGTCACGCAGTCGAAGTGGTTGTCGGGGAACGGCAGCTTTTCGGCATCGGCCTGGACGAACTCGATGTTGCCGGCCACGCCGCGGTCGAGCAGGCGGTCACGGCCGACCTTGAGCATCGAATCGTTGATGTCGGCCAGTACCACCTGGCCCGTCGGGCCGACCAGGCGCGAGAACTTGGCGGCCAGGTCGCCGGTGCCGCCGGCGATGTCCAGCACGCGGTTGCCGGCGCGCACGCCCGACAGCTCGATGGTAAAGCGCTTCCACAGGCGGTGCATGCCGCCGGAGAGCACGTCGTTCATCAGGTCGTACTTGGCGGCCACCGAGTGGAACACTTCGGCGACTTTCTTCGCCTTCTGGCTTTCAGGGACGTCCTGGTAGCCGAAATGGGTGGTGGGTTCGGCGTGGTCGCCTTTGCGCTGGTCGTTCATATCGCTTCACCGGAAAAAATTACCGCCATTCTAGGGCGAACGGGCGGATTTGTCTTGGCGGGGTGTGCCTTGGGGCAGGGGCGGGCATAATGCAGATTATGTCTACATACCCAGGAACACCCGCATGACCCAGATCAGCGTCGAACGCAAACACTCCCTCGGCCGCGATGCCGCCCGCGCCAAGGCCGAAGCGCTGGTCGACAAGCTCAGCCGCGAATACGACCTCAAGGCCACCTGGAATGGTGATCGGGTCGACGTGGCGCGCAGCGGCGCCAACGGTAGCGTGCATATTGGCGAGGACAGCATCCGCGTTGAACTCAAGCTCGGCATGATGCTGTCGATGATGAGCAGCACCATCAAGAGCGAGATCGAGCGCGCGCTGGACAAGGCCCTGGCTTGAAGCGGCTGCCCTTGCCTTAGGGTGAGGATTCTAATTTTCCTCTTTACCTTGTGCTCAAGCCCAGCCTCCATGGGCGCATCCTCCCTCCACTCATGAGCATGAGGTACAGAGCATGGCCAAAGTGACTGTGAAGAAAAAGGAAGACGCCCAGAGCACCCTGGGCGAGGTGCGCGGCTACGCGCGCAAGATCTGGCTGGCGGGCATCGGCGCTTATGCGCGGGTTGGCCAGGAAGGTTCCGACTACTTTCAGGAGCTGGTGAAAGCCGGTGAAGGCGTCGAGAAACGCGGCAAGAAGCGTATCGACAAAGAGCTCGATGCCGCCAACAACCAGATCGACGAAGCCACCCAAGAGGTCAGCCGCGTACGCGGCAAGGTCGAGATTCAACTCGACAAGATCGAAAAAGCTTTCGACGCACGGGTAGGTCGCGCCTTGAATCGCCTTGGCATTCCGTCTAAACATGACGTTGAGGCGTTGTCCATCAAGCTTGAACAGCTGCATGAGCTGCTCGAGCGCGTCGCGCACAAACCATAAGGAGAGCAGGATGGCTGGCAAGAAGAATTCCGATAAAGAAGGCAGCTCCTGGATCGGCGGGATCGAGAAGTACTCCCGCAAGATCTGGCTGGCGGGGCTGGGTATCTATTCGAAAGTCGACCAGGACGGTCCGAAGCTGTTCGACTCGCTGGTGAAGGATGGCGAGAAGGCCGAGAAGCAAGCCAAGAAGACCGCAGAAGACGTGGCCCAAGGCGCCAAGTCGTCGACCACTTCGCGCGTTTCCGGCGTGAAGGACCGTGCCCTGGGCAAGTGGAGCGAACTCGAAGAAGCCTTCGACAAGCGCCTGAACAGCGCCATCTCGCGCCTGGGCGTACCGAGCCGCAACGAGATCAAGGCCCTGCACCAGCAGGTCGACAGCCTGACCAAACAGATCGAGAAACTGACCGGCGCTTCGGTCACCCCGATCTCCTCGCGCTCTGCAGCGGCCAAGCCCGCAGCGAGCAAGGCGGCGGCCAAGCCATTGGCCAAGCCTGCGGCAAAAACGGCGGCTGCCAAACCGGCAGCTAAAACTGCAGCTAAACCGGCAGCGGCCAAACCCGCAGCCAAGACCGCAGCGGCCAAGCCAGCAGCAAAACCGGCTGCCAAGCCTGTTGCAGCCAAGCCAGCCGCAGCAAAGAAGCCAGCGGTGAAGAAGGCCCCGGCCAAACCGGCAGCCGCCAAACCGGCAGCACCCGTGGCCAGCGCCGCGCCGGCCGCTACCGCAGCGCCGGCACCTACGGCGGCCCCGGCCAGCAACCCGCCTTCGGCTCCGGCCAGCACTGGCTCGCTGCTCTGATAGCGGTGTAATGCCTTTCGCGGGTAAACCCGCTCCCACAGAAACAGCGCCGGATCAAGCATCAGCGCTGTACCTTGTGGGGGCGGGTTTACCCGCGAAGGCGGCGGTGCAGCAATACATCCCCTACCGGCTTACCCCTCCAGATACCGCACAGCCAACTCTTCTGCCGCCGCCCGTGCCTGTTCCTGCAGATGCGGCGCCACCAGCATCATCACTTGATACACCACGATCCCCACGTCGCCCTCGCGCCCCAGCACCCGCTGGTAGTCCAGCGAGAACATCAAAGTCAGGGTGATCTGTTCCACCAGTTGCCCCAGAGCTTGCGTCTCACTGACCACTTGCCCCTGGCCCTTGAGGCTGGCCAGCAGTGCCGCCAGCGTGCGCTTGAGCGCATTGATCAGGCTGCGCATGCCCCGTGCCAGCTTGGGCAGGCGCCCGGTCAGGTTGGACAGGTCCTGGAACAGAAACCGGTACTGGGCCATGCGCTCGACGATCAGGTGCAGGAACAGCCAGTAGTCCTCGGCCTCCAGGCGCACCTCCAGCGGTGGGTCGAGCAATGGCATCAGCGCTTCCTCGAAACGGTCGAACAACCCGTGAATCAGGGGCTCCTTGCCGTGGAAGTGGTAGTACAGGTTGCCCGGGCTGATGCCCAGTTCGTTGGCGATCTCCAGTGTCGATACATTGGGTTCGCCCTGTGAGTTGAACAGCTGCAGGGCGCACTCGAGGATACGGTCGCGGGTCTTCATCCAGTCGTGGTGCTCATCGGGTCAGGACATAGGTGCCTGGCGCAGGGCCCAGCGGTGGATAAGTGGCGTTACCCAGCTCCGTGCGTGGCGCCTTGAGCGGGCCGGAGCGCGGCGTGATCCACTCCAGCCACAGCGGCCACCAGCTGCCGTCGCGGCGCTGCGCGTCATGGAACCAGGCGCGTGGGTCGCTCGAGAGTTTGGGGTTTTCCAGGTAGTACGCCTTGGGGTTGCCCGGCGGGTTGATGATGCTCTGGATGTGCCCGCTGTTGGCCAGCACGAACTGCCGGTCGCCACCGAGCAGCATGGCCGAGCGATACACTGCGTCCCATGGCGTGATGTGGTCGTTGCTGCCAGCTACGGTGAAGCTGTCGAGGTCGACCTGCTTGAGGTCGATCGGTGTGCCGCACACTTCCAGGCCCGCAGGGTGGGTCAGTGGGTTTACCTTGAAAAAGTCCAGCAAGTCGCCATGCAGCGCGGCCGGCAGGCGTGTGCTGTCGGCGTTCCAGTAAAGAATGTCGAAGGCAGGCGGGGTCTTGCCGAGCAGGTAGTTGTTGACCCAGTAATTCCAGATCAGGTCGTTGGGCCGCATCCAGGCGAAAATCCGTGCCACTTCGCCACCGTCCAGCACGCCGCGCTGGTACGAGCGACGCTTGGCTGCCTCGATGGTCTGCTCGTCGGCGAACAGGCTGGCGGGGCTGTCGAACTTGCTGTCGAGCAGGCTGACCAGATAAGTGGCGCTACGTACCCGGCGCAGCTGGTGCTTGGCCTGCAGGTGACCCTGCAGCGCGGCCATGGTCAAGCCACCGGCGCAGGCACCCATCAGGTTCGGGTCACGGTTGCCGCTGATGCTGCGGCAGGCGTTGAGCGCTTCTTCCAGCGCCTGTACATAACTCGACAGGCCCCACTCACGGTGGCGTGGGTCGGGGTTGCGCCAGCTGACCATGAACACCTGCAAGCCGTTCTTGAGCATGTACTGGACGAAGCTGTTGGTCGGCTGCAGGTCGAAAATGTAGTACTTGTTGATCTGTGGCGGCACCACCAGCACGGGCCGGGCGTGCTGCTTCTCGCTCATCGGCTTGTACTGGATGAGCTCCAGCTGATCGTTGCGGAACACTACCGCGCCTGGCGTGGCGGCCAGGTTGCCGCCGACTTCGAAGGCGCGCTCGTCCACCTGGCGCGGCAGGCCGTCGTTGTGACGCAAATCATCGAGCAGGTGGGCGACACCGCGTACCAGGCTTTGCCCACCGGTGTTGAACAGCTCCTTGACCGCCAGCGGGTTGAGCAACGAGTTGCTCGGTGCCAGGGCGTCGTTGATCAGGGTGAACAGAAAGTGCGCACGGGCCCGATCATCATCGTTCAGATGGCTTTCATCGATCCACAGGCGGGTCTGTTTCTGCCAGGCCAGGTAGGCCTGCAGGCCGCGCCGGTAGAACGGGTTCTGGCTCCAGGTCGGATCGCTGAAACGTGTATCGCGCGCGCTCGGCTGATAGGGCGTGTCGCCGAGCATCACCCGGCCCAGCTGGCCGCTCAGGGCCAGCAGGTGGCGGGCGGTGTGCAGCGGGTTGCGCAGGCCATGGCGGCCAACACTGCGCAAGGTGGAAATCAGGTCGCGACCGCGCAGGCCAAGGATGGCGTTCTGTACGTTCATGCTGGTGGCGGGGAGCGTTGACGTTCCTTTGGCCGGTTTTTCTTTCATGGCAACAACTCCCTTGTCAGGCCACGGTCGGGTTCATGCAGCAAGCAACAATTCAGCCACCAGAGGCGGGGCTGGGGTGCATGACCGCGCGCTGACGTTCTTGCTGGAGAAACTTCATGATGATGGGGGCGACGGCCTCGGCCCGGGTGATCAGGAACAGATGACCGTCGTCGATAATGTGTAGCTGGGCATTGGGAATTCGCCAGGCCAGCAGGCGCATGTTGATCAGCGGGATCAACGGATCGTCGTCGCCGGCCAGCACCAGGGTCGGTTGCTGGATCTTGTGCAGCCAGTGAATGCTGGTCCAGCCCAGCCCGGCGAACAGCTGCCAGTAGTAGCCCAGCTTGCCGCCGGAGCGCACCTTGGCTGCGTGGTGCATGGCCAGGTCCGGGTCGCGGCGAAAACCGCCGCCATAGATCAGCGGCGCGATGCGGATGACATGGGATGGCTGCACGTAGCGCCGGGGGCTTGCCATCATCCACAGCACCTTGGGTTTGCCCGGCACCATCACCGCACCGGCAGCAGTGGCCGCCAGCACCAGCTTCTTGCAGCGCTCGGGGTAGTCATGGGCGAACTGCTGGGCCAGGGCGCCACCCCAGGACACGCCGATGACATTGACCTGGCCGTAGTCCAGGTAGTCGAGCATGCGTGCGGTCAACTTGGCCAGGCCGGGAAAGCGGTACGGGTGGCGCGGGGTGGATGAGCCGCCCACGCCGGGGACGTCGAAGGCGATGACTTCCAGGTCCGGGTCCAGTGCTTCGATGAACGGGAACACCAGCTCCAGGTTGGCGCCGATGCCGTTGAAGATCAGCAGCGGCGTCAGGTGCGGCTTGCCCGGGCGCACCGCAGTACGGATGGATTGGTCGTCCAGCTCTACGGTGCGGAATATGTAGGGTAGCGGCATGCACGTGGCTCTGTGGCTTGAAAATGTACCGTGGCTCGCTCCAAGCGGCCACGGCATTGCGACTCAACGCTCGTGGACGTAAGTCCCCGGTGCAGCCTCGCCGGCGACATAAGCGCGGTTACCCAGGCGCGTCGGGGCCTTTTTCAGCTCGCCAGCGCGCTCGCCCAGCCAGGTCTGCCAGTGCAGCCACCAGGAGTCGGCATGCTTTTCAGCGTTCTCCTGCCAGGCCACCGGGTCGCCCGGGCGGTCGGCGCCGGTCATGAAGCGGGCCTTGGGGTTGCCGGGTGGGTTGAGGATGCTCTGGATGTGGCCGCTGTTGGACAGCACGAACTCGATCTTGCCGCCGAACAGGTGCGCCGAGCGGTAGCACGATTGCCACGGGGTGATGTGGTCGGAGGTGCCGGCGACGCTGAAGATGTCGCACTGGACGTTCTTCAGGTCGATGGCGGTGCCGCACACTTCCAGGGCATTCGGGCGGGTCAGCGGGTTGTTCTTGAACAGTTCGATCAGGTCGCCGTGGAAGGCTGCGGGCAAGCGCGTGGTGTCGTTGTTCCAGAACAGGATGTCGAACACCGGAGGCTCGTTGCCGAGCAGGTAGTTGTTGACCCAGTAGTTCCAGATCAGGTCGTTGGGGCGCATCCAGGCGAACACCTTGGCCATGTCGCTGCCTTCGAGCACCCCGGACTGGTAAGAGTGGCGCTTGGCCGCCTCGAGCGTCTGTTCGTCGACGAACAGGGCGACCTCGGTGTCCATCGTGGTGTCGAGCACGCTGACCAGCAGGGTCAGGGCGTTGACCTTCTGCTCACCCAGCGCGGCGTAGTGGCCGACCAGGGCGGTGCAGGTAATACCGCCGGAGCAGGCGCCGAGCATGTTCAGGTCTTTGCTGCCGGTAATCGCCAGTACCGCGTCGACCGCTTCCTTCAGCGCATCGATGTAGGTCGACAGGCCCCACTCGCGCTGGGCCTTGGTCGGGTTGCGCCAGCTGATGATGAAGGTCTGCTGCTGCGAACGCAGGCAGAAGCGCGCCAGGCTCTTTTCCGGGCTCAGGTCGAAGACGTAGAACTTGTTGATCTGCGGTGGCACCACCAGCAGCGGGCGGGCATGCACCTGCTCGGTGATCGGGCTGTACTGGATCAGCTCCAGCACATCGTTGCGGTAGACCACGGCGCCTTCGCTGGTGCCAAGGTTCTTGCCGACCTCGAACGCGTCCATGTTGACCTGGCTGGGCATGCCACCGTTGTTGACCACGTCCTTGGCCAGGTTGGACAGGCCGTCCAGCAAGCTCTTGCCGCCGGTTTCGAAGAAGCGTTTGACCGCCGCCGGGTTGGACAGGGTGTTGGTCGGTGCCATGGCTTCGGTCATCAGGTTGATCACGAACTGACCACGGCTGATGTCCTGGGGCGACAGGTCACTGTTGCCGATCCACTCCTGCAGCTCCTTGCGCCAGGCCAGGTAAGTCTGCAGGTAACGGCGGTACAGCGGGTTCTTGCTCCAGGCTGGGTCCTGGAAGCGACGGTCGTCTCCTTCCGGGGCGAGACTGGACTTGCCCAGCAGCACGTTCTTCAGCTCCAGGCCGAAGTGCGCGACATGCTTGGCGCTGTGCAGCGGTTGGCGCACGGCCTGACGCAGCACGGTACGCGCAGAGCTCAGCAGGTCCTTGCGGCGGATGCCGATGACCGGGTTCAGCCCCAGGGTGTTTTCCGAGGCTTGCCGCTGCAACTCATCGTTGTTCTTGTTACTCATCTACGACGCTCCGTTGTCCTGAGACGAGTACCGGATTGCTGTGGCGCAACGCACAGCGGACAGCCCGGTACTGCTACTCGGGTGACCAGTGATAAGGAACAGCGGTGCTGCGGGCCGGATGCATTCGGCGATGAGCTGCGGGGGATTCTGCGTGTGAAGACAGCCTGCTTTCGCTCGCGACCTCTACATACCGGCCAGTGCCTGATTGCCCTCAATGCAATGCAGGGAACTTGCCAGCTCCATTGGTTACCCGACTTTCATGTAATGCGCAAGACAACCCGTTCAAGAGTTGTCTGTAAGGCATTCAAACAGATGAGATTAGAAAATGCGCTCTAAAGCATGGAAGGCTTGAGTTAGAGCATGAGTTTGACCACCGATTCGGCCGGGTCGCGGGACTTGCCGGCCTTGTGCAGTTCATCGAGGTACTCGGCCCACAGCTGCTCCTGGCGCAGGCACAGTTGCTCGAGGTACTCCCAGGTGAACAGGCCGCTGTCATGGCCGTCATCGAAGGTCAGTTTCAGTGCATATTGGCCAGCCGGTTCCAGGCCGACCAGTCCGACGTTGATCTTGCCAAATTGCAGGATGGGATTGCCGTGGCCCTGGACCTCGGCGGAAGGCGAGTGCACGCGCAGGAATTCGGCGGGCAGCTGATAGACCTCGCCGGGGGCGTAGGTGAGGCTGAGGGTCTTGGAGGCTTTGTGCAGGTTGATGGCGGTGGGCAGGCGGGCCATGGCTTGAATCTCTCGGGAGCTGATGGCGCAAGCTTCCAGCTTCCTGAGAAGGTATTCAAGGGCCCATTCGCGGGCAAGCCCGCTCCCACAGGTGATCACATAACCTGTGGGAGCGGGCTTGCCCGCGAATAAGACGACGCCGCTCTTACAGGATGTAGCGCGACAGGTCTTCGTTCTGTGCCAGCTCACCCAGGTGGCCATTCACATACGCCGCATCGATCAGGATCGGTGCTTCGTCGTGGGTACTGGCCAGGTCACCGGCACTGAACGACACTTCTTCGAGCAGGCGCTCGAGCAGGGTGTGCAGGCGGCGGGCACCGATGTTCTCGGTCTTTTCGTTGACCTGATAGGCAATCTCGGCCAGGCGCTTGATGCCGTCGGCGGCGAACTCGATGTTCAGGCCTTCGGTCTTCAGCAGCGCACTGTACTGCTCGGTCAGCGAGGCATGCGGCTCTTGCAGGATGCGCTCGAAGTCTTCCGGGGTCAGTGCCTTCAGTTCGACGCGGATCGGCAGGCGGCCTTGCAGCTCTGGCACCAGGTCGCTCGGCTTGCTCAGGTGGAACGCACCAGAGGCAATGAACAGGATGTGGTCGGTCTTGACCATGCCCAGCTTGGTGTTGACGGTGCAGCCTTCGATCAGCGGCAGCAGGTCACGCTGCACGCCTTCACGGGATACATCGGCACCGCCGACGTTGCCACGCTTGGCCACCTTGTCGATTTCGTCGATGAACACGATGCCGTGCTGCTCGACCGCTTCCAGGGCCTTGCCCTTGAGCTCTTCCTCGTTGACCAGGCGGCTGGCTTCCTCGTCGCGCACCATCTTCAGCGCTTCCTTGACCTTCAGCTTGCGGGTCTTGCGCTTGCCCTTGCCCATGTTGGCGAACAGGCTCTGCAGCTGGTTGGTCATCTCTTCCATGCCGGGTGGCGCGGCGATTTCGACGCCCATGTTCTCGGCCACTTCGATCTCGATTTCCTTGTCGTCCAGCTGACCTTCGCGCAGGCGCTTGCGGAACAGCTGGCGAGTGTTGGAGTCGGTGCTGGTCTGCGCGGCTTCTTCACTGAAGCTGCTGACCCGCGCCTGTGGCAGCAGGGCGTCGAGGATGCGGTCTTCGGCGGCGTCTTCGGCGCGGTGGCGCACGCGGACGATTTCCTGTTCGCGCAGCATTTTCAGCGCGGCATCGGCCAGGTCACGGATGATCGACTCGACGTCGCGGCCGACGTAGCCCACTTCAGTGAACTTGGTCGCTTCGACCTTGAGGAACGGCGCATTGGCCAGCTTGGCCAGGCGGCGGGCGATTTCGGTCTTGCCGACGCCGGTAGGGCCGATCATCAGGATGTTCTTCGGTGTCACTTCGGCACGCAGCTCGGCGGGGAGCTGCATGCGCCGCCAGCGGTTGCGCAGGGCGATGGCGACGGCGCGTTTGGCGTCGTCCTGGCCGATGATGTGGCGGTTGAGTTCGTGGACGATCTCGCGGGGGGTCATGGACATGATCAAAAATGGTCCTTGGGCAGAGTGCTCGGCGTGGAAAAGTCCCGCTATGAGCGGGACGCCAGAACAGCTGATTACTCGGCCAGGTCCTGCTCCTCGATGGTCAGGTTGTGGTTGGTGAACACGCAGATGTCACCGGCGATGTTCAGGGCAGCCTCGGTGATTTCCCGGGCCGACAGGTCGGTCTTGTTCAGCAGGGCACGGGCCGCAGCCTGGGCATAGCCACCACCGGAACCCATGGCGATCAGGCCGTCTTCCGGTTCGACCACGTCACCGTTGCCGGTAATGATCAGCGATGCATCCTTGTTGGCCACCGCCAGCATGGCCTCCAGGCGGCTCAGGGAGCGGTCGGTACGCCATTCCTTGGCCAGCTCGACGGCGGCACGCACGAGGTGGCCGGAGTGTTTCTGCAGCTGGGCTTCAAAGCGCTCGAACAGGGTGAAGGCGTCGGCGGTGGCACCGGCGAAACCGGCGATCACTTCGCCGTTGTACAGGCGACGAACCTTCTTGGCGTTGCCTTTCATCACGGTGTTGCCGAGGGATACCTGGCCGTCGCCGCCCATGACGACTTTGCCGTTACGGCGGACAGAAACGATGGTGGTCAAGGGGAGAGTCTCCACGCAGCGGGGCAAAATTGCCTGATGCAGACTCATATGGGGGTGGGGGAAAGGATTTCAACCGGGGGGGATGAATGGTCGCGCTTGGCAGGAACATCTGCGTTGCTTCCTTCGCGGGTAAACCCGCTCCCACAGGTATAGCGCTGCGCCGGAGGGCAGCAGGGTCCCTGTGGGAGCGGGTTTACCCGCGAAGGGCCCTACTCAGGCCTCGTGGCAGACGTGCCCATCGACCAAGGTATAACGCACGGCAGCCGGCAGGCAGTGGCCGATGAACGGGCAGTTGTCGCCGCGCGACAACCATTGCTCGCCGGCAATCGTCGAAGCCTTGGCGTCGAACAGCACCAGGTCGGCTGCGCCGCCGACTTTCAGCTCGCCGGCCGGCAGGCGCATGGCCTTGGCCGGGCCGCTGCTCAGGCGGGCCAGCAGGGTCGGCAGGTCGAGCAGGCCGTCCTCGACCAGGGTCATGGCCAGCGGCAGCAGGAGTTCGACGCTGCTGATGCCCGGTTCGGTGGCGCCGAACGGAGCCAGCTTGGCATCACGCTCGTGGGGCTGGTGGTGGCTGGAGATCGCCTGGATCACCCCCGATTTCACCGCCGCGCGCAGGCCGTCGCGGTCGGCGGCGGTGCGCAGTGGCGGTTGCACGTGGTACAGGCTGGAGAACTCACGCAGCGACTCGTCGGTGAGGATCAGCTGATACAGCGCCACGTCTGCCGTCACCGGCAGGCCCAGCTGCTGGGCCTGCTCGATCAGCCGTGCGCCACGGGCGCTGGTGATCTGGGTGAAGTGCGCACGCACGCCGGTCTGTTCCACCAGCAGCAGGTTGCGCGCCAGGGCCACGGTCTCGGCGGTTTCGGGGATGCCCGGCAGGCCGAGGAAGCTGGCCATGGCACCTTCGTGGGCCAGGCCACCCTGGGCCAGGTCGCGGTCCTGGGAGTGGAACACCACGGTCAGGTCGAAGGTGGCGGCGTACTCCAGGGCGCGGGCCAGGGTACGGTTGTTGGGGATTTCCTTCAGGCCGTTGCCGAAGGCCACGCAACCGGTGTCGCGCAGGGCAACCAGTTCGGCCAGCTGTTCGCCCTCCAGGCCCTTGGTCAGGGCGCCGATCGGGTAGACCTTGCTGTTGGCGGCTTCGCGGGCGCGGTCAAGGATCAGTTCGGCCACTGCCGAGGTGTCCAGCACGGGTTTGGTCTGCGGTGGGCAGCACAGGCTGGTGACGCCGCCGGCCACGGCGGCGCGGGTTTCGCTGGCGATGGAACCCTTGCGGCTGTAGCCCGGCTCGCGCAGCGAGACGCCAAGGTCGACCAGGCCGGGCGCGGCGATCAGGCCGTCGGCTTTGATCGTGCGGCTGGCGCTGAAACCGGCCGGGGCGGCGCCGATGGCGGCGATGCGCCCGCCGTCCAGGTGCAGGTCGGTGACCTGGTCCAGGCCGCTGACAGGGTCGATGACCCGGGCGCCAAGAATACTGATGGTCACTGGGCGATCTCCTGGTCGAATTGACGTTGCGCGTTCTGCCCGCTCATGGCCATGGACAGCACGGCCATGCGCACGGCGATGCCGTAGGTGACCTGGTTGAGGATCACCGAGTGTTTGCCGTCGGCCACTGCCGATTCGATTTCCACGCCACGGTTGATCGGGCCTGGGTGCATGACGATGGCGTCAGGCTTGGCGCCGGCCAGGCGTGCGGTGGTCAGGCCGAACAGGCGGTAGAACTCGCCTTCGCTGGGCAGCAGGCCACCCGCCATGCGCTCACGCTGCAGGCGCAGCATGATCACCACGTCGACGTCTTTCAGGCCTTCGGCGAGGTCGGTGTAGACCTTCACGCCGTACTGCTCGATGCCGATCGGGATCAGGGTCTTCGGCCCGATCACGCGGATGTCCGGGCAGCCCAGCGCCTTGAGCGCGAGCATGTCGGAGCGGGCCACACGCGAGTGCAGGATGTCGCCGACGATCGCCACCGAGAGGTTCTCGAAGCTGCCCTTGTGGCGGCGGATGGTCAGCATGTCGAGCATGCCCTGGGTCGGGTGCGCGTGGCGGCCGTCACCGCCGTTGATCACGGCGACGTCCGGGCACACATGCTCGGCGATGAAGTGTGCGGCGCCGGAGTCGGAGTGGCGTACGACGAACATGTCGGCAGCCATGGCTTCGAGGTTGCGCAGGGTGTCGAACAGGGTCTCGCCCTTGCTGGTCGAGGAGGTCGACACGTTCAGGCTGATCACGTCGGCGGACAGGCGCTGGGCAGCCAGCTCGAAGGTGGTGCGGGTACGGGTCGAGTTCTCGAAGAACACGTTGCACACGGTCTTGCCGCGCAGCAACGGGACTTTCTTCACGGCCCGGGCGCCGACTTCGAGGAACGAGTCGGCGGTGTCGAGGATCTCGGTGAGCAGTTCGCGGGGCAAACCGTCGAGCGAGAGAAAGTGGCGCAGCTGGCCCTGATCATTGAGCTGCAGCGGGCGCTTGGCGTCGATTGGCGTCATCGCGAGGGGACTCTTAAAGGGCAGAAGCGGTGGCGAGGTCCTGGCGCTCGAGGGCGAGCGGTGCGGGTCCGGTCAATTTTACCCGTTCATGGGCGGCCAGCGACAGGGTGGCGCCGAGCACATTGGGGCGGATGGGCAGTTCGCCGGCATCGAGATCGAGCAGGCAGACCAAGGTGACGCTGGCGGGGCGGCCGTAATCGAACAGTTCGTTGAGTGCGGCGCGGATGGTGCGACCGCTCATCAGCACGTCGTCGATCAGCACCAGGTGCTGGCCTTCGACCTCGAATGGCAGCTCCGACGGGCGCACCTGCGGGTGCAGTCCGTTCTGGCTGAAGTCATCGCGATAGAACGACACGTCCAGGGTGCCGAGCGGGCTCTGGTCGGCCATTTCCTGCTGCAGGGCCTGGGCAACCCAGACGCCGCCGGTACGGATGCCGATGAAGCGCGGCTCGGTGATGTTGCGGCGGGCCAGATGGGCGCGAAGGTCGACAGCCATCTGCCGGATCAGGTCGGCGGGATTGGGTAGGCTCATTGCGTATCTCCTGGGGGCGCCGGGGGCGTAGTGATTGCCCCGACGTAAACGCGAAAAGATCAGGTATTGGCCTCCAGCCAGCCTTGCAGCAGCAAGGCGGCGGCGATGGCGTCGACCGGGTTGTCACGGTAGCTGCCGCGCTGGCCGCCGCGGGCCAGGCGCTCGCCTTTGGCCTCGAAGGTGGTCAGGCGTTCGTCGTGGGTGTGCACGGGCAGGTTGAAGCGGCCATTGAGGCGGCGGGCGAACTTTTCCGCGCGCTCGCTCATTTCGCTCGGTGTGCCGTCCATATTCAGCGGCAGGCCTACGACGATGGCATCGGGCTTCCATTCAGCGATGAGCTTTTCCACCTGGGCCCAGTCCGGTACGCCGTTCTGCGCCTTCAGGGTGCACAGCTCGCGGGCCTGGCCGGTGACCACCTGGCCGACGGCTACGCCGATCTGCTTGGTGCCGTAGTCGAAGCCCAGCAGTAAACGCAATTCACTCATCAGGCGTGCCCCGCCTGGCTGGTCAGCAGGCTGAGGTTGATCCCCAGGCTGGCGGCAGCGGCGTCCAGGCGCAGGTCGCTGGCCAGGCCGAAGATGATCTCTGGGTCGAACGGGCAGTTGAGCCAGGCGTTGTCGGCCAGTTCGGCCTCCAGTTGGCCCGCTTCCCAGCCGGCATAGCCGAGCGTGATGAGGCTTTGTTTCGGCCCCACCCCGGCGGCGATGGCCAGCAGCACGTCCTGCGAGGTAGTCAGCGACAACCCTTCCAGGGCCACAGTTGCCTGGAAGCTGCATTCACTGCTGTGCAGCACGAAACCACGGTCGGTCTGCACCGGGCCACCCTGATAGATGGGGACCTGCAAGGTGCTGGCCGGTGGTACCTCGTTCGGGCGCAACTGCTCGAGAATGTCGGCCAGGTTCAGCTCCTGTGGCCGGTTGACCACCAGGCCCATGGCGCCATTGGCGTTGTGCTCGACGATGTACGTGAGGGTCTGGGCGAAGTTCGGATCAGCCATGTGCGGCATGGCGATCAGGAACTGATGCTTGAGGTAGCTCGGTGTGAGGGTTTTCATGGGGGATAGTGTGGCGCCAGGTGGCGAGGCTGACAAGGTGCGCAACGAGGCTCGCGCGATCCCTGTGGGAGCGGGTTTACCCGCGAATGCGTCACACCAGGCGACATCATTCCCTGATCTGGCGCATTCGCGGGTAAACCCGCTCCCACAGGGGGCTTTGCAGGCCGTTGGATCAGTTACTGGACAGGCGGTCGCCGCGGGCAAAGCGCCAGGTGCGGATGATCTCCAGCCGGTCAAACTCCGCCAGGTCCCCGGTAAACGGCGCAAATGGCGCCGCCAGCCGCACGATGCGCTGGGCTGCCTGGTCCAGCACCGGTTGCCCGGACGACTCCAGCACCAGCACCTCATACAGCGAGCCATCGCGGTTGATCGACACCATCATCCGCAAGTTGCCGTAGATCTGCTGCCGGCGTGCCTCGTCGGGGTAGTTCAGGTTACCCACCCGCTCGACCTTCTTGCGCCACTCTTCCTTGTACCAGGCGCCCTTGTCGCGCATGGTCGAAGCCGCATTCAGGCGGTGAATGCGCGGGCGCTTGGCGTACATCTGCTGTTCGTTGGAAAGCTCCGCCTCGAGGCTGGCGATCTGGCTCGACAGTTGCGAGCTGTCAAAGTCCGGCGTGGCCGCCGCTGGCTTGGGCTGTGGCTTGCTTTCCTTGGGCTTGGGCTCGACCTTCTGCGCTTTCGGCGCCTTGGTCGCCACTGCGGACTTCTCTGGCGTGGGCGGCGGCACTACTTCGGGCTTGGCCGCAGGAGGCGGGGTGACCTTGTTGATCTTGCTGTCCTGGAATGGCGCCACTTCGGTAGTGGTGGGTACTGCTTTCTTCTCCAGGGTGCCGCTGCCTTGCTGGTTGTCCTGCGCCTGGAAATCAGCCTTCTTCGGCGCTTTCTCGCTTTTGAAGGTGGCCAGGGTGATGTCCATGGTCTGGCGGATTTCCGCCGGTTTGACCACGGTAAAACCGACGCCAAGGATCAGCGCCAGGTGCACCAGGGCAGCCAGAAACAGGGTAAAGCCAAGCCGATCCACCGGGCGAACGCGCGGTGGCAGCAGGTCGGCGGGGATGTCGGCAGGCAGCGTCATCGGGTATCCAGCAACCGCAGGGCGGGGCAGCAGCTCAGTCGAAAAGGACCGGCATCATACCCCACTCCGCGCATTTGCTCCGCGTCGGCGGTCAGCGCGCCTTGAGCTGGCGATCAATGGCATCCATCAGCTTGCCACCGATATCGGTGTTGTAGGCCGCGTCGATCTCGCGGATGCAGGTGGGGCTGGTGACGTTGATTTCCGTGAGGAAGTCGCCGATCACGTCGAGGCCGACGAACAGCAGGCCCTTTTCACGCAGGCTCGGGCCGACCTGGGCGGCGATCCAGCGGTCGCGCTCGGTCAGTGGGCGGGCTTCGCCGCGGCCACCGGCAGCCAGGTTGCCACGGGTCTCGCCACTGGCGGGGATACGGGCCAGGCAGTAGTCGACCGGTTCACCGTCGATCATCAGGATGCGCTTGTCGCCGTCCTTGATCTCGGGCAGGTAGGCCTGCGCCATGATCTGCTGGCCGCCATGCTGGGTGAGGGTCTCGAGGATCACCGAGAGGTTGGGGTCGCCTACGCGGTGGCGGAACACCGAGGCACCGCCCATGCCGTCCAGCGGTTTGAGGATCACGTCGCCGTGGGTGCTGGCGAATTCACGCAGGATGTCGGCGCGGCGGCTGACCAGAGTCGGCGCCATGCACTGCGGGAACTGGGTGGCGAACAGTTTTTCGTTGCAGTCGCGCAGGCTCTGCGGGCGGTTCACCACCAGCACGCCTTCGCGCTCTGCCTGCTCCAGCAGGTAGGTGCTGTAGACGAACTCCATGTCGAACGGCGGGTCCTTGCGCATCAGCACCACGTCCAGCTCTGCCAGGGCGCTGTCCTGCTCTTCGCCCAGTTCGAACCAGCGCGCCGGGTCGGCGAACACGTTCAGCGGGCGCATGCGCGCGCGGGCCTTGCCTTCACCGTGGTACAGGTCGCGCTGCTCCATGTAGAACAGGCTCCAGCCGCGGGCCTGGGCAGCCAGCAGCATGGCCAGCGAGCTGTCCTTCTTGTAGGAGATGGACGCAATCGGGTCCATGACAATGCCGAGGCGAACGCTCATGGGGTGGTTCCTCTTGGCGGCGCGTGGCCGCGGTGAATCGAAAGAAAAGTGGCTCAGGGTGGCGCTGTGAACGCCGCGGGTCAAGGGGGCGGCAGATGGAACGGGCACCCGGAGTGTGCTAAAAATGCCCTCAGCTTCAAGCTGCAAGCCATCAGTGGCTTGCCGCCCACACAGTGCAGCGATGGTAGCGCAACTTATGGAACAGCCCCTGAAGGTGATGGTGATCGACGATTCCCGCACGATCCGCCGCACCGCGCAGATGTTGCTCGGCGAAGCAGGCTGCGAGGTGATCACTGCCAGTGACGGCTTCGATGCCCTGGCCAAGATCATCGACCACCAGCCGCAGATCATCTTCGTCGACGTGCTGATGCCTCGCCTGGATGGTTATCAGACCTGTGCGGTGATCAAGCACAACAGTGCCTTCAAGGACATCCCGGTGATTCTCCTGTCATCTCGCGATGGCCTGTTCGACAAGGCCCGCGGCCGGGTGGTCGGTTCCGATCAGTTCCTGACCAAACCATTCAGCAAGGAAGAACTGCTCGACGCGATCAGGGCCCATGTGCCCGGTTTCGCCGCGCCCGAACAACCCGCACCCTGACCGCGCCGCGCAGGCGCGGCCTTCAATTTTTCCTGATGGGGAAACAGCATGGCCCGAGTTCTGATTGTCGACGACTCGCCGACAGAGATGTACAGATTGACCGAATGGCTGGAAAAGCACGGTCACCAGGTGCTCAAGGCCAACAACGGTGCTGATGGCGTGGCCCTGGCCCGCCAGGAAAAGCCCGACGCGGTGCTGATGGACATCGTCATGCCCGGTATGAACGGCTTCCAGGCTACCCGCCAGCTGAGCAAGGATCCGGAAACCAGCGCCATCCCCGTGGTGGTGGTGACCACCAAGGACCAGGAAACCGACCGTATCTGGGCCAAGCGCCAGGGCGCCCGTGACTTCCTGACCAAACCGGTGGAAGAAGACGCGCTGATCGCCAAACTCAAAGAAGTACTGGGCGCTTGACCACCCGCCCGCAGGGCGCGTCGCTGACCGCCTTCGAGCTGTTGCTGGACATTGACCGGCGCTGCCGCCTGCTGGTGGCCGACCAGCCGCCGCAGGACACCCGCCTGCAGCAATGGAGTGGCATCGGTTTTCGCATCGCCGGGCAGTGGTTCGTCGCGCCCATGGGCGAGGTCGCCGAAGTGCTGCGCGAGCCGCGCAGCAGCCGCGTGCCTGGCGTGCAGCCGTGGGTGTGTGGCGTGGCCAACCTGCGCGGCCGGCTTTTGCCGGTGATGGACCTGAGCAGTTTCTTCGGCCTTGGCCCTGCCGCACCAGGCAAACAGCGGCGGGTGCTGGTGCTGGACCACGAAGACCTGTTCGTCGGCCTGCTGGTCGACGAGGTGCTGGGCCTGCAGCATTTCGCCCTGAGCAGCCTGGAACTGTCGCCACCGCAGCCGCTGCTGCGGGCGGCTGCCCGCTTCGTGCAGGGGCACTTCCCGCGTGAACGCAACTGGGCGATCTTCAGCCCCTTCGCCCTGGCCCAGGCGCCGGGTTTTCTTGACGTGGCGCTATAGGACTTTCGAACGTGAACAAGCCGGCCACACCCGTCGCCCCTGCCAGCATGACCCCTCGCACGCGCAGCATCGTGCAGATCACTGTGCTGTTCGTGATCCTGATCCTGTCGATCATCCTGCTGTTCGCCAACTTCGCCTACCTCAACACCCAGGCCAATCACGACAAGCAGTACATCGGCCACGCCGGCGAGCTGCGGGTGCTGTCCCAGCGCATCGCCAAGAACGCCACCGAGGCCGCGGCGGGCAAGGCACTGGCGTTCAAGCTGCTGTCGGATGCGCGCAACGATTTCGAGCGGCGCTGGGGCTACCTGCGCGAAGGCGACAAGTCCACCGGCCTGCCTGCGGCACCGCCCGCGGTCCGCGATGAAATGGAAGCCGTGCGCCAGGACTGGGAGAACTTGCGCAAGAACACCGATACCATTCTGGCCAGCGAGCAGACCGTGCTGTCGCTGCACCAGGTGGCGGCAACCCTCGCCGAAACCGTGCCGCAGCTGCAGGTCGAGTACGAGAAGGTGGTCGAGATCCTGCTGCAGAGTGGTGCCCCGGCCAACCAGGTAGTGGTGGCCCAGCGCCAGCTGCTGCTGGCCGAGCGCATTCTCGGTTCGGTCAACACGGTACTTGCCGGCGACGACACGGCGGCGCAGGCGGCCGATACCTTCGGCCGCGATGCCAGCCGCTTCGGACAGGTGCTCGAGGGCATGCTGGGCGGCAACCCGGCGATCCAGGTGACCCGCGTCGAGGACGCTGACGCGCGCGCCCGCCTGGCGGAAATCGCCGAACTGTTCCAGTTCGTGGCAGGTTCCGTCGATGAAATCCTCGAGACCTCGCCTGAGCTATTCCGCGTACGCGAAGCAGCCGGCAACATCTTCAGCCTGTCGCAGACCTTGCTCGATGAAGCCTCGCACCTGGCCAACGGTTTCGAGAACCTGGCCAGTGGCCGCACCCTGGATACTGTCGGGGGGTACGCGCTGGGCCTGCTGGCGCTGGCTTCGATCATTCTGATCGGCCTGGTAATGGTCCGCACCACCCACCGCCAGTTGCAGGAAACCGCGGAAAAGAACGAACGCAACCAGCAGGCGATCATGCGCCTGCTCGATGAAATCGAAGAGCTGGCCGACGGCGACCTGACCGTCACCGTGTCGGTGACCGAAGACTTCACCGGCGCCATCGCCGACTCGATCAACTACTCGGTCGACCAGCTGCGCGACCTGGTGGCCACCATCAACCACAGCGCCGAGCAGGTCGCCGCTGCCGTGCAGGACACGCAGAACACCGCGCGCCAGCTGGCCAAGGCTTCGGAGCACCAGGCCGAGCAGATCAGCGAGGCGTCGGAGGCGGTCGGCGACATGGTCGAGTCGATCGACCGGGTTTCCGCCCACGCCTATGAGTCGGCCAAGGTCGCCGAGCGCTCGGTGGCAATCGCCAACAAGGGCAACGAGGTGGTGCACAACACCATCAACGGCATGGACAACATCCGCGAGCAGATCCAGGACACCGCCAAGCGGATCAAGCGCCTGGGCGAGTCTTCCCAGGAAATCGGCGATATCGTCAGCCTGATCGACGACATTGCCGACCAGACCAACATTCTCGCCCTCAATGCGGCGATTCAGGCCTCGCTGGCGGGTGAAGCCGGCCGCGGCTTTGCCGTGGTCGCCGACGAAGTGCAGCGCCTGGCCGAGCGCTCGTCCTCGGCGACCCGGCAGATCGAAGCGCTGGTGCGGACCATCCAGGCGGATACCAACGAGGCGGTGATCTCCATGGAGCAGACCACCGCCGAGGTGGTGCGCGGTGCGCGCCTGGCCCAGGATGCCGGCGTGGCGTTGGCCGAGATCGAAGGCGTATCGCAGAACCTCGCCGAACTTATCCACAGCATCTCGGATGCCGCCCAGTTGCAGACCTCCTCGGCAGGGCAGATTTCCCACACCATGGCGGTAATCCAGCAGATCACCGCGCAGACTTCCGCCGGCTCTGGCGCCACCGCCGACAGCATCCGCCACCTGGCGCGCATGGCCAGCGAGATGCGCCGCTCGGTCTCCGGGTTCACCCTGCCGGCTCCGGCCGAGCGAAGCTGAGGAATATCCATGGCTTCTGCCGCCGTAAGCCCCGAGCGCCACGATACCGTGGCCCTGGCCTGGACCCGGGCCGCCATCTTCGATTGCCTGAGCCAGGCCCGTCAGGCCCTGGAGCGCTTTGCCGGCGAGACCGACGACTTGTCGATGCTGGCTTTCGTTGTGGATAACCTGCACCAGGTGCATGGTTGCCTGCGCATGCTCGAGCTGCGCGGCGCCACGCGCCTGGCCGAGGAGCTGGAGCTGCTGGCCAAGGCCTTGGCCGAGGGCCAGGTCAGCCCACGGGGTGACTGCCTGGGGCCGTTGTTCCGGGGCCTGGAGCAGCTGCCGTCCTATCTGGAGCGGTTGCGCGGTGCACGCCATGACCTGCCACTGGTGATGCTGCCGCTGCTCAACCAGCTGCGCGCCTGCCGTGGCGTCGAGCCCTTGGCCCAGGGCAGCCTGATCAGCGGCGCCGCGCAGCGCTTTGCCGGCTCCGATGACCTGGCCAACCTCGACTTGTCACTGGGCAACTGGCGGGAACAGATGCAGGCCGGGCCGGGGCGTGATGCCCTGCGCTCGGTGGTCAGCGCCCTGTGCGACGACCTGATGCGGATCAAGGAGCGCCTGGACCAGTTCGTGCGCGGCGACCGCCAGCACAGCGAA
This sequence comes from Pseudomonas sp. NPDC089428, assembly GCF_044749325.1. NCBI lineage: Bacteria > Pseudomonadati > Pseudomonadota > Gammaproteobacteria > Pseudomonadales > Pseudomonadaceae > Pseudomonas > Pseudomonas sp. NPDC089428. Next base: position 219,545 of record NZ_JBIVHT010000005.1, read on the forward strand.
GACCTGGAAGCGCTGCTCGCGCCGTTGCGCCATGTTGCCGATACCCTGGCAGTGCTGGGCTTCCAGCAACCGCGCCGGGTGATCATCGACCAGGTGCTGGCGCTGCAGGCCCTGGCCCAGGGTGAGCGCGCGGTGGACGACGCGGTATTGATGGATGTGGCCGGTGCCCTGTTGTATGTGGAGGCCACGCTCAACGGCATGGTCCTGCCCCTGGAGGAAGGCGGGCAGGGCGGCCTGCCCGGTTCCGACCTGGCCGAGATTCGCCAGTTGGTGCTGCACGAATCACTGTCCGTGCTCCAGCAGGCCAAGGACCTGATCGGCGATTGCCTGGAGTCCGGCTGGCCGCGTCAGCGTCTGCAGCCACTGCCGGGGTTGTTGCAGCAGGTGTACGGCGCGTTGGCGATGCTGATGCTGCCGGCGGCCGCCGAGGTGTTTGCCGGTTGCGCGGGCTATGTGCAGGGCTGGTTGCAGCACCTGGAGGTGGAGCCACCGGCGGACGAACTGACCCACCTCGCCGAGGCCCTCAGTGCCGCCGAGTGCTACTTGCAGTGGCGGGTCGCCGACCCGCTGGCCGATGCGCAACCGTTCCTCGACATGGCCCGTGCCAGCCTGACCAGGCTGGGTGTCCAGTGCACCCACGCGGGCCCGTCCGAGGCGCAGGATGGCAGCGACGGCATTGATGATGAATTGCGTGAGGTGTTCCTCGAAGAAGCCGGCGAATTGCTACCGGAGATCGAACGGCACTGGCTGCGCTGGCGCGCCGACAACAGCCTGCGCGACGCCTTGGTAGAAGTGCGTCGTGACCTGCATACGCTCAAGGGCAGTGGGCGCATGGTTCATGCAGAGGCGGTGGCCGAGCTGGCCTGGGGCGGTGAGCACCTGCTCAACCGGGTGCTGGAGGGGCGCATCGCCCTGACCCCGGAGGGCGCGGTGGCGCTGCAGCAGGTGTTCGTCCACCTACCGGACCTGCTGGCCGACTTTGCAGCTGGCCAGTTGCCGCAATTGACCGAGATCGAACAACTGGCGAGCCACCTGCACGCCCTGGCCGAGAACGACACCCCGGTCAGCGCCGACATCGATGGCCTCGATCCGCAGCTGCTGGATATCTTCCGCAATGAAGCACAGGGTCACCTGGCCAGCCTGGAAGGCTTTCTGCGGAGCGCCGATGGCCAGGGCAGCGAAGTCAGCGACAGCCTGCAACGCGCCTTGCACACCCTCAAGGGCAGCGCTGCCATGGCCGGGGTCATGCCGATCGCCGAGCTGGCCACCGCCTTCGACCGCCTGGTGCGCGAGTACCGGGGGCACCAGCTGCCGTTGCAGGCGGCGGAGCTGCATTGGCTGCAAACAGCCCATGGCCTGTTCCTGCAGGGCTTGGCGCAGCTTGGCAGTACGCCGTTGGCAGCCATTGCGGGTGCGGCCCAACTGATCGAGCAGGTTGGTGAAGCAGTGGATCTGCGTCTGGCCAGCCTGCATGCCGAGCCCCAGCACAGCCGCCATGGCAAGCGTGATCCGCAGCTGATTGCCAGTTTCCTGGCCCAGGCCATGGACATCCTGCTGGATGCCGAGTCGCTGCTGTCGCGCTGGCAACAGCAGCCCGGGCAACGCGAACCGCTGGATACCTTGCTCGATGAGCTGACCAGCCTTGGTCACGCCGCGCATTTGGCCGATCTGTGGCAGATGGATGCCGTCTGCGAGGCGCTGCTTGACCTCTACGGCGCCGTGGAAGAGGGCAGCCTGGGCGCCAGCCCGCGTTTCTTCGCCGTTGCCCAGCAAGCCCATGAAGCCCTGTTGGACATGCTCGACGAAGTGGCGGCCGGGCAGGAGCTCAGCCCGCGGCCTGACTGCGTCGACGCCCTGCGTGAACTATTGGATGGCGCACTGGCTCCGGATGCTACCGGCTTGGTCAGCCCTGACGCGGTGACGCCGCTGTCTGGCTCACTGGAGCAGGATGATGAACCCGACAGCCCGGGCGACAAGGAGCTGCTGGAAGTCTTCCTCGAAGAAAGCTCGGACATTGTCGAAAGTGCCGCCGCCGCCCTGGCGCGCTGGCAGGCCGACCCGCGCAGCAGCGTCGAGGTAGAGAACCTGTTGCGCGACCTGCACACCCTCAAGGGTGGTGCGCGCATGGTCGAGATCAGCGCCATCGGCGACCTGGCCCATGAACTGGAATTCCTCTACGAGCTGCTCGCCGCAGGGCGCCTGCCGCCGAGCGGGCCGTTGTTCGCGCTGCTGCAGAACTGCCATGACCGCCTGGCGCACATGCTCGATGCCGCGCGCCTTGGCCAGCCGCTGCACGCCGCTACCGCGCTGATCGATTACATCCGCAACTTCAGCAGCGCCGCGTTGACCGACAGCGCGGCCGGCCAGGCCCCGACCGACACCGCACCTGCCGAAATACCGGCAGCGGCACCGGAGCGGGCGACGGGCGACATGGTCAAGGTCGACGCCGAGCTGCTCGACGATCTGGGTAACCTGGCCGGTGAGCATTCGGTCATTCGTGGACGTATCGAACAGCAGGTCAACGACGCCCAGTTCGCCCTCAACGAGATGGAAACCACCCTGGAACGCATGCGCGACCAACTGCTGCGCCTGGACATCGAGACCCAGGGGCGGATCAGCAGTCGGCAGGCGTTCGAGGGGGATGCCTACGAAGATTTCGACCCGTTGGAGATGGATCGCCACTCGCAGCTGCAGCAGTTGTCGCGAGCACTGTTCGAGTCGGCCTCCGACCTGCTCGACCTCAAGGAAACCCTTACCCAGCGCGCCCAGGAGGCCTACAGCCTGCTGCAGCAACAGGCGCGGGTGAACAGCCAGTTGCAGGAGGGCCTGACCGCGACCCTGATGGTGCCGTTCGAACGCCTGGTACCGCGCTTGCAGCGGGTAGTGCGCCAGGTGGCCAGCGAGCTCGGCAAGCAAGTCGAGCTGGTGGTCGGCAACGCCGAGGGCGAGCTGGACCGCAGCGTGCTCGAACGCATGGTCGCGCCACTGGAGCATATGCTGCGCAATGCCGTCGACCATGGCCTGGAGTCGCGTGAGGCACGCCTGGCTGCAGGCAAGCCGGAACAGGGCACCATTCACTTGAACTTGCTGCACGAAGGCGCCGACATTGTCATAGAGATGATCGACGACGGCGCCGGCGTGCCATTGGAGGCGGTACGGCGCAAGGCGATCAAGCGCGGCCTGCTGGACCCGCAAGCGCAACTGAGCGATCACGAGATCCTGCAGTTCATCCTGCGCCCGGGCTTTTCCACGGCAGAGAAGATCACCCAGATTTCCGGGCGCGGCCTGGGCATGGACGTGGTGCACGAAGAGGTCAAGCAGCTGGGGGGTTCGATGACCATCGAATCGGCCCAGGGCAAGGGTGCGCGCTTCCTGATCCGCCTGCCGTTCACCGTCTCGATCAACCGGGCCTTGATGGTGCACCTGGGCGAAGAACAGTACGCCATTCCGCTCAACACCATCGAGGGCATCGTACGTGTACCACCGGCCGAACTGGCCGCCTGCTACCAGCTGGATGCCCCGCGTTATGTGTATGGCGGCCACGAGTACGCGTTGCGCTACCTGGGCGAGCTGCTGCAGGGGCTGCCACGCCCGGTGCTGCTTGGGCAGAGCGTGCCGCTGCCGGTGTTGCTGGTGCATTCCCAGGAGCAGTCGTTCGCCATCCAGGTGGACAGCCTGTCGCCCAGCCGCGAGATCGTGGTGAAGAGCCTCGGCCCGCAATTCGCGGCCGTGGCGGGCTTGTCGGGGGCGACCTTGCTCGGTGATGGCCGGGTGGTGCTGATCCTCGACCTGCTGGGCCAGTTGCGCGGCCAGCAGCGGCGGCTGGCGCGTCTGCCCGGTGGCAGCGGCGTGCAACGCACCTTGTTCGGCCCGGCACCGCGGCGGGCCACGCTGGTGATGGTGGTGGACGACTCGGTCACCGTGCGCAAGGTCACCAGCCGCCTGCTGGAACGCCATGGCATGAGCGTGTTGACCGCCAAGGATGGAGTCGATGCCATGGCCCTGCTGGAAGAGCACCGCCCGGACGTGCTGTTGCTGGACATCGAGATGCCGCGCATGGACGGGTTCGAAGTGGCCACCCGTATTCGCCGTGACGAGCGCCTGAAAGACCTGCCGATCATCATGATCACGTCGCGCACCGGGCAGAAACACCGCGACCGGGCCATGGCCATTGGCGTCAACGATTACCTGGGCAAACCCTATCAGGAGTCGGTGCTGCTGCAGAGCATCGCCCGCTGGAGTGATACCCATGCTTGAACTGATTGCAGGGCAACGCAGCAGCCTCACTGGCCTGCTACTGCCGTTGGGCGACCGTACCTTGGTATTGCCCAACGTTGCCGTGGTCGAGTTGATCGGCCAACGTAACCTGGTGTGCGACCCGGGTGATCCGGCCTGGCACCTGGGCTGGATCGACTGGCGTCAGCAGCATTTGCCGTTGATCGGCTTCGAAGCGGCCTGTGGCGGTGAGACGCCGTGTGGTGAAAGGGCGCGGATCGTGGTGCTGAATGCCTTGGGGGATACCGGTTTGCGCTACCTGGCAGTGCTGCTGCAGGACATCCCGCGCTCTTGCAAGCTCGACAGCCAGCTGAACTACGTGGATGTGCCGCTGGGCAGCCTGGAACTGGCCGCCGTGCAGGTGGGCGAACAGGTGGCGCGGGTGCCGGACCTGGCCGGGTTGGAAAGATTGGTGCGTGACGCTGAACTGCAACCTGCCCTTGGGTAGGATGTTCGGGCTGATGGCCCTTTCGCGGCGGTTCGACGCCTCGATAAACCCACAGGTATTGCACTGCCCTTGAAACATGTGCGATCCCTGTGGGAGCGGGTTCACCCGCGAATAGGCCGGAACAGGACGACTCAGGAACCCAGCCCACCTAGCGAGGTCTGTGTTTGCATGTACTACGGTGAACGCTTCAACGCCTGGACCCACCTGGTCGGTGCCGTCCTGGCCTGTATCGGTGCCATCTGGCTGATCGTCGTTGCGGGCCTGCAGGGCGACCCCTGGAAGATCGTCAGTTTCTCCATCTACGGCAGCACCTTGCTGTTGCTCTACAGCATCTCCACCCTCTACCACAGCACCCGTGGGCGGGCGAAGGTGATCATGCGCAAGCTCGACCACCTGTCGATCTACCTGCTGATCGCCGGCAGCTACACCCCGTTCTGTCTGGTCAGCTTGCGCGGACCCTGGGGCTGGAGCCTGTTCGGCGTGGTCTGGGGGCTGGCGGTGATCGGCATGCTGCAGGAAATCAAACCGCGCTCGGAGGCGCGCATCCTGTCGATCATCATCTATGCGGTGATGGGCTGGATCGTGCTGGTGGCGGTCAAGCCACTGCTGAACAGCCTAGGCACTGCCGGCTTCACCTGGCTGGCGGCCGGCGGCGTGTTCTACACCGTGGGGATCATCTTCTTCGCCTTCGACAGCCGCTTCCGCCACTGGCATGGCATCTGGCACCTGTTCGTGATTGCCGGCAGCCTGATGCACTTCGTGGCGGTGTCGCTGTACGTGCGTTAGCTTTTTGTTTACGAAAAATCACCCCACAACTGCTGCGCTACCGACAGCGCCACCACGGGGGCGGTCTCGGTGCGCAGGACCCGCGGCCCGAGGCGTGCAGCGTGGAAGCCAGCGGCCTTGGCCTGTTCGACCTCCGCCTCGCTCAGCCCCCCTTCCGGGCCGATCAGGAAGGCCAGCGTCGCCGGCTTGTCATGGCTGGTCAGTGGTTCGGCGACTGGGTGCAGGACCAGTTTGAGGTCGGCTTCGGTGGCCTTCAGCCATTCGGCCAGTGTCACGGGCGGATGAATGACCGGCAAGGTCGAACGGCCACATTGTTCACAGGCACTGATCGCCACCTGGCGCCAATGGGCCAGGCGCTTGTCGGCGCGTTCGTCCTTCAGGCGCACTTCACAGCGTTCGCTGACGATCGGCGTGATTGCGTTCGCGCCAAGCTCGGTGGCCTTCTGGATCGCCCAGTCCATGCGCTCGCCGCGGGACAGGCCCTGGCCGAGGTGGACGTGCAGCGGCGAGTCAGGCTGGCCGGCGAGGGCCTGGTCGAGGCTGACGCGGACCGTCTTCTTGCCGACTTCGAGCAACTGGCCGAGGTATTCCTGGCCGCTGCCGTCGAACAGTTGCACGGCGTCGCCGGGGGCCATGCGCAGGACGCGGCCGATGTAGTGGGCCTGGGCTTCGGGCAGGTCGTGCTCGCCGAGGCTCAGGGGGGCGTCGATGAAGAAGCGGGACAGTCTCATGGTTCAGCTCGGTATAGGGTTGTACGCAGAGCCCCTGTGGGAGCGGGCTTGCCCGCGAAGCAGGCACCGCGGGTGTCTGGCGAGGGCTTAGCCCTCGTTCGCGGGCAAGCCCGCTCCCACAAGGAAGGAGGTGCGGCGACTAGCCCGGGTCGCGGAAGTCGGGGTGGAAGTTGGCCGGTACGGCGACGCTGACGCTGTCGCGGGTGGCGATGTCGATGCCTTCGCTGGCCACTTCGGCGAGGAAGTCGATCTGCTCCGGAGTAATCACATACGGCGGCAGGAAGTACACCACGCTACCCAGCGGGCGCAGCAGGGCGCCGCGGGTCAGGGCGTGCTCGAACACCTTCAGGCCACGACGCTCCTGCCACGGGTAGGCGGCCTTGGTGGCCTTGTCCTGGACCATCTCGATGGCCAGGGCCATGCCGGTCTGGCGGATTTCGGCGACGTGGGCATGATCGGCCAGGTGCGCGGTGGCGCTGGCCATGCGCGTGGCCAGGGCCTTGTTGGCCTCGATCACGTTGTCCTGCTCGAAGATGTCCAGTGTCGCCAGGGCGGCGGCGCAGGCCAGCGGGTTGCCGGTGTAGCTGTGCGAGTGAAGGAACGCGCGCAGGGTCGGGTAATCGTCGTAGAAGGCCTGGTAAACCTTGTCGGTGGTCAGGCAGGCGGCCAGCGGCAGGTAGCCACCGGTCAGGGCCTTGGACAGGCAGAGGAAATCCGGGCGGATGCCGGCCTGTTCACAGGCGAACATGGTGCCGGTGCGGCCGAAACCGACGGCGATCTCGTCGTGGATCAGGTGCACGTCATAGCGGTCGCAGGCTTCGCGCAGCAGTTTGAGGTACACCGGGTGATACATGCGCATGCCACCGGCACCCTGGATCAGCGGCTCGATGATCACCGCCGAGAGGGTTTCGTGGTGCTCGGCCAGGGTCTGTTCCATGGCGGTGAACATGTTGCGCGAGTGCTCTTCCCAGCCCATGCCTTCGGGGCGCAGGTAGCAGTCCGGGCTTGGCACCTTGATGGTGTCGAGCAGCAGCGCCTTGTAGGTTTCGGTGAACAGCGGCACGTCACCCACGGACATCGCGGCAATGGTTTCGCCGTGGTAGCTGTTGGTCAGGGTAACGAAGCGTTTTTTCGCTGGTTTGCCGATGTTCTGCCAATAGTGGAAGCTCATCTTCAGCGCCACTTCGATGCATGACGAGCCGTTGTCGGCATAGAACACCCGGTCCAGGCCGGCCGGGGTCATGGCCACCAGGCGCTCGGACAGCTCGATCACCGGCTGGTGGCTGAAACCGGCGAGAATCACGTGCTCCAGCTGGTCGACCTGGTCCTTGATGCGCTGGTTGATGCGCGGGTTGGCGTGGCCGAACACGTTGACCCACCAGCTGCTCACGGCATCCAGGTAACGCTTGCCGTCGAAGTCCTCGAGCCATACGCCCTCGCCACGCTTGATCGGGATCAGCGGCAACTGCTCGTGGTCTTTCATCTGGGTGCAGGGGTGCCACAGGACCTTGAGGTCGCGTTGCATCCACTGATCGTTGAGGCCCATGGGCACTTCTCCTGGCTTTACTGCCTGCTTTGACCGCGTAAGCCTAAGCAAAGCCAGGGGGCAGGACAACCGCTAGTGGTCAATGGCGGTAGGTGCGCGTCCACTCCAGCCGGCGAATGTTCACCGTGCCAGCCAGGGAGGTGGAGATGGTCAGGCGGCGGAATGGCCCTTCGATGATCTGCTGGTATGGCTGAGAAGAGACGGGGCCGCGTCTGTAATCGGTGTAGCCACTGCCAGAAAGGGTCAGCCAATAGAAATGGCGTGGGACCGGGGAAATCAGGTCCATTTCGCAGCCATCGGTATCCAGCAGCAGTTGAACTTCTTCGAAATGCTGGTCGCTGACAACGTAGTACTCGATCAGCAGGCTTTCAACTTCCTGCCGGAATGCAATCTCCACATCACAGAGTTCGCCAATCACCAACTCTGTGCCCTCGGGGCCCTTGAACGCCTCGTGGAACCCCGTACAGGAAGTGCTGTTGGAGCGAATGCTCAGACCTGTAGGCATATGCAGTGTCTGTTTGTACTCGAGTGACTGCCTTCTTACATGTGAGAAATTCTCCTTGAAGGTCATGGGCAGCTCCATTTGTCGGTTATTTTCAGCTACTGCCGACAGCATCATCGAGTGACCAGAGGCCTGGCTACTGACAAAAATGCCAGTTGCCAAAAGCACTTGATGTCGCTGTGCTGGCAGGGTCCGCATACCTGACGTATTCTTAGCGCATCGACTCTCGGGGCATTCCCGCCTCTTCCCATCCCTGCAATTTCAACTCGGAGTTCGCCGACATGGCTGCTGCTTGGGTGCGCCTGTGCGCGTTGGTATTGATCGGTGTGTCCAGCGGTGCCGCGCTGGCAAAGGACAAGACACCTTCGGCAATCGTGGTGGGGGGCGGCCTGGCTGGCCTGACCGCAGCCTATGAGCTGCAGAACAAGGGCTGGCAGGTCACCCTGCTGGAGGCCAAGCCCGGAATGGGCGGCCGTTCGGGCCTGGCCACCAGCGAGTGGATCGGCAATGCCAAGGCCCAGCCGGTGTTGAACCAGTACCTCGACCGTTTCAAGCTTGAAACCCTGCCCGCGCCCGAGTTCGTGCGTACCCCAGGCTACCTGATCGACGGTGAGTACTTCAGCGCCACAGACCTGACCACCAAGCAACCGGCCACCGCCGAAGCGCTCAAGCGTTACGAGAAGACCCTCGACGACCTGGCCCGCTCGATCGATGACCCGCTCAACCCACAGGCAAACAGCACCCTGTTCGCCCTCGACCAGATGAACGTGTCCACCTGGCTCGACAAGCTTCAATTGCCGACCACCGCGCGTCAGCTGATCAACCAGCAGATCCGCACCCGCTATGACGAGCCATCGCGCCTGTCGCTGCTCTACTTCGCCCAGCAGAACCGCGTCTACCGTGGCGTCAGTGACCGCGACCTGCGTGCCGCGCGCCTGCCTGGCGGCAGCCCGGTGCTTGCCCAGGCTTTCGTCAAGCAGCTGAAGACCATCAAGACCAGCTCGCCAGTGACGGCGATCGTGCAGGACAAGGATGGCGTCACCGTCAAGGTCGGCAGCACGGACTACAAGGCCGATTACCTGGTGATGGCGGTGCCTCTGCGGGCGCTGGCCAAGATCCAGATGACTCCTGGCCTGGACACCCAGCACGTGGCAGCGCTCAAGGGCACCAACTATGGCTGGCGCGACCAGCTGATGCTGAAGTTCAAGCAGCCGGTATGGGAAAGCCGCGCGCGTATGTCGGGCGAGATCTTCAGTAACGCCGGCCTCGGCATGCTGTGGATCGAGCCGGCGCTCAAGGGCGGTGCCAACGTGGTGATCAACCTGTCGGGTGACAACGCCCGCCTGCTGCAGGCCTTCGGCGACAAGCAGATGGTCGACCAGGTGCTGATCCGCCTGCATGCGTTTTATCCGCAGGCTCGTGGCGCGTTCACCGGTTACGAAGTCAAGCGTTACAGTGTCGATGCCGGTACCGGTGGCGCTTACCTGGCCTACGGCCCGGGGCAGATCAGCAAGTACTGGCGCCTGTGGGAGCGCCCGGTGCAGCGCATCACCTTTGCCGGTGAGCACACCGATGCGCTGTACCCAGGTACCCTCGAAGGCGCCCTGCGCAGCGGTCAGCGTGCCGCCAGCCAGGTGCAGGACCTGCTGGCCGGCAAGTCGTTCGACCCGGCCAAGGCCGCAACCGTCGCGGCAGCGGCAACGGCGGGCGCCGCGGTGGCGAAGAAGGACAGCGGCGGGTTCTTCTCGCGCCTGTTCGGTGGTGGTGACAAGCCCGAAGTGAAGGCTGCACCGGTTGCCAAGACCGAGGAAGTCGTACCAGTACCGGCACCGGCTCCTGCAACTGCCCCTGCTGCCCCTGCGCCTGCAGAGATGGCCAAGGAAGAACCGGCCAAGCCTGCCGCTACCAAGGCAGCACCGGCCAAGCATGCGCCAGCACACAAGCCCGCGGCCAAACCTGCGGCCAAGCAGGCGCATAAAGCGGTCGATACCAAAAAGGCCACGGTCAAGTCCGCGCCTGCCAAAAAGCCTGTGACCGATAACCAGGCCAAGGCCGGTTGATTCCCGCACCGGCCTCTTCGCGGCAAACCCGCCCCCACACTGCTTACGCCTCCAGGCATGCGCAGTAGCTGTGGGAGCGGGGCTTGCCCGCGATGAGGCCGGCCCTGGCAACCCTAAACTCTCCAGCTATCGTTAATGTTTCCTTAATAGCCAAATTGCAGACTAATCATCGGATTTCTCGATAATCCAAAGCAATTTTTTAAGCTTTTATTCGATACGTTACGCGCTAGTCTGTGCACAGCTTTCACGGGGAATCACGTCATCATGCAACTGCGCAATTCACCTTCTCGCTATGGCATGGTCAGCATCGTCCTGCACTGGGGCGTTGCACTGGCAGTCTTCGGGCTGTTCGGCCTGGGCCTGTGGATGGTCGATCTCGGCTACTACGATCCTTGGCGCAAGGCCGGTCCCGATCTTCACAAGAGTATCGGCCTGGTGCTGCTGGCGGTCATGTTGCTGCGGGTGGTCTGGCGCTTCATCAGCCCACCTCCTCCGGCACCGGCTAACCATGGGGCGTTCACCCGCGTGGCGGCCAAACTGGGCCACCTGGCGCTTTACCTGGGCCTGTTCGCGGTGATGATCGCCGGTTACCTGATCTCTACTGCCGACGGTGTCGGCATTCCGGTCTTCGGCCTGTTCGAAGTACCGGCGCTGATCAGCGACCTGCCCGACCAGGCAGACCTGGCTGGCGTGATTCATCTGTGGCTGGCCTGGGGCCTGGTGATCTTCGCCGTGCTGCACGCCCTGGCCGCATTGAAACACCATTTCATCGACCGTGACGCGACCCTGACCCGCATGCTGGGCCGCAAAGCTTGACTCTCAACCTCAATTGCATAGGAAGGAAGTAAGGATGTTGAAAAAGACTTTTGCCGCTCTGGCGCTGGGTACTGCACTGTTCGCCGCCGGCCAGGCCATGGCTGCCGATTACAAGATCGACAAGGAAGGCCAGCACGCGTTCGTTGATTTCAAGATCAGCCACCTGGGCTACAGCTTCATCACCGGCACCTTCAAGGACTGGGATGGCAACTTCAGCTGGGACCCGGCCAAGCCTGAAGCCAGCAAGATCGATGTCACCCTCAAGACGGTAAGCGTGGACACCAACCACGCCGAGCGTGACAAGCACATCAAGAGCAAGGACTTCCTTGACGTAGCCAAGTACCCAACCGCGACGTTCAAGTCGACCAAGGTAACTCCGACCGGCAAGAACGCCGAAGGCCAGCTGACTGCCGATGTCGCCGGTGACCTGACCCTGACTGGCGTCACCAAGCCGGTTGTGATCAAGGCTACCTTCATTGGCGAGGGCAAGGACCCGTGGGGCGGCTACCGTGCCGGCTTCGAGGGCAAGCTGGACATCAACCGCAAGGACTTCGCGCCGAAGTCGATGGACCTCGGTCCGCTGTCCGAGAAAGTTGAGCTGTACTTCGTGTTCGAAGGTGTTCAGCAGAAGTGATGCTGTTGCCCGAGCAATAAAAAACGCCGCCCATTGGGCGGCGTTTTTTATTGCCTGATGCGCGGCTCAGCCCTTGCGGGTGAGCAGTGCAGGGCGCTCACCGCGCGGGCGGCTCGGCAGGTCATCCAGCTGTTCCGGCGTCGGGTAACGATCGAGCTTGGATTCCTTGCGGATGATTACCGGCTGGTGTTGTTCGCGGCTGCTGCGTACTGCCGGCTCCTGACGCGAGGCATCTTCACGGCCGGCCGAACGGTTACGGCCACCACCATTGTTGTCACGACGGGCGCCGCCACCGTTGTTGTTGCGTGGGCGCTTGTCGCCGCTGGCGCTGCGCTGCTGGCCGCCTGCATTGCGGCCCTGGCCTTGACCACCACCGTTGCTGCTGCGCTGGCCGCCGCCTTGGCTTTGGCCCTGGCCTGCACCACCCGGACGGCGGTTGCGGCCTTGGCCTTTGCCGTTCTGGTATGGGCTGACGTAGTCGGCGCGGTTACCAAAGTTGTCGATATCGTCGTCCAGGAACTCTTCCGGGTCACGATCAGCCGGTGCTTTCGGCACGCTGCTGCTGCTGCTGGCTTGTTGCTGCTGACGCAGCTTCTTGTCACGCGGTTTGCGTTGTTGCTGCTTGTCGCCGGACTTTTCCTTGTCGGCCGGTTTGTCCGCCGCCTGCTGCTTGGCCTTGCCTTTATCCTTGCCCTTGTCCTTGCGACCGCCGTTGGCGTCTTTGCCGCCTTCGCCACGGGCTTGCTGCTGGTTGCGGCCGCCGCGGCCGCTGTTCTGCTGGCGCTCGCGTACTTCAGGCTTTTCGGCTTCTACCTGGCTGGCATCGAAGCCCATCAGGTCGCCATCCGGGATCTTCTGCTTGGTGACCCGCTCGATGCTCTTGAGCAGCTTTTCTTCATCCGGCGCGACCATGGAGATGGCTTCGCCCGAGCGCCCGGCGCGGCCGGTACGGCCGATGCGGTGCACGTAGTCTTCCTCGACGTTCGGCAGCTCGAAGTTGACCACGTGTGGCAACTGGTCGATGTCCAGGCCACGGGCGGCGATGTCGGTGGCTACCAGTACGCGCACGCTGTTGGCCTTGAAGTCGGCCAGGGCCTTGGTCCGGGCGTTCTGACTTTTGTTGCCGTGAATCGCGGCGGCGGTCAGGCCGTGCTTTTCCAGGTACTCGGCCAGGCGGTTGGCGCCGTGCTTGGTGCGGGTGAACACCAGTACCTGTTCCCAGGCACCCAGTGTGATCAAGTGCGCCAGCAGGGCGCGCTTGTGGCTGGCGGGCAGGCGGTAGACGCGCTGCTCGATACGCTCGACGGTAGTGTTCGGCGGGGTGACCTCGATGCGCTCCGGGTTGTGCAGGAGCTTGTCGGCCAGGTCGGTGATGTCCTTGGAGAAGGTCGCCGAGAACAGCAGGTTCTGGCGCTTGGCCGGCAGGCGGGCGAGGACCTTTTTGACGTCATGGATGAAGCCCATGTCGAGCATGCGGTCGGCTTCATCGAGAACCAGGATTTCCACGTGGGCCAGGTCGACCTTGCCTTGGCCGGCCAGGTCGAGCAGGCGCCCCGGGCAAGCGACGAGCACGTCGACACCCTTGGCAATGGCCTGGATCTGCGGGTTCATGCCGACGCCGCCGAAGATGCAGGCGCTGACCAGCGGCAGATCACGGGCGTACACCTTGAAGCTGTCGTGTACCTGGGCGGCGAGTTCGCGGGTCGGGGTCAGGACCAGTACGCGTGGCTGGCGTGGGCCATGACGCTGGGATTTGTCGGGGTGGCCGGCCGGGAACAGGCGCTCGAGGATCGGCAAGGCGAAGCCGCCGGTTTTACCAGTACCAGTCTGTGCGGCAACCATCAGGTCGCGGCCTTGCAACACGGCGGGAATGGCCCGCTGTTGCACCGGAGTCGGCTGGGTGTAGCCCGCTGCCTCGATAGCGCGGACAAGAGCCTCGGAGAGACCGAGGGAAGCAAAGGACATGGGCAATCCTGTTCTCGTGGGGGCTGGGCCCGTTGGGATATTCTGCCTGGCGCGACGGGCATCGAAGGGATGCGATCGCGTCCGGTCCAGCTGGGCTTTCACTGCACATCCGGGAAGCGGAGGGTGGACGCCAAGGGGCGTCAATGCCGATCGGGATGCCTGTTGCGAGGCCGAGCGTCCGGGCGTGAGCCGGGCGGGAAGGCCCGAGTATAACAGAGCTAACGCAGCGTGCTGCTTTCCTGCTGCTCAACGGTGCCGGCAAGATCGCCAGCGTCGCCGATGTAGTGTTCGATAATCGCCTCGAATGCCGGTTCCTGCTTGAAGCGGCGCAGCTCTTCGGTAAACGCCAAGGCCAGTTGTTCGCGCCCGGGTTTGCGTGCCAGGCCCAGGAATTGCGCCTGACGGCTGATGATCAGGGGCAGCTCTTCGACCTGTTGTTCAAGGCCAAGCTGTTTGCGCAAGTAACGCCCGACCAGGCGGTCGGTGACCAGCAGATCGATGCGCCCGCGTATGAGTTTGCCAAAATTGGCTTCGTGACTCGGCGCGGTTTCGCGACGGAAATCCTGGGATTCGTTGAACGCCTTGTCGTAGGCGTAGCCCGGCGACGTGCCTACGGTCAGGCCGGCAAGGTCATTCAGTTGGCGAATGGCATGGCGCCGGTTGCTGGCCTGATACAGCACGAACTCGACATCGGACATGGGTTCTGCCGGATAGACCATGTAGGTCTTGCGCGACTCGACCTGAAAAGTGTCCATCACCCCGTCAGCCAGGCCTTGCTCCACCAGGGCCAGGCAGCGCTTCCACGGCAGGAACTGCCAGTCCACCTCGACCCCCAGGCGGCGGAACACCTCGGTGGTGACTTCGTAATCGATCCCTCTGGCCCGGCCACCATCGCGATACACATAAGGCGCCCAATCGTCGCTGACCAGGCGCAGCCGCTCGCCCAGCGCCATCGGGCTCAGGCAGGCGAGCAGCAGGATGCACAGCAAGTGGGCGATGTGGGGCATGGCGCGAGATTACGCGCTCACTGGGGGGCAAGGCCAGTGAAGATGAAAGCCCCCGGTGGGGGCCTCATCGATGGGAAGTGCGCAGCAGGTGTGCCTCGATATCCTTGCGCCGGCCACGCAGTGACAGGCGCAGGCTCGGGTGGCGCAGGCACTGACGCAATTGCTCGGGTTCGATGCGCCCGTAGCGTTCGTTGAGATTCTCCAGCGCCTTGTCCCACCAGGCCGTTGCGCAAGCGCGATCGAATTCGTTGGGGTAGGGGTAGCAGCCATAAAGCAGTTCGCGTACGAACTGGCGCTCGCGGCTGGGCATGGTCAGGCTCAAGGCCTTGTAGCCCAAACGTTGCAGGGTCGGTGGTCGTGGCAGTTGGTCGTTGACCAAAGCCACATCGGCAAGCGCCGCCGCACCCAGAGGGTTATCGCCGTGTTTGCGCAGCCAGGCCTGAATCTTGGCGCGGAACTGGGCCTTGCGGCTCCAGTAATGGTGAATGACGTCGGTGCATTCGGCCAGCTCCATCTTGCGGTAAGCGGCCACCGCCAGGCAGAACTCTTCGAGTGTGTAGGCGGTGCGGGCCAACGGATAGAACTCGTCCATCATGGTAATGGAGCGGTCCAGGGCATCGGTGTCCTCGGCGCACAGCCCGATCACCCCCGAGTTGATCAGCGGCATCTTGCAGTCGGCCAGGCCGCGTGACTGGAGAATGCCCAGCAGGTTCGTGTAGAGCACGCACTTCGGATTATCGCCGTAGCGCGCGTAAATGGCGTTGCAC
This sequence comes from Pseudomonas sp. NPDC089428, assembly GCF_044749325.1. Classification (NCBI taxonomy): domain Bacteria; kingdom Pseudomonadati; phylum Pseudomonadota; class Gammaproteobacteria; order Pseudomonadales; family Pseudomonadaceae; genus Pseudomonas; species Pseudomonas sp. NPDC089428. The sequence goes on from NZ_JBIVHT010000005.1 coordinate 235,082, forward strand.
AACAGTGTGCCGGGCTTGACCCGCTGGAACAGTTGCAGCGGCGACTTGCGGAAGAAGGTGTCGGTGTCGATCAGCACGGCCTGGGGATGTTGCTGCAGCACTTGGCGCAACAGCACATGCTTGCTGCGGAAATGGTAGCCGTGGGGCTTGCTCCACGTCTTGCGGGTAGCCTCGTCGAGCAGATGAACGGTCACCGGCAGTTTGCCGTAGGGCTCGGCATTGTCGGTATGGACCTGGATGTCGATGGCCGTGTTGGCATTGTCCCCCAGCTGCGCGAGGGCGCTGACGATGCTGAAACAGGCTTCCTGGTGATAAGTGGCAGGGCCGAACGCCAGATACACGAGCTGAGGACGTGATGGCATGAAATGTTGCATTGCAGACGACACCTGTCAGAGTCAGAACGTAATCAAGGCTTTAGTCTATGACCAAAGCCTTAATTGCCTCTGAATCCAATGGTGCCAAAAAGTTTCAGCGTGGCAGCTTCAGATTGTTCCAGATCGCCAGGCTCGCCTCGGCTTGGTTGAGGGTGTAGAAGTGCAGGCCCGGTGCGCCGCCTTGCAGCAATTGCTCGCACATGCGGGTGATGACTTCCTCGCCAAAGGCCTGGATGCTCGCCGTATCGTCGGCGTAGGCTTCCAGTTGCTTGCGGATCCAGCGCGGGATCTCGGCGCCGCAGGCATCGGAGAAGCGTGCCAGTTTGCTGTAGTTGGTGATCGGCATGATGCCGGGCACCACTGGAATGTCCACGCCCAGTTTCTGCGCGCGCTCGACGAAGTAGAAGTAGCTGTCGGCGTTGAAGAAGTACTGGGTGATGGCGCTGTCGGCACCGGCCTTGACCTTGTGCACGAAGTTGGCCAGGTCGATTTCGAAGTTGCGCGCCTGCGGGTGCATTTCCGGATAGGCGGCAACTTCCAGGTGGAAGTGGTCGCCGGTTTCCTGGCGGATGAACTCGACCAGGTCGCTGGCATAACGCAATTCACCACTGGCCATGCCCATGCCCGACGGCAGGTCGCCACGCAGGGCGACGATGCGCTTGATACCAGCTGCCTTGTACTCGGCCAGCAGGGCGCGCAGCTCATCCTTGGTGTCGCCGACGCACGACAGGTGCGGTGCGGCCGGGACCTTCACTTCGCTTTCCAGCTGCAGCACGGTGTTCAGCGTGCGATCGCGGGTGGAGCCACCGGCACCATAGGTGCAGGAGAAGAAGTCCGGATTGTACGCGGCCAGCTGGCGGGCAACGCCCATCAGTTTTTCGTGACCGGCGTCGGTCTTGGTTGGGAAGAACTCGAAACTGTAACGGCGATCTTGGGACATCAGGCGTTCCTCGAGCAGCAAACCTCAAGCAGCAAGCTGCAAGTAAAAGCCAGATCGGTGATGGCCGATCTGGCTTGGGCATCGTTCAGGTTTCGGCGTTGGAGCTGGTCGCTCCAAGCCCGCCGCTTAGTAGCGGTAGGCGTGCGGCTTGAACGGGCCTTCGACGGTCACGCCGATGTACTCGGCCTGTTGCGGGGTCAGCTGGGTGACCACGCCACCGAAGCCGCGGACCATTTCCAGGGCCACTTCTTCGTCGAGTTTCTTCGGCAGCACTTCCACGGTCAGGCGCTCGGCTTTCTTGGCGGCTGGCAGTTCGGCGAACTTCTGCTCGAACAGGAAGATCTGCGCCAGCACCTGGTTGGCGAACGAACCGTCCATGATGCGGCTTGGGTGGCCAGTGGCGTTGCCCAGGTTCACCAGGCGGCCTTCGGCCAGCAGGATCAGGTAGTCGTCGTTCTGCGGGTCGAAAGTACCCGCGCCGGTACGGTGGATCTTGTGAACCTGCGGCTTGACCTCTTCCCATGCCCAGTTCTTGCGCATGAAGGCAGTGTCGATTTCGTTGTCGAAGTGGCCGATGTTGCAGACCACGGCACGCTTCTTCAGGGCCTTGAGCATGTTGGCGTCGCAGACGTTGACGTTACCGGTGGTGGTGACGATCAGGTCGATACGGCCCAGCAGGTCGGCGTTGATGCCGGCTTCGGTACCGGTGTTGATACCGTCCTTGAACGGCGAAACGACTTCGAAGCCGTCCATGCAGGCCTGCATGGCGCAGATCGGGTCGACTTCGGTGACCTTGACGATCATGCCTTCCTGGCGCAGCGACTGGGCCGAGCCCTTGCCCACGTCACCGTAGCCGATCACCAGTGCTTGCTTGCCCGACAGCAGGTGGTCGGTGCCGCGCTTGATGGCATCGTTCAGGCTGTGACGGCAGCCGTACTTGTTGTCGTTCTTGCTCTTGGTGACCGAGTCGTTGACGTTGATCGCCGGGACTTTCAGCTCGCCCTTGGCCAGCATGTCCAGCAGGCGGTGCACGCCAGTGGTGGTTTCTTCGGTCACGCCGTGGATTTTTTCCAGCATGGCCGGGTATTTCTTGTGCAGGATCTCGGTCAGGTCACCACCGTCGTCCAGCACCATGTTGGCGTCCCAAGGCTGGCCATCTTTCAGGATGGTCTGCTCGATGCACCACTCGTATTCCTGCTCGGTTTCACCTTTCCAGGCGAACACCGGGATGCCGGCGGCGGCGATGGCGGCAGCGGCCTGATCCTGGGTGGAGAAGATGTTGCACGACGACCAGCGGACTTCAGCGCCCAGGGCGACCAGGGTCTCGATCAGCACGGCAGTCTGGATGGTCATGTGGATGCAGCCGATGATCTTCGCGCCCTTGAGCGGTTGCTCGGCTTGATACTTGCGGCGCAGGCCCATCAGTGCGGGCATTTCCGATTCGGCGATGATGACTTCCTTGCGGCCCCAGTCGGCCAGGGAAATGTCGGCGACCTTGAAGTCGGAAAAACCAGCAGGCGTGTTTACAGCGCTCATGAGAGCCTCCATTCGTAGTGTGCGAATGGGCGCCGTTGTGCGTTGAGCGTCCGCTTCAGCGGACAACGCCCCAACCGAGCCTGACAGGCCGAGCCTGCTGCAGCGCCCCTCGGATGGGTGGCGGGATGGCCGCCACTGCGGGCAGCCATGTGAATCGGCAGCGATTATAGCCGTGGCTGTGTGACACACCCAAGGCTTTCTGTCGATTTATCGCGACGATAGTCGATGTTCAATGGAGCGCTGGCGGCCGCTCTGCCATCATTACTCCACGTTAGCCAAGCAGGTCAGGAGTACAGATGAACTTTCACACCCGCAAATGGGTAAAACCCGAAGACCTCAACCCCAACGGCACGCTGTTCGGCGGCAGCCTGCTGCGCTGGATCGACGAAGAAGCGGCGATCTATGCGATTGTCCAGCTGGGCAACCAGCGCGTGGTGACCAAGTACATGTCGGAGATCAACTTCGTCAGTGCCTCGCGCCAGGGCGATATCATCGAGCTGGGCATCACTGCCACCGAGTTTGGCCGTACCTCGATCACCCTCAAGTGCGAAGTGCGCAACAAGATCACCCGCAAGGCCATCCTGACCGTGGACAAAATGGTCTTCGTCAACCTCGGCGATGATGGCTTGCCGGCGCCACACGGGCGTACCGAGATCAAGTACATCCAGGACCAGTTCCCGGACTCTGCGGTGGAGTAAGGATTCCGGGGCCGCCAGGCGGCCCCGGCATTCTCAAGGCTGGGCGCTGACCTTGCGCACCACCCGGCCGATGCTCAAGCCCTGCACCAGGATCGACGACAACACCACGATGTAGGTGATCGACAACAGCAGGTCACGTTCCTCGCCCAATGGCAGCGACAGCGCCAGGGCCACCGATACCCCACCGCGCAAGCCACCCCATGTCAGTACCCGTACGGTGCCTTTTGGCACGGGCCGCCAGCGCCGCAACAGCACGATCGCCGGTGCCACCGTCAGCAGGCGTGACAGCAGTACCGCCAGTGCCAGCACGCTGCCCGCCGCCAGGTGCAGCCAGTTGAACGGCAGCAGCAACAGCTCCAGGCCGATCAAGGCAAACAGCAGGGCATTGAGCATGTCGTCGATCAGTTCCCAGAAGCCGTCCATGTAGCGGCGGGTCATGTCGTTCATCGCCAGGTTGCGCCCCAGGTTGCCGATGATCAGGCCGGCGACCACCATGGCGATCGGCGCCGAAACATGCAGCTCGTAGCACATTGCCGAACCACCGATCACCAGTGCCAGGGTCAGCATGACTTCGACCTGGTACTGCTCGACGCTCTTGATCATGCGGTAGGTGGCATAGCCGATGATGCCGCCGAACAGCACGCCGCCGATGGCTTCGCGGGCGAACAGGATGGCGGTGTCGGATACGCTTGGCGTTTCACCCAGCTGGATGATGCCCAGCAGTACGGTGAACACCACGACCGCGGTACCGTCGTTGAACAACGATTCGCCGACGATGGTGGTTTTCAAGGGTTTGGACGCATTGGCGGTACGCAGCGCGCCCAGCACTGCGATCGGGTCGGTCGGGGAGATCAGTGCGCCGAACAGCAGGCAATAGATCAGCGGCACCTGCCAGCCGAACAGGGCGAACACCCAGTGCGACAGGTAGCCGATCACCACGGTGGCGATCAGCACGCCCAAGGTGGCCAGCAGGCCGATCGGCCAACGGTAGCTGCGCAGGTCGCTGAGGTTCACGTGCAGTGCGCCGGCGAACAGCAGGAACGCCAGCATCCAGTGCATCAGCAGGTCGTTGAAATCGATCTGGTTCATCAGGCCTTCGACGCGTTCTTCCAGGCCAGGGAAGCCGATCAGGCTCAGGCCCTGCAGCATCAGGGAGAACAGCAGCGCCGTGACCATCACGCCGATGGCGGGCGGCAGGCCGATGAAGCGGTAATTGACATAGGTGAGGAGGGTGGTGAGGCAGATAAACGCGGCAACTAATTCAAGCATCCCGAATCCTGTGACAGTGGCTTCCAAGTCGTAACCCGAATGGCTCGGGCAGTTCTTTGATGATCTGGCGAGGGGCTCGGGACACAGGATTTGACCAGAAATGCTGGAATCGTTCCGGGTGTTCACTGCTGAAGGGCGCATTATGGCGGCCTGGTGCATGCCGCAACATTTCCAGCGCCTGTGAGACCGAGCGCCGCCCGCGCGGCGCTCGATCTCACAGGCGCTGGATCTCCATCGGCGTACACACCACAGGCAACCCGCACCCCAACGCTATATATTCATCCCTCAAAAACGTCACAAGGACCCAAAGGCGTGCTGGCAACTTCCCTGGTTTTGGTCGCCGCCCTGCTGCACGCGACCTGGAACACCCTGATCAAATTCAGCGGCGAACGCCTGTTGGTGATTGCCAGCATGGATCTCGTCGCGCTGGTGTTCGCCGTGTTCGCCGTGGCCTTCACCGAGTTCCCACCCGCCGAGATCTGGCCTTGGCTGCTGGCTTCGGCGCTGGCCGAGCAGTTGTACCGGTTCCTGCTGATCCAGGCCTACCGGGTTGGTGACCTAGGGCTGGTCTATCCTCTGATGCGCGGGCTGTCGCCGCTGGTGGTGCTGGGGCTGACCCTGGCGTTTGCCGGTGAGTCGCTCAGCCAGCAGCAGATCATCGGTATCCTGCTGATCCCGTGTGGCATGGCCTGTCTGCTGTGGCAGGGCGGTGGCGGTGACCGATTGCCCTGGTCGATGTTGCCGGTGGTTGCGCTGATCGGCCTGTGTATCGGTTGCTATACCTGGTTCGACGGCCAGGCGGTGCGGTTGTGGGGTAAACCCTGGGACTACCTGGTGTGGTTGACGCTGCTCAGTGCCTGGCCATTCCCGTTGCTGGCCAGCGTGGCGCGGCGGGCGCCGTTCGTACTGTTCTGGCGCACACAGTGGCGCTTGGGGCTGGCGGTGGGCTTTTGCGTGCTGTTCAGCTATGCGCTGGTGCTGTGGGCCATGCACCTGGGCTCGGTGGCCGAAGCGGCAGCCCTGCGCGAGTTGAGTGTGATCCTGGTGGTATTGCTGGGCATGCGCTACCTCAAAGAACCTTTTGGCGGGCCAAGACTCCTAGCTTGCGGGCTGGTCCTGGCGGGCATGCTGGTGATGAAGCTCTAACCCATTTTCGAACAAGGAGTCATGAGCATGACCGTTGCCCTCTGGTGCATCCTGATCGCGCTGCTGTTGAACCCGCTTTGTGCCTTGGTCGCCAAGGTCAGCAGTGGCCGCTTCGGCCTGAAGGACAATCATGATCCGCGCGCCTTCCTCGATACATTGTCGGGCCTGCCAAGGCGTGCCCATGCGGCGCAGCAGAACGGCTACGAAGCCTTCCCGGCGTTTGCCGCAGCGGTGCTGGTGGCGGATATCGTCGGCAATGCCGAGCAGGTGACCCAGGATGTGCTGGGGGTGATGTATATCACCAGCCGTTTGCTTTACATCATCTGCTACCTGGCGGACTGGGCAGCGCTGCGGTCGCTGGTGTGGTTTGCCGGGTTGGCGATCATCGTTTCGTTCTTCGTGGTTTCGGTCTGAAAACGCATCGCCTGCTTCGCGGCGGTTCGACGCCTCGATAAACCCGCTCCCACAGGGTCCCCACAGGTCTTGAGATCTGTGCAGCACCTGTGGGAGCGGGCTTGCCCGCGAAGAATCCAGCGCCGATCAAGGCACTTTAGGTACTTCAGGCAGCGGCTTGCCCTTGGGCCAGAGCATCCAGATCTGGCCCTGCTGCTTCATGTTGCCCGCCAGCTCGCCAGCTTGCGGCCCGGTCCCCCAGAACAGGTCCGCACGCACTTCGCCCGCGATTGCCCCGCCGGTATCCTGAGCGCCCACCGGGCGTACCACCGGCGTGCCATCGGGGCGCGTGGTCGACAGCCACAGCAAGCTGCCCAGCGGGATCACCTTGCGGTCGATGGCCACGCTGTAGCCCGCTGTCAGCGGCACGTTCAGCGAGCCGCGCGGCCCCTCGTTGCTGTCCGGGCGGGCACTGAAGAACACGTAGCTGGGGTTGCTGGCCAGCAGTTCCGGCACCCGCTGCGGGTTGGCCATGGCCCAGGCGTGGATGCTGCCCATGGTCACGTCTTCTTTCTTCAACTGGCCTTGCTCCACCAGCCAGCGGCCGATTGGCCGGTAGGGGTGACCGTTCTGATCGGCATAGCCCAGCCGCAGCTGGCGGCCATCCTCCAACTGGACCCGGCCTGAGCCCTGGATCTGCAGAAACTGCAGGTCCATCGGATCGGTCAGCCAGGCCAGCACGGGCGCCTTGACGCCATCGCGGCTGATCACCTCGGCGGTATCGTAGGGTTTGAGCACGCGTCCATCGAGGCGGCCGCGCAGGCGCTTGCCCTTGAGTTCGGGGTATACGCTGGCCAGGTCGACCACGATCATGTCATCGGGTACGCCATATACCGGCACGTGCGCTGCTTCGGTGCGCTTCAGGCTGCCGGGGTAGACCGGTTCGTAGTAGCCGGTGATCAGGCCGTTGGCGTTGTTGTCGGCGGAGCGCAAGCCATACACCTGCAGGTTATGTTCGAGGAACGTGCGCACCTGTGTGGCGCTCGCCGTGTCGCTGCCGGCCGCTTCGCAGGTGGCGGCCCACACCGGGTCGCGTTTGAGTTTTTCGCAGCCGCTGCGCCAGGCATAGAAGCCAGCCAGCAGGTCTTCATCGCTGACCGCAGGCAGGTCTTTCCAGGTGGCCGGGGCATAGGTGGCGATGGCGTGAGGCTCGGGCTTGGCGCTTTCGCCGCCGTTGCAGCCGGCCAGCAGGGCGAGTGCCGGGAGTGTCCAGGCCAGATGGCGCAGGGCAGATTTCATCAGTAGGTACCTGTGACTGGCGAACATGAAGATTCGCCCTTGTGTTTTATGTGGCTATTGGTCTTTGCCTGACAGGCGGCGATACTGGCCGCCCCTTTGCGTTGGCTGAAGTGACCGTGATGTTCAAGCGATTGACCGTAGTACTGCTTGCTGCCCTTGCCCTGACGGCCTGTGACCGGGTCGACCCCAACTCGCCACTGGGCAAGCGCAAGGCCATTTTCAAGGACATGCTCAAGACCAGCGAAGACATGGGTGGCATGTTGCGCGGTCGGTTGCCTTTCGACGGGGTGAAGTTCGCCGCTGGAGCATTGAAGCTCGATGGCCTGGCCCACGCGCCGTGGCAGCATTTTCCTCAGGTGCGGGATGAGGGCGACAGCAGCGCGCGAGCGGAGGTGTGGGAGCGGCAGGCGCGTTTCCATGATCTTGCCCGGCAACTGGAGGGCGTGACGGGTGAGCTGGTTGACGTGACGCGTACCCAGCCGTTGGACGCGGCGCAGTTGAAGGCACCGATGGACAAGGTCGAGGCGGCTTGCAAGGCGTGCCATACCGAATTCCGCAATCATTGATCGCCTGCGTCAACAGGCGATCAGGCAGGATCAGCGGTCCAGGTCGTCCACGGCTTCCTGCAGCTCCTTGCGGGACTCGGCAAGCTTGTCCTTGCGCTTGATGATCTTTTCCGCGTCGCCTTTTTTCTCGGCCTTCTTCAGGTCCTTCTCGCGCTGCGCCACCTCGTGACGCGCATCGAGCACTTTCTGCTCGCGCTCTTTGCGCAGGCCGGCATCGGTGCAGTTTTCAACGCCGCGCAGTGCTTCCTCGAGCCCAGCCACCTGATCGCTGTTGCCGTGGTCACGGGCGATTTTCAGCTGGTTCTCGACGGCGCTGCGCTTGGCCGCGCAACCAGTCAGGCCCTCTTCGGGCTGGGCAGCTTGGGCAACGCCAGCCGCAAGACCAAGCGTGGTCAGCAGTGCCAGAGTGGAAATCAATTTCATCAAAGCCTCCTTGAGGGGGCGGGGCAGCAAAAGATGGGGCAAATCCTGCCTTGCTTTTGACGATTTAGGAACCCTTGTTGGATATTTCTGGAACAATCTCGGCGTTTGCCTACGGCTGATTTTGTTAAAACTCATTGCCTCTCACGGGTGGCTACGGCCGTGAACCCTTGAATGCCGTTTGCACTCAGCTGTTGTGCCAGGTCCTGCACGTGCTCCGCTGCGAAAAAAGCCTGCAGCTGGCTGGCGCGGGTTGCGCCGATACCGGGCAAGGCCTGCCATTGCGCAGCTGAGCGGCTGGCGAGGCTTGCCCAGTTGCCTTCGAGTGGCAAGTTGCGCGGTATCGGCGCGCCGAGGCCGCTGATCCACCGGGCGAACGGCCGGGTGCGGCCAGCCTCGAAGCTTCGTTGCAGGCGCCTGGCGCGGGTGCCGTTGATGCCAGGTAGCTGGGCCAGTTGCTCGGCGTCCAGCGCCAGCCAATCTGCCAACGACGTTACCTGCCCGCTTTGCACCAGTCGTCGCCATGTACCGGGCCCGGTGCCCGGCATGGCCAGGCCTTGCTTGCCGCTGAGCCAGGTTAGGCGGGCGATGAACTGTTCTTCGCAGCCTTCGCTAGCCTGCCAGCATGTCAGCGCGTTGTATTGACCTGGCGCAGGCGCTGTGACGGCGTCGCGTTCGGTGGCACGCAGCACCACCTGCTCGAAGCGCGGTATGGTCAGCCCTGCCAGGCTGATGGCCACCTGGTCACCGGGACGAATATCGAGTGCCTGCCAGCGAGCCAGGGAGCCCAGGCTCACCTGGCCAATACGGCGGTCGTCGAGTTGCACCGGCAGCAGCTTCAGGATGGGCGTGATACGGCCCGTGCGGCCGATGCGAAAGTGCACGTCACGTACCTCGGCAAGCGCCTGGGTGAAGGGGTACTTCCAGGCCGCGATCCAGTAGGGCGCATTGCTCTGCCAGCGTTCGGCCGGCGGCCGTGCGTTCTGGCGCAGGATCACCCCGTCCGTGGCGAAGGGCAGGGCGGTGCGATACCAGTGCATGCGCCAGTGTGCAGCCTCGACAGCACTGTTGATGGCCACGCTGTAACGCTGACTGTCGGGGAAGCCCAGGGTAGCCAGCCGAGCCATACGCTCGCCTTGATCAATCGGCCCTTGCGGCCAGTCCCAGACGAATAGCGCAATCTCCGCGCCTTGTTCACGCCCCAGTTGCTTGCGCGCCAACAGCCCCGCGACAGTGGTGCGGGCGTTGACACTGCCGGCTTGTGCCTGCACATGGTCACCCAGGCGCATGTACAGCTCCCCTTGCAGGATCAGGTCCAGTGGGCTGGGCAGGTGTCGGTTGACGTTTTCGAGAACCGCGATATGTCGGCTCCAGTCATGCCCCTGGGTGCCATCACCACGGCTGAGCAGCTGGACCAGCCGGCCTTGACGATAGACCAGGGTCACGGCGACGCCATCAACCTTCGGTTGCAGCCAGACACCTGTCTTGCCGGCCATCCAACGGCTCACGGCCTGTTCGTCCGGCAACTTGTCGACGCCGGTGTGGCGGACCGGGTGGGCAATCGGCCCGTGTGCGCTGGCCAGCGAATCCAGCTCGCTCTCCAGTGCGAAGCACCTTTGCAGTTGCAGCAAGCGCTGTCTGCTCTGGTCATAGACCTCGTCGGGCACCAGCGACTTGCCCAGGCGATGGTAGTGGTCATCCCATTGCAGGACGGTCGCGCGCAGGCTGGTGACTTCTGCGCGTGCCCGCTCGGCCGACCAGACCGGGCAACCGTCGGCTTGTGCGTTGAACGATAGAAAGAGCAGGAACAGGAGCAGTAACGGCATGGCCAGCATCCTTGCTTGGCGGAGGGAAAGCCTCAGCCTAGGCAACAGCAGTGAGCGTCGCGTCGCGCAGTTGTCAGCCGATATGTCAAAAAAAAGCCCCTGCCGATCACTCGGCAGGGGCTTTCGTTTACCGCTGTAGGAGAATTACAGGCCGGCAGCGTCACGCAGCGACTGGGCGCGGTCGGTGCGTTCCCAGGTGAAGGTGGTGAAGGTGTCGTCGCCGACAGTCTTCTGCTGCGGTTCGCGGCCGAAGTGACCGTAGGCAGCGGTTTCCTGGTACATCGGGTGCAGCAGGTCGAGCATCTTGGTGATGGCGTACGGACGCAGGTCGAAGCACTCGCGCACCAGCTGGATGATCTTGTCGTCGGAAACCTTGCCGGTGCCGAAGGTGTTGATCGAGATGGAGGTCGGCTGGGCCACGCCGATGGCGTAGGACACCTGGATCTCGCAACGCTCGGCCAGGCCGGCGGCAACGATGTTCTTGGCCACGTAGCGGCCGGCGTAGGCGGCGGAGCGGTCGACCTTGGATGGGTCCTTGCCGGAGAACGCGCCACCACCGTGACGGGCCATGCCGCCGTAGGAGTCGACGATGATCTTGCGGCCGGTCAGGCCACAGTCGCCCACCGGGCCACCGATGATGAAGTTGCCGGTCGGGTTGATGTGGTACTGGGTGCCTTTGTGCAGCAGCTCGGCTGGCAGGGTGTGCTTGACGATCAGCTCCATCACGGCTTCCTGCAGGTCTTTCTGCGACACTTCAGGGTTGTGCTGGGTCGACAGAACCACCGCGTCGATACCGACTACCTTGCCGTTTTCATAGCGGCAGGTGACCTGCGACTTGGCGTCCGGGCGCAGCCAAGGCAGCAGGCCGGACTTGCGCGCTTCGGCCTGGCGCTCGACCAGGCGGTGCGAGAAGCAGATCGGCGCTGGCATCAGCACGTCGGTTTCGTTGCTGGCGTAGCCGAACATCAGGCCCTGGTCACCCGCGCCCTGGTCTTCCGGCTTGGAGCGGTCGACGCCTTGGGCGATGTCCACCGACTGTTTGCCGATGATGTTCATCACGGCGCAGGTGGCGCCGTCGAAGCCGACGTCGGAGCTGTTGTAGCCGATGTCGATGATGACCTTGCGCACCAGCTCTTCCAGGTCGACCCAGGCGGAGGTGGTGACTTCGCCAGCGATGATGGCGACACCGGTCTTGACCAGGGTTTCGCACGCAACGCGGGCGTATTTGTCCTGGGCGATGATGGCATCAAGGACCGCGTCCGAAATCTGGTCGGCGATCTTGTCCGGATGCCCTTCGGACACGGACTCGGAGGTGAAAAGGGAGTATTCGCTCATCTCGACGGGTTCCTAAAATTTACCGATGGTGAGTGTCGCCAGCCGTCCGCTGAAAATGGCGGACCTGTATCTGGAAACCGTTACGCAAGCCCACATAGAGGCTGTCCCCGGGGGCCAGCCCGGCTGCTGTGGCCCAACGGGCCAGGTCGTCCTGCTCGAAGCCGAGCCAGAGGTCGCCGCAGGCTTCCCGCGCCCAACCCTGGTCATGGCTGCACAGTTCGGTGACCAGCAGGCTGCCGCCCGCTTTCACCCGTTTGGCCAGCTGGCGCAGGGCCAGGGCCGGGTCGCTGAAATGGTGCAAGACCATGTTCAGCACTACGCAGTCGGCTTCCACATCCGTTGCACCCAGTGCATCGGCCAACTGCAGGTTTACATTACTCAAGCGTTCGCGTTCGCAGACCTGGCGTGCCAGCTCGAGCATGGTCGGGCTGTTGTCCAGGGCTGTGACCTGAGCGAAGCGCCGTGCCAGGTCTGGCAGGAAGCCGCCATCACCGGGGCCGACTTCCAGCGCGCTGGCGGCCGGCGCGAAATTCAGTTTGTCGAGCAGCGCCAGCAGGCTCTCGCGGTATTGCGGCAAGCCGGCGATCAGGTCTTGCTGGGCGCGGAATTTTTCTTCCACGCGCAGGAAGAAGTCCTGGCTGGTGGCGGCGCGGCGTTGCTGTACCTGGGCGATGCGGGCCTGGACGTCCTCCGGCAAGGTCAGGTCGTCGACCTCATCGAGCAGGGCCATGTGCAGGCGCCCGCCGAAGCGTTGGCTGTCGGGCAGGGCGCGGCGGTAGAAGATCGCATTGCCTTCGCGCCGCGTGGCCACCAGCTCGGCCTGGGCCAGCACCTTGAGATGATGGCTCATGCCCGACTGGCCGACGTCGAAGATCTGCGCCAGCTCCAGTACGCCGAACGAATCACTGGCCAAGGCGCGCAATACGTTCAGGCGCAGCTCGTCGCCACTGGCTTTGCACAGGGCAGCCAGTGTGTCGCTTTGCTGAGGGATCGGTTGCGCACGGAGGTCCATGGGGCGGCAGTCTAGACAGGCAAGGCTGCCCTCGCAAGGCCAATATCAAAAAGTTTTGATATTGGCTGATGGGCGGGTGAGGCCGGGGGATTTTTCGCCGTAATGGAGGCCAATCACAGGAAAATCCCCCAACTGCGACCATCCGTCATTGCCCCCAGCCCCCGCAGTGGGCGAAAATGGCCGCCTTTTTTCGTAACACCACCTCTTTCAAGCCCCAGGAGATAAGCGATGCCCAGCCGTCGTGAACGTGCCAACGCCATTCGTGCCCTCAGCATGGATGCCGTGCAAAAGGCCAACAGCGGCCACCCAGGTGCCCCAATGGGCATGGCGGATATCGCCGAAGTGCTTTGGCGCGACTACATGAAGCACAACCCGAGCAACCCAAGCTTCGCCGACCGCGACCGCTTCGTGCTGTCCAACGGCCACGGCTCGATGCTCATCTATTCGCTGCTGCACTTGACTGGCTACGACGTCACCATCGATGACATCAAAGGCTTCCGCCAGCTGCACAGCCGCACCCCGGGCCACCCGGAATACGGCTACACCCCGGGCGTCGAGACCACCACCGGCCCGCTCGGCCAAGGCATCGCCAACGCCGTGGGCTTCGCCCTGGCCGAGAAAGTGCTGGCTGCCCAGTTCAACCGTGAAGGCCACACCATCGTCGACCACAACACCTACGTGTTCCTCGGCGACGGCTGCATGATGGAAGGCATCTCCCACGAAGTCGCCTCGCTGGCCGGCACCCTGGGCCTGAACAAGCTGATCGCCTTCTACGACGACAACGGCATCTCCATCGACGGCGAAGTGCACGGCTGGTTCACCGACAACACCCCGGCACGTTTCGAAGCCTACAACTGGCAGGTCATCCGCAACGTCAACGGCCACGATGCCGACGAAATCAAGATGGCCATCGACACCGCGCGCAAGAGCGACCGTCCGACCCTGATCTGCTGCAAGACCATCATCGGTTTCGGCTCGCCGAACAAGCAGGGCAAGGAAGACTGCCACGGCGCACCGCTGGGCAACGACGAAATCGCCCTGGCCCGCAAGGAACTGAACTGGAACCACGGTCCGTTCGAAATTCCTGCGGACATCTACGCCGAGTGGGATGCCAAAGAAGCCGGCGCCAAGGCCGAAGCCGACTGGAACCAGCGCTTTGACGCGTACGCCAAGGCTTACCCGGAGCTGGCTGCCGAGTTCAAGCGCCGTGTCAGCGGCGAGCTGCCGGCCGATTTCAGCGAGAAGGCCCAGGCCTACATCAACGAAGTGGCTGCCAAAGGCGAAACCATCGCCAGCCGCAAGGCCAGCCAGAACGCGTTGAACGCCTTCGGCCCGATGCTGCCTGAGTTCCTCGGCGGTTCGGCTGACCTGGCTGGCTCCAACCTGACCCTGTGGAAAGGTTGCAAGGGCGTCGAAGCCAACGATGCCAGCGGCAACTACGTGTTCTACGGTGTGCGTGAGTTCGGCATGACCGCGATCATGAACGGCGTCGCCCTGCACGGTGGCCTGGTACCTTACGGCGCGACCTTCCTGATGTTCATGGAATACGCCCGCAACGCCGTGCGCATGTCGGCGCTGATGAAGCAGCGCGTGATCCACGTCTACACCCACGACTCCATCGGCCTGGGCGAAGACGGCCCGACTCACCAGCCGATCGAGCAGCTGACCAGCCTGCGCAGCACGCCGAACCTGGATACCTGGCGCCCAGCCGACGCAGTCGAATCGGCCGTGTCCTGGAAAAACGCCCTGGAGCGCAAGGACGGCCCATCGGCGCTGATCTTCTCGCGCCAGAACCTGCAGCACCAGGAGCGTGATGCCCAGCAGATCGCCGACATCAGCCGCGGTGGCTACGTGCTCAAGGATTGCGCTGGCGAGCCTGAGCTGATCCTGATCGCCACAGGTTCCGAAGTGGGCCTGGCTGTTCAGGCGCAAGCCAAGCTGACCGAGCAGGGCCGCAAGGTGCGCGTGGTTTCCATGCCTTGCACCAGCGTGTTCGATGCCCAGGACGCCGCCTACAAGCAGTCGGTACTGCCGGTCGAAGTCGCTGCGCGCATCGCCATCGAAGCCGCCCACGCTGACTTCTGGTACAAGTACGTCGGCCTTGAAGGTCGTATCATCGGTATGACCACCTACGGTGAATCGGCTCCGGCCGCTGCACTGTTCGAGGAGTTCGGCTTCACCCTGGAAAACATCCTGGGCACCGCCGAAGAGCTGCTGGAAGACTGATGTAGAGATCTGCGGGCGATGTCGCCCCTGATTCGCGGGCGAGCCCGCTCCCACAGGGTCGCATGCAACTCTGTGGGAGCGGGCTTGCCCGCGAAAGGGGTCACGCCACATGCCGCAGGCTGATGACTATAAAACTGTCTCGTGAGCACCGAATGCCCCACCCGCGTCCTTACAAAGTTGCACTCAACGGTTACGGCCGCATCGGCCGTTGTGTCCTGCGCGCACTGTTCGAGCGGGGGGCAAAGGCCGGTTTCGAGATCGTTGCACTGAACGACCTGGCCGATCAGGCCAGCATCGAATACCTGACACGCTTCGACTCCACCCACGGGCGATTCCCCGGCGAGGTGAAGGTCGACGGCGACTGTCTGCACATCAATGGCGACTGCGTGAAAGTCATGCGCAGCGCCACCCCTGAAGGCATCGACTGGGCCGGCCTGGGGATCGACCTGGTGCTGGAGTGCTCCGGCGTCTACCACACCCGCGCCGATGGCCAGCGATTCCTCGATGCCGGCGCGCCGCGCGTGCTGTTCTCGCAGCCCATGGCCAGCGAGGCCGATGTCGATGCCACCGTGGTCTATGGCATCAACCAGCATTGCCTGACCGGCAACGAACGCCTGGTGTCCAACGCCTCCTGCACCACCAACTGCGGTGTACCACTGCTGCGTGTGCTGGACCAGGCGTTTGGCATCGAGTACGTACAGATCACCACCATCCACTCGGCGATGAACGACCAGCCAGTGATCGACGCCTATCACCACGAAGACCTGCGCCGCACGCGCTCGGCCTTCCAGTCGGTGATCCCGGTGTCCACTGGTCTGGCGCGCGGTATCGAGCGCCTGCTTCCGGAACTTGCCGGGCGAATCCAGGCCAAAGCGGTACGCGTGCCGACCGTCAACGTCTCGTGCCTGGACATCACCCTGCAGACCGCCCGCGACACCAGCGCGGCCGAGGTCAACCGTGTGTTGCGCGAGGCGGCGCAGAGCGGCCCGCTCAAAGGCCTGCTGGCTTATACCGAACTGCCTCACGCCAGCTGTGATTTCAACCATGACCCGCATTCGGCCATCGTCGATGCCAGCCAGACCCGCGTTTCAGGCCCACGCCTGGTGAACCTGCTGGCGTGGTTCGACAACGAATGGGGGTTCGCCAACCGTATGCTCGACGTCGCCGAACATTATCTGCACGTCGTCCACCCAACCCGCAGCAAACAGCCCTGAAGGACTGCATTCATGACCGTGTTGAAGATGACCGACCTCGACCTGCAAGGTAAGCGCGTACTGATCCGCGAAGACCTCAACGTACCTGTAAAGGACGGTGTGGTAACCAGCGATGCGCGTATCCTGGCAGCGCTGCCGACCATCAAGCTGGCCCTGGAAAAGGGTGCGGCGGTAATGGTCTGCTCGCACCTGGGCCGCCCGACCGAAGGTGAGTTCTCGGCCGAGAACAGCCTCAAGCCGGTTGCCGACTACCTGAGCAAGGCCCTGGGCCGCGAAGTGCCACTGGTGGCCGACTACCTGGACGGTGTCCAGGTGAACGCCGGTGACCTGGTGCTTTTCGAAAACGTGCGTTTCAACAAGGGCGAGAAGAAGAACGCTGACGAGCTGGCGCAAAAGTACGCCGCCCTGTGCGACGTGTTCGTCATGGATGCTTTCGGCACCGCTCACCGCGCCGAAGGCTCCACCCATGGCGTAGCCAAGTTCGCCAAGGTTGCCGCCGCAGGCCCGCTGCTGGCGGCCGAGCTGGACGCGCTGGGCAAAGCCCTGAAGGCCCCAGCCAAGCCGATGGCGGCCATCGTTGCCGGTTCCAAGGTGTCGACCAAGCTGGACGTGCTGAACAGCCTGAGCAGCGTCTGCGACCAGCTGATCGTCGGTGGTGGCATCGCCAACACCTTCCTGGCCGCTGCCGGTCACCCGGTTGGCAAGTCGCTGTACGAGCCTGACCTGGTCGAAACCGCCAAGGCCATTGCCGCCAAGGTCAGCGTGCCGCTGCCGGTCGACGTCGTGGTTGCCAAAGCGTTTGCCGAGGACGCTGAAGCCACCGTCAAGGCCATCGGCGACGTTGCCGCAGACGACATGATCCTGGATATCGGCCCGCAGACCGCTGCCAATTTCGCCGAGCTGCTGAAGTCGTCGAAGACCATCCTGTGGAACGGCCCGGTCGGCGTGTTCGAGTTCGATCAGTTCGGCAATGGCACCAAGGTGCTGGCCAAGGCCATCGCTGAAAGCGCTGCATTCTCCATCGCCGGTGGTGGCGATACCTTGGCTGCCATCGACAAATATGGCGTCAGCAAGGATATCTCCTACATTTCTACCGGTGGCGGTGCCTTCCTCGAGTTCGTCGAAGGCAAGGTGCTGCCAGCCGTGGCGATCCTGGAAGAGCGGGCAAAAGCCTGACCATGGTGGCGCCTGGCAAAGGGAGCGACCTGATGGTCAAGCTATTGCCTGTGATGTTGCTGGCCGGTCTGCTGGGCGCCTGCTCCAGCAGCCCGTCGTCGGATGCTGACCCGGCGCAGCCGCCCAAGGGTGGCTGTTACCAGTCTGAGTGGCAGGCCGAGACCGTGCCGGTCATCAGCAAGCGCGTAGGCCCGGAAGGCCTGGAAAAGTATGACGAAGAACACCAGCGCCAGGCGCCGGGTTGCCCCTGATACTGTGCGTTTCGTCGGGGCAGGCAACCAAGCGACCGCTGTGTGGTCATCTAGAGGATATGTAATGAAAGCGCTGCTGGCCTCGATGGCCCTGGCGACACTGGCAGGATGCTCGCTGATACAGCCAGCACCTTCCGCCCCGGCGGACAACTGGACCCGCTGGGTCTGCGATACCCAGGCTGAAGTGCTGTGGCGCTTCACGGATGCACAACGGGACCAGGTTGACGTACGCCTCGGCGGTGGCGACCAGGTCTACCGGCTGAAGTCCGAGCCGGGCGCCTCTGGCGCGCTGTACAGCGATGGCGTGCTGGCCTTCCACACCAAGGGCGAAGAAGGCCTGGTGTACTGGGTGGCAACCAACGATCTGATTGGGCGGGGCTGCAAGGCACCGTGACTGGCCGGGCCGCACAGGCGGCCCACACTACTTGAACAGCAACCGCCCCTGCGGCAGGCTTGCACGAAACAAACGACGCTTGTCGGGAGAGAGATACACAATGGCACTCATTAGCATGCGCCAGATGCTGGACCACGCCGCCGAGTTCGGTTACGGCGTTCCGGCTTTCAACGTCAACAACCTCGAGCAGATGCGCGCCATCATGGAAGCGGCCGACAAGACCGACTCCCCGGTGATCGTCCAGGCTTCGGCCGGCGCCCGCAAATACGCCGGTGCACCGTTCCTGCGCCACCTGATCCTGGCCGCCATCGAAGAATTCCCGCACATCCCGGTGTGCATGCACCAGGACCACGGCACCAGCCCTGACGTGTGCCAGCGTTCCATCCAGCTGGGCTTCAGCTCGGTGATGATGGACGGCTCGCTGGGCGAGGACGGCAAGACTCCGACCGACTACGAGTACAACGTCCGCGTCACCCAGCAGACCGTGGCCATGGCCCACGCCTGCGGCGTTTCGGTGGAAGGTGAGCTGGGTTGCCTGGGTTCGCTGGAAACCGGCATGGCCGGTGAAGAAGACGGCATCGGTGCCGAAGGCGTGCTGGACCACAGCCAGATGCTGACCGACCCGGAAGAAGCCGCCGACTTCGTCAAGAAGACCCAGGTGGACGCCCTGGCCATCGCCATCGGCACCAGCCACGGTGCCTACAAGTTCACCAAGCCACCTACCGGTGACGTGCTGGCCATCGACCGCATCAAGGAAATCCACAAGCGCATCCCTAACACCCACCTGGTGATGCACGGGTCTTCCTCGGTACCGCAAGAGTGGCTGGCGATCATCAACCAGTACGGCGGTGACATCAAAGAGACCTACGGCGTACCGGTCGAAGAGATCGTCGAAGGCATCAAGCACGGCGTGCGCAAGGTCAACATCGACACCGACCTGCGCCTGGCGTCCACCGGTGCCATGCGCCGCCTGATGGCACAGAACCCGAGCGAGTTCGACCCGCGCAAGTTCTTCGGTGAAACCGTGAAAGCGATGCGTGACGTGTGCATCGCCCGTTACGAAGCGTTCGGTACTGCCGGCAATGCCTCGAAGATCAAGCCGATCTCCCTGGAAGGCATGTTCCAGCGCTATCTGAAGGGTGAGCTGGCCGCCAAGGTCAACTGATCCACAGGCGCACGAAGAAAAAACCCGCAGCGATGCGGGTTTTTTTATGCGTTGAAAATACGGCAAGGCAACCGTTAGTCGGCTACCGTGAAACTTATTCACTGATAGCGATCTGATTGCATTGCTAGTCGCAACGGCAGGTCTAGAGTATTAAACGGATCCAATAGCAAGTCGAAGTCGGTCAAACAAGAGAAGCAGCATGGATGGCGCTTACCCTCAGCCACTGGATGGCAAATCGGTTCTCCTGGTGGTAGATGATTACCCGGAAAACCTCATCAGCATGCGGGCCTTGTTGGCACGTAGTGATTGGCAGGTGTTGACGGCAAGCTCAGGGATGGAAGCCTTGGGTACTTTGCTCGAACACGAGGTCGATCTGGTGCTGCTCGATGTGCAGATGCCGGAAATGGACGGCTTCGAGGTCGCTCGCCTGATGCGCGGCAGCCAACGAACCCGCCTGACCCCGATTATTTTCCTTACCGCCAACGAGCAGTCCGATGCTGCCGTGCTCAAGGGTTATGCCAGTGGTGCGGTGGATTACCTGTTCAAGCCCTTCGATCCACAGATTCTCAAACCCAAGGTGCAGGCGCAGCTGGACCAGCAGCGTAACCGGCGCATGCTACAGCGGCTGACCCGCGAGCTGGAGGCCGCCAGGGCGTTCAATGCTTCGATCCTGGAAAATGCCGCCGAAGGCATCCTCGTGGTCGGCGCCGAGGGTGTCATCAGCTTTGCCAATCCGGCGATCTCGCGCCTGATGCATACCCCGGTCGAACAACTGCAGGGCGCCCACCTGCTCGATCTGCTGCAGTTGGCCAATGCAACCTTGTGGAGCGAATCCGAATTCCACAACGCCTATCTCGCGCGGCAGATCGTGCGGGTCCATGATGCCCTCCTGCGTACCCCGGGTGGTCAGCTGGTGCCCGTGGCGCTGTCGTGCGCGCCGTTGCCGGTGGAGCAACAGGCGATGGTGGTCACGGTGCTGGACATGTCGGTTGAGCGCAATCTGCACCAGCAGCTCGAGTACCAGGCGGTGACCGACCCCTTGACCGGGCTGCTCAACCGCCGCGGCTTCTACCAGGCCGCCGAAGGCGCTTTGCTGCGCGGCGAGCGCTCGAACAAGACCCAGGCCCTGATGTACATGGACCTCGATGGCTTCAAGCGGATCAATGACTCGCTGGGCCATGAGGCCGGTGACCGCGTGCTGCACTGGGTGGCCGAGCAGCTCAAGGACTGCCTGGGCAGCGAGGCCCTGCTGGCGCGCATGGGGGGCGACGAGTTCACCGCGCTGTTCGACGGCCTGCCCTATCCGGAACAGGCCGGCCGCTATGCCGAGAAACTGCTTGAGCGGGTGTCGATCCAGCAGCAGGTGGAAGGGCTGGATGTGTGCCTGGGCGTCAGCATCGGTATCGCCACTTATCCCGACTGTGGCAGCAATGTCGAAGGCTTGCTACGCGCTGCCGATACGGCGATGTATGCAGCCAAGCAGGCCGGTCGTCAGCAGTATCGTTTCTATGATCAGGAACTCAATGGCCGTGCCCGCTCGCGGCTGATGCTTGAAGACAGCGTGCGCAATGCCATCGAGGTCCAGGATTTCAGCCTTGTCTACCAACCCCAGGTGGCCTTTGCCGATGGCCAGCTGCGGGGGTTCGAGGCCCTGCTGCGATGGCAGCACCCCAGCGTTGGTGATGTGCCGCCGGGGCTGTTCATACCGTTGCTGGAAGAAGCCCGGCTGATCAACCGCCTGGCCAGCTGGATCTACCGCCAAGGAGCCGCACAGCGTAAGGCCTGGTGCCAGCATTTTGCCCCGGAAGTGGTGTTGGGCATCAGCCTGAGCCGCGCGCAGTTCTCCATGCCCAGCCTGGTCGATGAGCTGCAGCGGGTAATCCAGGAATATCAGCTCGACCCGGCGCAGTTGGAGGTCGAGGTGGCCGAGACCTCGCTGATGTACAACATCGACACGGCGATCAAGCAGATTCACCGCTTGCGCGAGTTGGGTGTGCGTGTGGCGCTGGACGATTTTGGCGCGGGTGACTGCTCGCTGCGCATGTTGCGCGACCTGCACATCGACACGTTGAAGCTGGACCGCCATCTGGTAGCGCGGCTGCCGGATTCTGCGGTGGATGCTGCATTGGTGCGCAGTGTCATCGGCCTGTGCGCGGACTACGGCATCACCGTGATCGCAGAGGGGGTTGAAACACAGGCCCAGGCTGCGTGGCTGAAGGCAAACGGTTGCGCTTACGTACAGGGCTTTCTGGTCGCACGCCCCATGACGGCGGTGGATGCCACTGCCTTCAACGCGATTTTTCCCTGGCTGCAGCCATGATTGGCTAGAATCGGCATTCGTTACGCCGAATGCCGTGCCATGACCGTATTACGCTATTTGCAAGCCTACCCACCGCACCTGCAGGAGCAGGTGCGGCAGATGATCGACAGCGACCGCCTGGGCGAGTACCTGCAGCGCCGCTACCCTGGCCGCCATGACGTGCAGAGCGACAAGGCGCTGTACGGTTATGCCCAGGACCTGCGCCAGCAATACCTGCGCAGTGCGCCAAACCTGGACAAGGTGCTGTTCGACAACCGCCTGGACCTGACCCATCGGGCCCTGGGGCTCAATACCGCAGTGTCGCGGGTGCAAGGCGGCAAGCTCAAGGCAAAGAAGGAAATCCGTATCGCCTCGCTGTTCAAGGAGGCGGCGCCGGAATTCCTGCGCATGATCGTGGTACACGAACTGGCGCACCTGCGCGAGCGTGATCACAACAAGGCGTTCTACCAGCTCTGTCAGCACATGGAGCCGGCTTACCACCAACTGGAATTCGACCTGCGCGTCTACCTGACCTATCGGGAGTTGCCGGGCAACCTGTAAGGATCACGCAGCATGGATGTGAGCAAGACCAAGAGCAGTTTCTACCGCCGCCTGTACGTGGCCTGGCTGATCGATAGCCAGACCGCCACCAGCGTGCCGGCGCTGATGGAGGCTACCGGCATGCCGCGGCGAACGGCACAGGACACCATCGCCGCACTCGCCGACCTGGACATCGTTTGCGAGTTCGAGCAGCTGGAAGGGGCGCGCAATCATGCCGGGCATTACCGCATCCATGACTGGGGGGCGATCGACAAGCAGTGGATCATCCAACACCTGCGGCAGATCAGGGAAGTACTGGGGTATCCATGACCTTGCGCATGCCGATATGCGGAATATCGTCTTCCAGGTACTGCTCGCCGACCACCTCGAAACCGTGGCGGGCATAGAAACCTTGCAGGTGTGCCTGGGCTGACAGGTACACCGGCGTGCCATGCCAGCAGTGCTCGGCTGCTTCCAGCCCCTTGAGCAGCAACGGATGCCCGAGTTTCAGCTCGCGCGCATCAGGTGAGGTCACCACTCGCCCGATGACTACATCGCCACCCTGGGACTGCGGGTCGAGCAGGCGCAGGTAGGCCACCAGCTTGTCACCCTGCCAGCCCATCAGGTGCAGTGTGTCGCCCGTCAGGTCCTGGCCATCGACTTCCTGGTAGGCACAGCGTTGCTCGACCACGAACACGGCGGTACGCAGTTGCAGGATGGCGTACAGCTCCTGCTTTTCGAGGTCGGAGTGATGCTTGCAGAGCCAGCGGATGGACATGGGGTAACTCCTGAAATGGATGACTGATCATCGCAAATTTTCGCAGTTCGGCCAAAATAGAGGCTAAATGACATTATTGGCCGCTGCCCCAGGCGACGGCTTTGTGTAACCTCATCTGCGAATCGCCTTTCACAGCGTGTGCCTCCCACTGCAAAAGGACATCTGCATGCGGCCACTGCTTTGCGCGTTGGGTTTGCTGGGTGTGCTCCTGGCAGCACCTGCTTTCGGCCAGGACAGGCTGCGGTTGGTGGCCGACAACTGGCCGCCGTTCACCGACAGCGCCATGCCGGGTGGCGGGCTGGCCACCAGCCTGGTCACTACAGCGCTGGCTCGTGCGGGGTATGCTAGCGGCTACGAGGAAGTGCCTTGGGCGCGGGCATTGATGGGCATTGGCGAAGGGCGCTACGACGTGCTGATCAGTGCCTGGTACAACGATGCGCGCAAACAGATCGGGCAGTTTTTCAAGGGCTACCTGAGCAATCGCATTCGCCTGCTCAAGCGCAGGGACGACACCTTCAGCTACGAAAATCAGGGCGATCTTTTTCCCTACAGTATTGCGGTCGTGCGTGACTATGCCTATTCACCCGCATTCGATAGCGATACCCGCTTGAACAAGGTGGCGGTACGCAACTTCTCCACCGCCGTACGCATGCTGGCAGCCGGAAGAGTCAACCTGGCCGTGGAAGATGAATACGTGGCCCGCTACAACCTGCAACGCGAGCCGCAGGCAGTGCGCGAGGGCGTGACGTTGGTGGGGCCGCCGCTGGCAGAGAATACCTTGCATATCCTGGTGAGCCTCAAGCACCCCGATCACCAGCAGATCGTCGAGCGGTTCGAACAGGCCATCGCGGCGATGAAGGCCGATGGCAGCTATGCACGGCTGATGCGCCAGCATGGCTTTTGACTTGTAACGCCTTCGCCGGCCTCTTCGCGGGGCAAGCCCGCTCCCACAGGTTATCTACAACCCTTGAGCCTAGCGGGGGACCTGTGGGAGCGGGCTTGCCCCGCGAAGAGGCCGGCAAAGGCAACGAGAAATCAGGCCGGTGAGCCCTCTTTGATCAGGTGCGCGGCCAAGGTGCGCAGCGGCCCCAGCTGCCGGCAGATCAACGCCAGCTGCGTCTGTACCAGCCGCTGGTGCTCATCCAGCTCTTCGGGCATCTGCTCCAGGGCATCGGCCAGCGCTTCTTCGGCATCGCTGTGAATCGCCACCGGCAGCCGCGCCGCCAGGCCATTGGCAATTTCGTCCAGGCTATTGGCCAGACTCTGCCCGGCGCCATCAATCAACTGCTCCTGTACTTCTGCCGGCAGGGCTGCATCGCGATGCGCCCCCAACCCCGACAGGTAACTGAGCAAGGTGTGCGACAGCACCAGGAAGCGGAAGCCGACATCGGCTTCCTTACGGAAATGCCCTGGCTCCATGAGCATGTTGGCCAGTGTGGTCGACAGCGCCGCGTCGGCGTTGTGGGCGTTGCGCCGGGCCAGGCGGTAGGCGAGGTCGTCGCGCTTGCCGTGGGCGTATTGCTGCATGATCTGGCGCAGGTACACGCTGGCACAGGCCAGGGTGTTGGCCAGCGCCTTGTTCAAGCGCCGGCCCTGCCAGTCGGGGAGGAACAGGAACACCGCGAGAATGGCGATCAGGCTGCCGACCAGGGTATCGAACAGGCGCGGCAGGAACAGGCCGTAGCCATCGCCGATCTGGTTGAAGCAGAACAACACCATCAGCGTGATCGCTGCGGTGGCCAGGGTGTAACGGGTGGTGCGGTTGACGAAGAACACCACGCCCGCCGCCACGGCGAACAGCGACTGGATGACCGGGTTGGGGAACAGGTCGAACAGCGCCCAGCCGACGGTCAGGCCGATCGCAGTGCCGAAGATCCGCTGCACCAGCTTGCGTCGGGTGGCACCATAGTTGGGCTGGCAGACGAACAGCGTGGTGAGGATGATCCAGTAGCCTTGGGTCGGGTGGATCAGGTGCACCATGCCATAGCCGATCGACAGCGCCAGCGGCAGGCGCAGGGCATGGCGGAACAGCAGCGAGGTCGGTGTCAGCTGGGTGCGCAGGCGCGTCCACACGTCCTTGAGGCTGCGTGGCGAGCGGTCCAGCAGGCTGCTGTCGCTGGCATCGGCCAGGCTGTCGGGATTGCTGGCGGCGCTTAGCAGGCGGTCGAGGGTTGCCAGGTTGGCAGCCAGGGCGCGCAGCGAACGCAACAGGCCACGCCAGGCCGGGTTGCTCTGGATGCGCAGGTGTTCCAGCGAAGCGTTGAGGTCTTCCAGGGCTTCGGCGAAGCCGGTGGCCAGCACGAAAGGCTGGCGCAGGCGGATCGAGCGGGCCAGCTCCTGGCAGGAGGCACCCTGTTTGCGCAGCAGTCGCTGGCAGCGGAACATCACATCGCTGTGGAAGAACGCCTCGTTAAGGGCGTTGTAAGGGTAGTGCGAGGCGCTGACCCGTTCGTGGATGTCCTGGGCCAGGAAGTACAGTTTGAGGTAGCGGCTGACCTTGGAGTTCGGCTGGCTGTTGCCGACCCGGTGCAGGATGATTTCCTTGGCCGCATTGAGCGCCGCCACCACCTTGCCATTCTGCTGGGCCAGCGCCAGGCGCTGGGCCTCGACATCGAGGTTGCGGATCGGCTCGAACAGGCTGGCCTTGAGCTTGAGGTAGCTGCCGAGTTCGAAGAACAGCTTGGCCAGGCTCTGCTGCACCGGCTGGTTGGAAAACAGCGCCTGCCAGAGCACCGAGAGCAGGCCGTACCAGGCCGCGCCCGCCACCAGTAGCATCGGCTCGTGCCAGAAGTCGGTGACCTGCCCGCCACGCTGGTCCACGCCGATCATGGTGTACACCGAGGTGATCAGCGTGGCCGAGGCAATCGCGCCATAGCGCTCGCCAAGGGCGCCGAGCATGGTCAGGCCGAACGCGGCCAGGGCCAGGGCGATGACGAAGATCCATGGGTAGGGGAACAGCAACTCGACCGCCAGCGCGGCGATGGCAAAGCAGCTGAGGGTAACGGCCAGGGCGCTGAGGCGGCCCTGCCAGCTGTCATCGGTCTCGGCCAGGGCGCTGGCGATGATGCCGAGGAACAGTGGAATCAGCAGGGCCATCTCGTTCTGGTACCAGCACAGGGCCAGGCTGCCGGTGAGGGCGATGGTGACCCGGATGCTGTAGCTGAACTTGTCTTGGCCCCACAGGCGACGCAGTGACTGACGGAACGAACTCGATGACATGATGGCCTGCTAGGCAGTGATCGAATGAATGCATTGCAGCACGGCCAGCAAGAAGCGTTCCGTGCTGCTGAATGGATTCTACTCTACACGAACTGCGCAGCGGCGTTGGCGGATGCCCAGGCCCACTGGAAATTGAAACCGCCCAGATGGCCGGTGACGTCGAGCACTTCGCCGATGAAATACAGCCCAGGGCTTTTCAGCGATTCCATGGTCTTGGACGACACTTCGCGGGTGTCCACGCCACCGAGGGTCACTTCCGCGGTGCGGTAGCCTTCGGTGCCGGCCGGCACCACTTGCCAGTTCGCCAGTTTTTCGGCGATCTGCGCCAGTTCCGCTGGGGTGTACTGTTTCATCGGCCGGGACTCGAACCACTGCTCGGCCAGCAGGTTGGCCAGCTTGCGGGTGAACACCTCGCCCAGCACGGTCTTCAGTTCGGTGTTGGCGCGCTCGGCCTGCATCTGCTGCAGCCAGCTCAGCGCATCGCGATCCGGCAGCAGGTTGATCTCCACCGTGTCGCCGGCTTCCCAGAACGACGAGATCTGCAGGATCGCCGGGCCACTGAGGCCGCGGTGGGTGAACAGCAGGTTCTCGCGGAAGCTGGTGCCGTTGCAGCTGGCCGTGCAGTCGAGCGAGGTGCCCGACAACTCGGTGCACAGTGCCTTGAGTTGGGGCTCGGTGATGGTGAACGGCACCAGCCCGGCGCGGGTCGGCAGCAGGGTGTGGCCGAACTGGCGGGCCACCTGGTAACCAAAGCCGGTGGCGCCCAGGGTCGGGATCGACAGGCCGCCGGTGGCGATCACCAGCGACTGGCAGGCGAACTGGCCACCGCTGGTTTGCAGCAGGTAGCCGGCTTCGGTCTTCTCGATCTGTTCGATGCTGGTGTGCATGCGGATCTCGGCACCGGCCTCGTCGCACTCGGCCAGGAGCATGTCGAGGATGTCGCTGGCCTTGTTGTCGCAGAACAGCTGGCCGAGCTTCTTCTCGTGGTACGGCACGCCGTGCTTGCTGACCAGCTCGATGAAGTCCCACTGGGTGTAGCGGGCCAGGGCTGACTTGCAGAAGTGCGCGTTGTGCGAGAGGAAGTTGCTCGGTTCGGTGTACATGTTGGTGAAGTTGCAGCGCCCGCCGCCGGACATGAGGATCTTCTTGCCGGGCTTGTTGGCGTGGTCGAGCAGCAGCACCCGGCGGCCACGGCGGGCGCTGAGCTGGGCGCACATCAGGCCGGCGGCGCCGGCGCCGAGGATGATCACGTCGGTGGAGTGCACGGTGTTACCTCTTCGCAATTGCCGGGGCTGCTTTGCAGCCCATTCGCGGGACGAGCCCGCTCCCACAGGTACAGCGCCGCTCTCAAGGATTTTGGTGATCCTGTGGGAGCGGGCTCGTCCCGCGAATGGGCCGCCCAGCGGCCCCCAAGAATGATCAGACGATACGGACTTTCAGGGACCGGCCCTTGATCTTGCCGCTGTTCAAGCGCTGCATGGCCTGCTTTGCCAGAGGCCGTTCCACGGCAACGAAGGCCTGGAAATCGAAGATGGCGATCTTGCCCACCTGTTTGCCCGGGATCCCGGCGTCCCCGGTCAGCGCACCCAGGATGTCGCCCGGACGCAGCTTGTCCTTGCGCCCGGCGGCGATGCACAGCGTGCTCATCAGCGGCAACAACGGCTCGCCCTTGTTCTTCAGGCTGTCCAGCTGGTCCCAGCGCAACGGGCTTTTCTGCAGGTCTTCGATGGCCTGGGCACGATGGCCTTCGGCTGGCGCCACCAGGCTGACCGCCACACCTTTCTCACCGGCACGGCCGGTACGGCCCACGCGGTGCACATGGATCTCGGCATCACGCGCCAGCTCGACGTTGATGACCATGTCCAGGCCGTCGATATCCAGGCCGCGGGCCGCCACGTCGGTGGCCACCAGGACCGAGCTGCTGCGGTTGGCGAACATGGTCAGCACCTGGTCGCGGTCACGCTGCTCCAGGTCACCATGCAGGGCCTGGGCGACGATGCCCTTGGCGGTCAGGTGGGCAACCACGTCCTCGCACTGCTGCTTGGTGAAGCAGAACGCCACGCACGATTGCGGGCGATAGTGGCCAAGCACGCGAGTGACGGCTTCCAGTCGTTGCTGCGGGTCGATCTCGATGAAGCGCTGCTCGATCTGGTTGTCAGTGTGCAGGCTTTCGACCTTGACCTGTTGCGGCTTGCGCATGAAGTCGGCGGCCAGCTGTTCGATGCCGGTCGGGTAGGTGGCCGAGAACAGCAGGGTCTGGCGGCGCGACGGGGTCTTGCCGATGATGCTGGCGATGGCGTCGAAGAAACCCATGTCGAGCATGCGGTCGGCTTCGTCCAGCACCAGGGTGTTCAGGCCATCGAGCACCAGGGTGCCTTTGTCCAGGTGCTGCTGGATGCGCCCTGGGGTGCCGACGATGATGTGCGCACCGTGCTCCAGCGAGGCTATCTGTGGGCCCAGCGACACGCCGCCGCAGAGGGTGAGGATCTTGATGTTGTCCTCGGCACGGGCCAGGCGGCGAAGCTCCTTGGCCACCTGGTCGGCGAGCTCGCGAGTAGGGCACAGCACCAGCGCCTGGCAGCCGAAGTAGCGCGGGTTGATCGGGTTGAGCAGGCCGATGCCGAAGGCGGCAGTCTTGCCGCTGCCGGTCTTGGCCTGGGCGATCAGGTCCTGGCCGCGCAGGATGACGGGCAGGCTCTGGGCCTGGATCGGCGTCATCGAGGCGTAGCCGAGGGCGTCCAGGTTGGCCAGCATGGCGGTGGACAGCGGCAAGGTGGCAAAGGCGGTGGATTCGGTGGTCACGAGGCGGGCCTGCGTTGCGAAGCGAAAAATGCCGCACAGTCTACCAGCCTCGTGGCCATTCGCCCTACGACTCCATGTGTTGTTCCGGACGACGGGCACGCCTTCCGTCCGTCGGCGACAGTTGCAGGAAGATCGCCGCCGCCAGCATGGCCATCACCCCGATGGTGACGAAGGTCAGCTGGAACGCACCCAAGGTGGTCTCCACGCCCTCGGAACTGCCTGCCGCAGTGAAACCGCCGAGCAAGGCACCGGCGCAGGCCACGCCAAGGCTCAGCGACAGCTGCGCGACCACCGACAGCAGGCTGTTGCCGCTGCTGGCACTGGCATCGTCGAGGTCGATCAGGGTCACCGTGTTCATCGCCGTGAACTGCATCGAGTTGACCGCGCCGAGCAAGGCCAGTTGCACCAGCAGCACGGCGTACGGCGTCTGTTCGTCGACCAGGCCCAGGCTGGCCAGCAGGATGCCCAGCAGCAAGGTGTTGCCGGTCAGCACGATGCGATAGCCCAGGCGCTCGATCAGTGAACGGGCGACGGACTTGGCCAGCATCGCCGAGGCGGCCAGGGGAATCATGCTCATGCCGGCCTGAGCCGGCGAATAGCCCAGCGCCACTTGCAGCAGCAACGGCACCAGGAACGGCAAGGCGCCGCTGCCCAGGCGCGCGAACAGGTTACCGAGGATGCCTATGGCAAAGGTGCGCACGCGGAACAGGCTGGGCGAGAACAGCGGCTCCGGGTCGCGCCCTGCACGCAGCCAGTAGGCGGCCAGGCAGGCCATGCCGGCGAACAGCAGCAACATCACCCGCAGGTGAGGCAGGTGCAGTTCGCCCAGGCCTTCCATGGCAATGGTGATCAACACCATCGCTGCGCCGAACAGGATGAAGCCGGGCCCGTCGAAGCGGGTGCGCTCCACCCCGCGCAGGTCGGGGATGAACTTCCACGCCGCATAGCAGCCCAGTGCACCGACTGGCAGGTTGATCAGGAAGATCCAGTGCCAGCTGAGGATCTCCACCAGCCAGCCGCCCAGGGTCGGGCCCAGCAACGGGCCGAGCAGGCCAGGGATGGTGATGAAACTCATGATCCGCACCAGCTCGGTGCGTGGGTAGGCACGTAGCACCACCAGGCGCCCCACCGGCAGCATGAGCGCACCGCCCAGGCCCTGCACGACGCGGGCAAAGATCAGGAAGCCGAGGCTGTTGGCCGTGGCGCACAGCAGCGAGCCGAAGCTGAACAGCAGGATGGCGCTGAAGAAGATGCGCTTGGTGCCGAAGCGGTCGGCGATCCAGCCGGAGGCGGGAATCAGCAGGGCCACGGTGAGCATGTAGGCGATGATCACGCCCTGCATGCGCAGCGGGTCTTCGGCCAGCGAACGTGCCATGGCCGGCAGGGCGGTGTTGAGGATAGTGCCGTCCAGGGACTGCATGAAGAAGGCGATGGCCACCACCCAGGGCAGCCAGCGGGTGGTGGTGGGGTCTAGCGGTGCTCGATCAGGCATGACGTCTTCTTCCGTCTGTTCCGGCCTCTTCGCGGCTAAAGCCGCTCCCACAGGGATCGAATAACCCCGGTGGAGCGGCTTTAGCTGCGAAGAGGCAGGTAATGGCAATCACAATGTCAGGGTCAGACCTTTGACCAGCGCCCCCGGCAGATGACTCGACCCGGTACTGCGCTGTCCATAGGTACTGGTCGAGAGGATCATCTCGCGCTCCTGGGTCAGGTCCTCCAGCTGGCTGCCAAGCAAGCTGTACAGGCTGTCATCGAAGCGCATGGTCCTCACCGGCCCCTGAATCTGGCCGTTTTCCACCCAGAAGGTGGCGAAACGGGTCAGCCCTGTCATGCGTGCCGCTGGCAGGTCGGAGTAGTTCAGGTACCAGAGGTTGCTGATGTACAGCCCGGTACCGAGCCGCTCAAGGATCTGCTCGCCGGGCAAGTTACCCGGCGCCAGGCTCAACGCGCACGGCGACTCGTAGCTGTCGGCGCCATTGGCCAGCAACTCGAACTCCGCTGCGCTGCGGGCACTGACCAACCGCTGCAGCGCTTTGCCCTGCTGAATCAGCGGTACATCCAGGCGCGGTGAACCCTCATCGGAGAATGCCGGGCTCAGCGAGCCGCTGACCTGCTCGCTGAAACTCACCATCGGGTGCAGTTGCGCATCGCCGTTGTACAGGCGCTGCAGGGCACTGTTGCCGGTGGCCAGGGCCTGTGCGGAAAAACCACCCCAGCAGAGCATTCCGGCAATTTCGTCCATGGCCGCAGGTGCCAGGTAAGCGCGATAGCTGCCGGGCTTGAGGGTCACAGCCGGTCGGCCGAGAAAGCCCAGCTGTTCCCGTGCCTGGCGCAGGCGGGTAGTGAATTCGTCGGCGTTCCACAGTTGGCCGGCATAGTTGGCCTTCACCGCCTCGCCATTTTCGTGAAACAGGCTCCAGTCGAAGTTGAAGCTGTTGGCCTGGTGCCAGCCAATGGCCCCGAACGAGCTGGCGAAGCCTCGGCAGACCGGGCCGGCGGCATAGATGCCGACCAGGTCCAGGTCGCCGGCCTCGCGCTCGAGCAGGGCCAGCACTTCGCTCAGCGCGGGCAAGGGCTGCGTCTGCTGGCTGTGGCTGTGCCATGCGCTTTCATCCAGGCGCAGGTACGGGTCGATGGCCAGCAGTGGCAGGGTCTGGCGCAACTGCTCCAAGGCTGCGATCAGGCGTTGCTGGTCGAGTTGCGCGTCGCCACTCAGGGTCACCTGCTGTTCCGCCTGGCGGCCGTCACGGATCAACCGCAGTTGGGCGCTGGCCTGGCTCACTTCGCCAGCCTGGCGCACCTTGGCGTGGTTGAAACGAACGAATTGCGACTGTTCGGCGCTGTAGCCGAGGGTGAATTGCTCGTCGGCTTGCAACGCTCGGCGCACATCCGCGATCAGGGCTTCGAAAACGTGCTTCATCAGGCGTCTCCTCCGAATACATCGATCTGGCGGAATACGCAGGCAGGCGAGGCATGCCCGACCCGCACCACCTGGTTGGGTTCGCCCTTGCCGCAGTTGGGCGTGCCCAGGACCTGGAAGGTGCTGCGGTCGCCGACCGCCGCGAGGTTGCGCCAGAACTGCGCGGAGATGCCGCGATAGTTGGGGTTCTTGACGATGCCCTTGAGCTCGCCGTTCTCGATCAGCTGGCCCCATTCACAGCCGAACTGGAACTTGTTGCGCGCATCGTCGATGGACCATGAGCGGTTGGTGCGCATCAGGATGCCGTGCTCGATGCCCTGGATCAGCTGATCCAGCGTCTGGTCGCCCGGTTCGATATTGAGGTTGGCCATGCGGTCGATCGGCGCACGGTTCCAGCCGCAGGCGCGGCTGTTGGCAACGCCATCCAGGCCCGAACGGAATTGCGACAGGGCCCCACCCAGAGGGCGCACCAGCAGGCCTTCACGGATCAGGAACTGCTTGCTGGCGGCCGTACCGTCGTCATCGAAGCTGTAACTGGCCAGCTCTTCGCCGATGGTCGGGTCGAAGGTCACGTTGAGCAGGCTGGAGCCGTATTGCAGGTGGCCGAAGTCGCTGGCCTTGACGAAGCTGGTGCCTGCGTAGTTGCGCTCGTCACCGAGGATGCGGTCCATCTCCAGCGGGTGGCCAATGGACTCGTGGATCTGCAGCATCATCTGGTCGGGCATCAGCAGCAGGTCGCGCGCGCCGCTCGGGGTGTTGGGTGCCAACAGCAGCTGCAAGGCGTCATCGGCGACCCGGCGGGCAGCGCCGACCAGGCCACAGCGCTCGACGATTTCGAAACCGCCTTGCTGGCCAAAGTTGTCGCGGCCCAGGCTGCGGCTCTGGCTGTCCTGGCCGTCGCTGGCGGTAACGCTCAGGCCCGGGAACAGGAAGCGCTGGGCATGGCGCAGTTCGGCGCCGGCCGAGTTCAGGTAGGTCTGCTCGACCAGGCTCAGGCCCAGGCTGGCCTGCCAGTCCACCAGGCGGCTGTCCTTGGGCACGCTGGCCGATTCGTCGGCAAGCAGGCCAAGGCAGTCGGCCAGGCTCGGTACCGGCTGGTCGAAGTTGGGCGAGAGGTGGTCATGACGAGCGCTGGTCACAGGCTGCGCGCGCAAGTCGAGCAGGCTGTGCCGGGCGATCTGTCGAGCCAGTGCCTCGGCCTGTTCCAGTGCCCGTTGCAGGCCGGCCTGTGACAGGTCGGCGGTGGCCGCATAGGCCTCCACGCCATTGACCCGTACCGTCAGCATGGCGCCCTCGTCGTGGCTGAAGACCGGCGGCTCGGCCACATTGCGGCGAACCGAAAGCGCCTGGTGCGACTGTTTCACATGGCGCAGGGAAAACAATTCGGCCGTACTGCGCAGCGCGGCAAAGCGCTGGCGCAGCAGGGCGCTGGAATCGAACATCTGGAAGCCTCCGTTTTCACGGTGGCTCCCCCTAGAACCACCCGTCTTGCATGGCCAGGCACGTGTCGTCGCGTGCCTCGAGCAATGCCAGCTCATTATGGCAGGCAGGGATTTCCCAGGTCAGGAAATAACGAGCGGCCTGCAGCTTGCCGAGATAGAAGTCGCGGTCAGCGGGGATGCCCTTGAGCAGGCCAAGTTCGGCGTGGATCGCCTGTTCCAGCCAGCGCCAGCCAATCACGCAGTGGCCGAAGACCTTGAGGTACAGGGCCGAGTTGGCCAGGGCGCCCGCGACTTTGCCCTCGGCCAGGTCGCCGAGCAGCGCCAGGGTCACTGATTGCAGGCGGTTGACCAACTGCTCCAGCGGCTGGCGAAGGGTGTCCAGGGCCGGGTGGTGGCTGGCGCGTTCGGCGCTGCCGGCAATCAGGCGGATCAGTTGCTTGAGCCCGGCACCGTTGTTCTGCGCCAGCTTGCGGCCCAGCAGGTCGAGCGACTGGATACCCTCGGTGCCTTCATGGATCGGGTTCAGGCGGTTGTCGCGGTAGTACTGCTCAACCGGGTACTCACGGGTGTAGCCGTGGCCACCGAGAATCTGGATTGCCAGTTCGTTGGCCTTGAGGCAGAAGGTCGAGGGCCAGGACTTGACGATCGGGGTCAGCAGGTCGAGCAGTTCCTGGGCCTGTTTGCGGGCGCTTTCGTCGCTGGCGGTATGGGTGTCGTCGAATATCCGCGCGGCATACAAGCCCAGGTCGAAGGCGCCTTCCACGTAAGCCTTCTGCGCCAGCAGCATGCGCTTTACGTCGGTGTGTTCGATGATTGGCACCGCGGGGCTTTGCGGGTCCTTGTTGTCCGGCAGCCGACCCTGGGGCCGCTGCCGAGCGTACTCCAGGGAGTAGAGGTAACCGGCGTAACCGAGCATCACCGCGCCCATGCCGACGCCGATACGCGCTTCGTTCATCATCTGGAACATGCACGCCAGGCCCTGGTGCGGCTGGCCTACCAGGTAGCCGACGCACTGGCCGTTGTCGCCAAAGTTGAGCGCCGTGGAGGTGGTGCCGCGCCAGCCCATCTTGTGGAACAGCCCGGCCAGCAGCACGTCGTTGCGCGGGCCGCGCTCGCCGTCTTGGTTGACCAGATACTTCGGCACGATGAACAGCGAAATGCCCTTAACCCCAGGTGGTGCATCCGGCAACTTGGCCAGCACCATGTGCACGATGTTCTCCGACAGTTCGTGGTCGCCGCCAGAGATGAAGATCTTGTTGCCCTTGAGTCGGTAAGTGCCGTCGCTTGCGGGCTCCGCGCGGGTGCGGATGTCAGCCAGCGACGAGCCCGCATGGGGTTCGGTCAGCGCCATGGTGCCGAAGTAGCGACCTTCGATCATCGGCTGCAGGTACAGGCGTTTCTGTTCGTCGGTGCCGAAGCTTTCGATCAGGTTGGCCGCACCCATGGTCAGGAACGGGTAGGCCGTGGTGCCAGCGTTGGCTGCCTGGAAGTGAGCGAAACAGGCCTGCGAGACCAGGCTGGGCAGTTGCATGCCGCCGGCTTCGAAGTCGCGGTTGGCGTTGAGGAAGCCGGCCTCGAGGAAGGCGTCGACGGCGGGCTTCACTTCAGGGATCAATTCGGCGCGGCCGTTCACGTAGCGCGGCTCGTTTTCGTCGGCCTTGCGATTGTGCGGGGCGAAGAATTTTTCGGCGATGGTGCGCGCGGTGGACAGTGCTGCGTCAAAGGTCTCGCGGCTGTGCTCGACGAAGCGGGGGCGTTGGGTCAGGGCTTCGGCGTCGAGGACTTCGTAGAGCTCGAATGCAAGGTTGCGGGGGCTGAGCAGGGTCTCGGGCATGGGGGCGGTCCTCAGGCGGGATGCAGCGAGTCTAGGGGGTGCGTGGAGGCAGGGGGAGGTTAATAGGTTTGGGTGATATGGCTATAAAAAGGGTGGGGCATGCAGGTGCATGCCTTGATGCTTTCAGCGCCTGTGAAATCGAGCGCCGCCCGCGCGGCGCTCGATCTGGCAGGCGCCAAATATCTCAAGGCGTGCGCCATGAAAAAGGAGAGCCGAAGCTCTCCTTGTTCCTCAACAACCCCTGGCCTCAGCCAATGGTCATCAGGCTGGCGTTACCACCTGCAGCAGCAGTGTTCACACTCACTGCCCGCTCGATCACCAGGCGCTCCAGCGCAATCTGGTGGTCGCCGCTGGACAGCCCGTGCACACCGACGATCGCCCCGGCACGTTTGGCCACCTGCTGGCACACGCCGCGCAGCTGGTCGGAGTCGCCATGGTGGATCACGGCGTCGAACGCCACTTCGTCCTTGTTCCAGTCCGCAACCAGCTTGACCTTGGCCTGCAGCTCCTTCGGCAGGCGACCGCGCAGGGCCTTGCCGGGTTCTGCGTCTGCCCACACCGCCGAGCTACCCACAGCCAGCACCGCGGCGAACTGCGCCAGCAAGTCGGCTTCGTTGTCTGCCAGGCACAGCACATGCTCGCGCGGCAGGATGGTGTAGGTGTTGCGCTCGCCGGTCGGGCCGGGCAGCAGGCGGGCGATGCCGCTCTGCGACTGGCTGGCGAACTGGTTGCACAGCGCGGCCAGTTCGGTCTGCTGATTGCTCTCGGCCCAGGCCTTGAGGGTGTGCAGCGGCTTGATCAGCTGGTCGTGCAGGGCTCGGTCCGGCTGGCCCGTACCATCCTGCAGCTGGAAGTGGCGGCCGATGGCGTCGGCCGGGCGGGTCGACAGCAGGCGGTACAGGTACAGCGGGCCACCGGCTTTCGGGCCGGTGCCGGACAGGCCTTCACCGCCGAACGGCTGCACGCCCACCACGGCGCCAACGATGTTGCGGTTGACGTACATGTTGCCGGCGTTGGCGGTTTCCACCACCTTGGCGATGGTTTCGTCGATGCGGGTGTGCACGCCGAGGGTCAGGCCGTAGCCGGAAGCGTTGATCTGCTCGATGAGCTGGTCGAGGTTGCGGCGGTTGTAACGCACCACGTGCAGCACCGGGCCGAAGATCTCACGTTTCAGTTCGTCGAAGCTGTCCAGCTCGATCAGGGTTGGCATGACGAAGGTGCCACGCTTGATCTCGGCAGCATCGGCGATTGCCACTTGATAGACCGTGCGGCCTTTCTCGCGCATACCCTGAATATGCTTCTCGATACCGGCCTTGGCTTCGGCGTCGATCACCGGGCCGATGTCCACGGCCAGGCGGTCCGGGCAGCCCAGGCGGCTTTCGGCCATGGCGCCCTTGAGCATTTCGATCACGCGGTCGGCGGAGTCTTCCTGCAGGCACAGCACGCGCAGGGCCGAGCAACGCTGGCCGGCGCTGTCGAAGGCGGAGGACACCACATCGATGACCACCTGCTCGGTCAGTGCCGAGGAGTCGACGATCATCGCATTCTGGCCGCCGGTCTCTGCGATCAGCGGGATTGGCCGGCCCTGGTTGTCCAGGCGCCCAGCGACGTTGCGCTGCAGCAGGCGGGCAACTTCGGTGGAACCGGTGAACATCACACCTTTGACGCGCTCGTCACCGACCAGGCCGGCACCGACGGTTTCGCCGCGACCTGGAAGCAGTTGCAGCACGCCTTCCGGGATACCGGCTTCCAGCAGCAGGCGCACGGCCTGGGCAGCGATCAGCGGGGTCTGTTCGGCCGGTTTGGCCAGCACCGGGTTGCCGGCAGCCAGGGCTGCGGCCACCTGGCCGGTGAAGATTGCCAGCGGGAAGTTCCACGGGCTGATGCACACCACCGGACCCAGCGGGCGGTGGGCGTCGTTGCTGAAGTCGTTGCGTGCCTGCACCGCGTAGTAGCGCAGGAAGTCCACGGCTTCGCGCACTTCGGCGATGGCATTGGCGAAAGTCTTGCCGGCTTCGCGGATGAGCAGGCCCATCAGCGGCTGGATTTCGGCTTCCATCAGGTCGGCGGTGCGCTCGAGGATCGCGGCCCGCTCGGCTGGCGGGGTGGCCTGCCAGATTGGTGCAGCGTTCAGCGCGCACTGGATGGCATTGTCGACGTCGGCGACGGTCGCTTCCTGCACGTGGCCGACCACGTCACGGTGGTCCGCCGGGTTCAGTACCGGCACGGGTGCAGCTTCGCTGGCTGCGCAGGCCAGCAGCGGGGTGGCCTTCCAGTCGTTGTTGGCAGTGGCCAGCATGGCGCAGGACAGCGACGCCAGGCGGTGTTCGTTGGCCATGTCGATACCGGCCGAGTTGGCGCGGTCGCTGCCATACAGCTCACGCGGCAGCGGGATACGCGGGTGCGGCAGGCCGATGTTGC
Source organism: Pseudomonas sp. NPDC089428 (assembly GCF_044749325.1). Lineage (NCBI taxonomy): Bacteria > Pseudomonadati > Pseudomonadota > Gammaproteobacteria > Pseudomonadales > Pseudomonadaceae > Pseudomonas > Pseudomonas sp. NPDC089428. The sequence continues at coordinate 272,577 of NZ_JBIVHT010000005.1, forward strand.
CTTCCTGGGTGCCCATGCGCTCGATGCTGGCGACCGGGTCGGCGACCAGTTCCTGGATCGAGATCGAGTGGTCGGCGATGCGGTTGACGAACGAGGTGTTGGCGCCGTTTTCCAGCAGGCGGCGGACCAGGTAGGCCAGCAGGGTTTCGTGGGTGCCGACCGGGGCGTATACACGGCACGGACGGTTCAGCTTGCCGTCGGCGACCTTGCCTACAACCTGTTCGTACAGCGGTTCACCCATGCCGTGCAGGCACTGGAACTCGTACTGGCCCGGGTAATAGTTCTGGCCGGCGATGTGATAGATGGCCGACAGGGTGTGAGCGTTGTGGGTAGCGAACTGCGGGTAGATGGCTTCCGGCACGGCCAGCAGCTTGCGGGCACAGGCCACGTAGGATACGTCGGTATACACCTTGCGGGTGTAGACCGGGTAGCCTTCCAGGCCCTCGACCTGGGCGCGCTTGATCTCGCTGTCCCAGTAGGCGCCTTTTACCAGGCGGATCATCAGGCGGTGGCGGCTGCGCTTGGCCAGGTCGATGACGTAGTCAATCACGTACGGGCAACGCTTCTGGTAGGCCTGGATAACGAAACCGATACCGTTCCAGCCCGCCAGGGCCGGCTCGAAGCACAGGCGCTCGAGCAGGTCGAGGGACAGCTCCAGGCGGTCGGCCTCTTCGGCGTCGATGTTCAGGCCGATGTCATATTGCTTGGCCAGCAGGGTCAGCGACAGCAGGCGCGGGTACAGCTCTTCCATCACGCGCTCGTACTGGGCGCGGCTGTAGCGCGGGTGCAGCGCCGACAGCTTGATCGAGATGCCCGGGCCTTCATAGATGCCGCGGCCATGGGAGGCTTTGCCGATCGAGTGGATGGCCTGCTCGTAGGACGCCAGGTACTTCTGTGCGTCATGTTCGGTCAGTGCGGCTTCGCCAAGCATGTCGTAGGAATAGCGGAAGCCCTTGGCTTCGAAGCGGCTGGCATTGGCCAGGGCTTCGGCAATGGTTTCGCCGGTCACGAACTGCTCGCCCATCAGGCGCATGGCCATGTCGACGCCCTTGCGGATCATCGGTTCGCCACTCTTGCCGATGATGCGGGTCAGCGAGGAGGTGAGGCCAGCTTCATTATGGGTGGAGACCAGCTTGCCGGTCAGCAGCAGGCCCCAAGTGGCAGCGTTCACGAACAGCGACGGGCTGTTGCCCAGGTGCGGCTGCCAGTTGCCGTTGCTGATCTTGTCGCGGATCAGGGCGTCGCGGGTGCCTTTGTCGGGGATGCGCAGCAGGGCTTCGGCCAGGCACATAAGGGCCACGCCTTCCTGGGACGACAGGGAGAACTCCTGCAGCAGGCCCTGAACGATGCCGGCACGGCCGCCAGCACTCTTCTGGTTGCGCAGCTTCTCGGCGATGCCGGCCGCCAGCTTGTTGGTGGCTTCGGCCAGTGGAGCGCTCAGGCGCGCCTGCTCCAGCAGCATCGGCACCACTTCCTGCTCGGGGCGGCGGTAGGCGGCGGTGATCGCGGAACGCAATACCGACTGCGGCAGGATGCTCTCGGCGAACTCGAGGAAGCACTGGTGGGCGTGGTCTGGCTGGACCTCGCCAGCGTCATCGACCAGGTTGTTGGCGTGACCGTTGAGTTCGGTCAGGGTGGCGCCACCCTCGAGCTTCTCTAGGTAATTGAAGATCGCTTGCTTGATCAACCAGTGCGGCGTGCGGTCGATGGACTGCGCAGCTGCCTTGAGTCGCTCACGGGTCGGGTCGTCAAGTTTGACCCCAAGGGTGGTCGTCGCCAATTTCTTATCCTCATTATTGCCACGGCTGTGGCTTAAGCTGCGCCAAGATTAGCTGCAGGCGAATTCGGGTGCAACCAGGTGCAACCCGAATTTCTTGAAGAAAAGGTGCAACTCGTCTGGCGACATTTCCTACAGCTAAAAAAGGAACGGCCTACAGTGCTTTTTCTTATGAAAAACGCGCTTTTTGCTCCCGAATGAAGCAAAAAAGCAGAATTTTCTGAAATGGCACGAGTGGGTGCAACTTGCAAATGAAAAATGGTTGCACCGACTTTGCGTTGTTGCATAGGATGCGCCGCCTGGGTGCAACCGTCTTCGATGACGGTTGCGCATGAGATAAAAACAAACGCCAGGGCACACGCATGGGCAATCCACTAACGATCACCTTCGTGATCTACATCGCGGCAATGGTGCTGATCGGTTTCGCGGCCTATCGCTCCACCAACAACCTTTCCGACTACATTCTCGGCGGTCGCAGCCTGGGGAGTGTGGTTACCGCGCTCTCCGCCGGTGCCTCCGACATGAGTGGCTGGCTGCTGATGGGCCTGCCGGGCGCCATCTACTTCTCCGGCCTTTCCGAAGCCTGGATCGCCATCGGCCTGACCGTCGGTGCCTACCTGAACTGGCTGTTCGTTGCCGGCCGTCTGCGCGTGCAGACCGAGCACAACGGTGACGCGCTAACGTTGCCGGACTACTTCTCCAGCCGCTTTGAAGATAGCAGCGGCGTGCTGCGGATCATCTCGGCGATCGTCATCCTGGTGTTCTTCACCATCTATTGCGCCTCTGGCATCGTCGCCGGTGCCCGCCTGTTCGAAAGCACCTTCGGCATGCCGTACGAGACCGCCCTGTGGGCCGGTGCCGCGGCGACCATCGCCTACACCTTCGTGGGCGGCTTCCTGGCAGTGAGCTGGACCGATACGGTGCAGGCCTCGCTGATGATCTTCGCGCTGATCCTCACTCCGGTGATCGTGCTGATCTCCACCGGTGGTTTCGATACCACCTTCCTGGCCATCGAAGCGCAGAACCCGGCCAACTTCGACATGCTCAAGGGTGCAACCTTCATCGGCATCATCTCGCTGATGGGCTGGGGCCTGGGCTATTTCGGCCAGCCGCACATCCTGGCGCGCTTCATGGCCGCCGACTCGGTGAAGTCGATCGCCAACGCCCGTCGCATCTCCATGACCTGGATGATCCTGTGCCTGGCTGGTACCTGTGCCGTGGGCTTCTTCGGTATCGCCTACTTCTCGGCGCATCCTGACCTGGCGGGCCCGGTCACCGAGAACCATGAGCGCGTGTTCATCGAGCTGGCCAAGATCCTGTTCAACCCGTGGATCGCCGGTGTGCTGCTGTCGGCCATCCTGGCGGCGGTGATGAGCACCCTGAGCTGCCAGCTGCTGGTCTGCTCCAGTGCCCTGACCGAAGACTTCTACAAGTCCTTCCTGCGCAAGAACGCTTCGCAGGGTGAGCTGGTGTGGGTCGGCCGCCTGATGGTGCTGGCCGTGGCCCTGATCGCCATTGCCATGGCGGCCAACCCGGAAAACCGCGTGCTGGGCCTGGTGGCCTACGCCTGGGCCGGTTTCGGTGCCGCCTTCGGTCCCGTGGTGCTGATCTCGGTACTGTGGAAGGGCATGACCCGTAACGGCGCGCTGGCCGGCATCGTGGTGGGGGCGCTGACCGTGATCCTGTGGAAAAACTTCGATACGCTCGGTCTGTACGAAATCATCCCCGGCTTCCTGTTCGCCAGCATTGCCATCATTCTGGTGAGCAAGCTGGGTCGCCCTTCGCAGGCGATGGTGCAGCGCTTCGAAACCGCTGATGCGGCGTATCACGCTGACAAGTAATCCTTGTTGAATCAGCGGCGCCTGCCTCGCGGGCGCCGCCGATCAGCAGCCAGGCCTGACTCTGCCTGCAAGGCAAGGTAAACTTGCCACCCCCGCAGGAGTTGCCATGAACTATCGTCACGCCTTCCACGCCGGCAACCACGCCGACGTCCTCAAGCATATCGTGCTGACCCGCCTCATCGCCCTGATGTCGCGCAAGGAGCAGCCGTTCGCCTACATCGACACCCATGCCGGCCTCGGCCTTTATGACCTGCAAGGTGATCAGGCGACCCGCACCGGCGAGTACCTGGAGGGCGTCGCCCGCCTGTGGAACCGCGAAGACCTGCCGGCCATGGCTGCGGACTACCTGCGCATCATCAAGCGCCTGAATGCCGATGGTGAGCTGCGCTACTACCCAGGTTCGCCCGAGCTGGCTCGTCGCCTGATGCGACAGCAGGACCGTGCGCTGCTCAATGAAAAGCACCCGGAAGACGGGCCGCTGCTCAAAGAGAACATGAAGAAGGACCCGCGCGTGGTCGTGCACCTGGGCGAGGGCTGGCACGTGCCACGGGCCTTGCTGCCCGTGCAGGAAAAGCGCGCGATCATGCTGATCGATCCGCCGTTCGAGCAGGCGGACGAGCTCAAGCGCTGCACTACCGCGATGAAGGAGGCGATCGGCCGTATGCGCCAGACCGTTGCGGCCATCTGGTATCCGATCAAGGACCAGCGTTCGCTGACCCGCTTTTACCAGGACCTGACCAGCACCGGCGCACCGAAACTGCTGCGTGTCGAGCTGTATGTACACCATCAGGACAGCCCGCAAGGCCTCAATGGCTCTGGTCTGGCCATCGCCAACCCGCCGTGGGGGCTGGAAGAAGAGCTGCGTGAACTGTTGCCGTGGCTGGCCAAGGAGCTGGCGCAGACGGCTGGCAGCTTCCGCATGGACTGGCTGATCGCAGAATAAGCTGCACCGCGATTTCTGTAGGAGTGGCCTTGCGTCGCGAAAGGGGCGTGAAGCGTCCCCGGCAATTTCTGCTGCGAAGCTGAAATCCTGGGGCCGCTGCGCAGTCCTTTCGCGACACGAGGCCGCTCCTACAACGACGCGCAGCGCCTGATGTTTGCGTTATAATCTCGCCCTTTAGCCGCCACCCGCCCATGAGGCCGCTGGCGCATCTCTACCGAATGAAGAGGCTAATCCCTTGGCATTGACGATTCTTGGCCTGTCCGGCGCCCTTAGCCATGACCCTTCCGCGGCCCTGTACATCGACGGCAAACTGGTTGCCGCCGCCGAAGAAGAGCGCTTCGTGCGTGACAAGCATGCGAAGAACCGCATGCCCTACGAGTCGGCGAAATTCTGCCTGGAACAAGCTGGCATCAAGCCGTCCGACGTTGACGTGGTAGCCATCCCGTTCGCCCCGATCAGCCTGTTCGGCAAGGCCCGCTGGCACTATGCCAAGCGCTACTGGTACGCCCCGGACCGCGCCCTCGACGCGATCCTGATGGGCAACCGTCGCTACAAGCGCTACCGCAAGAAGATCGTCTGGTGCCTGGAGCAGCTGGGCTTCGACCCTAAGAAGATCAAGATCGAGCCGGTAGAGCACCACCTGGCCCACGCGTCCAGCGCGTACCACTGCTCGGGCTTCAAGGAAAAGACCGCGATCCTCGGCATCGACGGCAAGGGTGAGTACGCCACCACCTTCTTCGGCTACGGCGAAAACGGCAAGATCCACAAGATCAAGGAATTCTTCGATCCGGACTCGCTGGGTGGCCTCTACGGCGCGATCACCGAATTCCTCGGCTTCGAGATGCTCGACGGCGAGTTCAAGGTCATGGGCATGGCACCGTATGGCGATGCCAGCAAGTACGACTTCTCCCGCCTGGCCAGCTTCGAGAACGGCGAACTGGTGATCAACACCGAGTACGCCAACGTCATCGGCCTGCGCCGCTATAAAGAGAAGGGCAAAGGCTTCTACTTCTCGCCGAAGCTGATCGAATGGCTGGGTCCCAAGCGCGAAGGCGACATCGCCGACGAGCCGTATATCCACTACGCCGCCAGCATGCAGGCGCTGTTCGAGAAGATCGCCCTGCAGATGATCGACCACTACCTGGGCGACACCCTGCGTGAAACCGGCAAGCTGGCCTTCGCCGGCGGCTGCGCACTGAACGTCAAGCTCAACCAGAAGATCATCGCCCGCCCTGACGTCAAGGAACTGTTCGTCCAGCCGGCTTCCGGTGACGCCGGTACCGCCGTCGGTGCTGCGGCCTACGTATCCCACGCCCGCGGCGTGCCGGTCGAGAAGATGGAGCACGTCTACCTCGGCCCTTCGTACACCAACGAGGACGTTATCGCCGCCTGCGCCCGTCACCCGAACGCGCCGAAGTGGCGCAAGCTCGACGACATGCCGCAGCGTATCGCCAAGATCATGGTCGAAGGCAACCCGGTGGCCTGGTTCCAGGGCCGCATGGAGTTCGGCCCGCGTGCGCTCGGTGGCCGTTCGATCATTGGCTGCCCGAGCGTGCCGGGCGTGGCCAACCGCATCAACGAGCAGATCAAGTTCCGCGAACGCTGGAGACCTTTCTGCCCGTCGATGCTCGACACCGTCGCCCCGCAGATGATCAAGGTCGATCACCCTGCACCGTTCATGACCTTCACCTTCGAAGTGGCTGAAGAGTGGAAGACCCGTGTGCCGGAAGTGGTCCACGAGGACGGTACCTCGCGTGCCCAGGTGCTCAAGCGCGAATACAACCCGCGCTACTACGACATGATGAAGGCGCTGGAAGACCTGACCGGCAACGGCGTGTCGCTGAACACCTCGCTGAACCGCCGTGGCGAGCCGATGATCTGCTCGCCGACCGATGCGCTGAACATGTTCTTCGGTTCGGACCTGCAGTACCTGATCATGGAAGACATCCTGGTCGTGAAGGACGGCGCCGCCGCCTATGACCAGCCGCTCTGAAGCGCGGATCCTGCAGTTCTGCCATGGCTATGACGGGCCGTTCCTCGATTGTGCCCGTCAGTACGCCAGCCTGTTCCAGGGCAGCGGCTACAAGGTCACCACCGTGTTCCTCACCGGCGCTGCCGACCCGCACGTTGCGGCTGGCTGTGCGTCGGACGAGGTGCTGTTTCTGGAATTCAGCTCCAAGGCCGTGCGTGGTCTGAAACTCGGTGCGATTCGTGCCCTGCGGCGCATCGCAGCCGAGCGCAATTTCAGCTTCTGCATCGCTCACCGTTTCAAGCCGATCTATGTCGCGCTGCTGGGCACCGGCTTGCCGGTGATCGGCGTGCACCATGCGTTTGGCGACTATGAGCGCAAGGGCCGGCGTCTGTTTGCCAACCTGTTCAGCAAGCGCCTGAGCCTGCTGGGCGTGTCGGACGCTGTGCGTGACGACATGCGCCGTTGCCTGCCGCAGTGGCCAGCCGAGCGTATCCAGACGCTGTACAACCGTATCGACATCGACGCCCTGCAAGCTGCCCTGGTGCCCCGTGCAGAGGCCCGTGAGGCGTTAGGCCTGGATGCCCAGGCGTGGGTGGTTGGCAATGTCGGCCGCCTGCACCCTGACAAGGACCAGGCGACCTTGCTGCGTGGCTTTGCCGAGGCGCTACCGGGCCTGCCAGCCGGCGCGCGCCTGGCAATCCTTGGCAAGGGTCGCCTGGAGGCCAAGCTCAAGGCCCAGGCTGCCGAGTTGGGCATTGCCGGGCAGGTGGATTTCCTCGGCCAGGTGGCGGATGCCCGTCGCTATTTCCAGGCCTTCGATGTATTTGCCCTGAGCTCCGATCATGAGCCGTTCGGCATGGTCCTGCTCGAAGCCATGGTCGCCGGCGTACCGGTGCTGGCCACGGCTTGTGGCGGTGCTCGTGAAGTGGTCGAAGGCGTTGGCGTGCTGTTCCCGCTGGCCGATGCCGCGCAACTGGCGCAAGCCCTGCGGCACATGGCTGCGCTGGATGCACAGCAGCGAGATGCCTGTGCTGCGCACATGCTGCGGCGCCTGCATGAGCGTTTCTCCGACCAGGCGGTGCGCGAAGCGTTCTGGCAGTTGCCACAGGTTCGTGCGCTGGTGGGGAAGGCTTGATGCTCAATCACATTCAGGCCATCCGCGAGCGCGGCTGGCAAGTCATCGACGCGGCAGGCTACGCCGAGGCGTGGGCGCGTTTTGGTGGCAGCGTCGCGACGCACCCTTTGGTGGTCGAGCAGTTGGCGGATCTGGCGCAGATTCCCGTGCGTTACCTGGGTTGGTATCAGGCGGGTGAGCTCAAAGCCGCCATCCCGACCTGGGGGCGCCATCTGGCGCTGTCCAAGGAGGTGCTCAAGCGTGCGGGCAAGAAAGCCTTGTTCGACCTTGGTAATGCCGAGATCATCCTGCCGGCGGCGGCTGATGCCAGCGCCCCGTTGCGCCATGTCGCACGCTACCTGTCCGAGCTGAACCAGGGCCGTTTCAGTGGCCTCAAGGTGCAGAAGGAGCAGTTGGCCATGGCCCGCGCCCACGAAGACCTGTCGAAGAAGTTCCGCTACAACCAGCGCCGCGAATTGCGCCTGCTGGAAGAAGCGGGTGGCGTGGTGCGCCCGATAAGCGACTTCAGTGCGCAGCAGATTGCAACCATGTACTGCGACCTGTTCCAGCGCCGCTGGGGCTTCCCTGCCACCGGTGCCGAGCGCATGGCCGATGTGCTGGAGCGCCTGCGTGAGCTACTGATCGGCTCGGTGCTGATGCTCGAGGACAAGCCGATCGCCATTCAGCTGGTGTATCGCGTCGAAGCCCCAGAGTGGATCAGCGTCGAATACATCAACGGCGGCGTCGATCCGGAAACCAAGGCCTTCAGCCCCGGTAGCGTACTGAGCTTCCTCAATACCCAGGCGGCCTGGGAAGATGCTCGTGCGCGCAACAAGCCACTTCGCTTCTCGTTCGGTCGTGCCGACCGTGAGTACAAGGACCGTTGGTGCAACCCTGTGCCGGTATTCCAGTCGTGAGCCGCAAACAGCAGCTGCTCAAGCGCCATCGGCGCAACAAGCGCCTGGGCTTGCTGGCCAGCCTGGTCGTGCTGGTGGCGCTGGGGGTCTTTACCTGGTGGTGGCTGCCGCTTTTGCTGCTGCCGCTGCTCTGGGCCGCTCACGAGGCCTGGTTCGCCGATCACCTGTTCTATGCACCTGGCGAGGATTACGCCTATCGCTTCGGCGAACTGAGCCACGAAACACCGGTGCTTCTGCGCGACGGGCTGCTCAAGGTGAACGCGGCGCTGCAGGGCGATGAAACCCTGGTACTTGAAGTGCGGGTGAAAAGTCGCTGGCTGGGGCGCTTCCTTGATCCGCAGGTCGAGTTGCATGGCGCCGAACTCGGTGACCGGCAAACCTTCGAACGTGGCGTCGATGGGCTGCGTTTCCTCAACCTTACCGGGCTGGCGTCAGCCCTGCAGGCGGGCACGCTGCGCCTGCGCGGGCGTCATTGCCGGTTACAGGGCGAGCCACGTCTGTGGATAACACCCAGTGTCGAGTTGCAGCGTCGCCGCGTGATGGTGATCGCGCCGCATGCTGATGACGCCGAGCTGGCTGCCTATGGTTTGTACAGCCAGGCGGACGAGGCTTGGGTGGTGACCCTGACCGCAGGTGAGATCGAGGCCGAGCACTATCAGCAGATGGGCCTGGGCAAGTCAGAGGCTGCCCGCCTGAAGGGCCGCCTGCGCGCCTGGGACAGCATCGCGGTGCCACGTTGGGGCGGCGTGCCAGAATCGCATTGCGTGCAGTTGGGGTACTTCTGCCTGCAGCTGCCTGCCATGCAGGCGGCCCCCGATCAGCCTGCCGTGTCCCGCGAAGCAGACATGGCCGATATCCGCCCGTTCCGTCAGTTCAATCCGTTTCCGCTGCCGGCCGACCGCGATGGTGCGCCAACCTGGCACAACCTGCTGGCCGACCTGCGCGCCCTGTTGGACATGGCCCGGCCTGAAGTGCTGGTGATGCCGCATCCGCAGCTCGACCCACATCCTGATCATGTCTGTGCCCAGGCTGCCGTCCTGGAGGCCCTGCAGGGCATGGCCTGGCAGCCACAGACGCTGCTGTGTTACGCCAACCACCTGCATGACAACGACCGCTGGCCAATGGGTGACAGCGGCGATGGTGTGGCCCTGCCGCCGCAATTGAGCGCCGAGCACGCCTGGGCGCCGTGCACGTTGCTGCTGGATGTCGCCACCCAGCGCGACAAGGCCATGGCCTTGGGCATGATGCACGACCTGCAGCCCCCGGCACCGTTCAAGCGCCGTCTGCGCCGGTTGCTGCAGCGCTGGCTGGCCGGGCGCCGAGCATCTCCTTACGGGGAGAACGAATTCTTCCGCAAGGCCGTGCGCCGGCATGAATTGTTCTGGTGGCGAGAGCTGTAAACCTGACCGCGAAGGCGCAGAGCGCCCAAGGAAAGCAATGAAAGTTCTATTTCTGGTACAGAAGGAACAGCGCGCGATTCTCGATCGCCTGTACGACGGCGTCGCGGCCAACTGTGAATGTGACCTGCGCTGGCTGAGCAGCGAAGACCAGCGCAACCTGCGCCGTTATTTCAAACGTGAAGTGCAGGTCGAGCGCTATGACCGCATTGTCTTCTTCCTGCGCTTCAAGCAAGAGATCCGTCAGGTAGCGTTTATCCGCACGGTGCCTAACCTGGTCATTCTTGAGCATGACGCCTACCAGAACTACATTCCCTGCAAGTACACCGGCAAGTTCAGCGCACATTACCGCAAGTTGCCTTGGGCGCGGGTGATCAGCTCGGGCTATATGGTTAGCGAACGCCTGCGCCAGGAGGGTTTCGACGCAGTGTTCGTGCCCAAGGGCTACGATGAGCAACTGCTGGCCGACCAAGGCCGCGAGCGCGATATCGAACTGGCCTTCGTCGGCAGCACCAACAGCGTTGCCTACAGCGGGCGCAAGGCACTGCTGGATGAACTGGGGCAGGTCGAGAATCTGGTGGTGACCCGCACCAAGTCGGGTGAGGACTACTGCAACACGCTGAATCGTATTCGTTTCTTCGTCAGTGCCGATGTCGGCATGGGCGAGTATATGATCAAGAACTTCGAAGCCATGGCCTGTGGTTGCGTGCTGCTGGCGTTCGACCAGGGCGAGGAGGAAAATCGCGCCCTCGGTCTGCAGGACATGCACAACGTGGTGTTTTACGACACCATCCCGGTCTTGCAGGCGAAGTTGCGTACCTTGCGCGCCGACCCAGCACTGGCCGGGCGAATTGCCGAGAATGGTCGTCAGCTGGCCGTTTCCCGCTTCAGCTTCGGCGAAGTTGGCCGTAGCATCGTCGAACACATGCGTCCAGCACTGAGGCCCCATCCGCCATTGTCTGCATGGCAGCGGCTGCGGCTGAAGCTGGGCTTTTAATTATAAGAACTTATGCAGCCAGGGATGGGTGGCGAAAAGTTGATCGTGGCAGCGCGGAGGGAGTCCGGTGCGTTTTTCTCAAGAAAGTGAAGTCACGCTGGTTGTGACCAGTTGCGGTCGATTCGATCTGCTCAAGCAAACCCTTGAGAGTTTCGATCGTTACAATACCGCGCCCATACGCGAAGTTTTCATCACTGAAGACTCTGGTGATGATGCCGTGCATGGTGCCGTTCCGGAGCACTGGAAGCCCTATTGCACGGTGTTCGTCAACCGGCCCAAGCTTGGCCAGCTGGCCTCGATCGACCTGGCCTACAGTCACGTCAAGACGGCCTACATCTTCCATTGCGAAGATGACTGGCAGTTCTACCGTGAGGCGTTCGTCGAGGATTCCCAAGCGGTGCTCGATGTCAGTCCTGGGGTGCTGCAGGTCTGGTTGCGTAGCCATGCCCATGACCTGGCGATCCACAGTCCATACATTTCTCTGGGTGCGCGCCAGGTGATCGCTGGGGTGCCGTTGTATCCACTGCTGTCCGAAAAAGCGGAGTGGCAAGCGTTCTCGCTCAATCCGGGCTTGCGTCGATTGAGTGATTATCAGCGGTGTGCGCCATTTGCCGCCTATTCTGGTGAGAAAGCGCTTTCTCGGCGCTATGCCGAGCTTAATCTGACTGCGGTCAAGCTGGAGGGGGATGCAGTATTGCATACGGGCTTCGGCAGCCACGTGACTTTGCCCGAGGAGGTTCGTCGCAAGGCCAAGCGGCGCAAGCGTGAGCGGGCGAAACTTGGAGTGGTGCTGGTAATAGGCGTCGTTATCGGTATGGGAATTACGTTTCTTGTCAGTTGACTCTTCTGTCCCACCTGGCTGGCACCGGATAGGGGCGCTATCAGCATGAACATTGTCAACGTGATGTGGGCGGGCGGAAAGCCGTTCATGTCCATCCACAGGGTTCACCAGCAAGTGCTATCGCATGCGGGGAGCGATGCCCGAATCAGTCACTGGCTGCTGCTGGGTAGTGGTCTGTGCCATGGGCAAGGGCTAACCCGCGAATGGCACATGCCGCATCGAATGCTCAAGGGGCACGGCTTGTGGCGGCTGATGCGTCCGTGGGTGCGTTTGCGCTTGCGCAAGGCGCTCATGGAAGCAGGCGCCGAGGTCGTGTTGCTTGATGGCATTGGGGTCGCGCGCCTGGTGCTACCGCTGCTGAAGAAAATGCCCCAGCTGCGCGCCAAGGTGCTGTTCCATGGCAGGACCCGCCTGACACAACGCGATCTACGCCTGCTGTGCAGTCTGCCTGAAGATCGGTTAAGCCTTGCAGCTGTTTCACAGACGCTCGCTCACTCGTTGGCGCATGAACTGGGTCGCCCCGTGCAGGCACTGCGCGTGGCGTTCGATCCGCAGGCCTTCATCGAGCCGTTGCTCAGTCGCGAACAGGCTCGCCAGGCGCTGGCGATGTCGCAAACCGATGGGCCTGTGCTTGGTGCTGTGGGGCGATTGGTCGAAAGCAAGGGCTTCGAGGTGTTGATAGAGGCCTTTGCCCAGGTCGCACCCCAACAGCCTCGAATGCAATTGGCGATTATCGGTGAAGGTCCGCTGCGGGCGGCACTGCAGGCGCGCATCGATGAGCTTGGCCTGGCCGGTCGGGTGCACCTGTGCGGCCACCGCGATGACGTGCAGCAGTTGTACCGGGCATTTGACTGGATGATGGTGCCGTCGCGTGCCGAAGGCCTCGGGTTGGTGGTGCAAGAGGCGGTGATTGCCGATGTGCCGGTCGTGTGCAGCGACTTGCCGGTGTTCCGTGAACAGCTGCAGGACTCAGGCCACTATTTACCTGTCGGTGATGTGGGGGCTTGGGTGAAGTTGATAGAGCACTGCGATGCTGCTTGCGGCCTGGTCCTGGCTGCCCGGCAGCATCAGGCGATGGCACCTGAAGCGGCCTGGCAGGCTTTCTGCGAAGGCTGTGAAGGCCTGCTGCGCAGCTGAGTATCAGCGTGCCAGCAAGGCGGCTTCAAATTCATCCAGTGGGAAGCGGTCGCCCAGTTTCTCCCGCTCGATGTAACGCACCATATGCTGCACATTGCGGCGGACCATGCGTGCCGACAGCGGAGGGCGCAGGAAGCGCATATCCGCCACGTCGATCAGGCCCAGGCGCTGATCAGGCGTCATCACCACATTGCCAAGGTGCAGCGAGCGGAAGTAGATGCCATTGCGATGCAGCTGATGGATCAGCTTGATCAGCTGCGGCAGCGCGGAATCCCAGCTGAAGCCCTTCTCACGCGACAACTGCAGCAGGGTGCGCCCCGGCAGGGGGCGATACAGCACCGCCGTGCGTCCCGGCAGATCCAGTTTGTGCTGGCTGATCACTTCGAGGGTAGGGATGCCCAGCTGCGCCAGGCGCTCGGCATTATCGACGAAACGCTGGGAGTATGGTCGTAGCAGTGCAGATGAAATCAGACGTTTTCGGCGAAAAACCTTGAGGAAATTTCCATCCTTGAGCAGGTAGACTTTGGCCCCATGGCTGTCAGCTTCCAGTACCTGGGCGCCAAGTGTCAGCTGATCGAAGTCGACCTGGGAGAGGTGGGAGCATTGCATGGATAGGACCTTGTCGTCCGGCAACTGAAAATGACCGGCAATAATGCCGAAATTTACGCGTTAACACCATGATGGTGTTACGGATCCAGCGGGAGAAGGGATGTTGTATCAGAAAAATTGGGCGAAAGTCTGGCTGGGGTTCGGGCTGGTCTGGTTTCTCAGCGCTATAGCGCTGGCGCCCAGCAACAAGTTATACCAGCAAGGACTGATTGCCTTCCTGTGGCTGCCGACGCTGCTGCTGGCTTGGCCTGCGCGTGGCGTGTTGGTCGAAGCCTGGCGACGCCAGCCCGCTTTGTGGGGCAGCTTGCTGTTGCTCATGGTGTGGGGTGGAATCAGTCTAGCCTGGACATCGGCCTTGGAGCCGGGACGAGAAGTCAAACGCCTGCTTTATGTCGCACTGTTCCTGCTGGCGTTCCCCCTGCTGGCCCAAGGTGGTAGCGATCGCCTGCGGCATTTGTTGCAGATTGGCGGCGGCCTGCTGGCGCTGGCGGCGCTGGTTTCGATCATTCATTTCTATATTCTTCAGGGCCAGCCATTACTGGCGCGCCTGGCCGGTATCGGTGAGATCTCGCACCCGATCCTGGGCGCCTATGTCATTGGCGCCGCGACATTGTTGCTGTTGTATCAAGTTCCCCATGAGCGTATGGGCCAGCTTGTCTGGGCGCTGGCGGTTGCTTGCCTCGCTGCCTTTGCGGTGCTGAGCCAGAGCCGCGGGGCAGTGCTTGCATTGCTGGCGACAGTGGTCCTGGCGCCCTTGTGGCAGCGTGATCGACACAGCCGGTTGCTGGCCCTTGGCGCGTTGCTGGCAACTGCCTTGGCCTTTTATGTGATGTATGACGTCATCACCCAGCGTGGCTCATCGTACCGGCCGGAGATTTTCGAAGCGGTGCTGGGCATGATCGGCGAGCATCCGTGGAGCGGTTTGGGCCTGGGTGCGCCTTACAGGGTCAACGCTGCCGGTTTGCAATTCGACCATTCACACAACTTGTTTACCCATGTGGCGATTGAGCTCGGTTTGCCGGGAATGCTGCTGTGGATTGCCGTCTGGCTGTTCACCTTCGGTGAGATCGTGCGGGCCCGCCACACCGTGCTTGGCAAACTCCTGATGGGTCTTTGGGTGTTCTCGACGTTGGCCATGCAGTTCGATGCCGCCAGCCTCACGGGTACCCCACGTGCAGAGTGGTTCATCAGCTGGTTGCCGGTCGGCCTGACCCTGTTGCTGCCATGGGTACGTGCCGAAAATGACGCCTGTGGTAAAATTTCCGGCTCAACCTGAACAGCGAGCTCGATGATGGCCGAAACACCGCTACCGGCGGAGCACAGCTCCAGCCTGAAGATCTACTTCCGGCTGCTGAGCTACGTGAAACCCTATGTCGGCATTTTCCTGCTGAGCATTGTTGGTTTCGTGATCTTTGCTTCGACCCAGCCCATGCTGGCCGGGATTCTCAAATATTTCGTCGACGGGCTGAGCAACCCGGAAGCAGTCCTGTTCCCCAATGTTCCCTACCTGCGCGACCTGCAGTTGCTGCAGGCGGTTCCGCTGCTGATCATCCTGATCGCGGCATGGCAAGGTCTGGGCTCGTTCCTGGGCAACTACTTTCTGGCCAAGGTTTCCCTGTGCCTGGTGCATGACTTGCGCGTGGAACTGTTCAACAAGCTGCTGGTGCTACCCAACCGCTACTTCGACAACCACAACTCGGGCCACCTGATTTCGCGGATCACCTTCAACGTGACCATGGTCACCGGTGCCGCCACAGATGCGATCAAGGTCGTAATCCGTGAAGGCCTGACGGTGGTGTTCCTGTTCGGCTACCTGCTGTGGATGAACTGGCACCTGACCCTGGTGATGGTCGCTGTCCTGCCGGTAATCGCGGTAATGGTCAGCGTTGCCAGCAAGAAATTCCGCAAGCAGAGCAAGAAGATCCAGTCCGCCATGGGCGATGTGACGCACGTCGCTTCCGAGACCATCCAGGGTTACCGCGTGGTGCGCAGCTTTGGCGGTGAAGCCTACGAACAGCAGCGCTTCGGCAAGGCCAGCCAGAGCAACACCGACAAGCAGCTGCACATGACCAAGACCGGCTCGCTGTACACACCGCTGCTGCAACTGGTGATCTATACCGCCATGGCGGCGCTGATGTTCCTGGTGCTGTTCCTGCGAGGTGAATCCACTGCCGGTGACCTGGTGGCCTACATCACGGCGGCAGGCCTGCTGCCCAAGCCGATCCGTCAGCTGTCGGAAGTCAGTTCGACCATCCAGAAGGGCCTGGCCGGTGCCGAGAGCATTTTCGAGCAGTTGGATGAGCAGCCGGAGCTCGACACCGGTACCGTCGAGAAGGACCGTGTGGCAGGCCGCCTGGAAGTGCGCAACCTGAGCTTCACCTACCCCGGTACCGAACGCGAGGTGCTGAGCGACATCAGCTTCGTCGCCGAGCCTGGGCAGATGATTGCTCTGGTCGGGCGCTCGGGTAGCGGCAAGTCGACCCTGGCGGCCTTGATCCCGCGCTTCTACCACCACGATCAGGGGGAGATTCTGCTCGATGGCGTGGAGATCGAAAACTATCGCCTGCGCAACCTGCGCCGCCATGTCTCCCAGGTGACCCAGCACGTCACCCTGTTCAACGATACCGTGGCCAACAATATTGCCTATGGCGACCTGGCGGGCGCCCCGCGTGCCGATATCGAAGCGGCAGCTGCAGACGCCTACGCCAAGGAGTTTGTCGACCGCCTGCCAAAAGGCTTCGATACCGAAGTCGGTGAAAACGGTGTGTTGCTCTCCGGTGGCCAGCGCCAGCGCCTGGCGATTGCCAGGGCGTTGCTGAAGAATGCGCCGCTGCTGATCCTCGACGAAGCCACTTCGGCGCTGGATACCGAATCCGAGCGGCATATCCAGGCGGCCCTGGATCATGTCATGCAGGGCCGTACCACGCTGGTGATCGCCCACCGCCTGTCGACCATCGAGAAGGCCGACCTGATTCTGGTAATGGATCAGGGCCGCCTGGTCGAGCGAGGCACCCATGCCGAACTGCTCGCGGCCAATGGCCATTATGCCCGCCTGCATGCCATGGGCCTGGATGAGCCGGCAAAAGCCGATATCACCTGACCCGCCTTGATCGGGGCCGTATCGGCCCCGATTGTCACGGGAATTTTCCAGGGTGTATCTGGCCGTAAAGCCGTCGCCTACCCTGTGCTAATATCCTGCCCCTGTTCATTATTTCCATATGGGTTGCCCATGAAGTTGTCCATGCCGCGTTTCGATCAAGCCCCGGTACTGGTGGTCGGCGATGTCATGCTCGACCGCTACTGGCATGGTGGTACTTCGCGTATCTCGCCTGAAGCGCCAGTGCCGGTGGTCAAGGTCGATCAGATCGAGGATCGCCCCGGCGGCGCGGCCAACGTTGCCTTGAACATCGCCGCCCTTGGCGCGCCAGCCTCGCTGATCGGTGTCACTGGCCAGGACGAGGCCGCCGACAGCCTCGCCAACAGCCTGCAGGCCGCTGGCGTGCGTTCGGTGTTCCAGCGCATCGCGCACCAGCCGACCATCGTCAAGCTGCGGGTCATGAGCCGTCATCAGCAACTGCTGCGCATCGATTTCGAAGAGCCGTTCGCCACCGACCCGCTGTCACTGGGGGCGGAAGTCGACAGCCTGCTCGAGGGTGTCAAGGTGCTGGTCCTTTCCGACTACGGCAAGGGCGCGTTGAAAAACCACCAGAGCCTGATCCAGGCCGCACGTGCCAAGGGTATTCCGGTTCTGGCCGATCCCAAGGGCAAGGATTTTTCCATCTACCGTGGCGCCAGCCTGATTACCCCGAACCTCAGCGAGTTCGAAACCATTGTCGGCCGTTGCGCCGATGAGGCCGAACTGGTCGCCAAAGGTCTGCAATTGCTGCAGGACCTGGACCTTGGCGCGTTGCTGGTAACCCGTGGCGAGCACGGCATGACCCTGCTGCGCATCGGTCAGCCGGCGCTGCACCTGCCGGCCCGGGCCCGCGAAGTGTTCGATGTGACCGGCGCTGGCGATACCGTGATCTCTACCCTGGCGGCTGCCATTGCCGCAGGCGAAGACCTGCCGCACGCCGTGGCCTTGGCCAACCTGGCTGCTGGCATCGTGGTCGGCAAGCTGGGTACCGCCGCAATCAGTGCGCCGGAGTTGCGCCGGGCAATCCAGCGTGAGGAAGGTTCCGAACGTGGTGTCCTGGGCCTGGAGCAGTTGCTGCTGGCCATCGACGATGCACGGGCGCACAAGGAGAAAATCGTCTTCACCAACGGTTGCTTCGATATCCTCCATGCCGGGCATGTCACCTACCTGGAGCAGGCGCGGGCACAGGGTGATCGCCTGATCGTCGCGGTGAACGATGATGCCTCGGTCAGCCGCTTGAAGGGGCCGGGCCGCCCGATAAACAGCGTTGACCGGCGCATGGCTGTGCTGGCGGGCCTGGGCGCGGTGGACTGGGTGATCAGCTTCCCTGAAGGCACGCCGGAAAACCTGCTGAGCCAGGTCAAGCCAGATGTGCTGGTCAAGGGCGGGGACTATGGTATCGACCAGGTGGTGGGTGCCGATATCGTCAAGGGCTATGGCGGTACCGTGAAGGTGCTGGGGCTGGTCGAAAACAGCTCGACCACTGCCATCGTCGAGAAGATCCGCAAGAACTGATCGAGCCCTGGGCCGCTATGGCGGCCCCTGTGGGAGCGGGTTTGCCCGCGTAGAATGCAAATCGCTGCATGGCACCGGGTACGCCGGTGTTCGCGGGTAAATCGGTGCGCCGAACCGCCGCTCCCACATGGACCGCGCAAGCCCAGGAATATCACTTGTGAAGTGAACTGCGGGCCCGTTCCAGCAGCGCCCGTGCCTTGTCACCAAAACGCTGCAGATGCGAAGCCGGGGCCGCTTTGCGCTCCACCAGCCCCTGCTGCTTCACCCAGTCCTTCCAGCGAATCCGCTCGTCGGCCACCACCCAGCCTTCCTGCCGGGCAAAGCTCTCGGCCAGGTACAGCCCGCGGGTACTCGCCGGCACCAGCTCATCTTTCTTCAGCGTGTACAACTCGGCCAACGGCTGGCCATCCTGTACCGGCATCAGGTACAGATCCGGCCGTTTGCGGTTGAGCCGCGCTACCAGCTGGTCGCCTTCCAGCCGCTCATCGACATGGAACAGGCTGAGTTTCTTGGCCTCCCTCGGCACCTGCAGGCGCATGTCGTAGATCAGCTGCAGCGAAGCCGTCGGCAAATGCACATAGGCCCGTGGCCGTTCCAGCAACATCAGGTTGCCGCAGTGCACGGGGCGGGCAGCACCCGACTCTGGGGTCAGCACGAAGGGCAAGGCTTCGCGGTAATGCAGTGCGGCGGCATATGGGGCTGGCAGCCATGTGTCGTTGAAGCGCCCGCTCAGCCAGCCTTCCGGGGTCTCCAGCAAGCATTCTTCAGCTACCTCCTGGACGGCGGTGTGCAGTGGCAGGTTGAGCTCCTGGGCGGGGACATAGCCGGAAATCAGTTTCAGTACCACGTCACCACGGTCCTGGCGGCGTTGCCTTACCAGCACCCAGTAATCACGGTGCTGCCAATGCAGGGTCAGGCGCACGGACACACCCAGGTTGGCCAGTTCGACCACGAAGCGCTGCTTGTCGGCGAGCTGGATGGCGCGCCGCCGCTGCTGGGTCTGGGCGAAGTTCAGGGGCATGCCGATGCTCTGGTAGACCAGGCCTTCGGGGGTGGCTTCGACATGCAGCGGCAGTGTCTTGAAGTTGCTCGGGTTCTTGCGGATCAGCGTACGCGCCACGAGGCTCCTCCTTGCGTCGGGTCAGTCTCCAGGCCCATCTTGGCTGGGTGGCAACTCAATGCTGGCCCAGGATGCGGGCGACGGTGGCCACGTTGTGGGCCAGGTGCAACGGATTGATGGTGCCGACGATAGCACTGCTCACGCCCGGGTGGGCGAACAACAGCTCGAAGCTGGCCTGCACCGGGTCGACCCCAGGGGCAAGGCAGATATGCCCACTGGCCAACGCCTTCTTCACCAGAATGGCCTTGCCGTGTTCGGCAGCGTAGTCCAGCACTGGGCGTTCTGCCTGCTCATTGAGGTTGTAGGTGACCATGGCGCAATCGCCTTGCTCCAGCGCCTTCAGGCCGCCGGCGACGGTCTTGCCGGAAAGCCCGTAGCCGAGAATCTTGCCTTCCTGCTTGAGCGCCGCGAGGGTCTGGTAGACCTCTTCCTGCTCGAGGATTTCCAGGTCGTTGCCATCGGAGTGCACCAGCACCAGTTCGATGCGGTCGGTTTCCAGGCGCTGCAGGCTGCGCTCCACCGAGCGGCGGGTGTGGGCGGCGCTGAAGTCGAAGCTGGACTGGCCATCTTCGAACTCTTCCCCCACCTTGCTGACAATTACCCACTGATCACGCTGGCCGCGCAGCAGCGGCCCCAGGCGCTCTTCACTGCGGCCATAGGCCGGCGCGGTGTCGATCAGGTTGATACCCAGCTCGCGGGCCTGGGCCAGCAGCAGGCGCGCTTCGTCATCGCTGGGGATGGTGAAGCCATTGGGGTATTTGACGCCCTGGTCGCGGCCCAACTTGACCGTGCCCAGGCCCAGAGGCGACACATTGAAACCGGTGCTGCCCAGGGGGCGGTGCAAGCCATGCAAGGTTGGCAAGGTCATGGCAGCAGTTGCTCCCAGGCCGGTACACCCACGGCCGGGCGCGGCAAGCCGGCAAGGTCGGCCTGAGCTGCCGGGCGCACGCCGTCGCGTTCGAGGCTGGCCAGTACACGGTCACTGAAGTCCGGTGCCAGTGCCAGTTTGGTCGGCCAGCCCACCAGCAGGCGCTGCTGTTCGGCGAGGAAGGCGTTGTCGGGGCGAACCAGACCAGACTGCGCGGGCTCGGCGCGATCGACGCGCAGGGTGGCCCAGCGCACCTGGCCTTGATCGACCCAGGGCAGCAGGTGGGCAATTTCCTTTTGCGCGGCAGCGATCTGTGCGGCGGGCTCGCGGGCCACGCCATCGGCTTCGGCCAGGTCGCCACCGAGGTACCAGACCCACTGGCCATCGGCGGCCGGGTGGGTGGTGATGGTCACCCGTGGCTTCGGACCGCCGCCCAGGCAGTGGGCATAGAGCGGCTTGAGGTTCGGGCCCTTGGCCAGGACCATGTGCAACGGCCGGGTCTGCATGGCGGGTTGCTTCAGGCCCAGGGCATGCAGCAGGTCTTCGGTACCGGCGCCAGCGCTGAATACGATGCGTTGGGCGCGGATTTCACGGTCGTCTACGCGCAGGCCGATCAGTTCGTCGCCCTCGCGCAGCGGTTCGACACGTTCGCCCGCGAGCAGGCTGTCACCGGCCAGTTCGGCCAGGTTGGCGAGCAGGCTGGGCACATCGATCACCAGTTCGGCCAAGCGGTAGACCTTGCCCTTGAAGCCGCGGTCCTGCAGGGCGGGTGGCAATTGCTCGCCCTTTACCTGATCGACCCGGCCACGCACGGCCTTGCTGGCGAAGAAGCTGGTCAGGTTGCCGGCCAGGGTGCCTGGCGACCACAGGTAATGGGCATCGGAAAGCAGGCGGGTACGGGTCAGGTCCAGCTCGCCGCTGCCATTGATCGCTTCGCGCCAGCGTCGCGGCATGTCGGCGATGGCTTCCGAGGCACCGGTCAAGGCACCGTGCAGGGCGTACTTGGTGCCGCCGTGAATGATGCCCTGGGACTTGATGGTCTGCTCGCCACCGAGGCTGGCGCGCTCCACCAGCACCGTCGAGTAGCCAAGGCGACGCAGGCGGGCATTGAGCCAGAGGCCTGCGACCCCGGCGCCGACGATCAGCACGTCAGTGGAAATGGCGGATGGCATGGCGGTACCTCGAAGACTGGGACAGCTGGCAAGTATACAGGCTGCCTCAGTGCCCGGCAGTTTTGGAAAACAGCTGAATCACCACCACGCCACCAACGATCATCGCCATGCCCAGCATTGCCGGTACATCCAGCTTCTGCCCATAGACCACCAGCGCCGCCACGCTGATCAGCACGATGCCAAGGCCCGACCAGATCGCATAGGCGATGCCTACCGGAATGCTGCGCACCACCAGGGTCAGCATCCAGAACGCGATCCCGTAGCCCACCACCATCAGCAGCAACGGCAAAGGCGTGCTCAGCCCTTTGACCGCCTTCATGGAGGCAGTGGCGATGACTTCGGCGCAGATGGCGATGGCGAGGTAGGTGTAGGCATTCATGACAGGTTCCTCCGGTAACTGGCTCGGCATTCTAGCGGTTGCCCAGATGCGGTAAAGTCATTACCTATCTTGATTGGAGATAGGTAGATGGCCGAGCAATGGAACCTTGAACAACTGCGCACCTTCCTGCGGGTTGCTGAATTGCGCTCGTTTTCCGCAGTGGCCCGGGAACAGCGCAAGGCGCAGTCGGCCATCAGCAATGCCATCGCCCTGCTGGAAACCGACCTGGGTGTCACGCTGTTCGAGCGCAGCAGCGGACGGCAGCCGAAACTGACCGAAAACGGTACGGCGTTGCTCGAAGATGCCCGCGAACTGTTGCGTCAGTGCGAGCGCCTGGATGGCCGCGCGCTGGCGCTGATGCGTGGCCAGGAAGCACTGCTCAGGGTTGCCCAGGATGAGGCCATGCCTTATCAGCCGGTGATCGACAGCCTCGATGAACTGGCCAGCCGCTACCCCTATCTGGAGGTGCAACTGGCCAGTGGCGCCCAGGGCGATGTGGCGCGCAAGCTGGCCGAGCGGCGTGCCGACCTGGGGCTGTTCTTCCACCATGAACGTATCCCGGCAGCGCTGGAGCGGCGTGCGCTGGGCAGTGTGGAAATGGTCACGGTGTGTGCGGCCGACCACCCGCTGGCGCGCGAAGGCCGGGTTACCCGTCAGCAGCTGGCCCGGCACCGGCAACTTCTGATCACCCCGCAGCAAAGTGGCTACCCCGGCGGCGAGGCGATCAGCCCGCACGTCTGGCGTGCCGACAGCTTCTACGCCATGGCCGAACTGCTGATGCGCGGCCTGGGCTGGGCCTGGCTGCCGCGGCATGTGGTGCAGTACCCGACCTACCAGGCGCACATGGTCGAGCTCGACAGCGAATGGCGCCCGCCGGCACTGGTGGCGGAGCTGGCCTGGCGCCGCGACGAACCGCTGGGCCCGGCCGCGCAATGGTTGGCCGAGCGCTTTGCGGTGCACCTGCGCGCGATCGGGTAAACTCCGCCGCCATGAACAGAACACTCTATACCTTGCTGTTTCACCTGGGCCTGCCGCTGGTTGCGCTGCGCCTGTACCTGCGCGCGCGCAAGGCACCGGCCTATGGCCAGCGCATCGCTGAGCGCTTTGCCCGCAAGCTGCCAGCCATGCGCCAGGGGGGGATCTGGGTGCATGCGGTGTCGGTCGGTGAAAGCATTGCCGCGGCGCCGATGGTCCGTGCGCTGCTCAAGGCCTACCCGGACCTGCCGATCACGCTCACCTGCATGACCCCGACCGGCTCCGAGCGCATTCGCGCGATGTTCGCCGATGAGCCACGCATCCAGCATTGCTACCTGCCTTACGACCTGCCGTGGGCGGCTGGGCGCTTTCTTGACCATGTGCGGCCGCGGCTGGGCATCATCATGGAAACCGAACTGTGGCCTAACCACATCCACCAGTGCGCCCGTCGCGGCATTCCGGTGGCCTTGGCCAACGCTCGGCTGTCCGAGCGCTCGGCCCGTGGTTATGGGCGTTTTGCCAAACTGACCCGGCCGATGCTGGGTGAGATGAGCCTGATCGCCGTGCAGACCGAAACCGAGGCCCGGCGTTTCCGTGAGCTGGGTGCCCGCCCTGAGTGCGTGCAGGTTACTGGCTCGATCAAGTTCGACCTGAAGCTCGATGAGCACTTGCAGCCCCGTGCCAGGGCACTGCGCGAACAGTGGGGCGCCAGCCAGCGTCCGCTGTGGATCGCTGCCAGCACGCATGAGGGGGAAGATGCCTTGATCCTGCAGGCGCACCGGCAGTTGCTGCAGGTGCATGGTGATGCGCTGCTGATCCTGGTGCCGCGCCACCCTGAGCGGTTCGATGGCGTGCATGCCTTGTGTGCTGGGCAGTTCGCCACGGTACGTCGCTCTGCCGGCACGCCGGTTGAGGCGCAGACGCAGGTGCTGCTCGGCGACACCATGGGTGAGTTGCTGTTCCTCTATGCCCTGGCCGACATCGCCTTCGTCGGCGGCAGCCTGGTGGCCACGGGCGGCCATAACCCACTGGAGCCTGCGGCATTGGCATTGCCGGTGCTCATGGGGCCACATGTGTTCAACTTCCTGGAAATCAGCGCGATGTTGCGCGAGGCGGGGGCGTTGCAGCAGGTCGATGACGCCGACGGGCTGGCCGAGGCGGTGCGGCGATTGATCGAGTTGCCTCAGGATGCGCAGCGCATGGGCGAGGCGGGCAGGGCGGTGATGCGGGCCAACCAGGGCGCCTTGCAGCGCTTGCTGGATGGGCTGGGCAAGCTTCTTGGCTGACCTTGTGCTGGCTTCTTCGCGGGTAAACCCGCTCCCACAGGTTCAGGGCAGGCCTCAAGCCTGTGGGAGCGGGTTTACCCGCGAAGAAGCCAGCACCTGTCTCAAGGCCTGCGCTCGAAGTTCTTGGCTGCCGCGGCCGCCAGGTCCGGTGGCAGGAAGTCCTTGTCCGGGTTGTAATCCGGCTTCAGGTACTGCTTGAGGTCCTGCAGATCCTGCGGGCTCAAGGTCCCGGCAGCCTGCTTCAGGCTCAGGTTGTCGAGAATGTAGTCATAGCGGCTGTTGTTGTAGTCACGCACCGAGGTGTACAGCTGGCGCTGGGCGTCGAGCACGTCAACGATGTTGCGAGTACCGACCTGGTAGCCGATCTCGGTGGCTTCCAGCGCACTCTGGTTTGAAATGATCGACTGCTTGCGCGCCTGCACCTGTTCCACATCGGTGTTCACGGCGCGGTGCAGGTTGCGGGTGTTCTCCACCACCTGTCGGCGCAGGCTTTCACGTTGCTGCTCACTCTGGCTCAGGCGCTGATAGGCCTCGCGTACCTGCGAGCTGGTCAGGCCGCCACTGTAGATCGGAATGTTCAGCTGCAGGCCGACGCTGGTCTGTTCCACATCGCCGCTGTAACGCTGGCCGAACGGTGACGGGTTGGTGAAGCCCAGGCTGTCGTTGTCGCCTTTCTCGTACTTGGCCACTGCATCGAGGGTCGGCGCGTGCCCGGCCTTGCGCTGACGCAGGGTTTCTTCGGCGGCGGCGACGGCGTGGTTGGTGGCCAGCAGGTTGAGGTTCTGGCGGCCAGCGGTTTCCACCCAGGCCTTGGCGTCGTTGGGGGTCGGCACCTTCACCGGCAGTGTGTGGACCACACCCTGGATCGAGCTGTAATCACGGTTGGTCAGGGTGACCAGCGCCTCGAAGGCATCCTGTACCTGGCGCTCGGCGATGATCCGGTTGGCCCGGGCGGTATCGTAGCTGGCCTGGGACTGCAGCACGTCGGTCTTGTCGGAAAGGCCGACGTCGAAACGTTCGTTGGACTGGTCCAGCTGGCGCTTGAAGGCCGCTTCCTCGGCTTTGGTCGCCGCCAGGTTGTCCTGGGCGCGCAGCACCGAGAAGTAATCCTGCGCAGTCTGCAGGATCAGGTTCTGCTCGGTGGCCGACAGTTGCAGCGCCGCCTGTTCATTGACCGCTTCGGCGGCCTGGAGCTGGAACCAGCGATCGGCGCGGAAGATCGGTTGCGCAAGGGTCGCGCTCCAGGTATTGCCGCTGCGGTTGGCGGTGGCCGACGGCTGGTCGATCTTGGTGCGGGTATTGAGCATCTCGGCACCGGCCGAGAGGTTCGGCAGCAAGCCGGCGCGAGCCTGCGGCACGACTTCTTTCTGGGCGCCATAGTTGGCACGGGCGGCAGCAAGATCGGCGTTGTTGTCGACTGCTTCCTGGTAAACACTGACCAGATCGGTTTTTACCGTCGTGGGCAAATCCGCTGCCCAGACCACGCCATTGGACGCACAAGACACGGCTATCGCCAGTGAAAGTTTGCGCAGCATAGAGGCAATCCTTGTACGAAATTTAATTACTGAACTGTTGAGTATCGAGCGACGGGCCAGTGTAGTGCCATGCGCATCCGCCAACAATCATCGGTTGCGCCTTTCATCTCCCCTGCGTTTTACCCGCTTGGCTTTGCCGACCACTCCAGTCTAGACTGCGCATGTTCTTGTCGGGGTGCCTTGAAGCAAAGGCTGAGATCGCAAAGGTGCGGATCCCGTTGAACCTGATCAGGTTAGCGCCTGCGTAGGGAACAAGATTGCTCGCCTTCCCGGGGAGCCTCTTGTGCCAGGTCCGGGAATGTCGCAGCTGCGTGCAGCTTCAGGCACCCCCACATCCGGCACTGCACCCGTCAACGGGTGCGTCCACGCCATTCAGGTTCACCCCGACATTCCACTGCTAGGAAGCCGTCTGGAGAGCCTGTGATGACCAAACAAGAAAAAACGATCAACCTCAGCGAATCGGCACAAGTCGATCAGCAGTCCGTGCAACCGTTCCCGCGTTCGCGCAAGGTCTATGTCGAAGGCTCGCGCCCGGACATCCGCGTGCCCATGCGCGAAATCAGCCTGGACGACACCCCGACCGACTTCGGTGGCGAAAGCAATGCGCCCGTGCTGGTCTACGACACCTCCGGCCCGTACACCGACCCCAACGTCATCATCGACGTGCGCAAGGGCCTGGCTGACGTGCGTTCGGCCTGGATCGAGGCACGCGGTGACACCGAGCGCCTGGACGGCCTGAGCTCCGACTTCGGCCAGCAGCGCCTGAACGATGCGGAACTGGCCAAGCTGCGTTTCGCCCACGTGCGCAACCCGCGCCGGGCCAAGGCTGGCGCCAACGTTTCGCAGATGCACTATGCTCGCCAAGGCATCATCACGGCCGAGATGGAATATGTGGCCATCCGCGAGAACATGAAGCTGCAGGAAGCCCGCGCTGCCGGCCTGCTGAACGAGCAGCACGCCGGCCACAGCTTCGGTGCCAACATTCCGAAAGAAATCACCCCGGAATTCGTCCGCCAGGAAATCGCCCGTGGCCGCGCGATCATCCCGGCCAACATCAACCACCCCGAAGTGGAACCGATGATCATCGGTCGCAACTTCCTGGTGAAGATCAACGGCAACATCGGCAACAGCGCCCTGGGCTCCTCGATCGAGGAAGAAGTGGCCAAGCTGACCTGGGGCATCCGCTGGGGCTCGGACACCGTCATGGACCTGTCCACCGGCAAGCACATTCATGAAACCCGCGAGTGGATCATCCGCAACTCGCCGGTGCCGATCGGTACCGTGCCGATCTACCAGGCCCTGGAAAAGGTCAACGGCGTGGCCGAGGACCTGACCTGGGAGCTGTTCCGCGACACCCTGATCGAGCAGGCCGAGCAGGGCGTGGACTACTTCACCATCCACGCGGGTGTGCTGCTGCGTTATGTGCCGCTGACCGCCAAGCGGGTCACCGGCATCGTCAGCCGCGGTGGCTCGATCATGGCCAAGTGGTGCCTGGCGCATCACAAGGAAAACTTCCTGTACACCCACTTCGACGAGATCTGCGAAATCATGAAGGCCTACGACGTCAGCTTCTCGCTCGGCGACGGCCTGCGCCCGGGTTCGATCGCCGACGCCAACGACGCGGCCCAGTTCGGTGAGCTGGAAACCCTCGGCGAGCTGACCAAGATCGCCTGGAAGCATGATGTGCAGTGCATGATCGAAGGCCCCGGCCACGTGCCGATGCAACTGATCAAGGAGAACATGGACAAGCAGCTGGAATGCTGCGACGAGGCGCCGTTCTACACCCTCGGCCCG
This sequence comes from Pseudomonas sp. NPDC089428, assembly GCF_044749325.1. Lineage (NCBI taxonomy): Bacteria > Pseudomonadati > Pseudomonadota > Gammaproteobacteria > Pseudomonadales > Pseudomonadaceae > Pseudomonas > Pseudomonas sp. NPDC089428. The sequence goes on from NZ_JBIVHT010000005.1 coordinate 299,902, forward strand.
CTGACCACCGACATCGCCCCAGGCTACGACCACATCACCTCGGGCATCGGCGCGGCAATGATCGGCTGGTTCGGTTGTGCCATGCTGTGCTACGTCACGCCCAAGGAGCACCTGGGCCTGCCGAACAAGGATGACGTCAAGACCGGCATCATCACCTACAAGATCGCCGCCCATGCTGCGGACCTAGCAAAAGGTCACCCGGGCGCGCAGATTCGTGACAATGCCTTGTCCAAGGCGCGTTTCGAATTCCGCTGGGAAGACCAGTTCAACCTGGGCCTGGACCCGGACACCGCGCGTGCCTTCCATGACGAGACCCTGCCGAAGGAATCGGCCAAGGTCGCGCACTTCTGCTCGATGTGCGGGCCGAAGTTCTGCTCGATGAAGATTACCCAGGAAGTGCGTGAATACGCAGCCAAGATCGAGGCCGTGGACGTGACCGTCGAGCAAGGCATGCGTGAGCAGGCCGAGCGGTTCCGCCAGGAAGGCAGCCAGCTTTACCACAAAGTGTAAGAACGCCACGTCCCCTTGTGGCAGCGGGCTTGCCCCGCGAAAGCCTCAGATGAGCCAATGCATTTGGCAGGTCTGACGCTTTCGCGGGGCAAGCCCGCTCCTACAAGGAGGTGGCAAAGCCTGATCAATTCTTCCTGCGAACATAACAATGACATCACCCAGCCAATTCTCCCCCGACCACCCGGTCCCCACCCACCAGCGCATCTTCGGCGCCCGTGACCTGTTCTCGCTGTGGTTCTCCCTCGGCATCGGCCTGATGGTGCTGCAGGTCGGCGCCATGCTGGCCCCTGGCCTTGGCCTGGCCGGCGCAGTGCTGGCCATCGCCCTTGGCACCGGTGTCGGTGTGCTGTTGCTGGGGGCTGCCGGGGTCATCGGCAGTGACACCGGCCTGTCGGCCATGGGCACCCTGAGGCTGAGCCTGGGCCGCCATGGCGCGCGCCTGCCGGCATTGCTCAACCTGCTGCAATTGGTGGGCTGGGGCGCCTTCGAGATCATCGTCATGCGTGACGCGGCCAGCCTGCTGGGTGCCCGGGCGTTCGGTGAAGACAGTGCCTGGAACAGCCCGATGCTCTGGACTCTGTGTTTCGGCGCGCTGGCCACCCTGCTCGCCGTCAGCGGCCCGTTGGCGTTCGTGCGCAAGGTGCTGCGTGCCTGGGGGATCTGGCTGCTGCTGGGTGCGTGCCTGTGGCTGACCTGGAACCTGTTTGCCAAGGCCGACCTGGCTGATCTGTGGAACCGTGCCGGGGACGGTTCGATGTCGCTGGCCGTAGGCTTCGACATCGCCATCGCCATGCCGCTTTCGTGGTTGCCGCTGATCGCCGACTACTCGCGCTTTGCCCGTAATGGCAGGCATGTATTCGGTGGCACCGTTCTGGGCTACTTCATTGGCAATACCTGGCTGATGAGCCTGGGCGTGGCCTACACCCTGGCGTTTGCCGCCAGTGGCGAAGTCAATGCGCTGCTGCTTGCCCTGGCAGGCGCCGGCATGGGCATCCCGCTGCTGTTGATTCTGCTGGACGAGTCGGAAAAGGCTTTCGCCGATATCCACTCGGCGGCCGTTTCCACCGGCGTGCTGCTGCCGCTGAAGGTCGAACACCTGGCCTTGGCCATTGGTGTGCTGTGCACGCTGATCGCCTTGCTGGCGCCACTGGCCCAGTACGAGAACTTCCTGCTGCTGATCGGTTCGGTGTTCGCGCCGCTGTTCGGTGTGGTGCTGATGGACCACTACGTGATCCGCCGTCGCCGCCTGCCGGCACAGGTCGATGGCTTGCATTGGCAGGCACTGGTGGCCTGGGTGGTGGGTGTGGCGGCCTATCACGTGATCGCCGCCAAGGCGCCTGAGCTGGGGGCTACCCTGCCAGCATTGCTGCTGGCAGGTGGGCTGCATGGGCTACTGAGCTTCAGCCGCGGCCGGGAAACAGCTCAGGCTTGAGTACGCCATTCAGGCGCGGGTAAGGGATCTTCAACTCCACGTGGCCCATGGAGTAGGGCGCGATGGCATAGACCTCGTACTTCACCACCAGCGCGCCGTACGTCAGGGCGATGTGCGGCGACTTCTTGAACGGCCAGGTCTTGACGAACTCGGCGTCCTTGTCCATCCCAACGCTGATCAGCCAGGCACGGTGCGACTCTTCTACAGTCTTCCAGAAGGTGTCCTCCTGGCCTGGCACCAGCATGTCCTGCAGGGTCAGCACCTTGTCCAGCTTGCGCGAGTAGTTGATGAAGCCGCGCCCCGGCATGCCGTGGGCACCGCCGCTGTCGAGGTAGCTGGACAGCTCGATGATCACCAGCCCGTCATGCTGCTCGCGTACCTTGGCTTGCAGGTAGCTGCTGTTGCGTTTGTCGGCGCTGGCCAGGTATTGCTGTTCGTAGGCCTGCAGGGTGCTTGGCGCGGTGCCATGCTGATTGTCTTCGGTCAGTTGCAGCAAGCGTTTTTCGACGATGGCATCGAGCTTGGGCTGGGCCGGGAAATGCACGGTGTCAATGTTCACCAGTGGGCAGTCGCTTGCGCTGCAGCCAGGTTTGACGTGCTCCCAGGCATCACGCTTGACCTCGAGCGGGGTCCGGTAATTGGGTGCGAACAGGCTCTGGCAGGCGCCCAGAGCGAGAGCCAGCACGGCCACGGAAGTCAGTTTGACAAGTGTCATGATGATCCTTGCAGAACAGGAAAAGTCGGCCTTTGACCGTCTGCGCGGCCTTCAGTTCGCCACTAAGCTAACAGAGTGAAGGCGTGCTGTCCCGAGTGCGCGAACGGTTGCCAGAAAGGGGTGAAACGGGAAACCGTGCAGAGTAGGATGGCGCGATGCGGTATATGAGGTCATGAGGATTTCCATGTCAGATACGTTGAGTTCGGTGCCCAAGGCGGTCGAGATCGTCAAACAGGACAACTGCTTCAAGGGCTTCTACAAGCTCGACAGGGTGCAGCTGCGCCATGAGTTGTTCGCCGGTGGCATGAGCCGTGTGATCAGCCGTGAGCTGTTCGTGCGTCACGATGCGGTCTGTGTGCTGCCTTACGACCCGCTGCGCGATGAGGTGGTGTTGATCGAGCAGTTCCGTGTTGGCGCCGTGGGCAAGATCGACAACCCTTGGTTGATCGAGATGGTTGCCGGGTTGATCGACAGGGAAGAAGAGCTGGAAGAAGTCGCGCATCGCGAAGCCGAAGAAGAAGCCGGGCTGACAATTGGCGCCTTGTGGCCGATCACCCGCTACTTCCCTTCGCCTGGTGGCAGCGATGAGTACGTGCACCTGTACCTCGGCCGCTGCACCAGTGAAGGCGCTGGTGGCCTGCATGGCCTGGAAGAAGAGGGCGAGGATATCCGTGTGCGCGTGTGGTCGTTCGACGATGCAATGCAGGCAGTGCGCGATGGGCAAATCTGCAACGCGGCAACCATCATCAGCCTGCAATGGCTGGCGCTGAACAAAGATGAAGTTCGAGGTATGTGGAAGTGAATCTCTTGCGTGAGCGTTATCGGGTCGATCTGGCCGGGCTGCAAGCAGCCTGCGAGGCCAACTATGCCCGGCTCATGCGCCTGCTGCCCGATATGCGCACAACTCAGAGCTCCCGGCGCATCGGCATGACCCAAGGCGACCAGATGCTTGGTGTGCTGGTGCTCGATGTGCTGCTCGCCTGCCCGTATACCACCACCTTGCGGGTGCGCCAGGAGCACAGCCTGCCCTGGCTGCCGGTGCCGCACCTGGAGGTGCAGGTGTATCACGATGCGCGCATGGCCGAAGTGATCAGCGCCGAGCATACCCGCCGCCTGCGCAGCATCTACCCGTACCCCAACGAGGCCATGCACCAGCCGGACGAGAAGGCGCAGCTCAATCTGTTCCTCGGCGAATGGCTCAGCCATTGCCTGGCCTGCGGCCACGAACTGGCAAGTGTGCGCTGAAATGTGACCTGGGTCGGTTTCGAGTGTTTGCTCGCAACCGTTCCAGCGCCATAATTCGTGCAGAATCCGTTCGAGGAGACGGCCGTTGCCGCACCCAGACCCTTCCCCTGCACCCGTACATGTGGTGCAACTGACCGACGCCCACCTGTTTGCCGACCCGGCGGGCACCTTGCTGGGCCTCAATACCCGTGACAGCCTGCGCCACGTGGTCGCCCAGGTGTGCCGCGAACAGCCGCGTGTCGACTTGCTGCTGTGCACTGGCGATCTGTCCCAGGATGCCACTGTCGCTTCCTATCAAGCTTTCCTTGAGCTGACTCGGGAAATCGCTGTGCCGACCCGCTGGCTGCCGGGTAACCATGATGAAGCCAAGGTCATGGCCGACGTCGCGCCAGAGCTGCTGGAGTCGGTGACTGATATCGGCAGATGGCGGGTGGTCATGCTCAATTCGGCGGTGCTGGGTGCTACCCATGGGTTGCTCGAGCAGGACCAGTTGTCGATCCTCGATGAAGCACTGACGTCGGCCGACGGGCGCCATTGCCTGGTGTGCTGCCACCATCAGCCGGTGGATATCGGTTGCGCATGGATCGCCCCGATCGGTTTGCGCAATGCCGATGAACTGCTGCAGCGACTGGGCGGTTATCCACAGGTGAAGGCGTTGCTCTGGGGGCATATTCACCAGGAATGGGATGAAGAACGTGATGGCTTGCGCCTGCTGGCAACGCCGTCGACCTGTATTCAGTTCGCGGCGGGTAGCAAGGACTTCAAGGTCAGCGAGGAGCAGCCGGGGTATCGCTGGTTGCGCCTGCATGCCGATGGGCGAGTGGAGACAGGTGTGGAGCGGGCTACTGATTTTGCAGTGAAGCTCGACTTCAACAGCGCGGGGTATTAGAAGATCCTGGGGCTGCTGCGCAGCCCATCGCCGGCAAGCGCGGCTCCCACAGGTACAGCGCTAACCTCAAGACTTGCGATACTCCTGTGGGAGCCGCGCTTGCCGGCGATGGGCCGCACGGCGGCCCTGCTCTTTGAAGAAATTGTTGCGAAATTGGCCATCCGGCGCCAAAACCCGGTGAACGCGCTACACTGCGCGTCCCTGCGCCCGCTCGATCGGGCGCGAAGCCACAGATTCCGGGGGCAGCATGTCGGGTTCCATCCTCTATATCCATGGCTTCAACAGCTCGCCGCTTTCCAGCAAGGCACGCCAGCTCGAGGCTGTCATGCAGCAGTTGGGCCTGGCGCAGCAGCTGCGTGTCCCGGCCTTGCACCACCACCCACGGCAGGCCATGGCCCAGCTCGAAGCCGCCATTACCGAACTCGGGGCGCCCCTGCTGGTCGGCAGTTCGCTCGGCGGCTACTATGCCACCCATCTGGCCGAGCGCCATGGGCTCAAAGCCTTGCTGGTCAACCCGGCAGTCACCCCGCACAAGCGCTTCGACGGTTATCTGGGTACCCAGTGCAACCACTACACTGGCGAGACTTGGGAGCTGACTCTGGACCACGTGCAGGCCCTGGCCGAGCTGGAGGTGCCGGCGCCGACCGATCCAGGCCGCTATCAAGTGTGGCTGCAGACCGCCGATGAAACCCTGGACTATCGCCATGCCGAGCATTATTACCGGGCTTGCGCCCTGCGCATCCAGGCCGGTGGCGACCACAGCTACCAGGGCTTTGCCGAGCAACTGCCAGGCCTGCTTGCCTTCGCCGGCATTGCCCGGCAGCAGTATGCGGCGCTCGATTTTTCTGTATTTTGATCTTTTTGCATTCACCAGACTGACGACGAGAATCCATGGCCAATCCCAGCGCTAGCGCCTATAACGCAGACGCCATCGAAGTCCTCTCCGGCCTCGACCCGGTGCGTAAACGCCCGGGCATGTACACCGACACCAGCCGGCCGAACCACCTGGCCCAGGAAGTCATCGACAACAGTGTCGACGAAGCCTTGGCCGGCCACGCCCGCTCGGTGCAGGTCATCCTCCACGCCGACCATTCGCTGGAAGTCAGCGACGATGGCCGCGGCATGCCGGTGGATATTCACCCTGAAGAGGGCGTGTCGGGCGTCGAGCTGATCCTCACCAAGCTGCATGCGGGGGGCAAGTTCTCCAACAAGAACTACCAGTTCTCCGGCGGCCTGCACGGTGTGGGTATTTCGGTGGTCAACGCCCTGTCGACCCAGGTGCGCGTACGCGTCAAGCGCGACGGCAACGAGTACCAGATGACCTTTGCCGATGGCTTCAAGGCCAGCGAGCTGGAAGTGGTCGGCACGGTCGGCAAGCGCAACACCGGTACCAGCGTGTACTTCAGCCCGGACCCGAAGTATTTCGATTCGGCAAAGTTTTCCATCAGCCGCCTCAAGCACGTGCTCAAGGCCAAGGCCGTATTGTGCCCGGGCCTGCTGGTCAGCTTCGAGGACAAGGCCAGCGGCGAAAAGGTCGAGTGGCACTACGAAGACGGGCTGCGTTCCTACCTGGTCGACTCGGTCAGCGAGTTCCAGCGCCTGCCCGACGAGCCGTTCTGCGGCAGCCTGGCGGGTAACAAGGAAGCCGTCGACTGGGCCCTGCTGTGGCTGCCCGAAGGCGGTGACAGCGTCCAGGAAAGCTACGTCAACCTGATCCCCACCGCTCAGGGCGGTACCCACGTCAACGGCCTGCGTCAAGGGCTGCTCGATGCCATGCGCGAGTTCTGCGAGTTCCGCAACCTGCTGCCGCGTGGGGTCAAGCTGGCGCCGGAAGACGTCTGGGAGCGCATCACCTTCGTCCTTTCGATGAAGATGCAGGAACCGCAGTTCTCCGGCCAGACCAAGGAGCGCCTGTCGTCCCGCGAGGCCGCGGCGTTCGTCTCTGGTGTGGTCAAGGACGCCTTCAGCCTTTGGCTCAACGCCCACCCCGAGCTGGGCATGCAACTGGCCGAGTTGGCCATCAGCAACGCCGGCCGGCGCCTCAAGGCCAGCAAGAAGGTCGAGCGCAAGCGCATCACCCAGGGCCCGGCATTGCCAGGCAAGCTGGCCGATTGCGCCGGGCAGGACCCGATGCGCGCCGAGCTGTTCCTGGTCGAGGGTGACTCCGCCGGCGGTTCGGCCAAGCAAGCCCGCGACAAGGAATTCCAGGCCATCCTGCCGCTGCGCGGCAAGATCCTCAACACCTGGGAAGTGGACGGCGGCGAAGTGCTGGCCAGCCAGGAAGTGCACAACATCGCCGTAGCCATCGGTGTCGACCCGGGCGCGGCCGACCTGTCGCAACTGCGCTACGGCAAGATCTGCATCCTCGCCGACGCCGACTCCGACGGCCTGCACATTGCCACCTTGCTCTGCGCGCTGTTCGTCCAGCACTTCCGCCCGTTGGTCGAGGCCGGCCACGTCTACGTCGCCATGCCGCCGCTGTACCGCATCGACCTGGGCAAGGAAATCTACTACGCCCTCGACGAAGCAGAGCGTGATGGCATCCTCGACCGCCTGGTGGCCGAGAAGAAGCGTGGCAAGCCACAGGTCACCCGATTCAAGGGCCTGGGTGAGATGAACCCGCCGCAGCTACGTGAAACCACCATGGACCCGAACACCCGGCGCCTGGTCCAGCTGACCCTGGACGACGTGCAGGGCACCACCGAGATCATGGACATGCTGCTGGCCAAGAAGCGTGCTGGTGATCGCAAGAACTGGCTGGAAACCAAAGGCAACCTGGCTGAGGTCCTGGTTTGATTCGTCTGCCGGTCGCGGCCTGTCTGGCGCTGGTTGCCCTGCCGAGTCTGGCGGGCAACTGGCCAGAACTGAAACTGGCCTCCGAGCACCCGATCGACGGTATGCGCGGCGGTAACCTGTCCGGCCTGGCCGAGTGCCGGGGCGGGCTGTGGGGTGTTTCCGATCGTGATGACGACCGCATTTACCGCTTCGACCAGCAGAGCGCCGTCTGGCGCGCGCAGCCGCTGACCTTTACGCCACCACCGGTGCCTGAGAGCGGCCTGCCGTGGGGGTTGAAGTCGCGTAACTGGGCGGCGTCCTACGTGCGTGGCGGTGAACTGGATTACGAAGGCATCACTTGTGACCAGGCGGGCAACCTCTACCTGGTCAGCGAGGCCCATGCGGCGGTGCTGCAGCTGCCTGCCGAGGGTGAACCGCAGTGGCTGAAGATCGACCCGGCGATGGTCCGTCAGGCCCGTGCCAGCGGCATGTTGCTTAACTTCAACGCCTTGTTCGAGGGCCTGGCAATCAACCCGGAGGGTGACCGCCTGTGGCTGGCGGCCGAGCGCGAACGGCGCGGTCTGGTGGCCATCGAGCGGCAGCAGTCGGTGTGGACGTGCGGGCGTAGTTGCGTGTTGCTGAGCGAAGCTGGGGTCGAGATGCAGCCGCCACAGATGCCCAACCCTCGGGCGCTGTCGCGTGACTTCGCTGATCTCGCCTGGTTCGAGGGCAAGCTGTTCACCCTTGAACGCAACGCCTACCGCGTGTGCCGGCGTGAAGCCGCCAGTGGCAAGGTCGAGCAGTGCTGGTCGTTTGCCGCCGAGGCACTGCTGCCTGAGCGCCGCTATGACCAGCCGTACGGCCTGGCCGAAGCGCTGGTGATCGATGCCAAGGGCGCCTGGATCGGCCTGGACAACAACAATGGTGATCGTGCCGATGGCGAAGGCCGGCCGATCGTCTGGCGCTTCGAAGCGCCCCAGGGCGGCTGGAGCGCCACGCCATGAGCCAGACTCCGGGCAAGCGCGCCGGCAAGGTACTGATGATCGTCGCCTGGGCGGCGGGGCTGTTCCTTGCCACGCGTTTCTTCGGGCAATGGGAAGACCACGAGCGCAACCCGAACACTCAGGTGCAGTCGTCGCACGGTGACGGTTTCATCGAAGTGCGCCTGCTGGGCAATGGTCAGGGCCACTTCGTGGTGGACGGCGCGATCAACGGCCAGGGGGTGCATTTCATGCTCGACACCGGTGCCACCGACGTGGCGATCCCCGAGTCGCTGGCCAAGGACCTGAACCTGCAGCGCGGGAGCCCGGTGGTGCTGAGCACCGCCAACGGCCGTACCGAAGGCTACCGTACCCGGCTGGACACCTTGCAGTTGGGCGATATCCGCTTGCAGAACGTGCGTGCGCTGGTTGTGCCGGGCCTGGACGGGCAGACCGTGCTGCTGGGCATGAGCGCCCTGAAACAACTTGAATTTACCCAGCGCGGCGGCACCATGCTGCTGCGCCAGAACCTGAAATGACGAGGCCCGCATGAGCGACTCACTGGAACTCAGCCTGGACGGCGTCGAACGCCGCTCGCTGGCTGACTTCACCGAACAGGCCTACCTCAACTACTCCATGTACGTGATCATGGACCGCGCCTTGCCGCACATCGGCGACGGCCTGAAGCCGGTGCAGCGACGCATCGTCTATGCCATGAGCGAGTTGGGGCTCGATGCCGACGCCAAGCACAAGAAGTCCGCCCGTACCGTCGGCGACGTGCTCGGCAAGTTCCACCCCCACGGCGATTCGGCCTGCTATGAAGCCATGGTGCTGATGGCACAGCCGTTCAGCTACCGCTATACCTTGGTCGACGGCCAGGGCAACTGGGGTGCGCCGGACGATCCGAAGTCGTTCGCCGCCATGCGTTACACCGAGGCACGCCTGTCGCGCTATTCCGAGGTACTGCTCAGTGAAGTAGGCCAGGGCACCGTCGACTGGGTACCTAACTTCGACGGCACCCTTCAGGAGCCTGCGGTACTGCCGGCGCGCCTGCCGAATATCCTGCTCAACGGCACCACCGGGATCGCCGTGGGCATGGCCACCGATGTACCGCCGCACAACCTGCGGGAAGTGGCCAGTGCCTGTGTGCGCCTGCTCGACGAGCCCAAGGCGACCATCGAGCAACTGTGCGAGCACATCCAGGGCCCGGATTACCCGACCGAAGCCGAAATCGTCACCCCGCGTGCCGAAATCCAGAAGATCTACGAAAGCGGCCGCGGCTCGATCCGCATGCGCGCCGTCTACCGCGTCGAGGACGGCGACATCGTCGTCACTGCGTTGCCACACCAGGTCTCCGGGGCCAAGGTGCTGGAGCAGATCGCCGCGCAGATGCAGGCCAAGAAGCTGCCGATGGTCGCCGACCTGCGTGACGAGTCGGACCACGAGAACCCGTGCCGCATCGTCATCATTCCACGCTCCAACCGCGTCGATGCCGACGAACTGATGCAGCACCTGTTCGCCACCACCGACCTGGAAAGCAGCTATCGGGTCAACGTCAACATCATCGGTCTTGATGGCCGCCCGCAGCTGAAGAACCTGCGCGCGTTGTTGCTGGAATGGCTGGAGTTCCGCACCAATACGGTTCGCCGCCGCCTGCAGCACCGCCTGGACAAGGTCGAGAAGCGCCTGCACCTGTTGGAAGGCTTGCTCACTGCGTTCCTCAACCTGGATGAAGTGATCCACATCATCCGTACCGAAGAACACCCCAAGCAGGCCCTGATCGAGCGCTTCCAACTGAGCGAAATCCAGGCCGACTACATCCTCGAGACGCGCCTGCGCCAGCTGGCGCGCCTTGAAGAGATGAAGATCCGCGGCGAACAGGACGAACTGCTCAAGGAGCAGGCCAAGCTGCAGGCCCTGCTGGGCAGCGATGCCAAACTGCGCAAGCTGGTGCGCAGCGAGCTGATCAAGGACGCCGAAACCTATGGCGACGACCGCCGCTCGCCAATCGTCGAGCGTGCCGAAGCCAAGGCCCTGTCGGAAAACGAGCTGATGCCGACCGAGCCGGTCACCGTGGTGCTGTCGGAAAAGGGCTGGGTGCGTTGCGCCAAGGGCCACGACATCGACGCCACCGGCCTGTCCTACAAGGCGGGCGACGGCTTCAAGGCCGCTGCTGCAGGCCGCTCCAACCAATTTGCCGTGCTGATCGACTCCACCGGCCGCAGTTACTCGGTGGCCGCGCATAGCCTGCCTTCGGCGCGGGGCCAGGGGGAGCCGCTGACCGGTCGCCTGACGCCTCCGCCCGGAGCAACATTCGAATGCGTGCTGCTGCCGGACGATGATGCGCTGTACGTGGTGGCCTCTGACGCCGGCTACGGCTTCGTGGTCAAGGGTGAGGACCTGCAGGCCAAGAACAAGGCCGGCAAAGGCCTGCTCAGCTTGCCCAACGGTGCCAAGGTCATGACCCCGCGCCCGGTGGCCGACCGTGAGCAGGATTGGCTGGCGGCGGTGACCACCGAAGGTCGCTTGCTGGTGTTCAAGGTTTCCGACCTGCCACAGCTGGGTAAAGGCAAGGGCAACAAGATCATCGGTGTGCCCGGTGATCGGGTAGCCAGTCGTGAAGAATTTGTCACCGATCTGGCGGTGATTGCCGAGGGTGCAACCCTTGTATTGCAAGCCGGCAAGCGTACTCTGTCTCTGAAACCCGACGACCTTGAGCACTACAAGGGCGAGCGTGGTCGACGCGGCAGCAAGCTGCCACGCGGCTTCCAGCGGGTCGACGGGTTGCAGGTGGAACTGCCGGCATAATCCGATGAAATGTCTGGAACGGCAATTTCAGCGCCGTTCCAGGCAGAAATGCTGGAGTCGGACCGATATTTCGCGGATGATAGTGCCCCTGTGGTGCCGGCGTGGCCGCGTGCCCGATTGAATCTCTATCAGTATCACTGCGGTTTGCCTGGAGGCGACCGCCTGGATGGGTTGAATGAAATTCCTGCGCCTTCCATTTGCGCTGTTGATGACGGGTTTGCTGGGACTGAGCGGGTGCAGCATGCACCAGCCGGTTGCCCTGTACCAACTCGACAGCGGTGATCCTGGCCAGCCTTCGCAGAGTGCGGGCATGGCCGTGGTGCTCGGCCCGGTGTCGGTAGCCGATTACCTGCAGCGCGAAACCTTCTTGCAGCGTCAGGCCGATGGCAGCCTGAGTTCGGCGACCGACGGTCGTTGGGCCGGTAGCCTGTCGGCAGACATCGATCAATTGCTGGTGCGCCAGCTGGCCTGGCGCCTGGACAGCCAGCGCGTGGTGCTGGCCCCGGCCAGCACTGGCTTCACCCCGGACGTGCAGGTGTTGCTGTCGATCACTCGCCTGGATTCGGGCAAGAACCAGCCAGCGATCCTCGATGCACAATGGCGCCTGCTCGACCGCCGTGGTCATGTGCGTGACAACCGTATCGTTCACCTCGAACAGCCGCACGAGGGCAGCGAGTCGTCCCAGGTTCAGGCCCAGGGGCAATTGCTGCAGAAGCTGGCCGAACAGTTGAGCGCGGCGGTCAAACCGCTGGCCAATCAACCTGCGGTTGCTGAAGAAGCACCGAAGAAGCAGGCAGCACCGGTACAGGTCAAGAAGGCGCCGGAGAAGTCGAAGATCCCGATGGCTTCGCCGATTCGCACCGATATGGAAGTCTATCGGTTCTGATCGAGCCGCCAGGCACAAAAAAGCCCGCATCCTAGCGGGCTTTTTTGTGCCTACGATTCGCAGCGGTTCCACGGGCTCGAGGCTTGTACTGCATCTGTGGGGGGCGGTCTTGCCGGCGATGGGCCGCAAAGCGGCCCCTTGGATATCAGGCCCGGCGCTCGTGCATCCGCGCCAGCTGGCGTTCCAGCATCGACGGGTAAGGCTCCATCAACCGCTCCACACAGCAAGCTCCTTCAGGGCTGGCAATCGGCCGGATGCGGGCGCGCTTGCGGATCAGCTCGTCATCACTGATCTGCCGCTCGACCAGCAGCAGGTTGCGGCTGTGCTGCGACAGTGCCAGTGCGTCCTGGGCCTTCTCGGCCATCAGCAGGTCGACCTGCTCCAGACCTTGCAGGTCATCGCCCAGGGCCAGGCCCAGCTGCAGTTGCAGGGTGATGCCGCTGTCGGCCACTTCGATCTGCAGGGCATGGCCCAGCGCCCGTAGCAGCTCACCGCAGCAGATGGCGTTGGTCAGGTAATCCTCGCCACAGTCGCGGCTGTGGAACAGCACCAGGGTGCTGCCATCGTTGAGCGTGTGGATGTCGCCTTCATACAGCGATGCCGCCTGCTCCAGGCAGCCCCGGTAGCGTTCCAGCAGCTCGGTCAGGCGCGTACGTGGCAGGCGACGCAACTGCTCCTGAGAGCCCAGTTGTACGGCAAGCACGGCGGTGTTCTGTGGCTCGTCGGACTCGACCAAGGCTGGTTTGGCCGCCAGTTGCTCCTCGTCGTCCAGTAGCCCGGCGAACGCCTCGTCGTCGTCCTCGTCCGCCTGAACCACGGCCTTGGCACGTTGTGCCGGCTTGGCTGGGACTTCGTCGTGCAGCTCGTCGAACTCGTCTTCCTCCTCCTCCGGTTCCGGCTCGGGCGGAGGTGGCGGCGCCAGGCGGGCGTGCAGCTGGCGGGCGATGTCGCCGATCTCGTCCTGGCGGTCGATGGCCGGGGTGTAAGGGTGCGGGTCACGCAGCCACACCCGCAGCTGCAGCAGTGGCAGGGTGATGTGGCGGCCTTGACGCAGGCTCAGGCTCAGTGCCAGGGCCAGCAGGATGGCGGCGAGGATGCCCATGCTCTGCAGGCTGATCAGCATCGGCTGCTGGAACTGGCTCATGTCCAGGCTGATGCGCAGCTGACCGGCGGTCACGTCCTGGAACGTGATCTTGGTCTGGTACAGGCCTTCGGCTTCGCCCAGCAGGCTGTTGCGCGGGCGCTGACCGGCCTCGGCGAGGATGCGGTTGTCCACGCTGTAGATCGCCGCATGGGCCACCAGCGGGTTCTTCACCAGGTTGCCCAGCAACACATTGAGGCTGAGGATGTCGTTGGACACCAGCAGCTCGGTCGCCGAGGTGGCGGTCTGGGTGGTCAGGCTCTGGCCGAGGGCGTCAGCCTGTTCGTGCATGGCCTGCTTGAACTGCAGGCCCATCACGCAGGCATAGATCACCAGCGCCAGCGCCACCAGGAAAATGTTGGTGGTGGCGATGCGCAGTGCCAAGGGCACGCGACGTTGGCGCAGGGCTCGGAAGATCATGAGGAAGAAGTTGTCGGTTTTGACGGGCGTGGGCCGGTTCACAGAGCTCGGCTCTTAATGGCATAAAAGTGTTGGGCAGTATAGCGAGCAGTGTTTTGTCGGCAAAGTAGAGTTGGCGCCCGATGGTCATGGAAAATCGGTAGAATGCGCATTTTTCATCGAAGTCGGAGCCAGGTTGTGCGCGAAATCGTTCTGATCAACATCACCGGTGAGGACCGCCCCGGTCTCACCGCCGCCATTACCGGCGTCCTGCTCCAGGGCGGTGTGAACATCCTCGACATCGGCCTGGCGGTCATGCACGGCACCCTGTCGTTCGGCATTCTGGTCGATATCCCGGACAATGAAGTGGCGACCAGCCTGTTGCAGAGCGTGCAGTCCAAGGCCCATGAGCTAAACCTGCAAGCGCGTTACACGCCGATTTCCGAGGCCGACTACCAGCACTGGGCCGACGCCCAGGGCGAAGCTCGACATATCGTGACCCTGCTCAGCCGCAAGATCACCCCCGTGCAACTGCAACGCGTCAGCGCCGTCATCAGCCAGTACGGCCTGACCATCGAGCGTATCGAGCGACTGTCGGCACGGGTTGCCCTGGGCGCTTCGAGCGAAAAGGGCAAGGCGGCGCTGGAAATTTCCGTGCGCGGCGTGCCGAGCGACGCCCAGGCATTGCGTGCTGATTTCTTCGCGCTGTCCGAAGAGCTGAACATCGACATCGCGTTCCAGAACGACGACCTGTTCCGTCGCAACCGCCGCCTGGCGGTGTTCGACATGGACTCGACGCTGATCGAAGCTGAAGTCATTGATGAGCTGGCCAAGGCGGCCGGCGTGGGTGAGCAGGTTGCCGCGATCACCGAGCGGGCGATGCGTGGCGAGCTGGACTTCCGCGCCAGCTTCAAGGAGCGCATGGCGCTGCTCAAGGGCCTGGATGTCGGCGTACTCGACGAGATCGGTGCTTCCCTGCGCCTGACCGAAGGTGCCGAGAACCTGTTTGCCGAGCTCAAGCGCCTGGGCTACAAGACGGCGATCCTGTCCGGCGGCTTCTCGTACTTCGCCAAGCAAGTGCAGGCGCGCCTGGGTATCGATTACGTATTCGCCAACGAGCTGGAAGTGGTCGATGGGAAGGTGACCGGCGTGGCTGTGGAGCCGATCGTCGATGCCCAGCGCAAGGCTGACCTGCTGCAGCAGCTGGCCAGTGAAGAAGGCCTGCAGCTGGAGCAGACCATCGCCGTGGGCGACGGTGCCAACGATCTGCCGATGCTGTCGCTGGCTGGCCTGGGCGTGGCCTTCCGCGCCAAGCCGCTGGTGCGCCAGTCGGCAAAGCAGGCGATTTCCACCCTGGGGCTGGATGGCGTGCTTTACCTGCTGGGCCTGCGCGACCGCGACGCCCGCGGCTGATCGCCGGATAAAAAAAGGCCCTGCATAGGCAGGGCCTTTTTTCGTCCAGGATCAAGCTTGTGCAGGGCTGGCCAGTAGTTCACCCATGCGCACAGCCGAAGCTGCACCCAGGTTTTCGGCCCATTTCACCTGCTCCGGCCCGAACAGCACGATCGCGGTCGAACCTAGCTTGAAGCGGCCCAGTTCGGCGCCTTTTTCCAGGTGAATAGGCGCACGGCTGCTTTCGTCGTAGCGGAAGGTCTTCAGCTCGCGCTTAGGCGGGGTGACCAGGCCAGCCCACACGGTCTCGATCGAAGCGACGATCATTGCACCGACCAGCACCACGGCCATCGGCCCGCGCTCGGTATCGAACAGGCACACCACGCGCTCATTGCGGGCGAACAGCTCCGGAACGTTCTCGGCAGTGGTCTGGTTGACCGAGAACAGACGCCCCGGCACATAGACCATCTCGCGCAGGGTACCGGCCAGCGGCATGTGCACGCGGTGGTAATCCTTCGGCGACAGGTAGATGGTGGCGAACTCGCCACCCATGAACGGCGCAGCCAGCGCTGGGTCGCCGCCGAGCAGTTCGAGGGCGCTGTAGCTGTGGCCCTTGGCCTGGAAGATACGACCGTGCTCGATCGGGCCCAGCTGGCTGACGGCACCGTCGGCCGGGCAAAGGATCGCACCGGGGGTTTCGTCCAGCGGGCGAGCGCCTGGCTTGAGGGCGCGGGTGAAGAAGGCGTTGAAGTGCTCGTAGGCGGTGAGGTCTTCGACCAGCGCTTCGCTCATGTTCACCTGGTAACGCTTGGCGAACCAGGCGGTGAAAGCGTTCTTGAACCAGCGCGCACGGCATTCGGCGACGCAGCCAGCCAGGCGCGACAACAAGTGGTGCGGCAGCAGGTACTGGCTGAGGATGAACAGACGGGATTTCATTGAGTTGAATGTCCTTAAACTTCGACAGGCGTGTCCGGGTGGTTGCCCCATTCGCTCCACGAACCGGCATAAGCCTTGATGCGTGGGTAGCCGAGGGCCTTGGCCACCAGGTAGGTGAAACCGGAGCGGCGGTGGGTCTGGCAGTGGGTGATCACTTCCTTGTCCGGGGTGATGCCCAGTTGCTGCAGCACTTGCGCGATATCCGCGCGGATGCGCAGGTGATCGTTGAGGTCCATGCCGGCAGTCCATTCGAAATTGATGGCGCCGGGAATGTGCCCGGCCTTGGCGGCCAGGACCTTCTCGCCATTGAATTCCTGTGGGCCGCGGGCATCCCAGATAACCAGGTCATCGGCGCCCAGGCGGCTTTGCAGGTACTCGCGGGTGGCGGTCGGTTCGCTGTGCAGTTGCAGCTTCACGGGTGTGTTGCCGGGTTCTGGCACCTCGGTGGAGAGTTTGTCCGCCGGCCAGGCCTGGATGCCGCCATTGAGGTAGTGGTAGTGCGCATGGCCGATGACATCGAGCAGCCAGATGAAGCGGCCGGCCCAGCCACCGCCTTCATCGTCGTACACCACGAAGACAGCATCGTCGCGGTGGCCGAGTTCGCTGAACAGCTTTTCCAGGTCGGCCAGGGCCGGCAGCAGGCCGGGCGCCGGAGGCTGGCCAAGCTGGGTGCGCTTGCCCTCGACGAAGCGGGCGCCGGGGATGTGCCCGCTGACATAGCGGTTGGCGCTGCTCAGGTCGACCAGAATCAGTTGGGGGGAATCCAGGCGCGGCAGCAGGTCTGCGGCTTCGATCACCAAAGGCAGGCCGGAAAAGTCAGTCATCCACGTTCTCCAGAGTGGAAAGAGGGGCGATTGTAGCGCAAGGCTCAGTCGCCGCGTTTGGCAAACACCACCAGCGCGCGTTCGATACATTGCGAAGTCTTGCCGAAGGCCTGCACGCTGACATCGGCCAGTGGCTTGCCGCCTTGGTCGGCCACGGCCAGCATCAGCACCTGGTCGCCGACACCCAGCGAGCGCAGCAATAGGTGTTCGCTATGGAACAGCGCACGCAGCGCTGCTGGCAGCAGCGCCGAGAACTGGGCGTGGTTCTCGGGCGTCAGGCGCAGTTGGCCGACCTTGCTCATCAGCTTTTGCAGCAGTTTGTTCTGCTCGATGTCCAGGGTGATGCCACCTGCTTCCTTGGGCAGACCGGCGATCTGCTGTACGCGCAGGTAGTCGGCGGCCTTGTCCAGACTCAGCAGCATGATGCGCTGCATCCCGCAGGCTTCCAGCGCTTCGCGCGCATGGGTGGCCAGGTGCACGGCATTGGTGAAAGGGCTTGGCTGGGTCAGCAGTTCCTGGCACAGCTTGCGCCAGCGGCCAAGCGCTTCGCTGGAAGGTGGCGGCGGGGTGAGCATGTCCGGGTGCGGGCGACGCTGGTCCCAGGGCCAGATCAGCGCCTCGGCGGGGTGGAACAGGGCATGGCGGGCGTGGCGCCGGGCGCTGGCCGCTGCTTGTTGGTGAACCTGCTGTTGCACGTCTTCCAGCGAGGTCTGCAGGTATAGCGCGGTCAGCAGTTGCCAGCGCAGCAGGTGCGGGTTGTCCCAGCCCACCTGTGCCGCCAGCGCCAGGTTGTTGGCCAGTAGCACAGTATTGGCCGGCTCGTTGAACCAGCGGCGCAAGCCGGGTGCTTCGTCCAGGCGATGCTGCTGGATGAGCAGGTCTTCTTCGCGGGCGATGCTCAGCACCAGGGCCAGCTGGTCGCGCTCTTCGAGCAGCAGGCGATAGCCTTGGGTCACCCACTTGGGCAGCCGCCAGTGTTCGGCCATGGCCCGGCACAGGGCGAAGATGCGCACGCCGAACAGTTCTTGCTCCACATCGGCTGCGGTTTCGCCCTTGTGGATAACCCGCAGCTCCCAGGCATCCAGCAGCTTGGGGTGGGCCAGGGCCAGCGGCCACAAGGGGGCGAGGAACAGCAAGCTGCCCCAGTGGATCTCCTGCCACAGGCGCGCCAGGCGGCTGGCGAACAGGCCGTTGGCCTGTTGCGCGGCGTGCTGGCTGATCAACAGGAACTGGCGCAACACCGGCGGAATATCGTCTTCAGGCAGGGCCGGCAGGCGCATCAGCAGTTCCTTGCTGCGTGCCAGGCCCAGGCGGTTCAGGGCGACTTCCAGGCTTTCAGCCGGCTCGGCCTGGCTGGCGTTGGCGGGGTGGTTGGCCTCGCGCATCACCGACAGCACCAGCGCGGGGCTGTCCTGCATCAGTTCGGCGATGTCGCGCAACGAGCGGCGACTGTCGTTGATTGCGCTCAATACCCGGTCGTAACTCTGCTTCGGGACCGGTACGCGAACACCGTCGAGCAGCTTGACCCAGGCTTCTACCGTACGCGGATTCTGAGTGGGCACCTTGGATTCCATTGGCATTTTGACATCAGTCCGAACTGGCTTTTCGCTTTTAGTGGCTATAGTCTGGCGCAGTTCTGCCGATAAGTAGAAGAAGAGTTTTAAGGCTCCCGTCCCACTCCCTGACCACGACAGCAAGTGCTTTGATCCTATGGCTAAAATTATCGGCATCATCGTCGTATTCGCGAGCGTGCTCGGCGGATATGTACTCTCCCACGGCAAGATCGCGGCGCTGATCCAGCCGTTCGAAGTGCTGATCATTGGCGGTGCAGCCTTTGGCGCCTTCATGCAGGCCAACCCGGGTTACATGACCATGCATGTAATCAAGAAGTCGATGAAGATGTTCGGCTCGCGCTTCTCCCATGCTTTCTACCTGGAAGTACTGGGCCTGGTGTATGAAATCCTCAACAAGAGCCGTCGCGAAGGCATGATGGCGATCGAGAGCGATATCGAAGATGCCGCCGCCAGCCCGATCTTCGCCAAGTACCCGGCGGTGCT
This sequence comes from Pseudomonas sp. NPDC089428, assembly GCF_044749325.1. Classification (NCBI taxonomy): domain Bacteria; kingdom Pseudomonadati; phylum Pseudomonadota; class Gammaproteobacteria; order Pseudomonadales; family Pseudomonadaceae; genus Pseudomonas; species Pseudomonas sp. NPDC089428. The sequence goes on from NZ_JBIVHT010000005.1 coordinate 318,891, forward strand.
GGGCGACGAGCGTATGACCGCGTTCATCTGCGACTACCTGCGCATCATGTCCACCGGCAACATGGCCCCCCATGAGCTCGAAGGCCTGTTCGACATGGAGCTGCTGAGCATGAAGGAAGAGCTCGAGCACCCGTCTCACGCCGTTAGTGGCATCGCCGACGGCATGCCAGGCTTCGGTATCGTCGCGGCGGTACTGGGCATCGTGGTGACCATGGCATCGCTCGGTGATGGTGACCAGAAGTCGATCGGCCTGCACGTCGGTGCGGCGCTGGTCGGTACCTTCTTCGGTATTCTCGCCGCCTATGGCTTCTTCGGCCCCCTGGCCAAGTGCCTTGAGCACGATGCCAAGGAAGAGCTCAACCTCTATGAGTCGATCAAGGCCTCGCTGGTGGCCTCGGCTTCTGGCATGCCGCCTTCGCTGGCTGTCGAGTTCGGGCGCAAGGTGCTGTATCCGAAGCATCGCCCAAGCTTTGCCGAGCTGGAACAAGCAGTTCGCGGTCGCTGAGTCATGGAAAACAATCAGCCGATAATCATCAAGCGCGTCAAGCGCTTCGGTGGCGGGCACCATGGCGGCGCCTGGAAGATCGCCTTCGCCGACTTCGCCACGGCGATGATGGCGTTCTTCCTGGTACTGTGGCTGCTCTCCACGGCTACGCCTGAACAGAAGATCGCCATTGCCGGCTACTTCAAGGACCCGATCGGTTTTTCCGAGAGCGGCACGCCTTACGTCATTGATCTGGGTGGTTCGCCGCAGCTGGCGCCGGAAAAGACCATCAACCCGGAGCAGAAGTCCGAGCCTACGCCTGACACCAGCATCCAGCTGGACAAGGATCAGGTCGAGACCATGGCCGAACAGGTCGAGCGCGAGCGCCTCGAGTTGCTGCTGCAGGAACTGCAGAACAAGGTCGAGGAAAACCCGCAGCTGCAGAAGTTCAAGGACCAGATCCTGTTCGAGATCACCCAGGACGGCCTGCGTATCCAGATCATGGATGCCGAGAACCGGCCGATGTTCGACATCGGCAGCGCACGCCTGCAGCCATATTTCGAAGACATCCTGCTGGCCATGGCCGACACCATCAAGGCGGTGCCGAACAAGATCAGCATCAGTGGCCACACCGATGCCAAGCCGTACTCCGGCACTGGCGACTTCGGCAACTGGGAACTGTCGGCCAACCGCGCCAACGCCGCACGCCGTGCCTTGGTTGCCGGCGGCTATCCGGATGGTCAGGTGGCGCGGGTGGTGGGGTATGCCTCGTCGTCGCTGTTCGACCGCAAGAACCCGTTCAACCCGGTCAACCGCCGTATCGATATCATCGTCCTGACCAAGAAGGCGCAGCGCAACATCGAGGGTGAGCAGGGTGCGCCCGAGGCGCCGGCCCAACCGGCTCCGCCAGCGGGTGCTGCGCCTGGGGCCGCGGCACCGGTAGCTCCGGCGGCGGGTGCTGCCGCTGCCGAGGCGCCGATGCAGCCGCGGGAACTGCGCCAGAAGCTGAACATCTTCGAGGACGGGACCTTGAAGATGGATGAGCAGAAGGATCAGTAACCGCTGCTGTCGCTTTGCAGCCCTTCGCGCCTCGACTTGCCCGCGCAGGGCTGCAGAGCAGCCCTGAAAGATTCAAAAGCCCCGCCTGATCTTGGCCTTGAGATCGGCATGAAAGAAATCCGCATTGTCCCGGTCGACACTTGAGCCACGCTCTGCAGGCAGAATCATTGCCCGTTGGAACGTGCACTCGTCGTGATATGCCCGCACGAACAGGTCGATGTGCGCCCGTTCGCGCATCACCGGCCACCTGGCAAGGTACTCTGGCGGCTTGCCGTCCCCTCTGTGGTAGAAGCTGACCCGCCGATTGGCTGCAACCGCAGCTTCCAGTAGCCCGGCTGTCCACCAGTCATCGCTTGCTGCCGCGGGCAGCAGGCCGATCCAGTGGGTGGCATCGTTTATCTGTTGGCAGGCGCTGCCATGATGCTCTTCGCGAACCTGCCCGTCGGCGCCAAACTCCACCAGCTGCGCGGTGATGCCTTCAAGCAGCAGGCGTTCATTGAGAATGAAGGCGTCAAGCCGCTCTTCGTGGCGGTAACTGATAAAAACCGGCATCGCGGTTGCCCTCCCTGATAGAAGTCATGACCTTCAGGGAAAGCGAGGGGCAGGGCAATAGATGGCAGGAAAACCGGAGGCGTCCTACGCACTCCGGTAACATTTCCTACAAATCAGTAGCTGTCTTCCGGCAGGCTGGCAATGATCGAACGGTAGCTGTTCATCCGCTGCGGCTTGATGCGGCCGTCTTCAAGAGCCTTGAGCAGTGCGCACCCCGGTTCGCGATCATGCTTGCAGTCGCGGAAGCGGCAGGTGCCGAACAAGTCGCGGAACTCGATGAAACCATCTTCCACGTCGTTGCGGCTGACGTGGCCGAGGCCGAACTCGCGGATGCCCGGCGAGTCGATCAGGTCGCCGCCGTTGGGGAAGTGATACAGGCGTGCCGTGGTGGTGGTGTGCTGGCCCTGGCCAGACCATTCGGACAGGTCTCCCACGCGGGTGCCGGCATCCGGCAGCAAACTGTTGACCAGCGACGACTTGCCCACGCCCGACTGGCCGACGAACACGCTGATGTGCCCGTCGAGCATCTGTTGCAGGCGCTGCATGCCGTCGCCGTGGTGCGCGGAGACTTCCAGCAGCGGATAGCCCAGTTCGCGGTAGACCTCAAGCAGCGCGTGCAGGCCCGGGCCGTTCTCTGCGTCGATCAGGTCGGCCTTGTTCAGCAGCAGCAGCGGGCGAATACCGGCGTGCTCAGCGGCCACCAGGTAACGGTCGATCAGGTTCGGGTGCGGCTCCGGTGCCGGGGCGAAGACGATCACGATCAGGTCGACGTTGGCCGCGACCGGCTTGAGCTGGCCGTGGTTGTTCGGCCGGCACAGCTCGGTGCTGCGCGGCATCTGCGCGACGATCACGCCGATGCCCTGGTTGCCGGCGCGCCAGACCACGCGGTCGCCAGTGACCAGCGCCGGCAGGTTGGCCCGCAGGTGGCAGCGGAATACCTGGCCGGCAACTTCGCCGTCCTGGGCTTCCACCTCGACCTGCACACCGAAGTGGGCGATCACCAGGCCCAGTTGTTCCGGCCCCAGGTCACCGCCCTCCAGCTCTTGCAGCACGTGCTGCTCGCGTTTGGCGGCGCGAGCGGCGCGTTCGTTCTGGATTTTTTCGATACGCCAGTTCTGGCGACGATTGAGCTGGCGTTTGGCCATGGACCTTCCAAGGTGGGGCAAGTTGAAAACGGCAGGCAGTTTAGCACGCCCGCTCACAGACCATTCTGGTTACCTTTGCGCCGCGCATGCGCAGGCCGGCGTCGCTAGGCTAATATGACGGCCTATACGAGGAGCCCCTTCATGCAGAACCCACAGAACCTGATCTGGATCGATCTGGAAATGACCGGCCTGGATCCGGACCACGACGTCATCATCGAGATGGCCACCATCGTCACTGACAGCGAGCTGAACACCCTGGCCGAAGGCCCTGTGATCGCCATCCACCACAGCGACGAAGTGCTGGCGCGCATGGATGAGTGGAACACCCGCACCCATGGCGCCTCGGGCCTGACCCAGCGCGTGCGCGACAGCAAGATCAGCATGGCCGAAGCTGAAGCGCAGACCATCGCCTTCCTCGAACAATGGGTGCCGAAAGGCAAGTCGCCGATCTGCGGCAACAGCATCTGCCAGGATCGCCGTTTCCTTTACCGCCACATGCGCGGCCTGGAAAACTACTTCCACTATCGCAACCTCGATGTCTCCACCCTGAAGGAACTGGCTGCGCGCTGGGCGCCGAACGTGCGTGACAGCTTCAAGAAGGGCAGCACCCACCTGGCGCTGGACGATATCCGCGAGTCGATCGCGGAACTGCGCCACTATCGCGAGCATTTCATCAAGGTATGAGCGGAAAGGGCGCAGATATGCTCGCGCCCTCTTTTGGTGCCTTTGGCAACTGGTTAGACTGCGCGCCTTTCCTGCTCGGACCCGCGCCATGTTGTTGATGCTCTACCTGATTGCCATCACCGCCGAAGCCATGACCGGTGCCCTGTCTGCCGGCCGCCGCGGCATGGACTGGTTTGGCGTGGTGCTGATCGCCTGCGTGACTGCCCTGGGTGGCGGCTCGGTGCGCGACGTGCTGCTTGGTCATTACCCGTTGACCTGGGTGAAGCACCCGGAATACCTGGTGCTGACCAGCTTTGCCGCGCTGCTGACCATTTTCATCGCACCGATGATGCGCCGTTTGCGCTCGTTGTTCCTGGTGCTGGATGCCCTGGGCCTGGTGGCATTTACCCTGATTGGCTGCATGACCGCGCTGGAAATGGGGCAGGGCATGCTGGTGGCGTCGATCAGCGGGGTGATCACTGGGGTGTTTGGCGGGATCCTGCGGGATATCTTCTGTAACGACATCCCGCTGGTGTTCCGTCGTGAGCTGTATGCCAGTGTGTCGTTCGCGGCGGCGTGGTTCTATCTGGGCTGCGTGTACTTCAAGCTACCGGCGGAGCAGGCGATGCTGCTGACCTTGTTCGGCGGCTTCCTGGTGCGCTTGCTGGCGATCCGTTTCCATTGGGAAATGCCCAAGTTCCACTACAACGACCAGCAATAAATGCAGGGCTCAGGGGCTACGCGGTCTCTGTGGGAGCGGGCAAGCCCGCTCCCACAGGGATCGCGCAGGCTTTGAAAGCAGAATATGGCGGGGGCTAGTGGATGCCGTGCCGGTCCAGCGCCCACTCCACATGCTCGCGCACCAGCTCCGACTCATCTTCGCGCCGCGCCTTCAACGCCTCGATCACCGGAATCGTCGAGGGCGCATTACCCAGCCCTACCGCCAGGTTGCGCAAAAAACGCTCATAACCCGCCCGGCGCAGCGGCCCGCCCTCGGTCTTGCGCAAGAAGGTGCGCTCGTCCCACAGGAACATTTCAGCCAGCTCGGCATTATCCAGCCCATGCCGCGGCTGGAAGTCCTGCTCCTTGCTGTAATTGGCAAAACGGTTCCAGGGGCAGACGATCTGGCAGTCATCGCAGCCAAACACCCGATTGCCCATCAGCGAGCGCAGCTCGACCGGAATCGGCCCGCGCAACTCGATGGTCAGGTAGGAGATGCAGCGCCGCGCATCCAGCTCGTACGGCCCGACGAACGCCTGGGTCGGGCAGATGTCCAGGCACGCCTGGCAGCGCCCGCAGTGTTCACTGGTATGTGCCTCGTCCACTGGCAGCGGCAGGTCGACGAACAGTTCGGCCAGGAAGAAATAGCTGCCGGCCTTGCGGTTGAGCAGCAGGGTATTCTTGCCGATCCAGCCCAGCCCGGCTTGTTCGGCCAGGGCCTTCTCCAGCACCGGCGCGCTGTCGACGAAGGCGCGGTAACCGAACGGGCCGATCGCTTCCTGGATGCGGTCCGCCAGGAACTGCACGCGCTTGCGGACCAGCTTGTGGTAGTCGCGGCCCAGGGCGTAGCGCGAGACGTAGGCCTTTTCCGGCTGGGCCAGGCGTTGCGCCATCTGCGTGTCGCCGGGCAGGTAGTCCATGCGCAGTGATACCACCCGTACCGTGCCGGGGATCAGTTGGTCGGGGTGGGCGCGTTTGCTGCCATGGGCACCGAGGTATTCCATTTCGCCCTGGTAGCCGGCGTCGAGCCAGCGCTGCAGGTGTTGTTCGTGCTCGCCAAGGTCGACACCGGCGATGCCGACGTGGGCAAAACCGAGTTCTTGGCCCCAGATCTTGATGGATTGGGCCAGTTGGGCGAGGTCAGGGGTACAGGCGGACATGGATGGGCAGGCAATACGGGCTCAGGTGCGTATAATTCTGCCAGACATTGGAGCCTTTGACCCCATGCCGCAGACCAAACACCCCAGCAATGCCCCACAATTGCTCAGTAGCGTGACCGCCGCACGCCTGCCGGCACGTCATGCGCAGGCCCATAAAGGCGACTTTGGCCATGTGCTGGTCGTCGGTGGTGACCTGGGCACCGGTGGCGCCGTGCTGCTCAGTGCAGAGGCTGCGCTGCGCTGCGGTGCCGGGCTGGTCAGCGTGGCGACGCGCCCGGAGCACGTCGTGGCCGGGCTGGCACGCATGCCGGAGGCCATGTGCCTGGGGGTCGAGTCGGCCAATCAGTTGATCGGTGTGCTGGAGCGCGCCTCGGTGCTGGTGGTGGGCCCTGGCCTGGGGCAGGCTGCCTGGGGCCGCAGCCTGCTGTCTGCGGTGACCAACGCCGAGCGGCCGCAGGTGTGGGATGCCGACGCCCTGAACCTGCTGGCCCGCACGCCACTGGCACTGCCCAGCGGCAGCATCCTCACCCCGCACCCGGGGGAGGCGGCGCGGCTGTTGGGCATATCCACCGAGGCAGTACAGGCCGATCGGCCAGGTGCGGCGCGCAAGCTTGCCCGCCGCTATGCCAGTGTCTGCGTGCTCAAGGGGGCCGGCACCCTGGTGGCGGACCCCGCCGGCCAACTGGCGCTGTGCGAGCGGGGCCACCCGGCGATGGCTGGTGCAGGGCTGGGCGACGTGCTCACCGGCGTGCTGGCGGCCTTGCTGGCCCAGGGGCTGGACGCCTGGAGTGCGGCGGGCCTGGGCGTATGGTTGCACGCCAGTGCAGGGGAGCGTCTGGGCGTCAAAGGTAGAGGCCTGGCAGCCAGTGATCTGGCGCCGGTCATTCGTGAGTTGTTGGAGGAGCATTCTGCGTGTCTGGCTTAACCCTGTTTCTGGCCGATGAAGCGGCTACGGTCGATTTCGGCGCAAAACTGGCCGAGGTGACCGGCGGTCGTGGCGTGATTTTTCTGGAAGGCGACCTGGGGGCGGGCAAGACCACGCTCTCGCGTGGCTTGATCCGTGGGCTGGGCCATACTGGTGCAGTGAAAAGTCCGACGTTCACCGTGGTAGAACCCTACGAAATCGGTGAAGTGCGCGCCTTCCATTTCGACCTGTATCGCCTGGTCGACCCGGAAGAGCTTGAGTTCATGGGCATTCGTGACTATTTCGAGGGCGATCCGCTGTGCCTGTTCGAATGGCCGCAAAAGGGTGCGGGCGTTTTGCCAAAGCCCGACCTGACCATTACCATAAGCCCCCAAGCGAGCGGCCGCTCGCTTGACCTTACGCCGCAGGGGGCTCGCGGCGAGGCCTGGTGCACTGCACTGGCCGAACACTATAAACAGTAAGTGGGGTAGGTATGCGCATACGCGCACTGGTCGCTGTCGTTGGATTGCTGCTGACAGCGGTGACCGTTGACGCTCTGGCCGTCACTCAAGTCAAGAGCGTGCGCCTGTGGCGCGCGCCGGACAACACGCGGTTGGTCTTTGACCTGTCTGGCCCCGTGCAGCATAGCGTCTTCACCCTGAGCGCACCCGATCGCCTGGTGATCGACATCAATGGCGCGACCTTGGCCGCGCCGCTGAGCGTTTCGACCGCGAACACGCCGATCAGCAGCGTGCGCTCGGCCCAACGTACCCCTACCGACCTGCGTGTGGTGGTCGACCTCAAGAAGTCGGTCACGCCCAAGAGCTTCACCTTGGCGCCCAATGCCCAGTATGGCAACCGCCTGGTGGTCGACCTGTACGACCAGGAAGCCGACGCCATCGCCGCCACGGCGCCGACCCCGCCGCCAACGCCGGTGCAGACCCCGGCGACCACGCCAGCCGTGCCGGTGACCCCGGCTCAGCCCGCGATCAAGCTGCCACCGGTGCCAAGCGGCAAGCGCGACATCGTGGTCGCCATCGATGCCGGCCATGGCGGCGAAGACCCGGGGGCATCCGGCTCCAGCGGCCAGCACGAGAAAGACATCGTGCTGCAGATCGCCAAGGAGCTGCAGCGCCAGATCAACACCGAAAGGGGTTACCGCGCCGAGCTGACTCGTACCGGTGACTACTTCATTCCACTGCGCAAGCGCACCGAGATTGCCCGCAAGAAGGGTGCCGACCTGTTCATCTCGATCCACGCCGACGCTGCACCGTCACGCGCCGCGTTCGGCGCCTCGGTGTTCGCCCTGTCCGACCGTGGCGCCACATCCGAGACCGCGCGCTGGCTGGCCGACACGGAAAACCGTTCCGACCTGATCGGTGGTGCCGGCAACGTCAGCCTCGACGACAAGGACCGCATGCTTGCGGGCGTGCTGCTCGACCTGTCGATGACTGCCACGCTGAGCTCCAGCCTGAATGTCGGGCAGAAGGTGCTCGGCAACATGGGCCGCGTGACGTCGCTGCACAAGCAGCGGGTGGAACAGGCAGGCTTCATGGTGCTGAAGTCGCCGGATATCCCGTCGATCCTCGTTGAAACCGGGTTCATCTCGAACAACAACGAAGCGGCCAAGCTGGCCACTGCCAGCCATCAGCAAGCGTTGGCACGTTCGATTCATACCGGTGTGCGCCAGTACTTCCAGCAGAACCCGCCGCCCGGCACCTACGTTGCCTGGCTGCGCGACAGTGGCAAGATCGCCCAAGGCCCGCGTGAGCACACCGTGCGCCCGGGCGAGACCCTGGCGATGATCGCCGTGCGCTATCAGGTCAGTGTGCCCAGCCTGCGCAGCACCAACGGCCTCAAGACCGATGAGCTGAAGGTCGGCCAGCACCTCGATATCCCCGCTACCACATTGGCTTCGCAATGAGTGGCGGTTCGCGCATACAGCTGCTCAGCCCGCGGCTGGCCAACCAGATTGCTGCGGGTGAGGTGGTCGAGCGCCCGGCTTCGGTGGCCAAGGAACTGTTGGAAAACAGCCTGGACTCCGGCGCCCGGCGCATCGACGTGGAAGTCGAGCAGGGTGGTGTGAAGCTGCTGCGGGTACGTGACGATGGCAGCGGCATTTCCGCCGACGACCTGCCGCTGGCCCTGGCCCGTCACGCCACCAGCAAGATTCGCGAGCTGGAGGACCTTGAAGGCGTACTGAGCCTGGGCTTCCGTGGCGAGGCACTGGCGTCGATCAGCTCGGTGGCGCGCCTGACCCTGACCTCGCGCACGGCCAGTGCTGGCGAAGCCTGGCAGGTTGAGACCGAAGGCCGAGACATGACGCCGCGCGTGCAACCCGCCGCGCATCCAGTCGGCACTTCGGTGGAAGTGCGCGACCTGTTCTTCAATACCCCGGCCCGACGCAAGTTCCTCAAGGCTGAAAAGACCGAATTCGATCACCTGCAGGAAGTCATCCGTCGCCTGGCCCTGGCTCGCTTCGATGTCGGCTTCCACCTGCGCCACAACGGCAAGAGTGTCCTCAGCCTGCATGAGGCGCATGACGAAACTGCCCGTGCACGGCGGGTCGGCGCCATCTGTGGCCCGGGCTTCATGGAACAGGCGCTGCCGATCGACGTCGAGCGCAATGGTCTGAGGCTGTGGGGCTGGGTCGGCCTGCCGACGTTTTCGCGCAGCCAGGCCGATTTGCAGTACTTCTTCGTCAACGGCCGTGCGGTGCGCGACAAACTGGTCGCCCATGCCGTACGCCAGGCCTATCGCGATGTGCTGTTCAATGGCCGGCATCCGACCTTTGTGCTGTTCCTCGAGCTCGAACCGAATGGCGTCGATGTCAACGTGCACCCGACCAAGCACGAAGTGCGTTTCCGCGAAGGCCGCTCGGTGCATGACTTCCTCTATGGCACGCTGCACCGTGCCCTGGCTGATGTACGCCCGGAAGATCAGCTGGCTGCGCCTGCCGCTGTGCCTGAAGTGGTTCGCCCGACTGGCCAGCAGGCCGGTGAGTTCGGCCCGCAAGGCGAAATGCGCCTGGCCTCGCCGGTGCTCGAGCAGCCGCAAGCGCCGCAGCATTCCATTTCCAATGGTGGCAGTGGCGCCGGTTACCAGTACCAGTACACACCGCGCCCGTCGCAGCCGTTGCCGGCCGCCGAGTCCCAGGCGGTCTACCGCGAGTTCTACAAGCCGCTGAACACTGGCACGCCAGCCCCTTCGGCGCTGCCGGAAAGCCTGGGCGACATCCCGCCATTGGGTTATGCCCTGGCCCAGCTCAAGGGGATCTACATCCTGGCCGAGAATGCCGTTGGCCTGGTGCTGGTGGACATGCATGCGGCCCACGAGCGCATCATGTACGAGCGGCTCAAGGTGGCCATGGCCAGCGAAGGCCTCAGCGGCCAGCCGCTGCTGGTGCCGGAAACCCTGGCGCTGAGCCAGCGCGAGGCCGACTGTGCCGAGGAGCACGGCCAGTGGTTCCAGCGCCTGGGCTTCGAGCTGCAACGCCTGGGCCCTGAAACGCTAGCGATCCGCCAGATTCCTGCGCTGCTCAAGCAGGCCGAAGCCAATCGCCTGGTCCAGGACGTGCTCGCCGACCTGATGGAGTACGGCACCAGCGACCGTATCCAGGCGCATCTCAACGAACTGCTCGGTACCATGGCTTGCCACGGCGCCGTGCGCGCCAACCGGCGCCTGGCCATCCCCGAGATGAACGCCCTGCTGCGCGACATGGAAAACACCGAGCGCAGCGGCCAGTGCAACCATGGTCGCCCGACCTGGACCCAGATGGGTCTGGACGATCTGGACAAACTTTTCCTGCGCGGTCGATGACATGAGCGGCAAGCCCCCTGCGATATTCCTCATGGGCCCGACGGCGGCCGGCAAGACAGACCTCGCCATCGAGCTGACCAAGGTCCTGCCCTGCGAGCTGATCAGTGTCGACTCGGCGCTGGTCTACCGTGGCCTGGATATTGGTTCAGCCAAGCCTTCCAAAGAGATTCTGGCGGCCTACCCGCACCGGCTGATCGACATCCGCGACCCGGCCGAGAGCTACTCGGCCGCGCAGTTTCGCGCTGATGCCCTGGAGGCGATGGCCGATATCACCGCGCGCGGCAAGATTCCGTTGCTGGTCGGTGGCACCATGCTCTATTACAAGGCGCTTATCGAAGGCCTGGCGGACATGCCGGCGGCCGATGCCGCCGTGCGCGCAGAGCTCGAGGCCCAGGCCGAGGCGCTGGGCCTGGCCGAGCTGCACCGGCAACTGGCGGAAGTCGACCCGGAGTCGGCAGCGCGCATTCACCCCAACGACCCGCAGCGGCTGATCCGGGCGCTGGAGGTTTATCGGGTGAGTGGCGAGAACATGACTGCCCATCGCCAGCGTCAATTCGCGGAAAGTAGCGGCGCAGACGCAGGCGCTGGCGGGCATTTGCCCTATACTGTCGCGAGTTTGGCGATTGCGCCTGCGGATCGTCACATTTTGCATAAGCGAATTGCGCTACGATTTTCGCAGATGCTGGAACAGGGCTTCGTTGAGGAGGTCCGATCGCTGCGAGCCAGAAGTGACTTGCACGCCGGGCTGCCGTCTATACGGGCAGTGGGGTATCGACAGGTCTGGGACTACCTCGACGGCAAGCTGACTGAGAATGAGATGCGCGAACGCGGTATCATTGCAACTCGGCAGCTGGCCAAGCGGCAGTTCACCTGGTTGCGTGGCTGGCCTGATGTGCACTGGCTCGACAGCCTGGCCTGCGACAATCTGTCCCGCACCTTGAAATACCTTGGGGCCGTCTCCATATTGAGCTGAGTCCCTGCTGATAGCCGTCTATTCTTGCGAAGGGGCGGCCTGACTTATCAATTTTTCTGATTTTCTATTATTTATCCTTACAGGAGTGCGGCATATGTCAAAAGGGCATTCGCTACAAGACCCTTACTTGAACCAACTGAGAAAAGAAAAGGTCCCGGTATCGATCTATCTGGTAAACGGGATCAAGCTGCAGGGCTCGATCGAATCCTTCGACCAGTTCGTGGTACTGCTGAAGAACACCGTCAGCCAGATGGTCTACAAGCACGCCATCTCGACCGTGGTTCCTGCTCGTCCGGTTCGCCTGCCAAGCCCGTCCGATTCCGAACACGGCGACAGCGAGCCAGGCAACGCCTGATAGGAGCCTGCATTGTTCTTTGAGCGCCACGGTGGTGGTGAGCGGGCGTTGCTCGTTCACTTGGAAGGTCAGAACCCTGAGGCGCGCGAAGACCCGCAGGAGTTTCAGGAGCTGGCACTGTCGGCTGGAGCCGACATCGTCTCGTTGGCCACGGTAGCCAGGCATCAGCCTACGGCCAAATACCTGATTGGCAGCGGCAAGGTCGAGGAATTGCGCGACCTGGTCAAAGCCGAACAGGTAGACCTGGTGATTTTCAATCACACCCTCACGCCCAGTCAGGAGCGCAACCTCGAGCGAGTCTTCGAGTGCCGCGTGCTTGACCGTACCGGGCTGATTCTCGACATCTTCGCCCAGCGGGCGCGTACCCATGAAGGCAAGCTGCAGGTCGAACTGGCCCAGCTCGACCACATGAGCACGCGGCTGGTGCGCGGCTGGACCCACCTTGAGCGGCAGAAAGGTGGTATCGGCCTGCGTGGCCCGGGTGAAACCCAGCTGGAAACCGACCGCCGCCTGCTGCGGGTACGTATCCGGCAGATCAAGGGGCGCCTGGAAAAGGTGCGCAGCCAGCGCGAGCAGGCCCGCCGTGGCCGCAAGCGCGCGGATATCCCTTCGGTTTCGCTGGTCGGCTATACCAACGCCGGCAAGTCCACGCTGTTCAATGCCCTGACCGAATCCGAGGTGTACGCGGCCGATCAGCTGTTCGCCACGCTCGACCCGACCTTGCGCCGGCTAGAGCTGGCCGACCTGGGCCCGATCGTGCTGGCCGACACCGTGGGCTTCATTCGCCACCTGCCGCACAAGCTGGTCGAGGCATTTCGGGCTACGCTCGAAGAATCGAGCAACTCGGACCTGCTGCTGCATGTGATCGACGCCCATGAGCCAGAGCGCATGGAGCAGATCGAGCAAGTGTTGGCCGTGTTGGGCGAGATCGGTGCCGAAGGCTTGCCGATCCTTGAGGTCTATAACAAACTCGACCTGCTTGAAGATGTCGAGCCGCAGATCCAGCGTGATGCCGATGGCAAGCCGCAGCGGGTCTGGGTATCGGCACGAGATGGACGTGGCCTGGAGTTGGTCGGCCAGGCGATTGCCGAGTTGCTGGGGGATGATCTGTTTGTCGGTACCCTGTGTCTGGAGCAGCGTTTTGCCCGCTTGCGCGCGCAATTCTTTGCCCTGGGTGCCGTGCAGAGTGAAGAGCATGACGAAGAAGGGCGCAGCCTGCTGAGTGTTCGCCTGCCCAGGGTCGAGTTGAATCGCCTGGTCAGTCGTGAAGGCATGGAGCCGCAAGTGTTTGTCGAGCAACACACTTTGCAATAAATGCCCGGCGAGGTCGCCGGGCAGCAGTGGCAGGCATTCTGTAGCATTGGACGGCGCGCCGTGGGCGCGTCTTTGCTTTATCAGATGGAGAGCGCTATGGCTTGGAACGAGCCGGGTGGCAACTCGAACAATCAGGATCCCTGGGGCGGCCGTCGCGGTGGCGGCGGTGGTGGCGACAAGAAGGGTCCGCCGGATCTGGACGAGGCCTTCCGCAAGCTGCAGGACAGCCTGAACGGCATGTTCGGCAGTGGCAAGAAACGTGGCGGCGGTGACCGCAATGTCGGCAAGGGTGGTGGCTTCGGCCTGCTGGGCATCGGCCTGGCGGTGCTTGCCGCAATCTGGCTGTACAGCGCCGTGTACGTGGTCGACGAGCAGGAGCAGGCCGTGGTGCTGCGCTTCGGCAAGTACTATGAGACGGTCGGTCCCGGCCTGAACATCTACTTCCCGCCGATCGATCGCAAGTACATGGAAAACGTCACGCGCGAGCGTGCCTACACCAAGCAGGGGCAGATGCTCACCGAGGACGAGAACATCGTCGAGGTGCCGCTGACCGTCCAGTACAAGATCAGCAACCTGCAGGACTTCGTGCTCAACGTCGACCAGCCTGAGGTCAGCCTGCAGCATGCGACCGACAGTGCCCTGCGCCACGTGGTGGGTTCCACCTCGATGGACCAGGTGTTGACCGAAGGCCGTGAGCAGATGGCCGTGGATATCCGCGAACGCCTGCAGCGCTTCCTCGACAACTACCGCACGGGTATCACCGTCACCCAGGTCAACGTACAGAGCGCGGCAGCCCCGCGTGAAGTGCAGGAAGCCTTCGACGACGTGATCCGCGCCCGTGAAGACGAGCAGCGTGCCCGCAACCAGGCCGAGTCCTACGCCAATGGCGTGGTGCCGGAAGCCCGTGGCCAGGCCCAGCGCATCATCGAGGACGCCAACGGTTACCGCGACGAAGTCATCGCTCGCGCCAAGGGTGAGGCCGACCGCTTCACCAAACTGGTCGGCGAATACCGCAAGGCCCCTGACGTGACCCGTCAGCGCCTGTACCTGGAGACCATGCAAGAGGTCTACAGCAATACCAGCAAGGTTCTGGTCACGGCCAAGGACGGGCAGAACAACCTGCTCTACCTGCCGCTGGACAAGATGGTCGAAGGCAGCCGCAGCGCTTCCGCGCCAAGCACCAGTGTCAGCCCGTCGGTCAACGATGCGGCCGCACGTGCCGCGCAGGACCTGCAACAGCAACAGCAGCCACTGCGCACTAGGGAGAGCCGCTGATGAGCAACCGATCGCTGATCGCCCTGATCGCCGCCGTGGTTCTGGCCATTGTGGCCTGGAACAGCTTCTATATCGTGTCCCAGACCGAGCGTGCGGTACTGCTGCGCTTCGGCAAGGTGGTCCAGGCGGATGTCCAGCCGGGCTTGCACGTGAAGATTCCATACGTGAACCAGGTACGTAAGTTCGACGCACGCCTGATGACCCTCGACGCCCCGACCCAGCGGTTCCTGACCCTGGAGAAGAAGGCGGTGATGGTCGACGCCTACGCCAAGTGGCGCGTCAAGGATGCCGAGCGCTTCTACACGGCCACTTCCGGCATGAAGCAGATCGCCGACGAGCGTCTGTCGCGTCGCCTGGAAAGCGGCCTGCGTGACCAGTTCGGTAAACGTACCCTGCACGAGGTGGTTTCCGGTGAACGTGACGCGCTGATGGCTGACATCACCGCCTCGCTGAACCGCATGGCCAGCAAGGAGCTGGGTATCGAGGTCATCGACGTGCGCGTCAAGGCCATCGACCTGCCGAAGGAAGTCAACCGCAGCGTGTTCGACCGCATGAGCACCGAACGTGAGCGGGAAGCCCGCGAGCACCGCGCCAAAGGTAACGAGTTGGCCGAAGGTATTCGTGCCGATGCCGACCGTCAGCGCCGTGTACTGCTGGCCGAAGCCTACCGCGAAGCAGAGGAAACCCGCGGTGATGGCGACGCCCAGTCGGCCGCCATCTATGCCAAGGCCTACTCCCAGGACGCCGATTTCTATGCGTTCTACCGTAGCCTGCAGGCGTACCGCGAGAGCTTCTCGAGCAAGAGCGACGTACTGGTCCTGGATCCGAAGAACGAGTTCTTCCGCTTCCTGGACAAGAGCAAGCCGTGATGCTCATGCCCTGATTTTCATTCAGCGGCGCCCCGCCTGGCAGCTAAAACACCAGGCGGGGTGCATCCTGAATGAAAAGGGGTGTATGATGAGGCAGCCGGGAAATTTCCCGGCTTTTTTGCGTCTGCAAGGTTGATTGGCAAAGCGCCAGTTGACGGTTTGGTCAGGTCGCAAGGCAATTCGAGGGTATCGGGTACGGTGGCTGCGCTGGGATCAGTGCTGCCCGCTGCTGTGCGCGATGCCGGCTTTACTGACGGCTCGCCTGCTGGCAAGCCGCCCGGACCAGAGGGGAAATGGCGTAATGGCAACGGTAGACCGCTGGCTGCTGCCAGATGGCATCGAGGAAGTACTGCCACCTGAGGCTGCGCGTATCGAGATCGCGCGCCGTCAGGTGTTGGACCTGTTCCAGAGTTGGGGCTATGAGCTGGTCGTCACCCCGCATATCGAGTACCTGGAGTCGCTGCTCACCGGCGCCGGCCAGGACCTGGATCAGCGCACCTTCAAGGTGGTCGACCCGCAGTCGGGCCGCCTGATGGGCTTCCGCGCCGACTTCACCCCGCAGGTGGCGCGTATCGACGCCCACACCCTGCGCCGTGAGGGCCCGAGCCGCCTGTGCTACGCCGGCAGCGTGCTGCACGCCCAGCCGCGTGCCCTGTCCACCTCGCGCAGCCCGATTCAGCTGGGTGCCGAGCTGTACGGCGATGCCAGCCCGACCAGCGATGTCGAAGTCATCAGCCTGATGCTCGCCACCCTGCAGCTGACCGACGTTGCCGATGTGCACATGGACCTCGGCCACGTCGGCATCTACCGCGGCCTGGCCCGTGCCGCCGGCCTGTCGGGCGCGGTCGAACAGCAGTTGTTCGATGCCCTGCAGCGCAAATCGGTCGATGAAGTACAGGCGCTGACCGCCGACCTGCCGAAGGACCTGGGCAACATGCTGCGCGCTCTGGTCGAGCTGTGCGGTGGCCGTGAAGTGCTGGCCGAAGCCCGTGTGCGTCTGGGGCGTGCCCCGGCCAGCGTACTGGCAGCGCTCGACGACCTGTTGGCCATCGCTGATCGCCTGGCGTCGCGCTACCCGGAGCTGCCGCTGTACTTCGATCTCGGCGAGCTGCGCGGCTACCACTATCACACCGGCGTGGTGTTCGCCGTGTTTGTCCCGGGCGAGGGTCAATCGATCGCCCAGGGCGGCCGCTATGACGACATCGGCGCCGACTTTGGCCGGGCTCGCCCGGCCACCGGTTTCTCCACGGATTTGAAGACCCTGGTCACACTGGGGCGAGCGGAGGTCGTATTGCCAACTGGCGGCATCTGGATGCCGGACAGTGGCGACGCGGCCCTCTGGCAGCAGGTCTGCCAGTTGCGCAACGAGGGCCAGCGTGTGGTCCAGGCCCTGCCTGGCCAGCCGTTGAGTGCTGCTCTCGAGGCGGATTGTGATCGGCAATTGATTCAGCAAGACGGGCGCTGGCAGGTTCTGCCGCTGGCCCAGTGAGTTTCTGCGTCGGCAGTAGGCCGGCAACCAAGTTTGCGTGAATGAGGACCAATGTAATGGGTAAGAATGTCGTCGTCCTGGGCACCCAGTGGGGTGATGAGGGCAAAGGCAAGATCGTCGATCTGCTGACCGAACATGCTGCCGCCGTAGTGCGCTACCAAGGTGGTCACAACGCGGGCCACACCCTGGTGATCAACGGTGAAAAAACCGTTCTGCACCTGATTCCCTCGGGCATCCTGCGTGAAGGCGTACAGTGCCTGATCGGCAACGGCGTGGTCGTTGCCCCGGACGCCCTGATGCGTGAAATCACCAAGCTGGAAGAGAAGGGCGTACCGGTGCGCGAGCGCCTGCGCATCTCCCCGGCTGCGCCACTGATCCTGTCGTACCACGTGGCCCTGGACCAGGCCCGTGAAAAAGCCCGTGGCGAAGCCAAGATCGGCACCACCGGCCGCGGCATCGGCCCGGCATACGAAGACAAGGTTGCACGTCGCGGCCTGCGCGTTGGCGACCTGTTCCACCGCGAGCGTTTCGCCGCCAAGCTAGGTGAGCTGCTGGACTACCACAACTTCCAGCTGGTGAACTACTACAAAGAGCCGGCCATCGACTTCCAGCAGACCCTGGACGAGTGCATGGCCTACGCCGAGCAGCTCAAGCCGATGATGCTCGATGTCACCGCCGAGCTGCACAACCTGCGTCGCGCCGGCAAGGACATCATGTTCGAAGGCGCCCAGGGCTCGCTGCTGGACATCGACCACGGTACCTACCCGTACGTCACCAGCTCCAACACCACCGCTGGCGGCATCTCCACCGGTTCCGGCGTTGGCCCGATGTACCTGGACTACATCCTCGGCATCACCAAGGCCTACACCACTCGCGTGGGTTCCGGTCCGTTCCCGACCGAACTGTTCGACGAGACCGGCGCCACCCTGGCCAAGCGTGGTCACGAGTTCGGTTCGACCACCGGCCGTGCCCGTCGTTGCGGCTGGTTCGATGCCGTCATCCTGCGTCGCGCCATCGACGTCAACAGCATCTCGGGCATCTGCCTGACCAAGCTGGACGTGCTGGACGGCCTGGAAACCATCAACATCTGCGTTGGCTACAAGAACGAGAACGGTGCGGTCATCGACGCGCCTTCCGATGCCGACAGCTACATCGGCCTGGAGCCGGTGTACGAAGAGATGCCAGGCTGGAGCGAGTCGACCCTGGGCGTGAAAACCCTGGAAGAGCTGCCGCAAGCTGCGCGTGACTACATCAAGCGCATCGAAGAGCTGGTAGGCGCGCCGATCGACATCATTTCGACCGGCCCGGACCGCAACGAGACCATCGTCCTGCGTCATCCGTTCGCCTGATCTGCCCTTCAGGCTGATCTGGCGCCGCGGTCCTGAAAAGGATCGCGGCGTTTTCATTTGTGGCCCAGGCCTGGCGGTATTGCTAGACCTTGGCGTGTATCCCTGCTGTATGCGGCACAACCCTTGCTGTAAGAAGTTTCTGTAGATGCCATCAAAATAGTGGCGCCAGAAAACACGAGGGTTACACCGTGTCTGCCATCCTTTCACTGTTACGAAGCCGCCTCCTGCGGCCTGTGTTTGTTGCCCTTGGTATCGCCCTTTTGGTGCAGGTGCTGGTTGCCGTTGCGCTGACCCGCAGCACCGTGACGGCCTTGGAGGCCGATCTGGGCGAGCGCCTGGGCAATGACAGCCGTCAGCTCGCCGGCGAGCTGGAGCAGGCCGGGCAGGACGTGCGCGGGGGCCTTGAGAGCCTTTCCAGCAGTACCCGCCAGCGTCTGAGCGCGGGGCTTTCCACGCGGCTGCAGGACGAACAGCAGCAGTTGCGCGCCACCCTGGAGAAAAACCTCAAGGACTCGGCCAACGACATGGCCGAATTGCTGGCCTCGGTCGCCCCACGGGCGATCTGGGACAACGATGTGCCGATGCTCTCTGACTTCGCCCGCCGCGCCCAGCGCAACCCCAACGTATTGTTTGTGATCTACGACGACGCCCAGGGCCAGCACCTCACCCGCTACCTGAACCGGCAGAACCCGATCAACCAGGCGCTGATCGAGAAGGGCCAGGGCGAGCGGGCGCTGGACAAGGTGCTCGAAGCCGCGCGTCGCGACCCGTCGGTGTATTTCGTCGAGGCCTCGATCAGCCCCAATGGTGCCGAGATCGGCAAAGTCTTGATGGGGGTCTCCACGGCCGGCGTTGATCAGGCGCTCAAGGCGCTCGACCAGCGTTTCAGTGCTCTGATTGCCAGTGGTGAGCAACTGGTCGGCGATAGCCTGGGAGCCGCAGCCGCCGACAGCGGCAAGGCCCTGCGCGAGCGCCTGGAAGCCGCGCAGGTCAGCGCCACCGCAATGCAGGCCAACACCGCGCAAACCGTGCGTGACGCAGCTGCCGAGCTGCGCTGGCGCATTGGCCTGGGCCTGGTGGTGGTTGGCCTGGGTGTGCTGCTGGTGGTCGCCGTGGTGTTAGGCCGCCGCGTGCTCAGCAAGCTGCGCCTGCTGATCGCTGCGCTCAATGACCTTGCCGCCGGGGAAGGGGACCTGACCAAGCGCGTGAACCTCGACAGCCGCGACGAGATCGGTGACATGGCCTCGGCGGTCAACCGCTTCGTCGACAAGCTGCAGCCTATCGTCCGCGAGGCCGGCGAGGTGGCCCAACGGACCGGGGTCGAGATCGGCACCATGGCCCAGCGCAACGCCGGAGCCGATGCCGCAGCGGCGTTGCAGCGTGACGAAGTGGCTGCCAGCCTGCGCGACCTGTCGAGCATGGCCGACGAAGCCCAGGCTGAAAGCCATGCCATGCAGGCGGCGTTGCAGCAGGTGGTGGACATTCGCCAGGCGACCGATGAGAACAGCCGTTCCTCGACGCAGCTGGCGAGCTTGATCGAGAACCTTGCCGGCCAGGTCGAAACGGGCTCGCAAGTGATCGAGCGCCTGGCCAAGCAAAGTGAGCAGATTGAAGTGGTGCTGACCGTCATTCACGGGATTGCCGAGCAGACCAACCTGCTGGCCCTCAACGCGGCAATCGAAGCCGCCCGCGCTGGGGAGACGGGCCGCGGGTTTGCCGTGGTGGCCGACGAAGTGCGGGCGCTGGCGAGCAAGACGCAGAGCTCTACCGGCGACATTCAGGCGCACATTGCCGCGCTGCAGAAAGGTGCCAAGGAAGCGGTGGCGACCATCAGCCAGGCCGGGCTCAAGGCCAGCGAGGGGCTGTTGGTGCTGCGCGACAACGAGCGTCGCCAGCAGTCGGTGCAGGCTGCCGTGGAGCAAGTGCACGCGGCCATCGGCCTGGCGACCCGCGCTGCTGAGCAGCAAGCCCACGGCGCGCAGGCGGTGCGTGGGCGGGTGGAGAATATCCATGCTCAAGCCGAGCGCTCGGCCGAGGTGGTGATGCAGACCACTGCCAGCAGCAAGGTGCTGGATGACCTGGCGGCCCAACTGCGCGCCAGTCTGGGTCAGTTCAGGGCTTGATCCCTGCTCCGTTTCTAAAAAACGGCGCGATCCTGTAGGAGCCGGGGGGGGGGGGGGGGGGGGGGGGGGGGGGGGGGGGGGGGGGGGGGGGCGCCGGGGGGGGGGGGGGGGGGGGGGGGGGCAGGGGGGCGACGGC
>NZ_JBIVHT010000005.1:339289-461829 GCF_044749325.1 Pseudomonas sp. NPDC089428
CGCGCTTGCCGGCGATGGGCCGCGAAGCGGCCCCGGCAATTTATGCAACAACCTTGAAATTATGGGGCCGCTTCGCGGCCCATCGCCGGCAAGCGCGGCTCCCACAAGGATCGCACCAGCTTGAACACATTAAGCAAGACAGAATCTCCCGCATCGAGTCATGTTGCTATGCTGTCGGCGATACATGGCAAAGGGAGTTGCTCATGTCCACCCAGCTGGTCGCCGCCCAGGACGACCTGGATTTCCTGCACAGTGACAGCGTACAGCTCACTGCCCTGATGACCCCCCTGCAAGCGTACTGCGCCATGACCTCGGACATCCCCGGCTGGTTGGCCAGGGCCTTCCGCATTCGTGACTTCATCTCGCGCCGTTTCAATGTCGCCGATATCCACGGCTTCACTCGCCGCGATCTAGGGCAGGTGCCAGCCGTCGGCGAGCGCCTCGATTTCTTCGCTGTCGAGGCCATAAGCGACCAGCAACTGGTGCTGACCTCGCGCGATACGCACTTGGCCGTCATGGTCTGCATGGGCGTGTCGGCAGGAGAGTGCGGCCTCCTGCAGTTGAGCGTGACGACCTCGGTGAAGTGCTTCAACACCTTCGGGCGTTTGTACATGGTGCCGGTTGGAAGGGTTCATGGCGTGATCGTGCGGCGGATGCTGGCCAACCTGCAGGGACATCGTTTCAAACGTCGATAAGCAACACATTCTTACTTAATAAATCAGAATTTTTACCCGATGTTGTAGGCAATTTCCCAAAGTTTGCTTGGATGGGTGCGTGCTATTGCGTGGCTTGGCACAGGGAACTAGTGTCAACCGGGCCTCGAGGCGGCAGTGCTAATCCGCCGTCTGCTTTTCAGGCACAACCGCAAGACGACAGTGTGAGAGCGCTGTCGTTATTCAGCCCAAATATTGCCAAGGAGAGGTAAGCATGGCTTTCGATGCTTATATTCAAATCACCGAAATTGCTGGCGAAGCACTGGACGAGCAGTTCACCAACTGGATCGAGATTGCAGGCTACAAGTTTGGCGCCAACCAGAGCACCTCTGCCACCGCCAGCTCCGCAGGCGGCGCATCATCAGGCCGTACCACACTCACCAACTTCTCTTTCACCAAGTACCTGGACAGCGCCAGCTGCAAGCTGCTGGAGGCCAGTTGTGCCGGCCAGCACCTGAAAGAAGTGAAGTTGGTGCTGTGCCGTGCGGGTGGCGACAAGCTCAAGTACTACGAAGTGGTCCTCGAAGAAGTGATCATCGCCGACTACGCCCAGAGCGCCAGTGCCGGCGTGCCGATGGAAGTGGTGCAGCTGAACTACGGACGCATCAAGACCACCTACACGCGGCAGAAACGTCTCGATGGCAGCGCCGGTGGCAATGTGACCGGTGGCTGGGATCGCATCAGTAACAAGAAATATGCGTGAGGAGCGACCATGTCCGAGGCACGTAGCTACATTAATCCACACGCGCAGTCCTATGAGTCGCTGAAGGCCGATACACCTATGAACGCGAATCAGCGGGCCAAGTTTGATGTGTTGAATGCGCATATCGTCAATAGTGTGGTTTTCCCTGGCGAACTGGTGATTGTTGGCGACCCGAGCACCCCGTCTTGTACCAGTCACGAGGCTTTTCTCATGGGCAAGGCGGCCGGTATACACCTTGACATCGAGTTGAACGGCGGTGGATTTGACGGGTTCCTTCTGGAAAATTTTGAGCTACTGCAGAGCTTGCTGACCCGTGCTTCCATCGGCGCTGGTACAGCTAGTGATGCTTGGAGTAAGCATCTTGAAGCTATCAAGAAAACGTTAGGGGAGATAGAACAGCTATACCGAGATTATTTGCATCAAGGCACGTTGAAAGCTCGTGATGAATTCTACTCAAAACGTACGGCGTTGTTTTTGAAGTTGGAGGCGCAGCTGGATAGTTTGGCTGCGTATGGGGCAGGGTTGCACAATCGGGGTAAAATCAAGCATGCGCTGGATATATCTACCAAAAGATTTCTTCACGGAGGTGAGATTAGAGGGTATGCAGAAAAAATATCTGGCGTGGCGAGGGCGGCTAAGTGGGTAAAAAGAGGTGGGTATTTAGGGATGGCGCTTGATGTGGCGTCAACCGAACTGTCAATTCGTAACGCTTGCGTGCTGGGGCGGGAAGAGGCGTGTAGAAAGGTTAAGTATGTCGAGAGGAGTTCACTAGTTGGGGGCTTGGGGCTGGGAGGGATCGGTGGACATGTCGGGGGCGTATTGGGGCCAATGGCATGTGTTGCTATAGGTATTCCCACCGGAGAACGGCAACTTTCGCATGCGTGGTATTGGGGGGGCTACTGGAGGTATTGCTGGCGGTGAGCTTGGCGAAGCTCTGGGAGAAAGAGTGGGGGAGATTTTGTACGAGGCAGTGCGATGAGTAACTTGCACCTGGCAGTGCTTGGTGTGTTTGTAATTGTTTCGCCGTTTTTGATGTTTGTTGTGTGGGTGCTCGCTGCGTACCGCTATCTGAATCGTATCGAATCAATTTTGTCAAATAGCCGAATGGTGGCTGTGAATAGAGAAATATATTCTCATGCTGGGTTGCTCGGGAAAGTCATGCGGCTAGGGTCAATTTCTGCAATGCTGTCTATGAAAAATTTTAGCGTTCGAAAGGGTCTATTGGATAGCGATGACGTTAGTATGGCCCCCGCCGACCTGCAGAGGCTATTAGTGCGCTTGTGGATTGTACAAATTTTTCTGATTGCACTGATTTTGCTGTTTTTTGTTTGGATAGAGTACTGGAGATAAGCTGGTGTGTGTCGCTTGAAAATCCAGGCTGCTCGCCAGCCTGGATTCATTCTCAAGCCTTATTCAAGTACATCCGCGTAGTCAGCAAATACACCGGCAACCCCGAAACCACAATCAACAACGCCGCATACGGCGCCGCCGCCGCAAACTCGACATTGGCGGTATGTGCCCAGACTTCAGTGGCCAGGGTGGTCATGCCAGTCGGGCTGAGCAGCAGGGTAGCTGTAAGCTCCTTCATGGCATCAAGGAACACCAAGGCAAAGGCCGCCGCCATGGCCGGGAAGATGATCGGCAGGGTCACCCGGCAGAACGCTGCGAAGCTGCTGGCACCGAGGGTGCGGGCCGCTTCTTCGAGGGTCGGCGAAGCCTTGTTCAGCGCAGTGCGAACCGGAGCCTGGGCCAGGGGCAGGAACAGCAGCGCATAAGCCAGCAGCAACAGCGCGGTGGTCTGGTACAGCGCTGGCACATAGTGCAGCGAGAACACCACCAGCGACAGGGCGATGACCAGGCCGGGCAGGGCGTGCAGCAGGTACGGCAGGCGTTCGGCCCACAGTGCCAGGCGGCCTTTGTAGCGCACCACCAGGAAACTGACCGGCAATGCCAGCAATACGCAGAAGCCCGCACCGCCCAGCGACACCGACAGCGAGGTGAATAGTGCTTTGCTGATTGCTGCGACCGGGAAGGCTGCCGATGACCCCACGCTCAGCCAATAACCCAGCATCGCCAGCGGAATACCGCTGCCGAGAATCGCCAGGCCCAGGCAGAACAGTTGCGCCAACGGCATCCAGCCACGCAGTCGCACCGGCTGCCCGCGGCGCGCCACGCCCTGGCCGATGCGCACGTGGCGGGCCTTGCCGCGTACGCGCAGCTCCAGCCACAGCATCAGTAGGCACAGCGCCAGCAGTACGGCCGAGAGCATCGCGGCATTGGCGTTGCTGAACTCCAGTTCGAACTGCTGGTAGATCGCCGTGGTGAAGGTCTGCAGGCCAAGGATCGACAGCGCGCCGAACTCGACCAGCATGTGCAGGGCGATCAGCAGTGCGCCGCCGAGCATCGACGGCCACAGCAGCGGCAGGGTGATCTTGCGGAACACGCCCCAGCGGCTGTAGCCCAGGGTGCGCGCCGACTCTTCAAGCGACGTGTCGAGGTTGCGCAAGGTCGCAGCCACCGGCAGGAACACCAGCGGGTACTTGGACAGCGCCATGACCAGGATCGCCCCGCCCAGGCCTTCGAAGTCCGAGCTCAGCGACACCCAGGTGAAGCTGCTGACGAACGACGGCACGGCGAACGGCAGGCACAGCACCACGCCCCACAGCCGGCGGCCGGGCAGGTTGCTGCGCTCGAGCAGCCATGCCAGGGCCAGGCCCACCACCATGCATGCCAGCGTCACCCCGGCCATCAGCATCAGAGTGTTGCGCATCAGCCCCCACACGAACGGGCGCCAGAGCAGGTGCAGGGCTTCGCGCCAGCCGGCTTCCCAGGCTTTCATGGCAACGTACAGCAACGGCAGCACGCTCATCGCCACCAGGAACAGCACAGGCAGCACCACCCAGATCGAGGGGCGCTTGCGGCGCGGTACGAAACGTACCGGCACCGGCTCGGACAGGGCGGCAGTCATCAGAGCAGGCCGACCTCGCGTTCAAGCTCGATCGCTTCCTCGGCATTGCCTAGGTCAGCTGGCGAGATCTTCGGCGGGCGCAGGTCTTCGAACGGCTTCAGGCCACGGTCGGAGACCATGCCCTTGTGCAGCGGGTATTCGGCGGTGGTCTGGGTGATCACGCGCTGGCCTTCTTCGCTGGCCATCCAGTTGAGCAAGGCCTGGGCTTCTTTCGGGTGCTTGCTGGCCTTGACCACGGCGGCGCCGGAAATGGTAACCAGGTTGCCGGCATCGCCATCGGCCAGGTAGTAGAGCTTGGAATCCAGCTTGCCGCGTTCACGCTCCAGTGCATACCAGTAGTAGTTGTTGACCAGTACGGCGGCGACCTCACCTTTCTCCACGGCCTTGAGGGCGACCATGTTGTTGGTATAGGCCTTGCCGAAGGCTTTCAGGCCGGTCAGCCATTCTTCGGTGGCTTCACGCCCGTGCATTTTCAGGATGGCCACGGCCTGTTCCTGGAAGGCGCCGCTGGTTGGTACATAGCCGACGCGTCCTTCCCACTCCGGGTTGGCGAAGTCCATGACCGTGGTCGGCAGGTCTTTCTCGTCGATCTTCTTCGGGTTGAACACCACGATGCGGGTACGGGCGGTGATGCCCATCCAGGTGCCGTTGGCGCCTACGTACTCCTTGGGCATCATGTTTGCGGTGGCGTCATCAATCTTGGCCAGCAGGCCAAGCTCGCCCAGGTTGTTCAGCGGCGGGGACTCTTCGGTGTAGATGATGTCGGCCGGCGAGCGGTCGCCTTCCTCGATGACCTGGCTGGCCAGCTGGTTGCTGCTGCCCTTGCGGATATTGATGTGGATGCCGGTCTTGGCCTCGTAGGCCTTGGCGATGGCTTCGCCGATTTCCTTGTGCTGGCCGTTGTACATGGTCAGCGTGACCGGTTCGTCTGCCAGGGCGGCCGGAGCGCCGATCACCAGGCTCAGAACTGCGGCAGCCAGGGTGCGCATCAGCGGTTGCGGTCGGATCGTCATGCGGGTACTTCCTCGCTTACGGCTACATATTCGGAAACAATGGTAAACGAAATCGTTTCTCAAGTGGCCGGGTGACGAGAAATTCATCGGCAGACGAAGGTGTAACGTGTGAGGGTTTGCCTACGGTGCTGGCCTCTTCGCGGGCAAGCCAGCTACCACAGGGGTTGTGGTGGCCATTGGGGGAGGGGATTTAAAAATCGCAGGCAAGAAAAAACCCACTAGCAAGCTAGTGGGTTTTTGTATGGTGCCCAGGAGAAGACTCGAACTTCCACGACCGTTAAGTCACTGATACCTGAAACCAGCGCGTCTACCAATTCCGCCACCTGGGCAAAGCTTTACATCATCTGTAGAAGGCGACTATCGTTCGCTTTCACACAGTAGTAACAGATCCTTGGTCATCTGTTACTTGGAAATACTTGGTGCCCAGGAGAAGACTCGAACTTCCACGACCTTGCGGTCACTGATACCTGAAACCAGCGCGTCTACCAATTCCGCCACCTGGGCACACATTTGAGATTAAAAGATGCTTTACAGCGCCGTTCATCTCTACTACAACTTCGGGCTTGTCCGTCGTTGTGGTGCGCACTATACGGACGGTCCGGGGGGCTGTAAACCCCCCAAGCGAAAAAAATTTCAAAAAATTCAACTTGTTGATTCCGAAGGCCTATTGCCCCTCTCTATACACTGCAGCGGGGGCTGTCCAAGGCTGACATTTCCGGTTTCAATACACACATGCCAGAATTCCTATCTATATACCCCAAGGTGAACCCCTTCTGATGGCCGATTGGCAATCCCTCGATCCCGAGGCCGCTCGCGAAGCGGAAAAATACGACAACCCCATTCCCAGCCGTGAGCTGATCCTGCAGCGCCTTGCCGACCGTGGCGAACCGGCCGCGCGCGAGGAGCTGGCGGCAGAGTTCGGTCTTCATGAAGAAGACCAGATCGAAGCCCTGCGCCGTCGCCTGCGCGCCATGGAGCGTGACGGCC
Source organism: Pseudomonas sp. NPDC089428 (assembly GCF_044749325.1). Classification (NCBI taxonomy): domain Bacteria; kingdom Pseudomonadati; phylum Pseudomonadota; class Gammaproteobacteria; order Pseudomonadales; family Pseudomonadaceae; genus Pseudomonas; species Pseudomonas sp. NPDC089428. The sequence goes on from NZ_JBIVHT010000005.1 coordinate 345,674, forward strand.
AGCTTATCTATACCCGGCGCGGCACTTATGCCCCGGTAGACAAGCTGGACCTGATCTGCGGCCGTGTCTCCGGTCACCGTGATGGCTTCGGCTTCCTTATCCCGGATGACGGCAGCGAAGACCTGTTCCTCAGCCCGTCGCAGATGCGCCTGGTATTCGATGGCGACCGCGGCCTGGCCCGCGTCTCGGGCGTCGACCGCCGTGGCCGCCGTGAAGGCGTGCTGGTCGAGGTCATCTCCCGTGCCCACGAAAGCGTGGTCGGCCGCTACTTCGAAGAAGGTGGCATTGGCTACGTAACCCCGGACAACCCGAAGATCCAGCAGGAAGTGCTGGTGACCGCCGGGCGTAACGGTGGCGCCAAGATCGGCCAGTTCGTCGAGATCAAGATCACCCACTGGCCCACGCCGCGCTTCCAGCCCCAGGGTGATGTGGTCGAGGTGATCGGCAACTACATGGCGCCGGGCATGGAAATCGACGTTGCCCTGCGCAGCTACGACATTCCACACGTCTGGCCCAACGAGGTGGTCAAGGAGGCGCGCAAGTTCCGTTCCGAAGTCGAAGAGAAGGACAAGGAGAAGCGCATCGACCTGCGCCACCTGCCGTTCGTCACCATCGACGGCGAGGATGCCCGCGACTTCGACGACGCCGTCTACTGCGAACCGCTGGGCAAGCTGCGCATGTTCTCTGGCGGCTGGCGCCTGTATGTGGCGATCGCCGACGTCTCCAGCTACGTGCGCCTGGGCTCGGCCCTGGACAACGAAGCCCAGCAGCGCGGCAACTCGGTGTACTTCCCCGAGCGCGTGGTGCCGATGCTCCCCGAAGAGCTGTCCAACGGCCTGTGCTCGCTGAACCCGCACGTCGATCGCCTGGCCATGGTCTGCGAAATGACCATTAACAAAGCCGGCCAGATGGTCGACTACCAGTTCTACGAAGGCGTGATCCACTCCCATGCCCGCCTGACCTACAACAAGGTCAGCAGCATGCTCGAGCATTCCCGTACCCGTGAGGGCAAGGCGCTGCGCGAGGAGTACAAGGAGGTCCTGCCGGACCTGAAGAACCTGTACAACCTGTACAAGGTGCTGGTGGATGCCCGTCACACCCGGGGTGCCATCGATTTCGAGACCCAGGAAACCCGCATCATCTTCGGTGACCAGCGCAAGATCGCGGAAATCCGCCCGACCGTGCGCAACGATGCCCACAAGCTGATCGAGGAATGCATGCTGGCGGCCAACGTCGCCACCGCCGCGTTCCTGCAGAAGCACGAAGTGCCAGCCCTTTATCGCGTGCACGATGGCCCGCCGCCGGAGCGCCTGGAAAAACTGCGCGCCTTCCTCGGAGAGCTGGGCCTGACCCTGCACAAGGGCAAGGACCCGTCGCCGAAGGACTACCAGGCCTTGCTGGCAAGCATCGCCGGGCGCCCGGACTTCCACCTGATCCAGACCGTGATGCTTCGCTCGCTGAGCCAGGCGGTGTACAGCACCGACAACAACGGCCACTTCGGCTTGAACTACGAGGCGTACACCCACTTCACCTCGCCGATCCGCCGTTACCCGGACCTGCTGGTGCACCGCGCCATTCGCAGCATCATCCGTTCCAAGGTCGATACCCCGCACGTCAAGCGTGCTGGCGCCATGAGCATTCCCAAGGCGCGTATCTACCCGTACGACGTGAATGCCCTCGACCAGCTCGGCGAGCAGTGCTCGATGACCGAGCGCCGCGCCGATGAAGCGACCCGTGACGTGGTCAACTGGCTCAAGTGCGAGTTCATGAAGGACCGCGTGGGCGAGACCTTCCCGGGTGTGATCACTGCGGTTACCGGCTTCGGCCTGTTCGTCGAACTGACCGACATCTATGTGGAAGGCCTGGTGCACGTCAGTGCGCTGCCGGGTGACTACTACCACTTCGACCCGGTGCACCACCGCCTGTCGGGCGAGCGTACCGGGCGCAGCTTCCGCCTGGGCGACACCATCGAGGTCAAGGTCATGCGCGTCGACCTCGACGAGCGCAAGATCGACTTCGAAGTCTCCGAGCAGCAGCTCAGTGCGCCGATCGGTCGCAAGGGGCGGGGTGCTGCCACGCCGGTCGCCGAGAAGGCCGAACCAGCGGTCGAAGCCAAGGCCACGCCAAAACCGCGCAGCCGCAAGAGCGAAACTGCCGAAGCGTACTTCCCGAAAGACGCCGTGCAGCGCAACGCCGAAGTGCGCAAGAGCCGTGAAATGAAGAAGGCGCTGATGAGCGAGGCGCGCACCGGCGGCCACGCCAGCAGCAAGTCGGACAAAGGCGGCAAGCCGTCCGGCAAGCCGACCAAGCACCGTAAAGGCCCGCCGAAGTCCGGTGCGCCACGCAAGAGCAAGAGCAAGTCATGAGTCAGCTGGAAAAGATCTACGGCGTGCACGCCGTGCAGGCGTTGCTGCAGCACCATCCGAAGCGGGTCAAGCAGATCTGGCTGTCGGAAGGGCGCAGCGAGCCGCGCATCCAGGCGCTGCTGGAACTGGCCGCAGAAAACCGCGTGCCGGTCGGCCAGGCCGAGCGCCGTGAGCTGGATGCCTGGGTCGAGGGCGTGCACCAGGGCGTGGTCGCCGAGGTCAGCCCGAGCCAGGTGTGGGGCGAGCTGATGCTCGAGGAACTGCTCGAGCGCAGCGAAACGCCGCCACTGATCCTGGTGCTGGACGGCGTGACCGACCCGCACAACCTCGGTGCCTGCTTGCGTACTGCCGATGCGGCGGGCGCCACCGCAGTGATCGTGCCCAAGGATAAGTCGGCAACCCTGACGCCGGTGGTGCGCAAGGTGGCTTGCGGCGCGGCGGAAGTGATTCCGCTGGTCGCCGTGACCAACCTGGCGCGCACGCTGGAGAAGCTGCAGCAGCGGGGCCTGTGGGTGGTCGGTACCGCTGGCGAGGCCGAGCAGGAGATCTACCAGCAGGACCTGACTGGCCCGCTGGTGATGATCATGGGCGCGGAAGGCAAGGGCATGCGCCGGCTGACCCGCGAGCATTGCGATTTCCTGGTGAAGTTGCCGATGAGCGGTAGCGTGAGCAGCCTGAACGTGTCGGTTGCGACGGGCGTCTGTCTGTTCGAGGCCGTGCGCCAGCGCCAGGCCAAGCGCTGATCTGCAGCCCGTCCATGACTCTTCGCGGGTGAACCCGCTCCCACAGGTACCCCACAGGCTTAGGCCTTGTACGATCCCTGTGGGAGCGGGTTCACCCGCGAAAGGGCCGGTAGCCTGTGAATGTGTTTCAGGCTGTTCAAATAATCACCAATCACCTTGCTTGTGCGCCCCGCCTTCTCTACAATTGCGCCCCTTGCCGAGCTGGCAGGCGCACAGGTGCCTCCCCTCCGTGCAAGACATACAGTGTCATTCACTCCTTGTCTGACCAGATTCGCTGGCAGACTACTAACCCGTAAGGAGCATTCATGCGTCATTACGAAATCATCTTCCTGGTTCACCCGGACCAGAGCGAGCAAGTCGGCGGCATGGTTGAGCGTTACACCAAGCTGATCGAAGAAGATGGCGGCAAGATCCACCGCCTGGAAGACTGGGGCCGTCGTCAACTGGCCTACGCAATCAACAATGTTCACAAGGCTCACTACGTGATGCTGAACGTTGAGTGCACCGGCAAGGCCCTGGCTGAGCTGGAAGACAACTTCCGCTACAACGATGCCGTTATCCGTAACCTCGTCATCCGTCGCGACGAAGCCGTAACCGGTCAGTCCGAGATGCTGAAGGCTGAAGAAAACCGCAGCGAGCGCCGTGAGCGTCGTGAGCGTCCTGAGCATGCTGAATCCGCCGACGGCGACGACAGCAATGACAGCGACTCCAGCGATAACGCTGACGAGTAATCCACGGACCTTTAGAGGAGCCTATTAAATGGCACGTTTCTTCCGTCGTCGTAAATTCTGCCGCTTCACTGCTGAAGACGTGAAAGAGATCGACTTCAAAGATCTCAACACCCTGAAAGCTTACGTATCCGAAACCGGCAAGATCGTTCCAAGCCGTATCACCGGTACCAAAGCTCGTTATCAGCGTCAGCTGGCTACCGCTATCAAGCGCGCCCGCTTCCTGGCCCTGCTGCCCTACACCGACAGCCACGGCCGCTGAGACCGGGTCGTCGACAAGCAGTAAGGGATTGGCATGCGAGCGTTAGCAAGTTTCATCATGCGCGGTCGTGTGCAGGCCACCCTGGTGGTGGTCATCAGCGCGGTACTGCCGCTGCTGTTCTGGTTGAGTGCCGCTGCCGGCAGCCTTGTGCTGCTGCGGCGTGGGTTCAAGGATGCTTCAACGGTCATCGCCGGCGGCCTGCTGGCCGGGCTGGCCGTGTGGTTCATGGGCGATCCGATCACCTTCCTGGTGATTGCCGGTGCCCTGGGCCTGGCCGCGCTGTTGCGCGCCGAGCATCCCTGGAGCCGTGTGCTGGTCGCCAGTGCCGTGTTCGCCGTGGTTTTCAGCCTCGTGCTCGACATGGCGCTGGCGCAGACCTTCGATGTGCTGGCCAAGGCGTTTGCCGAAGCCATGCCGAAAATCGAAGGTGAGCCGGTGCTCTCCGGTGAGCTGATCCGCCCTGTGCTGGTCGCCTCCACAGCAGTGACGGTGCAATTGTTCAGCGTGTTGGCCCTGGTGCTGGCGCGTTATTGGCAGGCAGCGTTGTACAACCCTGGAGGCTTCGGTCGCGAGTTTCGCGAACTGAAGTTGCCGAAACAGACCATGGCGGTCTTGGTGGCAGTGATGGTGGTGGCTCCGTTTATCGGGTCGCAGTTCATCATCCTGGCATCGGCGTCGAGCCTGGTTCTGGTGCTGGCTGGCATCGCCTTGATGCACGGGCTGGTGGCACAGGGGCGACTGGCCGGGTTCTGGCTGGTGGGCATGTACGTGACGTTGCCGCTGATCATGCAGCTGATCTACCCGTTGCTGATGGTCCTGGCCATTGTCGACAGCCTGATTGATTTTCGCGGTCGCAAGTCCCCTCCGGGGAAAGACTCCGCGAACGGTGAAGGTTAAAAGTTAAGAGGTTTTACCAAATGGAACTGATCCTGCTGGAAAAAGTCGCTAACCTGGGCAACCTGGGCGACAAAGTTAAAGTTAAGGCTGGTTACGGCCGTAACTTCCTGCTGCCATTCGGCAAGGCCACCGTTGCCAACGCCGCCAACCTGGCTGCGTTCGAAGAGCGTCGCGCCGAGCTGGAAAAAGCAGCTGCTGACCGTAAAGCTTCGGCTGAAAGCCGTGCTGCCCAACTGGCCGAGCTGGAAGTGACCATCACTGCCACCGCTGGCGACGAAGGCAAGCTGTTCGGTTCGATCGGCACCCACGACATCGCTGACGCCCTGACCGCCTCCGGCGTTGAAGTGGCCAAAGCTGAAGTTCGTCTGCCGAACGGCACCATCCGTCAAGTTGGCGAATACGACGTAGCCGTGCACCTGCACAGCGACGTTGAAGCCACCGTACGTGTGGTCGTCGTAGCTGCCTAAGCTGCGCTGACCGGTGGTCCCTCGCGGGATAGCCGGTTAACATCGGGCACGGTCCTGTTCATTCAGGCCGTGCCCTTTGTCTTTTTCATCCTCCAGAATTCTTTCGTGGCCATGAACGAGATCACCAACTCCGAACAGCTCGACCTGCAAACCGCAGCCCTGAAGGTGCCGCCGCATTCCATCGAGGCCGAACAGGCCGTGCTCGGTGGCCTGATGCTGGACAACAACGCCTGGGAGCGGGTGCTGGACCAGGTGTCGGATGGCGATTTCTACCGGCATGACCACCGCCTGATCTTCCGTGCCGTGCACAAGTTGGCCGACGCCAACCAGCCATTCGACGTGGTGACCCTGCACGAGCAGCTGGACAAGGAAGGCCTGTCGTCTCAGGTTGGCGGCCTGGCGTACCTGGCCGAACTGGCCAAGAACACTCCGTCGGTGGCCAACATCAAGGCCTACGCCGCGATCATTCGCGAGCGGGCGACGTTGCGCCAACTGATCAGCATCAGTACCGACATCGCCGACAACGCCTTCAACCCGCAAGGGCGCAATGCCGAGGAAATCCTCGACGATGCCGAACGGCAGATCTTCCAGATCGCCGAAGCGCGGCCGAAAACCGGTGGCCCGGTGGGTGTCAACGAACTGTTGACCATGGCCATCGACCGCATTGATACGCTGTTCAACTCCGACAGCGACATCACCGGCGTGTCCACCGGCTTCACCGACCTGGATGAGAAGACCAGCGGCCTGCAGCCGGCCGACCTGATCATCGTCGCCGGCCGTCCGTCGATGGGTAAGACCACCTTCGCCATGAACCTGGTGGAAAACGCCGTATTGCGTACCGACAAGGCAGTGCTGGTGTTCTCCCTCGAGATGCCAGGTGAATCGCTGATCATGCGTATGCTCTCGTCGCTGGGCCGCATTGACCAGACCAAGGTGCGTTCCGGTCAGCTCGATGATGATGACTGGCCGCGCCTGACCTCGGCGGTGAACCTGCTTAACGATCGCAAGCTGTTCATCGACGATACCGCCGGCATCAGCCCCTCGGAAATGCGTGCGCGTACCCGCCGCCTGGCCCGTGAGCACGGCGACATCGCCATGATCATGGTCGACTACCTGCAGCTGATGCAGATCCCGGGTTCGGCCGGTGACAACCGGACCAACGAGATTTCCGAGATCTCCCGTTCCCTCAAGGCCCTGGCCAAGGAATTCAACTGCCCGGTGATCGCGCTGTCGCAGCTGAACCGCTCCCTGGAACAGCGCCCGAACAAACGCCCGGTGAACTCCGACTTGCGTGAATCCGGTGCGATCGAGCAGGACGCCGACGTGATCATGTTCGTGTACCGCGACGAGGTGTACCACCCCGAGACCGAGCACAAGGGCGTGGCGGAAATCATCATCGGTAAACAGCGTAACGGCCCCATCGGCTTCGTGCGCCTGGCGTTCATCGGCAAATACACCCGCTTCGAGAACCTCGCGCCGGGCATGTACAACTTCGACGACGACGAATAAGCACTGAGACAGTTATCGGTTCCCTATGGGAGCGGGTTTACCCGCGAATGCGATGTCAGCTGTACCGTCGCATTCGCAGGTAAACCCGCTTCCACAGGGGGCGATGTTTTCTTTCGTCGATCCTCATGAATCCGACAACCACCGTCGGATTTGGTCAAAATTTGTGCTATATTCCGCGCCCGCGATTTCCCTGCACACCAGAACCGGTCACTGACATGCAAGCAGCCAAACCACTCTACGACTATCCCAAGTACTGGGCCGAATGCTTCGGGCCAGCACCTTTCCTGCCGATGAGCAGGGAGGAGATGGATCTGCTCGGCTGGGATTCCTGCGACATCATCATCGTGACCGGTGATGCCTACGTCGACCACCCCTCGTTCGGCATGGCCATCATCGGCCGCCTGCTGGAGGCCCAGGGCTTCCGCGTGGGCATCATCGCCCAGCCGAACTGGCAGTCGAAAGACGACTTCATGAAGCTTGGCGAGCCGAACCTGTTCTTCGGCGTGGCCGCCGGCAACATGGACTCGATGATCAACCGCTACACCGCGGACAAGAAGATCCGTTCCGACGACGCCTACACTCCTGGTGGCCTGGCCGGCAGCCGCCCTGACCGCGCCAGCCTGGTATACAGCCAACGCTGCAAGGAAGCCTACAAGCACGTGCCGATCGTGCTCGGCGGCATCGAGGCTTCGCTGCGCCGCATCGCCCACTACGATTACTGGCAGGACAAGGTCCGCCATTCGATCCTGATCGATGCCAGCGCCGACATCCTGCTGTTTGGCAACGCCGAACGCGCGGTCGTCGAGGTCGCCCAGCGCCTGTCCAACGGCGAGAAGATCGAAACCATCACCGACGTGCGCGGCACCGCGTTCGTGCGCCGTGACACGCCGCAAGGCTGGTACGAGATCGACTCTACCCGCATCGACCGCCCGGGCCGCGTCGACAAGATCATCAACCCGTACGTGAACACCCAGGACACCCAGGCCTGCGCCATCGAGCAGGCCAAGGGCGACCAGGAAGACCCGAACGAAGCCAAGGTGGTGCAGATCCTCGACAGCCCGAGCGTGACCCGGGAGAAGTCGGTGATCCGCCTGCCCTCGTTCGAGAAAGTGCGTAACGACCCGGTGCTCTATGCCCATGCCAACCGCGTGCTGCACCTGGAGACCAACCCGGGCAACGCCCGCGCGCTGGTGCAGAAGCACGGTGAAGTGGATGTGTGGTTCAACCCGCCACCCATTCCGATGAGCACCGAGGAAATGGACTACGTGTTCGGCATGCCCTACGCCCGTGTGCCGCACCCGGCCTATGGCAAGGAGCGCATACCGGCCTACGAGATGATTCGTTTCTCGGTGAACATCATGCGTGGCTGCTTCGGCGGCTGCACCTTCTGCTCGATCACCGAACACGAAGGCCGCATCATCCAGAACCGCTCCCACGAGTCGATCCTCAACGAAATCGAGGAGATGCGTGACAAGGTGCCGGGCTTCACCGGCGTGGTCTCCGACCTTGGCGGGCCCACCGCCAACATGTACCGCATTGCCTGCAAGAGCCACGACATCGAGAAGCACTGCCGCAAGCCGTCGTGCGTGTTCCCGGGCATCTGCGAGAATCTCAACACCGACCACAGCTCGCTGATCGAGTTGTACCGCAAGGCCCGTGCCTTGCCGGGGGTGAAGAAGATCCTGATCGCCTCGGGCCTGCGCTACGACCTGGCAGTGGAATCGCCGGAGTACGTCAAGGAGCTGGTCACCCACCACGTTGGCGGCTACCTGAAGATTGCCCCGGAGCACACCGAGCGTGGCCCGCTGGACAAGATGATGAAGCCGGGTATCGGCACCTACGACCGCTTCAAGCGCATGTTCGAGAAGTTCTCGAAAGAGGCGGGCAAGGAGCAGTACCTGATCCCGTACTTCATCGCCGCGCACCCGGGCACCACCGACGAAGACATGATGAACCTGGCCCTGTGGCTCAAGGGCAACGGCTTCCGCGCCGACCAGGTGCAGGCGTTCTACCCGTCGCCGATGGCTTCGGCCACGGCCATGTACCACTCGGGCAAGAACCCGCTGCGCAAGGTCACGTACAAGAGCGAAGGGGTTGAGATCGTCAAGAGCGAGGAGCAGCGCCGGTTGCACAAGGCGTTCCTGCGCTATCACGATCCGAAGGGCTGGCCGATGCTGCGTGAAGCGCTGCAGCGTATGGGTCGTGCCGACCTGATCGGGCCGGGCAAGCACCAGCTGATCCCGCTGCACCAACCGCAGACCGACACCTACCAGAGCGCGCGCCGCAAGAACTCGACCCCGGCTGGCAGCCACAAGGTGGGCAAGGATCAGAAGATCCTCACCCAGCACACTGGCCTGCCACCGCGTGGCAGCGATGGCAGCAAGCCGTGGGACAAGCGCGAGAAGGCCAAGGCCGAGGCGTTTGCCCGCAACCAGCAGGCGGCCAAGGAGCGCAAGGAAGCGGCCAAGGGCGGCGGCGGCAAGGGCAAGAAGCCGCGCCAGCCGGTAATCCCGCGCTGAGCATGCAGTCGCAATAGAGAACCCTGTGGTAGCGGGCTTGCCCGCGAATGCGATGGTGGATCCACCCATTCATTCGCGGGCAAGCCCGCTCCCACAGGTTCCTGCATAAGTCTCAAATATCAGTCAGGCTGCTTGTCGACCCACTTCGGCAACACCGGCGACTCGAAGCGCTCCATCCCATCCAGCAGCTCATCCGCCTGCTGCGCCAGCAGCAACATGGCCCGATGCTGTGGCCGCACGAAGCCTTCCTCGACAATATGGTCGAGGAACCCGCCGAGCCTTTCATAGAAGCCATTCACATCGAGCAGCCCCAGCGGCTTGGCGTGATAACCCAGTTGGCCCCAGGTCCACACCTCGAACAGCTCCTCCAGCGTACCCAGGCCACCCGGCAGGGCGATGAAGGCGTCGCTCAGCTCAGCCATGCGCGCCTTGCGCGCATGCATGCCGTCGACCACCTCCAGGCGGCTCAGGCCCTTGTGGCCGATCTCGGCATTCATCAGGCTTTGCGGGATGATCCCGATCACTTCGCCACCTGCGGCCATTGCCGCATCGGCGACAGTGCCCATCAGGCCCACCGCGCCTCCGCCGTAGACCAGGGTCAGGCCGCGACGGGCAATGGCCTGACCAAGCGCAATGGCCGCTTCACGGTAGGCAGGGTTGGCGCCGATGCTGGCGCCACAGAACACACAAACGGAACGTACAGACATCGTGCTTCTCCAGTCATATCGCTGACAGGGTAAAGCTAATTATCTGGCGTCTCCAATGCCGGTTTCACTCCGGGCGGGCGAATTCGCAGCTGGCGCCAGTGGCCCCGTGGGCGTAGGCGGCGAGCAGGCTGTTCATGAAACTTGAAAGGGACATTACGATTGCTCCTAAATGAGAGGTTGTCCCATCGTCTATTAAAAGGGCATGATGTGCCCTTAGATTGGTTGTATACAATCGATTGAACAATTCTACTGGCTGGCCACTTGACACCCCCTTGACCCATATCAGCAGGGGGCTGAACGGTTTCAGGCAGTCTCGCAATTGATAAAACCCTGCCAAGGAGATTCATGATGTTTGCGAAAGCTGTAGCGGTATCCCTGCTGACCCTCGCCAGCGCCTCTGTCTTCGCAGCCGAATGCTCGGTGACCGTCGACTCGACCGATCAGATGTCCTTCAACACCAAGGAAATCGTTGTCGACAAGAGCTGCAAGGAATTCACCGTCAACCTGACCCACTCCGGCAATCTGCCGAAGAACGTCATGGGCCACAACGTGGTCATCAGCAAGGAAGCTGACATGCAGCCGATCGCTACCGACGGCTTGGCCGCAGGGATTGAGAAGAATTACCTGAAGGCCGGCGATGAGCGCGTAATCGCGCATACCAAGATCATTGGTGCTGGCGAGACTGACAAGCTGACCTTTGATGTGTCCAAGCTGGCGGCTGATCAGAAGTACGGCTTCTTCTGCTCGTTCCCTGGCCACATCTCGATGATGAAAGGCACTGTCACGCTCAAGTAAGCATGCAGTGAAAACCGGGGCCGCTTGGCGGCCCCGGTTGTTTTCACGGTGCAAACGGCAGTTCGCGCTTGTGCTGGGTCTTGCGGTAGGTGGCGACGATGATGTCGAACGCCTGCTGATCCACCGGCAGCCCGTGCAGGAAAGCATCGATCTGCTGATAGGTCACGCCATGGGATGCCTCGTCTGGCTTGCCAGGCTCCAGGTCTTCAAGGTCCGCAGTCGGCACCTTTTCCACCAGCGACTCCGGCGCGCCAAAGCTGCGCGCGATCGCTCGCACCTGGTTTTTCACCAGCCCGCTCAGCGGCGCCAGGTCGCAGGCACCATCACCGAACTTGGTAAAGAAACCCATCACCGCCTCGGCGGCATGGTCGGTGCCGATCACCAGGCCCGCGCGGGCACCGGCGATGGTGTACTGGGCAACCATGCGGGTACGTGCCTTGACGTTGCCGACGACGAAGTCCACCAGGGTCGGTGAACCATTCTTCAACTCCACCACTTCTGCTGCCAGCGCCTTGACCGCCGGAGCGATGTCGACGGTGTGCACTTCATCGGCCTTGATCACCTCCAGGCACGCCTGGGCGTCATGTTCGTCATGCTGCACGTGATAGGGCAGGCGCACGGCGATGAAGGTGTAGGCCTTGTCGCCGGTTTCGGCGCGCAGCTCGTTGATGGCGCGCTGGGCGAGCAGGGCGGCGGTCAGCGAATCGACGCCGCCGCTGATGCCCAGCACCAGGGTCTTGAGCCGGGCATTGGCCAGGCAGTCCTTGATGAACGCCACGCGCCGGGCGACTTCGGCCTCGAGCGCAGCGGCGTCGGCGAACGGCGGCTGTACCTTCAGCGCCTGGGCAATCTCTTGCTGAACCGCTTGCATGGGTTACTCCTTGCTGGGGACTTTGAAAACGTGACGCATGTAGGCGACGAAGTTCTCGTCGCGGCACTGGGTCTTGGCGGCTTCGTCCGAGATCTTCGCCACCGGCGAGCCGTTGCAGTCGGTCATTTTAAGCACGATGTTCATCGGCGCCACACCGGGGATGTCGCAGGTGAGGTTGGTGCCGATGCCGAAACTGACGTTGATGCGCCCGCGCAAGGCACGGAAGATGTCCAGCGAGCGGGTCAGGTTGAGGCCGTCGGAGAACACCAGGGTCTTGGTCATCGGGTCGATACCCAGCTTCTGGTAATGGGCGATGGCCTTTTCCGCCCAGGCCACCGGCTCGCCCGAGTCATGGCGCAGGCCGTCGAACAGCTTGGCGAAGTACAAGTCGAAATCGTTGAGGAAAGCATCCATGGTGATGCAGTCGGTCAGGGCGATACCGAGCAGGCCGCGGTACTCGCGGACCCAGCAGTCCAGCGCGGCGATCTGGCTGTCGATCAGCCGCGGGCCGAGCTGCTGGTGGGCCATGATCCACTCGTGGGCCATGGTGCCCAGTGGTTTGATATCCAGTTTCCATGCCAGGTCGACGTTGCTGGTGCCGACGAAGCGGCCCGGGAAGTCGTCGCGCAGCACGCGCACCACGTCTTCCTGCACACGGCTTGAAAAACGCCGGCGGGTGCCGAAATCGGCAACCTGCAGGTCGGCCAGTTCGTCGTCGCTGGCGTGGGCGCACAGCCAATCGAACTTGCGGTACAGCTGATCACGGGCCTCGGCCAGTCGCATGCGCGGGTGCAGGTGGCGGTTGCGCACTTCGCTGATGATGGCCAGCAACGGCACTTCGAACAGGATCACGTGCAGCCATGGGCCTTTCAGGCGCAGGAACAGCTGGTCGTTCTCGATGCCGATGCGCACATAGCGCAAGTTGAAGCGGAACAGGCGCAGAAAGCGCAGGAAGTCGGGCTTGAGGAAGCTGATGCGTTCGAGGAAGGCTGGCTGGCCATCATCGAGGGTCAGGTCGCTGAGCAGTTCGAGTTGATGGCGGATCTCGCCAAGGTAGGGGCGCAGGTCCTCGCCGTTGCGGCAGCGAAATTCCCATTCGACGTCGGCGTCTGGGTAGTTGTGTAGCACGCCCTGCATCATGGTGAGCTTGTAGAAGTCGGTGTCGAGCAGGTTGTGCACGATGCGCTCGGCGAATGCGCTCTCGCTCATCAAGGGGGCTCCGGAAACGGCGAATGGTGGACATTGTGCCAGTCTTTTTGCCGTTGTTGTGTCTGGGCCGGCCTCTTCGCCGGCAAGGCGGCTGCCCCGCAGGCCGCGTAATGGCCAAATCAGGTGTTTTTCCGTGCACCAGCTAGCCTTGAAACAGTGCTGCCTGTAGCAGTCGCGCACCAGCGGTGTGCACTTCGGTGACGTCCACTGTTACAGGGCGGTTGCACGTAAACACTTGCCAGGGTTGCAATGATGGCACTCGACGGTTGCTCCTTGTCTGTACGTGTGGTGGCGCCTGCCGCGGGGCAGACGGTTGCACGCTCAATAAAGAAAAGGCCGTCGGTCGCCTGGGGGTGACCTTTACAGTGTGTTTTCCCGGAAGACAAAACCGATGGCACGGCCCTTGCTCTGAGCACAGGGCTGAGAAGTTGTAGTGCCAACCAAAAAAAAACTCTAGGAGCACCACCTCATGTCGCAGACGTTTTACAAGAAAGGTTTCCTGGCTCTGGCCGTAGCTACGGCACTGGGTGTTTCTTCGTATGTTCAGGCCGACGTCAAGATCGGCGTCGCGGGCCCCATGACCGGGGCTAACGCAGCGTTTGGCGAGCAGTACATGAAAGGTGCGCAGGCAGCGGCCGACAAGATCAACGCCGCCGGTGGCGTGAATGGCGAGAAGATCGTCCTGGTGAAAGGCGATGACGCCTGCGAGCCGAAGCAGGCCGTGGCCGTGGCCAACCGCCTGGTCGATCAGGACAAGGTGATCGGCGTGGTCGGGCACTTCTGCTCCTCCAACACCATTCCGGCTTCCGAGGTGTATGACGAGGCTGGCGTGATCGCCATTACCCCAGGCTCCACCAACCCGCAGGTTACCGAGCGTGGCCTTTCCGCGATGTTCCGCATGTGCGGTCGTGACGACCAGCAAGGCATCGTCGCCGGCGACTACATCGTCGACGTGCTCAAGGGCAAGAAGGTTGCGGTGCTGCACGACAAGGACACCTACGGCCAGGGCCTGGCCGATGCGACCAAGGCGCAGCTGGAGAAGCGTGGTGTCAAGCCGGTGCTGTACGAAGGCCTGACCCGCGGCGAGAAAGACTTCAGCGCCGTGGTCACCAAGATCCGCGCCGCCGGTGCCGACGTGGTCTACTTCGGTGGCCTGCACCCGGAAGCCGGCCCGCTGGTACGTCAGTTGCGCGAGCAGGGCCTGAAAGACGTCAAGTTCATGTCTGATGACGGCATCGTCACCGACGAACTGGTGTCCACCGCAGGTGGTGCGCAATACGTCGATGGCGTGTACATGACCTTCGGTGCCGACCCACGCCTGCTGCCAGACAGCAAAGCCGTGGTGGAAGAATTCCGCAAGGCCGGTACCGAGCCGGAAGGCTACACCTTGTACGCCTACGCGTCGCTTCAGGCACTGGCTGCCGCGTTCAACGGCTCCAAGTCGAACAAGGGCGAAGACGCCGCCAAATGGCTCAAGGCCAACCCGGTCAAGACCGTCATGGGCGAGAAGAAGTGGGACAGCAAGGGCGACCTGACCGTCTCCGACTACGTGGTCTACCAGTGGGACAAGGACGGCAAGTACCACCAGCTGGAAAAACAAAAATAATAACGGCACCTGGCCCGGACGCCCGTCCGGGCCATTGCCCCTGCGGTACCTGTCCTTATTCGGAGACGTGCACGGTTCTGCGCTGCTAGGGCCGCTTCATGCGTGGCTTGTCGTGGTCAGCGCTCGTGCAGTCTCGCTCAGGTGAGATTGCGTTATGGATGGTATTTTCCTGCAGCAACTGGTCAACGGCCTGACCCTCGGGTCGGTCTATGGCCTGATCGCCATCGGCTACACAATGGTCTATGGCATCATCGGCATGATCAACTTCGCGCACGGCGAGGTGTACATGATCTCCGCGTACCTCGCGGCGATCAGCCTGGCATTGCTGGCTTACTTCGGTATCGAGTCGTTCCCCCTGCTGATGCTGGGCACGCTGTTGTTCACCATCGTCGTCACGGGCGTGTATGGCTTCACCATCGAGCGCATCGCCTATAAACCCCTGCGCAACTCCACTCGCCTGGCACCGCTGATCAGTGCCATCGGCATCTCGCTGATCCTGCAGAACTACGCACAGATCAGCCAGGGCGCCCGCCAGCAAGGCGTGCCGACCCTGCTGGAAGGCGCCATGCGCATCGAAGTCGGCACCGGCTTCGTGCAACTGACCTACACCAAGATCTTCATCCTGGTGGCGGCGTTCGTCGGCATGGCCCTGCTCACCTACGTGATCAAGTACACCAAGCTCGGCCGCATGTGCCGCGCTACCCAGCAAGACCGCAAGATGGCCTCGATCCTCGGGATCAACACCGACCGGGTGATTTCCTACGTGTTCGTCATCGGTGCGGTGATGGCCGCGCTGGCCGGCGTGCTGATCACCCTGAACTACGGCACCTTCGACTTCTACGCCGGCTTCATCATCGGTATCAAGGCGTTCACCGCCGCGGTACTGGGCGGCATCGGTTCGCTGCCAGGCGCCATGCTCGGCGGGATCATCCTGGGTATTTCCGAGTCGCTGTTCTCTGGCCTGATCAACTCCGACTACAAGGACGTGTTCAGCTTCTCGCTGCTGGTGATGATCCTTATCTTCCGCCCACAAGGCCTGCTGGGTCGCCCGCTCGTGGCTAAGGTGTGAACATGTCGATTGCCAAGATTGCTTCTGCCTCTGAAACCAAAGGTTTCGATCTCAAGCGCAGCTTGCTCGAGACCATCGTCGCCGGCCTGCTGGCGCTCATCGTGTTCGGCCCGATCGTCGGCGTGGTACTCGACGGCTACACCTTCAACGCCGAACCTCGTCGGGTGGCGTGGCTGGTCGGTGGGGTGATGCTCGGGCGCTTCCTGCTCAGCCTGTACGTGCAGACCGCCGCCGGGCGGCGCATGCTCGAAGGCTTCGACAGCGGCGGGTCGGGCGTGCATGTCAACTCGCCGGACTACAAGTCGCGGTTGCGCTACATCATCCCGGCGCTGGTGGTGATCGCCATCATCTTCCCGGTGTTCGCCAACAAGTACCTGCTGACGGTGGTCATCCTCGGCCTCATCTACGTGTTGCTGGGCCTGGGCCTGAACATCGTGGTCGGCCTCGCCGGGCTGCTCGACCTGGGTTATGTGGCGTTCTACGCCATTGGTGCCTACGGCCTGGCGCTGGGTTACCAGTACCTGGGCCTTGGCTTCTGGAGCGTACTGCCGCTGGCGGCCATCGCTGCGGCGCTGGCGGGGTGCATCCTCGGCTTCCCGGTACTACGGATGCACGGTGACTACCTGGCGATCGTGACCCTGGGGTTCGGCGAGATCATCCGCCTGGTGCTGAACAACTGGCTGTCCTTCACCGGCGGCCCGAACGGCATGCCAGCGCCGTCGCCGACCTTCTTCGGCCTGGAGTTCGGCCGCAGGGCCAAGGACGGCGGGGTACCGATCCACGAGTTCCTCGGCATCGACTACAACGCCAACCTCAAGTTCGTGTTCATCTACGTCGTGCTGTTCATCGTCGTGCTGGCGGTGCTGTACATCAAGCACCGCCTGACCCGCATGCCCGTCGGCCGCGCCTGGGAGGCGCTGCGCGAAGACGAGATCGCCTGCCGCTCGATGGGCCTGAACCATGTGCTGGTCAAGCTTTCTGCCTTCACCCTCGGTGCTTCCACCGCAGGCCTGGCCGGGGTGTTCTTCGCCACCTACCAGGGCTTTGTCAACCCGTCGTCGTTCACCTTCTTCGAGTCGGCGCTCATCCTCGCCATCGTCGTGCTCGGCGGCATGGGCTCCACTGTTGGCGTGGTGATCGCGGCGTTCGTCCTGACCGTGGCACCGGAGCTGCTGCGCAGCTTCTCGGAATACCGCGTGTTGCTGTTCGGCGTGCTGATGGTGCTGATGATGATCTGGCGACCGCGTGGGCTGATCCGCATCAGCCGTACCGGTGTGACCCCGCGTAAAGGAGTGGCGCCATGAGCGACGAAATCATTCTCTCGGTCGACAACCTGATGATGCAGTTCGGTGGCATCAAGGCGCTCAGCGACGTCAGCCTGAAGGTCAAACGCAACCAGATCTTTGCCCTGATCGGCCCCAACGGTGCTGGCAAGACCACCGTGTTCAACTGCCTGACCGGCTTCTACAAGGCCAGTGGCGGGCGCATCGAGCTGAACGTGCGCGGCAGCCACACCAATGTCATCCAGCTGCTGGGCGAGCGCTTCCAGGCGGCGGATTTCGTATCGCCTGCGCGCTTTGCCAACCGTCTGTACTACAAGATGTTCGGCGGTACCCACCTGGTCAACCGCGCTGGCCTGGCGCGGACCTTCCAGAACATTCGCCTGTTCAAGGAAATGTCGGTGGTGGAAAACCTGCTGGTGGCCCAGCACATGTGGGTCAACCGCAACCTGCTGGCCGGGGTGCTCAACACCAAGGCCTACCGCAAGGCTGAGAGTGATGCCCTGGACCACGCGTTCTACTGGCTGGAAGTGGTCGACCTGGTCGACTGCGCCAACCGCCTGGCCGGTGAGCTGTCGTACGGCCAGCAGCGGCGCCTGGAAATCGCCCGGGCCATGTGCACACGGCCGAAGATCATCTGCCTGGACGAGCCGGCCGCCGGCCTCAACCCGCAGGAAACCGAGGCCCTGAGCCGCATGATCCGTGTGCTGCGTGACGAGCACGACATCACCGTGGTGCTGATCGAACACGACATGGGCATGGTCATGAGCATTTCCGACCATATCGTCGTGCTCGACCACGGCAACGTGATCGCCGAAGGCGCGCCACAGGAAATTCGCCACAACCCGACGGTGATCGCCGCCTACCTGGGTGCCGACGAAGAGGAACTGGTATGACTGCACCCATTCTCGAACTGAAGGAACTGGACGTCTTCTACGGGCCGATCCAGGCGCTGAAAAAGGTTTCGATGCACATCAACGAAGGCGAGACGGTGAGCCTGATCGGTGCCAACGGTGCCGGCAAGTCGACCCTGCTGATGTCGATCTTCGGCCAGCCGCGGGCGGCGTCCGGGCATATCGTCTACCGTGGCACCGACATCACTCGCAAGTCGTCGCACTATATCGCCTCCAACGGCATCGCCCAGTCGCCGGAGGGGCGTCGGGTGTTCCCCGACATGACCGTCGAGGAGAATCTGATGATGGGGACCATCCCCATCGGCGACAAATATGCCGCTGAAGACATGCAGCGTATGTTCGAGTTGTTCCCGCGCCTGAAGGAGCGGCGCAACCAGCGGGCCATGACCATGTCCGGTGGCGAGCAGCAGATGCTGGCCATTGCCCGTGCGCTGATGAGCCGGCCAAAACTGTTGCTGCTGGACGAGCCCTCGCTTGGGCTGGCGCCGATCGTGGTCAAGCAGATCTTTGCGACCCTGCGCGAACTGGCCAAGACCGGCATGACCATCTTCCTGGTGGAGCAGAACGCCAACCATGCGCTGAAGTTGTCGGACCGGGCTTATGTGATGGTCAACGGGCAGATCCGCATGAGCGGGACGGGGCAGGAGCTGCTGGTCAACGAAGAGGTGAGGAACGCGTACTTGGGCGGGCACTAAGTCGAATCTGGGGCTGCAAAGCAGCCCCGGTCTCAATGTGGACAACTTGTCGCATATCTTTCTCGAGCCACGCTACGATCCCCTCGCAAGCCCTTGTTTCCACAGGTTGAATGTTTTCCACGATTAATGTGGAACCGCCTGTGGAAAACATGGTGGCACCTCGCTCTATCCCTTTGTTTTCAAGGCCTGCAAGGTGGCGGTCATATTTTGATCAGTTGCCCTTTGTGGATGATTTCACAGGCATTTTCTGCACAGGCCAAGCCCTGCGAAGGGGTTTCAAATCCTGTGGATAAGTCTGTGGGAAAGCCTTGGACAGACCGCTGCAGGCGGCATGCTTGAAAGCGTTGCGCCATCACCGAAAAGATATCCACCGACCACGATATGCTGAAAGGGTTCCGCGCAGTGGACAAGTTGCCCCCAATCCGTGGGGAAAGCCTTGTGGATAACATGCGCATAGCTGGCGTCGAGCCCTCTGCCACAAGGGTTTGAAGTATGTGATCAAAAAATGAACAGTGGCCTGAACGGCTTGCTGCCAGCGCCCGTCGCGGGCATGCTGCAAAGCTGCCGATTACAACCTACCGTGAGGAACAGAGCATGACGTCCACCGTATTCATCACTGGCGCGACTTCCGGTTTTGGCGAGGCCACTGCCCGCCGCTTCGCCGAAGCTGGCTGGAAGCTGGTGCTCACTGGTCGTCGCAAGGAGCGCCTGGATGCTCTGTGTGCCGAATTGTCGGCCAAGACCGAAGTTCACGGCCTGGTGCTCGATGTGCGTGACCGCAAGGCCATGGAGCAGGCCATCGCCAGTCTGCCGGCCGGCTTCGACAAGTTGCGTGGCCTGGTGAACAACGCGGGCCTGGCGTTGGGTGTGGATGCGGCGCAGAACTGCAGCCTGGACGATTGGGAAACCATGGTCGATACCAACATCAAAGGCCTGATGTACACCACCCGCCTGCTGCTGCCGCGCCTGATCGCCCATGGCCGCGGTGCGTCGATCCTCAACGTAGGTTCGGTGGCGGGCAATTACCCGTACCCCGGCAGCAACGTGTATGGCGGCACCAAGGCCTTCGTCGGCCAGTTTTCGCTGAGCCTGCGCTGCGACCTGCGTGGTACCGGCGTGCGGGTGAGCAACATCGAACCGGGCCTGTGCGAGAGCGAGTTTTCGCTGGTGCGCTTCGGCGGTGACCAGGCCAAGTACGACGCCACCTATGCTGGCGCTGAGCCGATCCAGCCGCAGGACATCGCCGAGACCATTTTCTGGATTCTCAACCAGCCAGCACACATCAACATCAACAGCCTTGAGCTGATGCCGGTGAGCCAGGACTGGGCAGGCTTCTCGATTGATCGGTCCGCCAAGCAATAACTGGAGCTGACATGGGCGAACCGATGATTACCGGTTCGCCCATGGTGCTTGGATCACTTCGGGATGTAAGAAAGGTAGGTACGGTCTTGCGGGATGATCTCGAGCAGCTGCAAGACATCATTGATTCCGTCATGCCGACCGAAATCCTCACGCACTGCGTTGCCACTGGTGATACGGCGGAGGCTGAGCAGATAGCTCAGCTTGCCATGAGCGAAGTAGTCGACATTGTCGGACCGGTTGACGATGTCTTGCGCTGCTTTGTTGATTTCCTGCTGGAGATAGTCTGCAAATGTCTGCTTGTTCACTGGCTTGAACCCGTTACATGAAGGAATGTGGAGGGTAAAAGGCAGTGCATTTCAGCTGCAGCAGGAAATCACACCATTAGTCGCAACGCGCCATCGCTTCGAGGCAAGTAGCCAAATGATAAGGGGTTGTAGAGGGCATGTCGTGCCGGCTTACCGCCCCTTCGCCATCGCGGCATTCATACCAGCCACCTGCATGCAGGAACTGCTGTTCCATTGCCTTCAGCTGCACCAGTAGCTTCGCCTCATTCCCCGGGCGCAAAACCAGTGCCCGCAGGTATTCCGCCTGTGCCCAGATCCGCTGGGTCGCATCGAGCACCTTGCCATCCACATCGAGCATGGCCAGCACTGCCGCATTGTTTACCCCACACAGCTCGGCATAGCCGAAGGCCCGGTCGATGGATGCATGCAGCGCGGTCCCCCGCAGCAGCGGCGAGGTTTCCAGCAGGTAGAACCATTCGAACTGGTGACCCGGCTCGAACCAGTTATCCACAGCGCCCCGTGGCTTTTCCAGCATCAGCCCATGCTGCGGTTCAATGAAGTGTGCCTGCAACGATTCGCAAAGCTTGAGCAGCGATTGCTGCACGTGCTCGTCCTTGCGTACCGCCAGCACGTGCAGGAAGGCCTCGGCCAGGTGCATTTGCGGGTTCTGCAGCGGGCCGCTGCCGAGGTCTGCCCAGTCTTCGCCGAGGCTGGCTTCATACAGGCCGTCATTGCGGGCGAACTGCTCGTCGACCACTTTCAGGGCGGCATTGAGGGTGGCTTCCACCAACCCTTCGCCGACCTTGCCCCAGTAATGAGCGCAAGCGAACACGATGAAGGCGTGGGTGTAGAGGTCCTTGCGACGGTCCAGCGGCTTGCCGTCGGCGTCGATGCTGTAGAACCAGCCGCCATGCTCGGCATCGTGGAAGTGCTTCTGCAACGAGCGGAACAGCGCCGCCGCCCGTTCGGCCGCACCCGGCTGTTCGATGCGGCTGCTGAACAGGTAAAGCTGGCGAGCACAGGCCATGGCCCGGTAGCGCTGCACCGGCAATGGGCGGTGCTGGGCGTCCAGGGCCTCGTAGGGCAGGGCCATGTCGGCGTTCCAGCCCGGGCCTTGCCACAGCGGCACGATGCAATCGGCGAAGTGCTGGTTGAAGCGGGCCAGTTCGGGCAGTGCGGGGCGGGGGTTGGGCATGTGGGCGCTCGTCGCTTTCGGGCAGGGCGCCATGGTAGCAGAACTAGGGTTGCGGGTTGGCTGTGTCGGCCTCTTCGCGGGCAAGAGCAGGAGAGCGTTCAGCTCGGGTTACCCAGCCCCTGCCAGTGCCGCGCGCCGACGAAGATGAAGCGCAGCTGCTGGGTGATCTTTTCCCGGGCGCTCAGCACCTGTGGATAACCCGGCTCCGGGCTGTCGATCAGTTCCGGCAGGGTGGCGAACACGGTCTTCACCACCAGGTCGGCCATTACCGCCAGTGCCGCACCGTCCAGGTGCTGCCAACGCTTCATCCGCGCAAGGTCGGTGGCCAGGTCGTCGCTGATGTCCTGGCGCAGGCGGGCGATGGCCTGGCGCACGGCTTGAGAGCCGCCGTACTGCTCGCGGGCGAGGAACAGGAACTGGGCGCGGTTGGCGGCGACCACGTCGAGGAAGATGCGCACGGAAGCATCGGTGATGCCACCGAGCTCGAATTCGTTATGCCGCACCAGGCGGATGGTCTGGCGGAACGTGGCGTCGACTTCGGCCACCAGCGCCAGGCCCAGGGCATCCATGTCGGAAAAGTGGCGATAGAAGCCGGTCGGTACGATGCCTGCTGCCTTGGCCACTTCGCGCAGGCTGATGCTGCCAAAGCCACGGCCACTCTCCATGAGCTGGCAGGCGGCGTCCAGCAGGGCTTGGCGGGTCTGTAGCTTCTGTTCGGCGCGCGGCAGCATGGGGCTGGCTTCTGTGACGGTGAGGCTGGGCACTCTAGATAAAAAAACAAAGCCCGGTCAATGGACCGGGCTGGGAGGGGAGCAAGCCGTGTGACAGAGGTTGTTCTTTTCGGCCATGGCGATCAGCTCACATGACTGATTGCAACCAGGCGATCAGAGCCACCTTCGGCTACGCGGCCACTGCGTTCGATCAGGCGGTCGGAGCCACCTTCGGCAACACGGCCACTGCGTTCGATCAGGCGGTCGGAGCCACCTTCGGCAACACGGCCACTGCGTTCGATCAGGCGGTCGGAGCCACCTTCTGCGACACGGCCACTGCGTTCGATCAGGCGGTCGGAGCCACCTTCGGCGACACGGCCACTGCGTTCGATCAGGCGGTCGGAGCCACCTTCGGCAACACGGCCACTGCGTTCGATCAGGCGGTCGGAGACACCTTCGGCAACACGGCCACTGCGTTCGATCAGGCGATCAGAGCCACCTTCTGCGACACGGCCACTGCGTTCGATCAAGCGGTCCGAACCACCTTCGGCAACAGTTTTCAGGGGTTGGGCGACTTCAGCTGCGCTGGAGCGCGATTCGGCAGTCAGGTGCTGGTCGGCCGCTGGCAGGGCGAAGGCATTGGCAGCAAGAATGGACAGGGTCAGGGACAGCAGAGTGCGTTTCATGGTTCGGTGCTCCTCTCGGGGGCTGGAAAGTGGGTACGAAGCCAATGCTACGCCCGGTGACGCCAGAGAGAAGTTCATACGGGTAATGGTAACAATCGACGGTATTGATAGCGCCATGCGAAGGCTCTATTTCAAGTGTTTTGTCGCGATATATGGCTTTTTGCCGGTAATCGGTCCCGGTAACACCGGCAGCGACGCAAGTGCCCAACCTGAGCAAGAAGGCAGACAAAACTCGCTATCATGGCGCTCTCCGATAAAACCCAGCGGGTTTTCGTCAGTCCGAGATATTGAGTGCCATCGTTACGCCCGCTTCATGCCATACCGCCAGGAGAACCACGCAATGACGCGTCCCGCCAGAATCCTCGTCTGGACCTTAACCACCTTGTTGACCCTCCTGGCGATCCTGGTCGTGATAATCGCCACTTTCGACTGGAACCGCGTCAAGCCGTTGCTCAACGAGAAAGTGTCCGAGGCCTTGCACCGGCCGTTCGCGATCAATGGCAACCTCGCCGTGCACTGGCGCACCGAGCCGGAAGAAGGCGGCTGGCGCGCCTGGGTGCCGTGGCCGCACTTCATTGCCGAAGACCTGACCCTGGGCAACCCCGACTGGCTGAAGGAGCCGCAGATGGTCGGCCTTGAGCGGGTGGAGTTCCGCCTGGCTCCACTGCCACTGGTATTCCAGCAGATCAGCATCCCGCGCATCGACCTGACCAGGCCCACCGCCAGCCTGACGCGGCTGGCCGATGGCCGTGCCAACTGGACTTTCGACTTCGGGCCTAAGGACGAGAACGAGCAACCGTCCAAGTGGCAGCTGGACATCGGTGCCATCGGTTTCGACCAGGGCAATGTCAGCTTCGACGACCAGACGCTGAAAACCAGCATGAAGGTGCAGATCGACCCGCTCGGCAAACCGATCCCGTTCAGCGAAATCGTCGGCAAGGCCAGTGCCGAAAAGGCTGGAGGTGCCCAGGATTATGCGTTCGGGCTCAAGGCTCAGGGTCGTTACAAAGGCCAGCCGGTATCCGGCACTGGCAAGATCGGCGGCCTGCTGGCGTTGCAGGACGCCAGCCAGCCGTTCCCGTTGCAGGCAGACGTACGCATCGCCGATACCCATGTGCGGCTCGCCGGGACCCTGACCGACCCGCGCAACCTCGGCGCGCTGGACCTGCGCTTGCGCCTGTCCGGTGCCAGTCTGGGCAACCTCTACCCGCTGACCGGTGTGACGCTGCCAGACACCCCGGCCTATTCCACCGATGGCCGGCTCAGCGCCAACCTGCATGCAGCCGAAGGCGCCACCTTCAATTACCAGGGCTTCAACGGCAAGATCGGCGACAGCGACATCCATGGTGACCTGGCCTTCGTCGCCAGCCAGCCACGCCCCAAGCTGTCCGGCAACCTGGTGTCCAACCAGCTGCTGTTCAAGGACCTGGCGCCGCTGATCGGCGCCGACTCCAATGCCGAGCAGAAAGCCCGCGGCGGTGCCAGCAAGCAGCCGGCCGACAAGGTGCTGCCGGTGGAGGAGTTTCGCACCGAACGCTGGCGCGCGATGGATGCCGACGTCAGCTTTGCCGGCAAGCGCATCGTGCACAGCGAAAAGCTGCCATTCAACGACCTGTCCGCCCACGTGATCCTCGATGACGGCCTGTTGCGTCTTGAGCCGCTGCGATTTGGCGTGGCCGGTGGCAGCCTGGCGTCCAACATCCGCCTCGATGGCCGCAACGTGCCGCTGCAGGGCAGCGCCCAGCTGACCGCGCGTGGCTTCAAGCTCAAGCAGCTGTTCCCAGGTTTTGCGCCGATGCAGACCAGTTTCGGCGAACTCAACGGCGATGCCGACATCAGTGGCCGTGGCAACTCGGTGGCGGCGTTGCTGGGCACAGCCAATGGCAACCTGCGGCTCCTGATCAATGATGGCGCCATCAGCCGCAGCCTGATGGAGATCGCGGGGCTTAACGTGGGTAATTATGTGGTTGGCAAGCTGTTCGGCGACGAGGACGTGAAAATCAACTGCGCGGCGGCGGACGTGGGGATCAAGGACGGGCTGGCGACCACGCGGCTGTTCATCTTCGACACCGAGAACGCGATCATCTACATCAACGGCACGGCCAACTTTGCCAGTGAGCAGCTGGACCTCAAGATCAACCCGGAATCCAAAGGCCTGCGGTTGTTCTCGTTGCGTTCACCACTGTACGTACGGGGGCCGTTTGCCAAACCCAGTGCCGGGGTGCAGGCGGTGCCGCTGGCGTTGCGTGGGGCGGGGATGGTGGCATTGGGGGTGGTGGCCGGGCCGGCTGCCGGGTTGCTGGCGCTGGTGGCGCCCAGCAGTGGTGATGAGCCCAACCAGTGCACGCCGTTGCTGCAGCAGATGAAAGCCGGCAAGGCGCCGGCTGCGGTGAAAAAGCAGAAATAGCAGGGGGCTGCTTTGCAGCCCATCGCCGGCAAGCGCGGCTGCCACAAGATTTCCACAGACCTGAGGGTTGTGCAGTCCCTGTGGGAGCCGCGCTTGCCGGCGATGGGCCGCAAAGCGGCCCCTGCGATTAAAGCCCCTGAAGCAGATCGGACATGTCGTCCGCGTGCTCTTCTTCCTGGGCGAGGATGTCTTCGAAGATCCGCCGGGTAGTCGGGTCTTTATCGCCAATGTACTGAATGATCTCGCGATAGCTGTCGATGGCGATCCGCTCAGCCACCAGGTCCTCCAGCACCATCTCCTTCAGCGAACTGCCCGCCACATACTGCGCATGGGAATTCTTGGTGAGGTTGTCCGGGTTGAAGTCCGGCTCACCGCCCAGCTGCACGATGCGCTCTGCCAGTTTGTCGGCGTGCTCGGCTTCCTGGTTCGCATGTTCGAGGAATTCGCTGGCTGCCACGCTGGCCTTGATTCCGCTGGCCATGAAGTAATGGCGCTTGTAGCGCAGCACGCAGACCAGCTCGGTGGCCAGCGACTCGTTGAGCAGGCGCAGGATTTCCTTGCGGTCGGCATGGTAGCCCTCGGTCACCGCGCCTTGCTCGACATGCTGACGGGCACGCGCGCGCAGGGTTTGCACATCGGTCAGTTCAACGTTGCTCATGATTGTCTCCAGATGGATCAGCACGGGTGGTCAAGGTTGGCGGGAAGCTCACGCGCCGAGGGCGGCTTTGCTGTCCGCTTCGCGTTGCTTGCAGGTCTTGAAGCCCTTGGCATCGACATGGCCGGTGGCATCGAAGCGCACGTAGTACGGCTGCTGGTGGCCGTCGCGGTTGAGGATGTAGTCGTTGCAGGTGCCGCCGTGCGGCAGGTCGATCACGTTCGACGGGCTGCCGCCGATGGCGATGACTTTCTGCATGGTCATGCCGTTTTCCACCTGCTTGACCAGCGGCTCGTCACGGTAGGTGACGTAGTCCGCCGGGTTTTCCGGGCGGTTGCTGCAGCCGGCCAGGGCCGCGCTTGCCAGAAGGATTGCCAGGGTCTGCTTGTACATGGTCCCGCTCCTTGCAAAGGGTCTGTTCTGGATTGGAACCGCGTGGCACGTCGGGAGTTCGATTGCGATAGTCATCGAAGCGGCGCTAGTGTTGGCCAATCCTCCACGGAAAAGGGGCTCAAGCCATGCAGCAGGCGTTGACCACGCGATACCCGTTGGTGCTGGTGCCAGGCATGCTTGGCTTCGTGCGTGTGCTGCTCTATCCGTACTGGTTCGGCATCGTGCCGGCGTTGCGCAAGGGCGGCGCGCAGGTATTCCCGGTACAGGTCTCGCCCCTGCATTCCAACGAGGTGCGCGGTGAGCAGCTACTGGCGATCATCGAAGACATCTGCCAGCGCACAGGCGCGGCAAAGGTCAACCTCATCGGCCACAGCCAAGGGGCGCTGAACGCACGCTATGCGGCGGCAAAACGGCCGGATCGGGTCGCCTCGGTCACTTCGGTGGCGGGGCCCAACCATGGGTCGGAACTGGCCGATCACCTGGCGCGCACGGCGCCAGGGGACTCACCTCAGGGGCGTATGCTCAGAGCCATCCTGCATGGCCTGGCGGTGCTGCTGGTGTGGCTGGAAACCGGCTGGCGCCGCGACCCGCTGCCGGTCGACGTGCACGCTTCGCACCATGCCCTGACCAGCGCTGGCGTGGCGCTGTTCAACCAGGCTTATCCACAAGGGTTACCGGAAACCTGGGGCGGGGAGGGTGCGTATGAGGTGAAAGGCGTGCGCTACTACTCCTGGTCCGGCACCTTGCAGCCCGGGTTGACCGATCAGGGGCGCAACCGCTTCGACGGCAGCAGCCGCTTCTGCCGGCTGTTTGCGCGTAGTTTCGTCAGGGAAAAGGGCCATTGCGACGGCATGGTCGGGCGGTTCAGCTCGCATCTGGGGCAGGTGATTGGCGATGACTTCCCGCTTGATCACCTGGATATCGTCAACCAGTCGCTGGGCGCCGTGGGCAAGGGCGCCGAGCCGCTGCGGCTGTTCACCGAACATGCGGCGCGGCTCAAGGCAGCCGGGCTCTAGCGGCGTACGGGTGTGGTCCAGCGCTCGGCCAGAATCACCCCGGCCAAGGTCAGCACGCCACCGATCAGGTGATAGCCGGCCAGCTGTTCATCGAGGACCAGGGCGGCGATCAGCGCGGTCACCACCGGCAGCAGGTTGAAAAACAGCGTGGTGCGGCTTGGCCCCAGGCGATGCACGGCCTGCATCCACACCAGCGGGGCGATCATCGAGGCAAGCACACAGGCATAAAGCACCAGGCCGATGTTGTGGCCGTTCAGGCCGGTCTTGTCCGAGAGCAGGAACAACGGCAGCAGCACCAGGATGGCCACCAGTACTTGCAGGTACAGCAGCTGCAACGGCGGCAGGCGCAGCTGCCACTTCTTCAGCAGGAAGCTGTACAGCGCGTAGGCCAGGGTCGCCACCAGCATCAGCAGGTCGCCGCTGTTCAAACCGTGTTCCAGCAAGATGCCTGGCTGCCCGGCGGACACCACTTCGAGCACACCAACGAACGACACCACCGCGCCCGCCAGGGCCCCGTAGCTCAGGCGCTGGCCCAGCCAGGCGATGGACAGGGCCAGCGACATCAGCGGCATCAGCGAGAGGATGATGCCCATGTTGGTGGCACTGGTGATGCCGGCGGCGAAGTACGCCAGGCTCTGGTACACGGCCATGCCCAGCACGCCGAGAATGGCCACCTTGCCCAGGTGTGGGCGGATGGCCGCGCGATTGCGCCACACGGCGGGCAGCAGGAACGGGGTGAACAGTGCGCCGGCCAGCAGCCAGCGGTAGAAGCCGATTTCGGCAGGGTAGATGGCGCCGGCCGACATCTTGGTGACCACGGTGTTGCCGGCCCAGATGAGGATGGCGAAAAGGGGAAACGCGTAATTCATGCAGCAACAGACTCTTTCGTTTTGGCGGTGACGCCTTGGCTGGCCATTATGAAGGCCCATGCCCGGGCAAAATGTAAAAAATCTTGTCTACACTCAGGCGCATGTCCGTGCATCGGGCGCGGAGTCAAGGAGACCACTCCATGAAAATGCTGCACATCCCCCTGCTGGTGTTGGCCGTGTTGTTCAGCGCGCAAGGGTTTGCCGCCAACACGGCGCAACAGGAAAAGATGAAGACCTGCAACGCCGACGCCACGGCCAAGGCCCTCAAGGGCGATGAGCGCAAGGCGTTCATGAGCACCTGCCTGAAGAAAGATGTGCCCCAGTCGCAGCAGGACAAGATGAAGACCTGCAACGCCGACGCCAGCACCAAGGCGCTCAAGGGCGACGAACGCAAGGCGTTCATGAGCGACTGCCTGAAGAAGAAGTGACCTGCGCCTATGCCTGTGTCCTGAAGGCTGGCAGACTGCGGGCATTCCCGCCGTCTGCCGTCGAGGCTGTATGACTTTCACCCCCCGTCAGATCACCCTGGCCAGCCTGATCATCGTCATGGCCGGTCTGCTGCTGGCCTTGCCGCTGAAATTGCTGCCCAGCCTGTTGGCCGGTTTGCTGGTATTCGAGCTGGTGAACATGCTCACCCCGCGCCTGCAACCGCTGATTGCCGGGCAGCGTGCGCGCTGGCTGGCGGTGGCGCTGCTCGGCACGCTGGTGGTCAGTGTTCTGACCCTGTTGATAGCCGGTGCCTTCAGCTTCCTGCTGCACGAGGCCGAGAACCCCGGCGCTTCGCTGGACAAGTTCATGGGCCTGGTCGAACGCGCCCGCAGCCAGTTGCCACCGTTCATCGAGGCCTACCTGCCGGCCAGCGCGGCGGAATTCAAGGTAGCCATCGGCGACTGGATCAAGAGCCACCTGAGCGACCTGCAACTGGTGGGCAAGGGCATGGCGCACATGTTCGTGACGCTGTTGATCGGCATGATCCTCGGCGCGATCATCGCCTTGCAGCGCATCCCGGACGTTTCCCGGCGCAAGCCGCTGGCAGCAGCCCTGTTCGAACGGCTGAACCTGCTGGTGCAGGCGTTTCGCAACATCGTCTTCGCGCAGATCAAGATTTCACTGCTGAACACGACGTTCACCGGCATTTTCCTCGCCGTGGTGCTGCCGTCGTTCGGTGTGCACCTGCCGCTGACCAAGACACTGATCGTGCTGACCTTCCTGCTCGGCCTGCTGCCGGTGATCGGCAACCTGATGTCCAACACCCTGATCACCATCGTCGGCATGTCGTTGTCGATCTGGGTGGCGGCGGCGGCGCTGGGTTACCTGATCGTGATCCACAAGGTCGAGTACTTCCTCAACGCGAAGATCGTCGGCGGGCAGATCAGTGCCAAGGCCTGGGAGCTGTTGTTGGCGATGCTGGTGTTCGAGGCGGCGTTCGGCTTGCCGGGTGTGGTGGCCGGGCCGATCTATTACGCCTACCTGAAGAGTGAGCTGAAGCGGGCCGAGCTGGTCTGACTTGCCGGCCCTTTCGCGGGTAAACCCGCTTCCACAGGAAGCTCACAGCTCTGCAAAACTGTGAGGTCCCTGTGGGAGCGGGTTTACCCGCGAAGAGGCCGGTTCAGGTAATCGGAAAACGATCAGGCTGCGCCGTAGCGCTTGCGCGCCTCAATGGCCAGGCCGCTGCCGATGCTGCCAAAGATGTTGCCTTCCACATGCCGCGCATTCGGCAGCATTGCCGAAACACTGTTGCGCAATGCCGGAATCCCGCTCGAACCGCCGGTGAAGAACACCGTGTCGACCTGGCCCGCGCTCACCCCAGCCTTGGCCAGCAACTCGGTCACGCTGCCGCGCACCCGCTCCAGCAGCCCTTCGATGGCTTCCTCGAACAGTACCCGGGTCAGGTCCACACCCAGCTCGCGCTCGACGCGGCTGAGGTCGACGCGGCGGCTGACCTGCTCGGTCAGCTCGATCTTGCTGGCCTCCACTTCCATCGCCAGCCAGTGCCCGGCGCGCTCTTCGATCAGCTTGAACAGGCGATCGATGCCCAGCGTGTCCTCGATGTCGTAGCGCATGCTGCCCAGGGCCAGCTGCGACTTCTGCGAGTACAGGGCGTTGATGGTGTGCCAGGTCGCCAGGTTCAGGTGGTAGCTGGTGGGCATCAGCGCGCCGCTCTTCATCCGGCTGCCGTAGCCGAACAGCGGCATCACGCCCTGCAGGCTCAGCTGCTTGTCGAAGTCGGTACCGCCGATGTGCACGCCGCCGGTGGCGAGGATGTCTTCCTGGCGTTCGGCCACCTGGTGGCGCTCGGGCGACAGGCGGATCAGGGTAAAGTCCGAAGTACCACCGCCAATATCGACGATGAGCACCAGCTCTTCACGGCTGATGCTCGACTCGTAGTCGAACGCCGCGGCAATCGGCTCGTACTGGAACGACACGTCCTTGAAACCGATCTTGCGCGCCACCTCGGCCAGGGTGTCCTCGGCCTCCTGGTCGGCTGCCGGGTCTTCGTCGACGAAGAACACCGGGCGGCCCAGCACCACTTGCTCGAATTCACGACCGGCGGCAGCCTCGGCGCGCTTTTTCAGCTCGCCGATGAACATGCCCAGCAGGTCCTTGAACGGCAGGGCGCTGCCCAGCACGCTGGTGTCATGCTTGATCAGCTTGGAACCCAGCAGGCTCTTGAGCGAGCGCATCAGGCGGCCTTCGTAGCCTTCCAGGTACTCGTGCAGCGCCAGACGGCCATACACCGGGCGACGCTCCTCGATGTTGAAGAACACCACCGACGGCAGGGTGATCTTGCCGTCTTCCAGGGCGATCAGCGATTCGACGCCCGGGCGGTGCCAGCCGACCGTGGAGTTCGAGGTGCCGAAGTCGATGCCCAGGGCGCGGGCCGGCGATACGTCAGACATGGGAAAAGGCTTCCGGAGGCAAAACGGCCGCGCAGTTTATGCCAGTTGGCTACAGAATCAAGACCGATCGTCTGCCTTGAGGCAACCCCAAGCTCGCCTTGAAAGGCTATGCTTGACCCCTATCTTCAGTTGCAACACGTAAATTCACACTGGTGATCCATAGATGGACTTCAAAGACTATTACAAGATACTCGGCGTAGAGCCCACGGCGGACGAGAAGGCGATCAAGGCCGCGTACCGCAAGCTGGCGCGCAAGTATCACCCTGACGTCAGCAAGGAGCGCGACGCCGAGGACAAATTCAAGGAGGCCAACGAGGCCTACGAGGTGCTGGGTGACGCGCAGAAGCGCGCCGAGTTCGACGAAATCCGCAAGTACGGCGGCCAGCACGGCCGGCCGTTCCAGGCACCACCGGGCTGGCAGAGCCGCGGCGGCGCGGGCGGTGGCTTCGAGGGCGGCGACTTCTCCGACTTCTTCAGCTCGATCTTCGGTGCCCGCGGCGGCAACCCGTTCGGTGGTGGTGCCCGGCAACAACAACGCAGCGCCGGCAGACGAGGGCAGGACGTGGAACTGGAACTGGCGATCTTCCTGGAAGAAACCCTGAGCAAGGAATCCAAGCAGATCAGCTTCCAGGTGCCGCAGACCAACGCGGCTGGCCAGCGTACCGGGTTCACCACCAAGACCCTGAACGTGAAGATCCCCGCCGGGGTCACCGACGGCGAGCGCATCCGCCTCAAGGGCCAGGGCGCCCCAGGCGTTGGCGGTGGTGCCAATGGCGACCTGTTCCTGACCGTGCGCATGGCACCGCACCCGCTGTTCGATGTCGAAGGTCATGACCTGATCATCACAGTGCCGCTGGCGCCGTGGGAGGCAGCCCTGGGCACCAAGGTGGCGGTGCCGACCCTGACCGGCAAGATCAACCTGACCATCCGCCCCGACAGCCAGAGCGGCCAGCGCCTGCGTGTGCCGGGCATGGGCCTGGCCAACAAGAGCGGCGAGCGCGGCAACCTCTACGCGCAGCTGAAAGTGGTGATGCCGCCGGCCTCCGACGCTGCTACCCGTGAACTGTGGACCCAGCTTTCCGAGAAAGCGGCGTTCGACCCGAGGACACAATGGAGTAAGTGATCATGAGCAGCACCCTGATCGTTCAACTGGACATGCGTACCCTGTGTCAGGAAGCCGATATCACGGCTGACTGCGTGATCGAAATCGTCGAACACGGCATTGTCGAACCTTCGGGGCGAACGCCGGAGGACTGGTTGTTCGACGATCAGGCGCCGCTGCTGGCCAAGCGCGCGGCAAAGCTGCATCAGGATCTGGAACTGGAGTGGGAAGGCGTGGCACTGGCGCTTGAGCTGCTGCAGGAGGTGCAGCAGCTGCGCAGTGAGAACAGCATGCTCAGGCAGCGGCTGGGCAGGTTTACCCAGATGTGAGGGTTACAGGCCCGGCCTCTTCGCGGCGGTTCGACGCCTCGATAAACCCGCTCCAACAGGTATTGCACAGGCACGCAAGTACTGTGCGATCACTGTGGGCGCGGGTTTATCGAGGCGTCGAACCGCCGCGAAGAGGCCAGTACAGCCAACATCAATTTCAGTTCGGTTCGGCACCTGGGTTCAGCACCAGCTGCATGAAGGTCAGGTCCAGCCAGCGGCCAAACTTCACCCCCACTTGCGGCATCTGCCCGGTCACCACGAAGCCCAGTCGCTCATGCAGGCGCACCGACGCGGCATTGCCGCTCTCGATGGCCGCGACCATCACATGCTTGCCGCACCCGCGCGCCCGCTCGATCAGTGCCGCCATCAGCACCGGGCCCAGGCCCTTGCCACGCTGGTCACCACGCACATACACAGAATGTTCCACGGTCAGGCGAAAACCTTCGAACGGCCGCCAGTCGCCAAACGACGCATAGCCCAGTACGCCGGTGTCATCCATGGCCACCAGGACCGGATAGCCCTGCTGCGCCCGTGCTTCGAACCAGGCCTGGCGGTTGCCCAGGTCCACCGGGGTTTCATTCCAGATCGCCGTGGTATTGCGCACGGCGTCGTTGTAGATGTCGAGGATGCCCGGCACGTCGGTAGGCAGCGCATCGCGGATTTGGTAACTCATGACAACGTCTCGCAGGGTGATTGCTTGCAGGTTAAATGGTTACCAGCCCGCGCACACCTTCGGCTTGCATGTTTTCGCCGCGGCCACGCTGGATGATTTCGCCACGGGCCATCACCAGGTACTGATCGGCCAGCTCTTCGGCGAAGTCGTAGAACTGTTCCACCAGCAGGATTGCCATGTCGCCCCGCTCGGCCAGGCGCCGGATCACCGCACCGATTTCCTTGATCACCGAGGGCTGGATGCCTTCGGTCGGCTCGTCGAGGATCAGCAACCGCGGGCGGCTGGCCAGGGCTCGGCCGATGGCCAGCTGTTGCTGCTGGCCGCCGGACAAGTCGCCGCCACGGCGCTGTTTCATCTGCTCCAGCACAGGGAACAGTTCGTAGATGAACGCGGGTACTTCACGTGCCTCGCGGGCCGGGAAGCGCGACAGGCCCATCAGCAGGTTTTCCTCGACGGTCAGGCGCGGGAAAATCTCGCGACCTTGAGGCACGTAGGCAATGCCGGCGTGGACTCGCTGCTGGGGCTTGAGTGCGGTGATCGGCTTGCCTTCCCACTCGATAGTGCCCTCGCGAGATGGCACCAGGCCCATCAGGCAGCGCAGCAGGGTGGTCTTGCCCACCCCGTTGCGGCCCAACAGGCAGGTGACTTCGCCGACCTTGGCTTCGAAGGACAGGCCCCGGAGGATGTGGCTGCCGCCGTAGTACTGGTGCAGGGTGTCGATCTTGAGCATGTTGAGTTCCTGGGGGTTCTTCATTGCCTGTGCCGGCCCTTTCGCGGGTGAACCCGCTCCCACAGGGACCGCGCAGTTCTCGAGACCTGCACCAAACCTGTGGGAGCGGGTTTACCCGCGAAGAGGCCGGCACAGGTATCCATATCTAACGGCCCAGATACACCTCGACCACCCGCTCATCCGCCTGCACCTGTTCCAGCGAACCTTCCGCCAGCACGCTGCCCTGGTGCAGCACGGTCACATGGTCGGCAATGCTGCCGACGAAACCCATGTCATGCTCCACCACCATCAGCGAGTGCTTGCCGGCCAGGCCCTTGAACAGCTCGGCGGTGAACTCGGTCTCGGCATCGGTCATGCCCGCCACCGGCTCGTCGAGCAACAGCAGTTGTGGCTCCTGCACCAGCAGCATGCCGATCTCGAGGAACTGCTTCTGCCCGTGCGACAGCAGGCCGGCCTGGCGCTGGGCCAGTGGCAGCAGGCGCAGGGTGCTCAGTACTTCCTCGATGCGCTGGCGCTGCTCGCCGCTCAGGCGCGCGGCCAGGCTGGCCCACACCGACTTGTCGGTCTTCAGCGCCAGCTCCAGGTTCTCGAACACCGTCAACGCCTCGAACACCGTGGGCTTCTGGAACTTGCGACCGATGCCGGCCTGGGCGATCTGGTATTCGCTCATGCGGGTCAGGTCGAGGGTGTCGCCGAAGAAGGCGCTGCCCGTGTCGGGGCGAGTCTTGCCGGTGATCACGTCCATCATGGTGGTCTTGCCGGCGCCGTTGGGGCCGATGATGCAGCGCAGTTCGCCGACGCCGATGTACAGGTTCAGCGCGTTGAGGGCCTTGAAGCCATCGAAGCTGACGCTGATGTCCTCAAGGCTCAGCACCGTACCGTGGCGGGTGTCGAGGCCGGCCTTGCGGCTCTGGCCCAGGCCAATGGCGTCGCGGCCGGCGCCGAGGGTGTCGAACACCGGTTCGAGCATGAACTCCGGGTGTACCGGGGGCACGCCTCTCATGACTGGCTCCTTTTCTTCAACAGGCCGACCACGCCCTTGGGCAGGTACAGGGTGACGAGGATGAACAGCGCACCGAGGAAGAACAGCCAGAACTCCGGGAAGGCCACGGTGAACCAGCTCTTCATGCCATTGACCAGGCCGGCACCGAGCAGCGGGCCGATCAGCGTGCCGCGCCCGCCCAGGGCCACCCACACGGCGGCTTCGATGGAGTTGGTCGGCGACATTTCGCTGGGGTTGATGATGCCCACCTGCGGCACGTACAGCGCGCCGGCCAGGCCGCACAGCACGGCGCTGAGCACCCACACCAGCAGCTTGAAACCGCGGGGGTCGTAGCCGCAGAACATCAGGCGGTTCTCGGCGTCGCGCACGGCGGTGAGCAGGCGCCCGAACTTGCTCTGGGTCAGGCGCCAGCACAGGTACAGGCTGGCCAGCAGCAGGCCGACGGTGAGCAGGAACAACACCGCGCGGGTGCCCTGCGCGGCGATGTCGAAGCCGAGGATGGTGCGGAAGCTGGTGAAACCGTTGTTGCCGCCGAAGCCCGTTTCGTTACGGAAGAACAGCAGCATGCCGGCGAAGGTCAGGGCCTGGGTCATGATCGAGAAGTACACGCCCTTGATCCGCGAGCGGAAGGCGAACCAGCCGAACACCAGCGCCAGCAACCCAGGCGCCAGCACTACCAGGCACAGGGCCCAGGCGAAGTGCTGGGTACCGGCCCAGTACCAGGGCAGTTCGCTCCACGACAGGAAGGTCATGAAGCCCGGCAGGCCATCACCGGCCGCCTGGCGCATCAGGTACATGCCCATGGCGTAGCCGCCGAGGGCGAAGAACAGGCCGTGGCCCAGCGACAGCAAGCCGGCATAGCCCCAGACCAGGTCCAGCGCCAGGGCGACGATGGCGTAGCAGAGGATCTTGCCGACCAAGGTCAGGATGTAGGCCGAAACGTGCAGCGCGTGATCCGCCGGCAGCAGCGACAACAGCGGCAGGGCCACCAGCAGCAGTACGACGACCGCGCCAATGGCCAGCGACAGCCGTGGCCCGGCCTTTTGCGTAGCGGTGACAAGCAGTGGCTGGTTCATCAGTCGATTACCCGTCCCTTGAGGGCGAACAGGCCTTGCGGGCGCTTCTGGATGAACAGAATGATCAACGCAAGGATGAGGATCTTGCCGAGTACCGCACCGATCTGTGGCTCCAGCAACTTGTTGGCGATGCCGAGGCCGAATGCTGCCCAGAGGCTGCCGGCCAGTTGCCCGACACCGCCGAGCACCACCACCAGGAACGAGTCGATGATGTAGCTCTGGCCCAGGTCCGGGCCGACGTTGCCGACCTGGCTCAGGGCCACGCCGCCAAGGCCGGCGATGCCCGAGCCGAGGCCGAAGGCGAGCATGTCGACACGCCCGGTGGAGACGCCGCAGCAGGCGGCCATGTTGCGGTTCTGGGTGACGGCGCGCACGTTCAGGCCCAGCCGTGTGCGGTTGAGCAGCAACCAGGTGAGCAGCACCACCGCCAGGGCGAAGCCGATGATCACCAGGCGGTTGTACGGCAGCACCAGGTTCGGCAGCAGCTGGATGCCGCCGGACAGCCAGGCCGGGTTGCTGACTTCGACGTTCTGCGCGCCGAACAGCAGGCGGATGGCCTGGATCAGGATCAGGCTGATGCCCCAGGTTGCCAGCAGGGTTTCCAGCGGGCGCCCGTAGAGGTGGCGGATCACCGTGCGCTCCAACGCCATGCCGACCCCGGCGCTGACCATGAAGGCCACTGGCAGCGCGATCAGCGGGTAGAACTCGATGGCGCCGGGGGCGTAACGCTGCATCAGCACCTGGACCATGTAGGTGCTATAGGCGCCGAGCATGAGCATCTCGCCATGAGCCATGTTGATCACCCCGAGCAGGCCGAAGGTGATCGCCAGGCCGAGCGCGGCCAGCAGCAGGATCGAGCCCAGCGACAGGCCGCTGAAGGCCTGGCCGAGCAGCTCGCCGACCAGCAGCTTGCGCTTGACCTGGGCCAGGCTGGTTTCGGCGGCGGTGCGCACGCCCGGGTCGCTCTCGGCGCCTGGTTGCAGCAGGGTTTCGAGGCGGGTGCGGGCCAGCGGGTCACCGGTTTCACCGAGCAGGCGCACAGCGGCCAGGCGCACAGCCGGCTCGCTGGCGCCCAGTTGCAGGTTGGCCAGGGCCAGGCCAAGGGCGGCGTGCACGGCGGCGTCCGGTTCGCGGGTGAAGCACCGGTCGAGGAAGGCCATCTGTGCCGGTTGCGCGCTCTTTTGCAGCTGTTGGGCCGCGGCCAGGCGGGTCGCGCTGTTGTCGCTGAGCAACTGGTGGCTGGCCAGGGCGTTGTCGATCAGGCCACGCAGGCGGTTGTTCAGGCGCACCTTGCGCGAGTCATCGGCGGCGATGCGGCCCTGGCGCAGGTTGTCCAGCAGTGGCAGGCGCGCGGCATCGGGTTGCGCCGCCCAGCTTTCGAGCAGTTGGGCCTGCTCGGCGGGCTTGGCGCTGAGGAAGAATTCGCCCTCGCTGGCCTGGCTGGCCAGGGGTAGGAGCAGCAGCAGGGTGAGCAGGAGTCTGAGCATTCGGGCAGTCCTGGAATACAGTGGTGGATTCTTCGCGGGCAAGCCCGCTCCCACAGGTACGGGGAAAGGTTTGAAGCATGCGCGGTCCCTGTGGGAGCGGGCTTGCCCGCGAATGGGCCGCAAGGCGGCCCCAATGCACTCAGTTACCTTTCACTGCGTAATCAGGGCGCTTGTCATTGCCCGGAATGAACGGGCTCCACGGCTGTGCCCGCAGCGGTTGCTCGGTTTCCCACACGACGCTGAACTGCCCGTCATCCTGGATCTCGCCGATCATCACCGGCTTGTGCAGGTGGTGGTTGGTCTTGTCCATGGTCAGGGTAAAGCCCGACGGTGCCTTGAAGGTCTGCCCGGCCAAGGCTTCGCGGACCTTGTCGACATCGGTGGACTTGGCCTTCTCGGCGGCCTGGGCCCACATGTGGATACCGACGTAGGTGGCTTCCATCGGGTCGTTGGTCACCGCCTTGTCGGCACCCGGCAGACCCTTGGCCTTGGCGTATGCCTTCCAGTCGGCGACGAACTTCTGGTTGACCGGGTTATCCACCGACTCGAAGTAGTTCCACGCCGCCAGGTGGCCCACCAGCGGCTTGGTGTCGATGCCGCGCAGTTCTTCTTCGCCTACCGAGAACGCTACCACCGGCACGTCCGTGGCCTTCAGGCCCTGGTTGGCCAGTTCCTTGTAGAACGGCACGTTGGAGTCGCCGTTGACGGTGGAGATGACGGCAGTCTTGCCGCCGGCGGAGAACTTCTTGATGTTGGCGACGATGGTCTGGTAATCGGCGTGACCGAACGGTGTGTAGACCTCTTCGATGTCCTTGTCGGCCACGCCCTTGCTGTGCAGGAAGGCGCGCAGGATCTTGTTGGTGGTGCGTGGGTAGACGTAGTCGGTGCCCAGCAGGAAGAAGCGCTTGGCGCTGCCGCCATCTTCGCTCATCAGGTATTCCACGGCCGGGATGGCCTGCTGGTTGGGCGCGGCGCCGGTGTAGAACACGTTCGGCGACATCTCTTCACCCTCATACTGCACCGGGTAGAACAGCAGGCCGTTGAGTTCCTCGAACACCGGCAGCACCGATTTGCGCGATACCGATGTCCAGCAGCCGAACACCACCGCGACCTTGTCCTGGGTCAGCAGCTGGCGGCTCTTTTCGGCGAACAGCGGCCAGTTGGAGGCCGGGTCGACCACCACCGGTTCGAGCAGCTTGCCGTTCACACCGCCCTTGGCGTTGATCTCGTCGATGGTCATCAGCGCCATGTCCTTGAGCGAGGTCTCGGAAATGGCCATGGTCCCGGACAGCGAATGCAGGATGCCGACCTTGATGGTCTCGGCGGCCTGGATGCTCCAGCTCAGGCCCATTGCGGCAATCGATGCGCTAAGGGTAAAGGCCTTGATCAGACTGCGTCGCTTCATGTGCTCTCTCCGCTGAGTACTTTTATGGTGTTGGCCAAGCGGGGAGGGGCATTGCAAGGGGTGTGCCTAACGGCAGAAGGTGCGTAATAGACGGGGTGTGCGAGGTGTTGGGGCGTTTTGCAGGTCCAGCTTGGTGCCTGGGAGATTGGTGTGCACAGGATTGGGGCCGCTGTGCGGCCCATCGCCGGCAAGCGCGGCTCCCACAGGAAATTGCGTTCCCCGGTGGGAGCCGCGCTTGCCGGCGATGGGCTGCAAAGCAGCCCCAGCAGAATCAGCCGTCACGCACAGCCGAACGAGGATGACGACGGCTACGCACGCCCTGATAGGTCACCGCCAGCAGCAGGAACCAGATCGGCGTCACCACCAGCGCCGAGCGTGTATCCGCTTCCAGGCTCAGCAACACCAGGATGAAGGCAAAGAAGGCCAGGCACACGTAGCACATGAAGCGCCCGCCCGGCATCTTGTAGTTCGACGCCTGGTGCAGCGCGGCGCGGTGCTTGCGGTACTTCAGGTACGACAGCAGGATCAGTGTCCAGACGAACATGAACAGCACCGCCGACACCGTGGTCACCAGGGTGAACGCTTCAATCACGTTCGGCACCAGGTAGATCAGCACCGCCCCCAGCAGCAGGCAGGTACAAGAGAAGAACAGGCCGTTGGCCGGCACCGAACGGCTCGACAGTTTCTCGAATGCGCGTGGCGCGTCACCTTCCTGGGACAGGCCGTAGAGCATGCGGCTGGTGGAGAACACGCCGCTGTTGGCCGACGATGCCGCCGAGGTCAGCACCACGAAGTTGATGATGCTCGCCGCCGCCGGCAGGCCGGCCAGCACG
This sequence comes from Pseudomonas sp. NPDC089428, assembly GCF_044749325.1. Classification (NCBI taxonomy): domain Bacteria; kingdom Pseudomonadati; phylum Pseudomonadota; class Gammaproteobacteria; order Pseudomonadales; family Pseudomonadaceae; genus Pseudomonas; species Pseudomonas sp. NPDC089428. The sequence continues at coordinate 385,426 of NZ_JBIVHT010000005.1, forward strand.
AACAGTTCCACGAACGGGCTCTTGCCCGGTACCACGTCGCGCCAAGGGGTTACTGCCATGATCGCGATCAGGGCCAGCACGTAGAACACGATGATCCGCACCGGGATAGAGTTGATCGCCCGCGGCAGGGTGCGCTCGGGGTTCTTCGCTTCAGCAGCGGTAGTGCCCACCAGCTCGATGCCGACGAAGGCGAACACGGCGATCTGGAAGCCGGCGAAGAAGCCCATCAGGCCATTGGGGAACATGCCGCCGTCGTTCCACAGGTTGGCCAGTTGCGCGGTGCGCCCGCTGGGCGAGGTGAAGCCGGTGATGACCATGTACAGGCCAGTGGCGACCAGGCCGAGGATGGCGACGATCTTGATCAGGGCGAACCAGAACTCCAGTTCACCGAACATCTTCACCGTCACCAGGTTCAGCGACAGCAGCACGGCCACACAGGCCAGTGCCGGTATCCACTGCGGCAGGTCCGGGAACCAGAACTGCGTGTAGGCGGCAATGGCTACCACGTCGGCGATGCCGGTCACCACCCAGCAGAACCAGTAGGTCCAGCCGGTGAAATAGCCGGCCCAGGGGCCGAGCAGGTCGGCGGAGAAGTCGATGAACGACTTGTAGTTGAGGTTCGACAGCAGCAGTTCGCCCATGGCGCGCATGACGAAGAACAGCATGAAGCCGATGATCATGTAGACGAAGATGATCGATGGCCCCGCCAGGCTGATGGTCTTGCCCGAGCCCATGAACAGGCCGGTGCCGATGGCGCCGCCGATGGCGATCAGCTGGATGTGGCGGTTGGTCAGGTTGCGCTGCAGATGTTGTTCATCTGGCGCGTTGGGAGAAGTTTGCGTCATCAAGCTGCATTCCGTTGAAAGGTCAGTCTTCTTGTCAGAGGTAGCCGGTTAGGCTAACACGCTCGTGCCAGATCGGGGCGCGACAGATCGACTCGACTTTTGGGGTGCAGCATTCTCCTGTGCCGGCCTCTTCGCGGCTAAAGCCGCTCCTACAGGTACTGTGCTATCCCTGTGGGAGCGGGTTTACCCGCGAAGTGGCCGGTACAGGCTGACACTCAGGCGCTGGCCAGCACCCGGCGCCGCCGCACCACCAGGCTATCGACCACCCACATCACCACCATCGACACACCCACCAGCGGGAACATCGCGCCCAGCACCAGCATCACCCCCACCGCCGCCTTCCAGCGCGGCAGGTCATGGCGCAGCGGCGGCACGCCAAGGCCACCCTCGGGCCGGCGTTTCCACCACATCACCAGGCCGCTGACCGAGCCCAGCAGGATCATCAGGCACACCAGCAGAATGATGATCTGGTTCAGCGGCCCGAACATCTTGCCCTCGTGCAGCATCACGCCCAGTTCGGTAGCGCGGGCCACCGGGCTGTAGTCCTGCCAGCGCACATCGGCCAGCACCTTGCCGGTGTACTGGTCGACATGCAGGGTCGCGTCGTTGCGTGGGTCGTCGGCGAACACGGCGATTGTGTACACGCCTTCTGCCGTGGTCGGCGCAGTGATGCTGTAGCCCGCTTGCACCTGGCGTGCAGTGGCGATGTCTTCCACCTGCTGCAGGCTCACCTGCGGCGCGGCCGGAGCGCTGTCCATCATGTGATGCCCGGCATGCTCGGCATGCGCACCGGACTGCGGCATTGGCGTGTTCTCCATCGCCCACGGTACGGTCTGGCGGTGCGCGCTGTTCAGCTCGCGGGCCTCCTGGTCCGACTTGGGCACGTCATTCCACATGGCCGCCGGAAAGCGGTTCCACAGATCGGCGTACTGTTTGCCCCACATGCCGGTCCAGGTCATGCCACTGACCAGCATCAGCAACAGCAGGGCAGAACCCCAGAACCCGGTCACCGCATGCAGGTCGCGCCAGAACAGCCGACCGCGTGCCGACAGCCGCGGCCACAACACACCGGCGCCATTGCGCCCGCGTGGCCACCACAGGTACAGGCCAGACACCACCAGCACGATGCCCCAGCCTGCGGCCAGTTCCACCAAACGGTCACCAACCGTGCCGACCATCAGTTCGCCGTGCAGGGCGCGGGCGATGGCCTGCAGGTTCTGCTTGCCGTCCTGCTCGCCAAGGACCTTGCCGCTGTACGGGTCGACGAACACATTCAGCTCGCGGCCGCCGTCGTGCACCACGAACTGCGCGCTGCGCTCGGCGTCGATCGGCGGCAGGTACTGGCCGACATGACCCTTGGGGTAGGCCTGGCGCACTTCGGCCAGCAGGGTGTCGGCGCTCTGTCGATGGTGGCCGGCCTCGACCACCATCAGGTCACGGTACAGCAGCGGGTCGAGCTGCGGCTTGAACAGGTAGATGATCCCGGTGATCGCCAGCAGGATCATGAACGGGGCCACGAACAGCCCCGCATAGAAGTGCCAGCGCCAGGCCAGGTTGTAGAAAGAGATGCGCGTTCCGCTCATGGGAACCTCCTGTTTGACCAGCTGATGGGCGCGGCCGAAGCCGCGCCCGTTGTTGTTGTCAGAAGCTGAAATCGACCTTGGTCCAGAAGGTCCTGCCTGGCTCGTTCACCGGCTGTGGGTCTGTGGCCGGGTAGCCGAACCCGGCATTCCCGGCCAGGTTCAGGTGCTCGGCGTAGGTCTTGTCGAACAGGTTGTCGGCCCCTGCGCTGAGCTTGAGGTTGTGGTTCACCTTGTAGGCGCCGTTGAGCGAGAACACGCCGAAACCGGCGCTCTTGTCGAAGTCCTTGCCGACCACGTTGCCCTGGTTCTCGGCGACGCGGTTCTGCGCCGCTACCAAGCGCCACAGGGCACCGGCGCTCCAGCTGTCGCGGCTGTAGGTAAGGCCCAGGCGGCTTTCCAGCGGCGGCATCTGCGGCAGTGCCTTGCCATCGCTGCTGTTCTTGCCCCAGGCGTAGGCGAGGGTGGCATCGGCCTTCCAGCGCTCGCTGAGCTTGTAGGCCGCGCCCAGTTCGCCGCCCATGATGCGGGCGTCGATGTTCTGCGCCTGGGAAGTGCTCATGCCCATCATTGCGCTGCGGTAGTCGAACAGTATGTAGTCGCGAATCTGGCCGAGGTAGCCCGAGGCCCAGGCTTCCAGGCGCTCGTCGCGGTACTGGATGCCGAAGTCGAGCTGGGTGGTCTTCTCGGGCTTGATGCTGTCGAAGGCATTGACCGAGCCGGCCGGCCCCTTGTCCGCAGAGAACAGCTCCCAGTAGTCCGGGAAACGCTGGGCGTGGCCGAGGCCGATGTAGGTGGTAGCCGGCAGTGCTGCCAGGTCGTGCTCGTAACGGATGAAACCGCTGGGCAGCGTGTCGGCGCGGGTGTTGCCGTTGGTGGCGCTGTCGTCGCGAAAATCCCGGGCCGAGGCGCGGTCCAGGCGGGCGCCGGTGATCAGGCGATCTTCACCGGTGGCGTACCAGGTCAGTTCGCTGAATGCGCCGTAGTTGTGGAAATCGGCATCCTTTTCCCAGGGTTTGTCCTTGTAGGTATCGATGCCCATGGCGCTGCGTGCGCGGTGTTCGTTGGTCTGCGCGTCGATGCCGCTGATCAGTTGTACATCGGCCCAACGCCAGGTGGCCTTGATGCGTGCTCCCAAGGTGCGACGATCGACGGCGGCGGCCATGGGGCCGGCCATCATGCCGGTGCCCGAGGGGGTACGCAGGCTGTAGTTGTCCATCACGTGGTCGGCGTAGTTGTAGTAGACCTGCGCCTCGACCTTGTCGAGCACTTCGCCGAGGTTGGACTTTTCAAAGCGCAGGCCCAGGCTTTCGCGCTTGAACTGCGCGCCATCCATGCCACGGCCGGCATAGCGTGCCTCGCCGTCCCCCTTGCCAGCGGTGAGTTCGAGCAGCGTGTCCTGGTCGGGCGTCCAGCCCAGGGCCACGTCACCATTCCATTTCTCCCAGCGCGAAGGCACGGTGTCGCCGTTGCCATCGTCGTAATCGTCCGAGTGCGACTGGTTGCCGACGAAGCGCGCATAGCCCTGGCTGTTGCCAGCGGCAGCATCGAGCACTTTGTCGAAGCGACCATTGGAGCCGGCCAGCAGGCTGGCGTTGACCCGGCTGCCAAGGGTGCCGAAATGCTCCGGCTCACGCTCGAAGAGGATGGTGCCCGCCGAGCCGCCTGGCCCCCAGATCACGCTTTGCGGGCCTTTGATCACGGTCAGGCGGTCGTAGGTTTCCGGTGCGATGTAGGAGGTCGGGGCGTCCATGCGGTTGGGGCAGGCGCCGAGCATCACGCCGCCGTTGGTGAGAATGTTCAGGCGCGAGCCGAACATGCCGCGCAGCACCGGGTCGCCATTGGTGCCGCCGGCGCGGATCGCCGAGAAACCGGGGATGGTTTTCAGATAGTCGGCACCATCGCTGGCCGGTACCGGCTGGCGCGGGTCCTTGGGGTTGGTGACCACGGTCAGCGGCGAGCTTGGCGCAAGCGCGGTGATCACCGTAGGGCCCAGCTCGGCCTCCGGGCCTTCATGGCCAGGGTCGGCGGCCAGGGCCATGGGGGCGAGCAGCGAGCCGCACAGCGCGGCGAAGGTCCCTCGCAGGGACGGAGCTAAAACAGGGGTGCAGCCGGACATAGTGATTCCAGTCGATCAGTCATGAGTGTGCGCGAAGCCTCCAGGCTCCGTGCGATATCGGTGCTGTCAGACGCTGATCGAAAGAGGTGGCGCGCGGCTGCGCGCACCGGGGAACACGGCCTGCCGGGCATGGCCCTGGCGCGTGGCTGCCGGGATGACGGTAGGGGGAACTGCGCTGGCGACGCTGAGCGGGCTGAGGGTTTGCGGCAAGGCGGGGCAGTTGAACAGCAGGCTGCAGTAGCCACACTTTTCCCACATCACATGCAGCTGGCCATCGTTACCGTGGCCGTGATGGGCATCGCTGCCATGGGCGTGAGCCGCTGGCATGGACATTGACATGTCCATCGGCATGCTCATGCCGGCGTGGTGGTCCATCGGCATCGACTGGGAAATCAGCGGGCCGATGAAGATCATCCACATGGCGAACAGGCTCAGCCAGCCGCCCCCGACGCGCCTGCGTTCAGGGCGGGAGGTACGGCTGAGGCTGTTGCGCGGCAGGCTCATGTTGGCGAGCGCCTGTCAGCGGGCGTCAGTGCGCGTGTTCGTGGGCCTGGGGCTGGTCCGCCGGCGCCTGCTTCTGTACGGCCACATCGACGGTGATGTCGCCGGCCTTCTCGAAGTGCAGGGTCAGCGGGAAGCGCTTGCCGTCGGCCAGCAGGCTGCGGTCCTTGGGCTGCATCAGCATCACGTGGTAGGCGCTGGGGGCAAAGATCAGGTCCTTGCCGGCGGGGACCGCCACGCTCTGCACTTGCTGCATCTTCATGGCACCGCTGGCGCTCATGGCATGTTCGTGCAGTTGCGCGTCATCGCTGATCGGGCTGTCGACGCTGAGCAGACGGTCATCGGCCTTGCCGTTGTTATGCACGACGAAATAGGCGGCGACGTTGGGTGCGTTGGGCGGTAGTTGCAACGACCACGGGTGGGCGATGTGCAGGTCGCCCACGGTGTATTCGTGGGCATTGGCGTAGGCGCCAGGCAGCAGCAGGGCAGCCAGTACAAGAGCTTGCTTGAGCATGGTGAGTCTCCATCGGTTCAGGTTCAGGCAGACAGCGTGATGAACTCAGACCAGGGGAGAGGCACGGGGATTGAGCGCAGGCCATAGCTGGCGCGGCGTGGGCTGGTAGTCGATTAACGGCGGTGCATGCCCGGCCAGCAGCGTGGGCGGGTTGTGCAACTGCGGCGGATACCCCGGGAGGGCCAGTAGCGGTGCGGCGCCCGAACAGCACCAGCAGTGCTGCATGTTGGAGTGCTGATCGCTTTGCGTGCCGAGGTCGATCTTGGCCAGGGCCTGGACATCGGCCTTGGCCTTGCCGGCCAGGCTGGAACAGAAAGCCCCCCACAGCAGCTGCTCGGCCGGGCCCTTGGGCGCGGCAGAAGACAGCGGCATGGCCAGCAGGTTGAACAGCACCGCAAGGCAGGCTATCCAGGCAATGTGCCGACGTGGGGGCATGGAGAGATCCGGTCAGGAATCGTGGGTAGTATTGTACGGCGGAGTATAGGAAAAAATGGCGGGGTGCGGTGAAGTGACGCAGGTGGCTGTTGATCTCCTGGTTCTCCACCGGGCGCATGGTCACGCCCAGGCCACTTCATGGGCAGCAAGAAAAGTCTGAAAGTGCTGAAGTCAATTGAGCTGAGGATGTGAACTCCCGATCCACCGCAGGTAATCCAGGGCGTTTCAATATCAGCACCGGCACGCCGCGTTCCCGCGCCACATCGAGTTTCGGCTCGGTCGCCACGCTGCCGCTGTTCTTGCTGACCAGCACATCGATGCGTCGCCGTTCGAAAAGAACCCTTTCGTCCTCGAGCTGAAACGGCCCACGGGCACCGATTACTTCACAGCGCTCATTGCCAGCGCAGGCTTCAAGTGCGCGCAAGGTCCAGAACTGCTCCGGCGGAATCTCCTCAAGGTGTTGCAGCGGTTCGCGCCCCAGGGTGAACAATGGCCGCCGAAACGGCTTGAGCGCTTCGATCAGCCCAGCCCAGTCCTCCACCTCGCGCCAGTCGTCCCCCGGCTGTGCTTGCCAGGCCGGGCGACGCAGGGCCCAGCAGGGAATGCCGGCTGCCTGCGCGGCAGTGGCAGCGTTGCGGCTGATCTGCGCGGCATAGGGGTGGGTGGCGTCGATCAGCAGGGTGATGCCGGCTTCGCGCAGGTAAGCGGCCAGGCCGTGTGCGCCGCCATAGCCACCGACCCGCACCTGGCAGGTCAGGTCCTGCGGCACACGGCCGATGCCGGCCAGGCTGTAGACATGCTCGGGGCCGAGCTGGCGAGCGATGGCCAACGCTTCGCTGACCCCACCGAGCAGCAGGATGCGGTGGCTCATTGCACACCCGCCTTGCCGACGATGCCGCCCTGGCGGTCGATGGCGAACACTTCGACCTGCACCTGAGCCGGCACCACGCTGCGGGCAAAGGCCAGGGCATGGGCGCATACCGCGTCGCCCAGGGCAATGCCGGCGGCGTGTGCCAGGGCCAGGGCTTGCTGGCTGGTGTTGGCGGCAATGATGGCCGCTTGCAGCTCGGCGTCGGCGCCGAGGTCTGCTGCCCAGCCGGCCAGCTGCGGCAGGTCGATGCTCGAGTGGCGGCTATGCAGGTCCATGTGCCCGGCAGCCAGTTTGCTGATCTTGCCGAAGCCACCGCACAGGGTCAGACGTGGCACTGGCACTTTGCGCACGTGCTTGAGCACTGCGCCAACGAAATCACCCATCTCGATCAGGGCGATCTCGGGCAGGTTGTAGACCCGGCGCATGGTGTCTTCGCTGGCGTTGCCGGTGCAGGCGGCGATATGGGTGTAGCCGTTGGTGTGGGCGACGTCGATGCCCTGGTGGATCGAGGCGATGTAGGCCGCGCAAGAGAAGGGCCGGACGATGCCGCTGGTGCCGAGGATCGACAAACCGCCGAGAATGCCCAGGCGCGGGTTCATGGTTTTCAGCGCCAGCGCCTCACCCCCTTGCACATTGACCGTGACCTCGAAGCCGCCTGGATAACCGCAGTCGTCGGCCAACTGCTGCAAATGCTCGCTGATCATCCGCCGTGGCACGGGATTGATGGCCGGCTCACCTACGGCCAGCACCAGGCCTGGGCGGGTGACGGTACCGACGCCAAGGCCTGCGACGAAGCGTATGCCGGGTTGCTCCTGCAAGCGGATCTGGCTGTAGAGCAGGGCGCCGTGGGTGACGTCCGGGTCATCGCCGGCATCCTTGAGCGTTCCCGCTTCGGCGCGCTCGCCGACTAGGCGGCAGAACTCCAGGCGCATCTGCACCACCTTGCCCTTGGGCAGGGTGATGCTCACTGCGTCGTCACACTGGCCGGTCAGCAGCAGCCGGGCAGCCGCGAGGCTGGTGGCGGTGGCGCAGCTGCCGGTGGTCAGGCCGCAGCGCAGGGGCGCGGGCTGTTCGCGGGTTTCTTCACGCATCGAGGGGTTTCACCACGTCGAGCAGAGTGATCGGCAACGCCTGGCGCCAGGTGTCGAAGGCACCCAATGGCTGGGCCTGGGCGACATGGATACGGGTCAGCTCGCCGCCATGCTGCTCGCGGAAATGCGCCAGGGCCAGTTCGCTTTGCAGGGTCACCGCATTGGCCACCAGCCGCCCGCCGGGGCGCAAGCGTTCCCAGCACAAGGGCAGCACGCCTTCGCGGGTGACGCCGCCGCCAATGAAAATGGCATCCGGGCGTTCCAGCTCGGCGAGGGCTTCGGGCGCCTTGCCACGAATCAGCTGCAAGCCGGGGACACCCAAGGCATCGCGGTTGTACTCGATAAAGCCCTGGCGGCCTTCGTCGGCTTCGATGGCCAGGGTGCGGCAAGCCGGGTGGGCGCGCATCCACTCGATGCCGATCGAGCCGCAACCGGCGCCCACGTCCCAGAGCAATTCGCCGGGGTGCGGTGCCAGGCGCGCCAGGGTAATGGCGCGCACGTCGCGCTTGGTCAGCTGGCCGTCATGGCGGAAGGCGCTGTCCGGCAGCCCAGGCACACGTGGCAGGCGCATGGTATCCGGGCTGGCCAGGCATTCGATGGCCACCAGGTTGAGGGCGGCGACTTCGGTGTCGGGCCAGTCTTCGGCGGTGCCTGTCAGTTGGCGCTCAGTGCTACCGCCGAGGTGTTCAAACACCTGCAGGCGACTTGGCCCGAAACCGCGCTCGTTCAGCAGCTCGGCGATGGCCGCAGGGCTATCGCCATCGTTGCTCAGCACCAGCAGGCGTTGACCGCTGTACAGGTGGGCATTGAGCGCCGCCAGGGGGCGTGCGACTACCGATAGCACCTGCACGTCCTGCAGCGGCCAGCCCAGGCGGGCGGCGGCCAGGGCGCAGGAAGAAGGCATCGACAGCACCTGCATTTCTGCGGCAGGCACCTGCCGCGCCAGGCTGGCGCCGACGCCATAGAACATCGGGTCACCGCTGGCCAGCACGCAGACGGGCTCTCCGCGCAGGGCCAACACCGGGGCGAGGGAGAACGGGGTTGGCCAGTCCTGCCGCTGTGCGCCGATGCAGCGCGGCAACAGGGCCAGCTGGCGCGGGCTGCCGATGATCCGCGAGGCGCCCAGCAGGGCGCGCCGGGCCTGTTTGCCCAGGCCGCTGAAGCCGTCTTCGCCGATGCCTACTACTGTCAGCCAGGGAGTCATGTATTTCGTTCCGCCGTTTTTTGGGGCTGCTTCGCACCCCTTCGCGGCAAGCCCGCTGCCACAGGATTGCTACAGTCCTTGAGACCTGTGCAGCACTTGTGGCAGCGGGCTTGCCCGCGAAGCAGGCGACGCGGTGCTGAATTTCTGCTCGATCGCTGTCGAAGCTCGACCACCGGCTTTTCATGCCGCCGGACAAAGCAGGCATAATACCGCGCCTTCTACACTCAAGCGCATTTTCAGCGATTGCCGGACACCCCTTTGACGCCAGCCAACACGCCCGCTGTAACACTCCGCCCCTCGGCCTGCCCGGGGTTGTGGCGCATCGTCGGCGCCCGGGACGGTGGTATCTGCCGGATCAAGCTGCCTGGCGGCCTGCTGCTGGCCGACCAGGCTGACGCGGTGGCGGCAGCGGCCGAGCGCTATGCCGGTGGGGTAATCGAGGCCACCAACCGCGGCAACTTGCAGATTCGCGGCATCGGTGATGACCACGCCGGCCTGGTCGGCTGCCTGCTGGCCGCTGGCCTCGGCCCGCGCGACGCCGCCAGTGACGATGTGCGCAACCTGATGCTCAGTCCCCTGGCCGGGCATGATCCGCAGATGTTGCTGGACGTGCGCCCGCTGGCCGAGCAGATTCTCGACCTGTTGCAAGGCACCCCGCGCTTTCATCAACTGTCGGCCAAGTTCGCCGTGCAACTGGACGGTGGTGAAGGCGTGGCAATGCTCGAACACCCCCACGACCTGTGGCTCTCGGCATTGCGCCTGGAGCAGCGTGACTGGCTGGCATTCGGCCTGGCCAGCTGCCCGGCCGACGGCCAGGTACTAGGCGCGGTGCCACTGGAGCAGGGGCTGGCACTGGTGCGCGCGGTGCTCGATCGCTTCCTCGATCTGGCAAGCCCTGAACAGTCGCGCATGCGCCAGCTGCTCGAAGGCTGCCCGGTCGATGTCTTCATCAACGGCCTCGGGCTGCAGGTGCGCCGCGATGTGGCCGTGCTCGAGTGGCAGCGCGAAATCAGCCAAAGCCCATGGCTGGGGCCTGTGACTCAGCAGCAGGGCATGGCCTTAGGCGTCGCACCTGTGCTGGGCCGGTTGTCGCCCGCCATGTTGCGTGGGGCTGCCCAGGTGGCCCGCCAATGGGGCGACGGCAGCCTGCGCCTGAGCCCATGGCAAAGCCTGATGTTGACCAATATCGCCGCTGCCGGCTTTGAGCAGGCCCGTGCCGAGCTAGCGGCGCTGGGCCTGCTCTGCCAGGCCGATGAGCCTTTGGCGCGCGTGGTCGCCTGCACCGGCAGCAGTGGCTGCGCCAAGGCCCAGGCCGAGACCAAGGCCGATGCCGTCGAGCTGGCGGCGCTGCTGGGCAGTGGCGCACCCGGCAGTGTGCACCTGTCCGGCTGCCCCCGTTCCTGTGCCGTGGCCCATGTCGCCCCGGCCACCTTGCTGGCCCGTTCACCGGGCCGCTACGACCTGTATCTGCGTGACGCGCACCTGCCGGGCCTGGGAGCCCTGCGCGCCACCGACCTTACCTTGAATGAAGCAGGCGCCATGCTCGCCCTGCCGACGGAGCACCTTGATGATTGACTACATCCGCGATGGTCAGGAGATCTATCGCAATTCCTTCCGGATCATCCGCGAGGAAGCCCGGCTCGAGCGGATTCCCGCAGACCTGGAAAAGCTCGCCGTGCGCGTGATCCATGCCTGCGGCATGGTCGAGGCCATCGACGGCCTGCAGTTCTCCGAAGGTGCCGGCCGCGCCGGTCGTGAGGCCTTGGCCAAGGGTGCGCCGATCCTCTGCGATGCGCACATGGTGGCCGAAGGCATTACCCGCGCGCGCCTGCCCGCCAACAACCCGGTGATCTGCACCCTGCGCGACCCAAGTGTGCCAGGCTTGGCCAAGGATGCCGGCAACACCCGCTCTGCCGTGGCCCTGGAGCTGTGGCGCCCTCATCTGGAAGGCAGCGTGGTGGTGATCGGCAATGCCCCGACGGCGTTGTTCTACCTGTTGGAGATGATCGATGCCGGTGCGCCCAAGCCCGCCTTGATCCTCGGTTTCCCGGTCGGCTTCGTCGGCGCTGCCGAGTCCAAGGCGATGCTGGCCGCCGACAGCCGCGGCGTGCCGTTCGTGATCATGCAAGGCCGCCTGGGCGGCAGTGCGATGGCCGCAGCTGCGGTCAACGCCCTGGCCACGGAGGTGGAGTGATGGCGCGCGGACGACTGCTGGGCCTGGGCGTAGGCCCCGGCGACCCTGAACTGATCACCGTCAAGGCACTGCGCCTGCTGCGCGAGGCGCCAGTGGTGGCGTATTTCGTGGCCAAGGGCAAGCGCGGCAACGCCTTTGGCATCATCGAGGCGCACCTGCAAGCCGAGCAGACCCTGCTGCCACTGGTGTACCCAGTGACCACCGAGGCACTGCCAGCGCCGCTGTCCTACGAGCAGGTGATCAGCGATTTCTACGATGAAGCTGCGGTGCAGGTGGCCGAGCACCTGGATGCCGGCCGCGATGTGGCCGTGATATGCGAGGGTGACCCGTTCTTCTACGGCTCCTACATGTACCTGCACGACCGCCTTGCCCAGCAGCATCAGGCCGAAGTGGTCCCGGGCGTCTGTTCGATGCTCGGTGGTGCTTCGGTACTGGGCGCGCCGCTGGTGTATCGCAATCAGAGCCTGTCGGTATTGTCGGGCGTGCTACCCGCAGAAGAGCTCAAGCGCCGGCTGGCAGACGCCGATGCGGCGGTGATCATGAAGCTTGGCCGCAACTTCCCAAAGGTGCGTCAGGTGCTGGGCGAACTGGGCCTGGACGGGCGCGCGCTGTATGTCGAGCGGGCGACCATGGCCAACCAGAAGATCGTGCCGCTGGATGAGGTGGATCCACAGTCCTCGCCGTACTTCTCGCTGATCATCGTGCCGGGGGAAAAATGGCAGGGCTGAACTGGCAACAGGCGCCGGCCATCGTGATGCTTGGGGCTGGCAGCCTGGCCACGGCGCAGCGCATCCAGCAGCGCTATCCACAGGCGATCATTCATGGCCTGCGTGGCCGGGTCGAGGGCGCCGATCAGTATTACGACGGGTTTGGCGACACCCTGCGCATGCTGTACCAGCAGGCGACCCCGATCATTGCGCTGTGTGCTGCCGGCATCGTCATCCGCAGCCTGGCCAGCCTGCTCGATGAGAAAGGTGCGGAGCCGCCAGTACTGGCCGTGGCCGAGGACGGTAGCGCGGTGGTGCCGTTGTTGGGGGGGCTGAGCGGGGTCAACGTCATGGCGCGCGAACTCGGTGAGGCGCTGGGTGTGGCGGCAGCGATCACCACCAGTGGCGAGCTGCGCTTCGGTACCTGCCTGCTCAATCCGCCTGAGGGCTATGCCTTGGCGGACCTCGAGCAGGGCAAGCGTTTTGTCTCCGACCTGCTGGCCGGCGAAAGCGTGCGTGTCGAGGGTGATGCACCCTGGCTTGAGCAGGCGCAACTGCCGGCCAGTGACACGGCCCGGCGCACCATTCATGTCGGTTGTGACGCGCGCGTGGCCAGCCGTGACGAACTGCTGATCCACCCGCGCTCTGTGGTCGTGGCACTCGCAGCTGGCGGGCCTGGCCTGGCCGAGCTGGTGCGTGGCGCCTTGCGTGAAGCCGGCATTGCCGAGCCCTCGCTGGCGTGCCTGTTGGTCGCTGAGCAGGCGATGGCCGAGCCTTCCTTGCACGAGGCCGCAGCAGAACTGGGCGTGGTGCTGCGTTTCTCGGCAATGAACGGCACGCTGACCAGCATGGCGGCCGAGGCTTTGCCCGGGGCTCGCCTGATCGAGCAGTCGGGCCTGGTCATTGCATCGGCCCCACTGCCGGTCGATACGGCACGCCTGGGGCGCAAGCGTGGTCGCCTGGCGGTGATCGGCCTGGGCCCTGGTGCTGCCGAGCTGATGGTGCCGGCAGTGAAAGCCGAGCTGGCGCGTGCCGAGGATATCCTCGGCTACGAAACCTACGTGCGCATGGCCGGACCGTTCCGTGACGATCAAGTGCAGCACTGCACCGACAACCGTGAAGAAATGCAGCGTGCCCGGCATGCCTTCGAGTTGGCGGCCCAGGGGCGTTCGGTGGTGGTGGTGTCTTCGGGCGACCCGGGTGTATTCGCCATGGCAGCGGCGGTGCTCGAAGCACTGCATGAGTCCAGCGATCCCGCCTGGCACCGCGTCGACCTTCAGATACTGCCGGGGGTATCGGCTTCGCTGGCAACCGCCGCGCAAGCCGGCGCGCCGTTGGGGCATGACTTCTGCGTCATGTCGCTGTCGGATAACCTCAAGCCTTGGTCGATCATCGAAAAGCGCCTGGACCTGGCGGCCCAGGCTGATCTGGTACTGGCTTTCTACAACCCGATCTCCAAATCCAGGCCGCATCAGCTAGGGGTTGCACTGGAGGTGGTGCGCCGGCATCGCCAGGGGAGCACGCCTGTAGTACTTGGCCGCGACATTGGGCGGCCTGGGCAGACGCTCAGGGTCGTCACCTTGGCAGAGCTGCAGCCAAGCATGGTCGACATGCGCACCATGGTGCTGATCGGCTCGTCGCTGACTTGTACCTTCGCGCGTGCCGACGGCGGGCTATGGGCTTACACGCCGCGCTGGTATGGCGCCAAGCCCTGACTGGGCAGGAAGCGTTACATGGCAGGCAGCACGTGTCGTGACCGGTAGGTTTGCAGCCGGAGCTCGAAGGCTCCGACTGCACATCATCCTGGAGACACGGCAATGACCGAAAACGCAGAAAAACAAACCCTTCAACTACTGGCCGACCAGAACCTGTTCGTGTTCACCGACGAAGTTTCCGAACCCGTTCGGGAGGCCAGCAGGTGCTGCCACGCATTGGCCAGCCAGGCCGCGAACAAAAATCATCATCCATCCCAGCAGACCGAATCCTGGTTCGATGAATACCTGAGGATCATGAGTGCTACCGGCTGGACCTCCCTCAAGTATGAGGTGAACAAGGTCACTGAAACCGGGGCATATGTGGAAATGAGCAACCTGCTGGGGCAGGGGTTGCAGTCGGCCTACGGTGCATCTACCGGTGATATCAAGCAGAGCCTCAAGGACCTTGGGGGCGCGATTGTCGAGGCGTTGAAAGATGCCGAGACCATCAAGTTGCTGGATACCCGAAGCCGCGAAGATGACCGGGTGAGTATCAGCGTGTGCAAGTGCGCGCAGTCGGCCGGTGGTGACGTGGTCATGCTTGTTTGCGCTTTACAGAGTGATGAATTGCCCAACCGCAAAGGCGAAAGCCTTCTGGGCAAGTGGGAGCATCAAGGTGCTGTGACTTATGCGTGTGCCGCATCATTGAGCTTCAGCCAGCGTCAGTATGAAAGTGCACGTGATCTGATCGACCAGAAGCTCAACCATGCAGCACGTGAGATTCTGGCCGAAATCGACCTTTGATCCTCATGGTTGGGAGGCGCCTGCCTGCCATGCACCGCCCAACCCGGATTGCGCACTCAGGAAACTTGCACATGACTGATTCGAATTCAGCGATGACCTGTGGCAAGGTTGTCGAAACCAGCCTTATGCCGTTCGCCGGAAATGTCGATAGCGAAGCCCGCGAAGACATTCTGCTGGTTGTGCGTTTTGCACATGCAGTAGCCACCGAGGAAAAGGCTGAAGGCCTGAACACCGACTGGTTCAACAATTACCGGCGCAAGCTGAGTTTTCTTGGCTGGGATGCTACGCCGCCCCCGGAGGCGCAGCGGCCAGTTGCCTTGCGTGAGCAGGTCATCGACATGGCGTTGCAACAGATTGGGCAGGTGGGGTCGGCCGAGCACCTGAAACAAGCCGAGCACTTCGTGCTGGGCTTGCAAAAGGACCGTGAACTGCTCAAGCGGATTGAAACCCGAATGAGGAAAAGCAACAAGATACAGTTTCAGTTGATGCCTTGTGTCCGTCGCTCGGGGGACCACTACGAAATGGTGTTGTATCAGATGCAGCTGCTTGCACTGGAAACCACCAAGCACTTTCTGTTCGTCAAAGGTGATCTGGGCATGACGCTGACGGGGCAGAGTGCCGAGTTGATACGCTTCAACTTGCGGTTGTTCCGTGACCAGTTCAAGCAGAAGGTGCAGTCGCGCGTTGATGCGTCAGCGCATCAGCAGATTCTCGATATCGAACTCTAGGGCACCAGGTAACCCTTGATCCCGGTGAAGATGATCTGCGCCGCCAGGGCGCAGACGAACAGCCCCATCAAGCGGCTGACGATCTGCAGGCCCTGGTCACCGAGCAGTTTTTCGATGCCGTGCGAGAGGTACAGCACCAGGCCTACTGTGAAGCTGGCCAGGGCGATGCTGACGATGGCCAGCAACTTGTCGTCCCAGTGCGGTTGGCCCACGCCCATCACCAGCAGTGCACCGATGGTGCCGGGGCCCACCGTGAGCGGAATGGTCAGCGGCACGATGGTCACGTCCTGCTGCACGTTGTCGGCCTGTACCGCCGGCTTGCCTTGAGCCATGCCCAACGCCGAAATGAACAGCACGCTGCCGGCACCGATGCGGAAGGCATCGGCGGTGATGCCGAAGATGCCGAAGATCACCCGCCCGAACAGATAGAGCAGCACGCTGGCCACCAGCGCGGCGAAGGCCACCTTCCAGGCCAGCTGTTTGCGCTCCTTGCTGGAGTGGCCACGGGTCAGGCTGATGAAGCACGACAGCACGAAGAACGGGCTATAGAGCACCAGCATCTTCAGGTAGACACTGAACAACTCGTGGAGCATGGGGTCGCCCCTGGCAGGGAAAGTGAGGTGAAGTGTATCAGCCGCATCGAGGTTGTCGTCACCGGCCACTTCGCGGGCAAGTCGGGGCGCCGAACCAGGCGTCGCAGATCAGGAGGTGTGCGCAGGGTCAGCCTTGGCTTCGCGCTGATTGGCCCAATACTGGATCAACTCGCGCAACTGCGACAGCTCCACCGGCTTGGCCATGTGCCCGTCCATGCCGGCCAACCGCGCGCGCTCCTTGTGCTCTGCCAGTATATGCGCGGTGAGCGCCACCACTGGGGTGCGCTGGCGCTGGTTGGTGGTTTCCCAGGCTCGCAACTGCTGGGTCGCGGAGAAGCCGTCCAGTACTGGCATTTCGCAGTCCATCAGCACCAGGTCGTAACGCTGTGCCTTCATCGCCTGCAAGGCCTCCTCGCCGTTGCTGGCGGTATCGGGCTCCAGGTTGAGCTTGCCAAGCATGCCGCGGATGACCTTGGTCGAGATGCTGTTGTCTTCAGCCACCAGCACACGGAAGTCGCTCGGCAGCTCAAGCGTGGCTTGCGCGCCCGGTAGCGGCGCCGGGACCGCCTGCTCGTGACCGCGCTGGGCCAGTTCTTCGGCCAGGGTGGTCTTGAGCGTATAGCCGGCAACCGGCTTGGCGAGGATGCGTTTGACCCCGGCATTGCGCGCGATGACCTTGCTGGGCGCGTTGCTGATGCCCGTGAGCATCACCACCAGGATGTCGTGGTTCAGGCTCGGGTCTTCCTTGATCTTGGCCGCCAGCTGCATGCCGGTCATACCCGGCATGTTCTGGTCCAGCAACACCGCGTCGAAGTAGTCGCGCAGGTGCGCCTTGGTCCGCAGCAGAGCCAGGGCCTCTTTGCCGGACGGCACTGCGCTGACATTCATGCCCCAGGCGCTGCATTGCTGAACCAGCACCTTGCGACAGGTGTCGTTGTCGTCCACCACCAGCACACGGGCATCGCGCAATGGGCCGTCCAGGTCGGCCGGTGGCTGCTCCAGGCGTGACGGGTCGAGCGGCAAGGTCAGCCAAAGGGTGTTGCCCATGCTGGTGCTGCTCTTGATGCCGAATTCGCCTTGCATCAGGCCGATCAGCTGCTTGGCGATGACCAGCCCGAGGTGCCCGCCGAGCTTGTTGCTGGAGAGGAAGTGGTGGCTGTGCAGTTCGGCCTGCAGCAAGGCTTCGCGCTCGGCAGCAGGCAGCGGTTCGCCACTGTCCTGCACGGCAATGCGCAGGCGCGGGATTTCGCCGCGCTGGTCCAGCGCCACCACCAGCAGGATCTCGCCCTGGGAGGTGTTCTTCAGGGCATTTTCCAGCAGGCTCGACAGTGCCTGGCGCAGGCGCGTCGGGTCGCCGCTGATTACCCGCGGCACCTGCGGCTGGGTGAAGCTGATCAGCTCGATGTTCTGCTGCTCGGCCTTGGCGCGGAAAATGTTCAGGCAGTCCTCGATCAGGGCGTTCAGGTCGAACTGCACGTCATCCAGTTCGATCTGCCGTGACTCAAGCTTGGAAATGTCGAGTATCTCGTTGATCAGTGTCAGCAGTTCGTTGCCGGCGCTGTGGATGGTCTGCACATAGTCGCGCTGCTTGACCGACAGCGGCGTGCCGAGCAGCAGCTCGGTCATGCCCAGCACACCGTTCATGGGGGTGCGGATTTCGTGGCTGATCTTTGCCAGGAACTCTGCCTTGGCATTGATCTCGGCATCGCTGGCAGCCAGAGCACGGCTGGCGCTGAAGCGCTCTTCGCTGATGCGGCGCAGGCGCTCGCTGACGGCGAGGTTGAGCAGCAGGCCGCTGGCGACCGTCATGCCCAGGAGAATGCACAGCAGCCAAGGCGTCGAAGTGCGGGTCAGGCCAAGCAGGGCGGGCAGCAGCACCAGGCCGCCAAGGTTGAACACCAGCATGGCGATGCTGAACAGCCGTGCGGGCGCATAGCCCTTGTACCAGTGGTAGCTGCTGGCCAGCAGCATGGTCACGCTGCCGACGGCCAGCAAGGCATAGGTCATCAGGTTGAGCGGCAAGGTATCGACGAACAGCAGGACCAGCCCGCTGACCGCAGCGACCAGCATCTCGCCCTGCAGCAGGCGGTTGAGCCGTGGCGAGTTGCAGGGTGAGAAGAAATGCTGGGTGAAATACAGCCCCGACAGCCCGGCCAGTACCAGGGTCAGGTAGGCCGCCGGGGTTTGCGCGCTGTGCCACAGGTGCCACCACGGGCCGCTGAGGTTGAGCAGGATCAGGCCGCTGAGCAGCATCAGGCCGTGGTACAGGGCGAGATACAGGGTGGTGCTGGAGCGGGTATAGAGAAAGCGGATCAGGTTGTGCAGGATAAGCATCACCAGGCCGCCGAACAGCATGCCGAACAGCAGCGGCTGGCTATGGTCGGAGGCGGCTAGCGCTGCGGGCTCCAGGCTTATCGCCGGGCGCAGTTGGTGCTCAGAGACCAGGCGCAGGTAGATGTCCAGTGCGTGCTGGCTGTTGGGCAAGGGTAATACATGGTCGCTGCCACGCAGGGTGGGGCTGGCGTTGCCGGCCTGGCGCCCATGGTGCAGTTGGCGCAGCAGCCTGTCGCCATCCAGGGCGTAGAGGTCAAGGCGGGACAGGTCGGGGGCGAAGATGCGCAGCAGTTGCTCCTGGTCACCGGGCTCCAGGCGATAGTGCAACCACAGGGCCTGCTCGGCCGGTGCGGCATCGAGCTCGCCAAGGGTGATCGGGCTGAATTGGCTGCGGTAGCGATCGGAGCGCACGTCGCTCAATTGCAGGTTGGCCTGTTCATCGAGCAGAACGGACCACCCTCCGCCCTGTTCGGCCGAAGCCGGCAACAGGCAGAACAAGGTCAGCAAGCTGACGATCAGAGCTGTGGCAATCCGAAGCCGACGCACTACGAGATCCCTTCCTAGCCGATGTGCCAGATACTAACTATGCGCGGCGCGCCAAGTCGAAGGCAAGGCCCCAGGGGGCCCTGTCGACAAGCCGGGTACCGCAGGCGCACAGTGATTTGGCGCGCTGCGGCAACCGGGTGCAACTTATTGCTGGTGCTCACCGCGCTCGCGGGCGATGGCCCGGTAGCCGATGTCGGTGCGGTAGAAGCTGCCGTTCCAGCTCACTTCCTTGGCCAGACGGTAGGCTTGTTGCTGGGCATCGGCAACGCTGGCACCCATGGCGGTGGCGCAGAGCACGCGGCCGCCGTTGGTGACGACCTGGCCGTCTTTCAGCGAAGTACCGGCATGGAACACCTTGCCTTCGATCTTGGCCGCAGCATCCAGGCCGTTGATCACGTCGCCCTTGGCGTAGTCGCCCGGGTAACCGCCGGCAGCGAGCACCACGCCCAGGCTCGGGCGCGGATCCCACTGTGCTTCGACCTTGTCCAGGGCCTTGGCGAAGGCGGCTTCGACCAGCAGCACCAGGCTCGACTCCAGGCGCAGCATGACCGGCTGGGTCTCAGGGTCGCCGAAGCGGCAGTTGAATTCGATGACCTTGGGGTTGCCCGCCTTGTCGATCATCAGGCCGGCATACAGGAAGCCGGTGTAGACGTTGCCTTCCTCGGCCATGCCACGCACGGTCGGCCAGATCACCTGGTCCATCACGCGCTGGTGAACGTCCGGGGTGACCACCGGGGCAGGCGAGTAGGCGCCCATGCCGCCGGTGTTCGGACCGGTGTCCTTGTCGCCGACGCGCTTGTGGTCCTGGCTGGTGGCCATTGGCAGCACGTTGTGGCCGTCGACCATGACGATGAAGCTGGCTTCCTCGCCGTCGAGGAACTCTTCGATGACCACGCGCGAACCGGCCTCGCCGAAGGCGTTGCCAGCCAGCATGTCACGCACGGCGGCTTCGGCTTCTTCCAGGGTCATGGCGACGATCACGCCTTTGCCCGCAGCCAGGCCGTCGGCCTTGATCACGATCGGCGCGCCTTTTTCCTGCAGGTAGGCCAGGGCCGGCTCGATCTCGGTGAAGTTCTGGTAGTCGGCGGTCGGGATCTTGTGGCGCGCCAGGAAGTCCTTGGTGAAGGCCTTGGAACCTTCCAGCTGGGCCGCGCCCTTGGTCGGGCCGAAGCAGTCCAGGCCACGGCTGCGGAACAGGTCGACCACGCCGATCACCAGTGGCGCTTCCGGGCCGACGATGGTCAGGTCGACGTTCTTCTCGGCGAAGTCGGCCAGTTGCTCCAGGGCGCAGACGTCGATGGCGACGTTCTCGCACTTGGCTTCGATGGCGGTGCCGGCGTTGCCTGGTGCAACGAAGACTTTCTCGACGCGTGGGTCCTGGGCGACTTTCCAGGCCAGGGCGTGCTCACGGCCGCCGCTGCCGATGATCAAAACTTTCATGTCAAAACCTCGAAATCTGTCGAACGAGAGGCCTTGCCTCTCGCTGTACGAGGTCGCAATGAAGCAGGTAGATGCAAGGCGGGGCCGGTTCCGATGAGCGGAGTTGCCTTCTGGCAATGAGCATCAGCGGAACCGGCCCCAACGCAGCAGATGCCTGCTTCAGTGCGGCCGATTGCCGTAAATCAGTGGCGGAAGTGGCGCATACCGGTGAACACCATGGCGATGCCGGCTTCATCGGCGGCAGCAATCACCTCGGCATCACGCATCGAACCACCCGGCTGGATCACAGCGCTGATACCCACTTTAGCCGCATTGTCGATGCCGTCACGGAACGGGAAGAACGCGTCCGACGCCATGACCGCGCCCTGTACCTGCAGGCCGGCATGCTCGGCCTTGATCGCGGCGATGCGGGCGGAGTTGACGCGGCTCATCTGGCCGGCGCCGACGCCGATGGTCTGGCGCTGCTTGGCGTAGACGATGGCGTTGGACTTGACGAACTTGGCCACTTTCCAGGCAAACACCAGGTCGTGGATCTCTTGTTCGGTCGGCGCACGCTTGGTGACGATCTTCAGGTCATCGGCGGTGATCATGCCGATATCGCGGCTCTGCACCAGCAGGCCACCGTTGACGCGCTTGAAGTCCCAACCGGCAGCGCGCTCGGCTGGCCACTCGCCGCATTCCAGCAGACGCACGTTCTGCTTGGCCGCCACCACGTCGCGGGCAGCCTGGGAGATTTTCGGCGCGATGATCACTTCGACGAACTGACGGTCGACGATGGCCTGGGCGGTTTCGCCGTCCAGTTCGCGGTTGAAGGCGATGATGCCGCCGAATGCCGACTCGGTGTCGGTGGCGTAGGCCAGGTCGTAGGCCTTGCGGATGCCGCCTTCGTCTTCAGGCACAACGGCCACGCCGCACGGGTTGGCGTGCTTGACGATGACGCAGGCCGGCTTGACGAAGCTCTTCACGCACTCCAGCGCGGCGTCGGTGTCGGCCACGTTGTTGAACGACAGTTCCTTGCCTTGCAGCTGAATGGCGGTGGAGATGCTGGCTTCGCCTTTCTTCGCTTCAACGTAGAACGCCGCGCTCTGGTGCGGGTTCTCGCCGTAGCGCATTTCCTGGGCCTTGACGAACTGGCTGTTGAAGGTGCGCGGGAATTCGCTGCGCGCTTCTGTGCTCAGGGTTTCTTTGGCCTGATCGATGGTGCCCATGTAGTTGGCGATCATGCCGTCGTAGGCAGCCGTGTGTTCGAACGCCTTGAGCATCAGGTCGAAGCGCTGGGCGTAAGTCAGGCCACCGGCCTTCAGGCTTTCCAGCACGCCGGCGTAGTCGCTGGCGTTGACCACGATGGCGACATCCTTGTGGTTCTTGGCAGCCGAACGGACCATGGTCGGGCCGCCGATGTCGATGTTCTCGATGGCGGTCGGCAGGTCACAGCCAGGCTTGGAAATGGTGGCTTCGAACGGGTACAGGTTGACTGCAACCAGGTCGATCGGCTTGATGCCGTGTTCGTTCATGATGGCGTCGTCGGTGCCGCGGCGGCCGAGGATGCCACCGTGGATCTTCGGGTGCAGGGTCTTGACCCGGCCATCCATCATTTCGGCGAAGCCAGTGTAGTCGGCCACTTCCACCGCGTTCACACCGTTGTCCTTGAGCAGCTTGTAGGTGCCGCCGGTGGACAGGATCTCGACACCGAGCTGTTGCAGCTCACGGGCGAATTCGAGGATACCGGTCTTGTCGGAGACGCTGATCAGGGCGCGGCGGACTGGCAGGCGGGTAGTCTGGTCGGTCATTTCGGGTTCCAATAACGCGGTGGAGTCAGCAAAAAAGGCGTCTCTTCGCAGAGGCCGCCTTTTCTGATTGGGATTCTGGCTTACAACAAGTCGTACTGCTTGAGCTTCTTGCGCAGGGTGCCACGGTTGAGCCCGAGCATCTCGCTGGCTTTGGTCTGGTTGCCCTTCACGTAATTCATCACGCTCTCGAGCAGGGGCGCCTCGACTTCGGAGAGCACCAGGTTGTACACGTCGGTGACGGTCGCGCCTTCCAGGTGTGCGAAGTAGTTGTGCAGCGCCTTCTCGACGCTGTCGCGAAGGGTCTGGCCCTCTTCGCTCGGCGTGTTGAGGTGCTGTTTGAGGTTGGCGTTGTCGCTCACGGGCGTTGTTCCACTCACTAATGTCTCGGTCATCATCGTCATGCGGCCACCCCTTGTCCGTCCTCTGTCTCAAGGCTCTGTCGACGTTCGCTGAAAAACTCGCGAACGTTGGCGCACTGCGCTTGTGTGTCTTCCAAAGCGTTGAACCGGGAGCGAAACTCCTTGCCGCCGGGTCGTGTTGCCAGGTACCAGCCCACGTGCTTGCGGGCGATACGTACGCCCATCACATCGCCATAGAAGGCATGCAGCGCGGCCAGGTGCTCCAGCAGGATGCGTTCCACTTCGTCCAACTGCGGGGCCGGCAAATGTTGGCCAGTCCCCAAAAAATGTTCGATCTCGCGAAAGATCCATGGCCGCCCCTGGGCAGCCCGGCCAATCAGCAAGCCGTCGACCCCGGTGGCGTCCAGCACCGCCCGGGCCTTTTCTGGCGAAGTTATATCGCCATTGGCAAAAACCGGAATCGACACCGCCTGCTTGATGGCAGCGATGGTGTCGTATTCGGCTTCGCCGGTGTACAGGTCGGCACGTGTGCGGCCATGCACCGCCAGCGCCTGAATGCCGGCCTGTTCGGCGATCTTCGCCACGTTCAGGCCGTTTTTGTTCGCCCGGTCCCAGCCGGTGCGGATTTTCAGCGTCACCGGCACGTCCACCGCGCCAACCACGGCGTGGAGGATTTCGGCGACCAGAGCTTCATCTCTCAATAAAGCAGAGCCTGCAGCTTTGTTGCAGACTTTTTTTGCCGGGCAGCCCATGTTGATATCGATGATCTGGGCGCCTGCCTCGACGTTGGCCCGCGCCGCCGACGCCATCATCTGCGCATCACCACCGGCGATCTGCACCGAGCGCGGCTCGGGATCACCTTCATGGATGCGGCGCAGGCTGGACTTGCGGCTGTTCCACAGGCTCATGTCGCTGCTGACCATTTCCGACACCACCATGCCTGCGCCCAGGCGCTTGCAAAGTGTACGGAAAGGCTGGTCCGTGACCCCGGCCATGGGTGCGAGGATCAGGTTGTTGCGTAGTGTGTATGGGCCGATGCGTACCGCCGACATAGGTGTTCCCTGTTGTGGGGCCGAATCATTGGAGTCCGAAAAAGGGTTGGCATGATACCCGCTCTCGGTGACCGGATAAAGAAGGATTTGGATAAATTCTGTACAGCTGTCGGCTTATGACATTTGCTTCGGTAGGCGACCCCCCCTTGTGAGAGGGGGCTTGCCCGCGAGCATGCGCGATGCCGTTGCCATCCGCAGTGCTGGTATTACTCGGGGGAGCGGAAGCTGAGGCTGTAGTTCACGGCCTTGGGGCCTGGGTCGAGAATATCCAGGGCGATATGGATCGGCGTCTGGCTGGGCATTTCGCCGCGCCCGGCCAGTTCGCCCGACAGGTACTCGCTGGGCTTGAACCGACGGCTGGCGATCAGTTGGCCATTGAGGTCGGCGAAACGCAGCTCCAGCAACGGGAACGGCTGGGCGAACGGGGCGCGGTTGTAGATGATCGCGTCGACGATCAGCGCGCCCTTGAAGTCCGGGTGGCTACGTACCACCAGGTTGCTGCTCTTGATCCGGCCGATATCGACGCGGGTCGGCACTTCGCAGCCGAGCATCGGGCACAGCTGCAGGAAGATCGGCCGGTACTGGTCCTGGCGGGCCATTTCGTCGAAGTGGAACCACACGTACTGGAATGCCAGCAAGCCAGCGGCCAGCAGGCTCAGGAAGCCCCACAGCAGGCGCTTGCCCCAGTTGGGCCGGGGTTTCTCCCAGCCCAACTGCAGCGGGTCGTCGACCACGTCGACCAGCGGCTCCTTGCGTGACGGGCGCTCAGGCTTGGCGCCGAAGCCGGGCTCCAGTCGCTCGCCGGGCAGCGGTTCGAGCGGGTCGTCGTCGCGAGCTGACAAATGGAGGTCAGCGTCGTCGTCGTCACGGGCGCTCAGGCCCTTTTCGTGAACAACATCGTCATCGTGTTCGTCGAACCGTTGCTGGGGCTCTGGCTCGGCAGCGCGTTGCGCAGGCGGTTCGTCGTCGAGATCCAGATCCAGGTTGCCACCGAGGGTCGGCTCGGTGCGATCACCCGGCTCCGGCTCCAGTGGCTGCTCGTCCAGCAGCACCGGTGCCGGGTCCTCGGCCGCGAGCGGTTCATGGCGGTCGTCGGTGGCGGTGCCGAACAGTTCATCGCCATGCTCATCGGCAGCCGGCTCGTCACGACGGGCCTGCAGCGCGGTGGGTTTGGCATCCGGGTGGGGTTCGGCAGGCTCGCCACGGCGTTCGAGGCGGGCGAGTTCCTGGTCCAGGTCGAGTTCATCCAGGGCCTGGGCGGTGATGGCCCAGTCCTCTTTCTCGACCGGCGGTGGCTCGCTGGCGACCGGCTCAGGTGCAGCGACCGGTTCGACCACAGCTGGCGGTGGTGCCACGGGGGCGACGCTGGCCCCGGCACGGTTCTGCTCCAGCAACTGTTTGGCCGCATTGAACACCTGCAGGCAGTGGCCGCAGCGCACGACGCCGCGAGCCACGCTCAACTGGTGATGGGTGACGCGAAAGCTGGTCTGGCAATGCGGGCACTGGGTGACGAAACTGTCGGTCATGCGGCAATCCGGGAGCTGTGCAGAGAACTATTCTAGGCCCGCTTAGCGGCGCCGACCACTGATGCGCACCCAGCCGTCGCGTACGACGATCGGGTCCAGGTCGAAGTCGGCGGCATAGGCGGCAGCCACTTCCTCACCTTGTTCGGCGAGGATGCCCGACAGGGCCAGCAGGCCACCTGGGCGGACCAGGCCGGACAGCTGCGGCGCCAGCGAAACCAGTGGGCCAGCAAGGATGTTGGCGACCAGCACGTCGGCCTGCATGGCCGGCATGTGCTCGGGCAGGTACAGCGCCAGCTTGTCGTCGGCGATGCCGTTGCGCTGGGCGTTGTCACGCGACGCTTCGATGGCCTGCACGTCGATGTCGGTACCCACGGCCTCGCGAGCGCCCAGCAGCAGGGCGGCGATGGCGAGGATGCCCGAGCCGCAGCCGAAGTCCAGCACCTGGGTGCCTTGCAGCTGCTGGCCGTCGAGCCATTCCAGGCACAGTGCGGTGGTCGGATGGGTGCCGGTGCCGAAGGCCAGGCCTGGGTCGAGCAGCAGGTTGACCGCGTCCTGTTCCGGGGCCTCGTGCCAGCTCGGCACGATCCACAGGCGCTGGCCAAAGCGCATCGGCTGGAAACCGTCCATCCAGCTGCGTTCCCAGTCCTGGTCCTCGATCACCTCGGCCTGGTGCTCGGGCAACTCGGCGCCGGTCAGCAATTGCAGGTGGGCGAACACCGCTTCAGGCTCGGCGTCGGCTTCGAACAGTGCCAGCAAGTGAGTATGCGACCACAGCGGGGTGGTGTTGAGGTCGGGTTCGAAGATCGGCTGGTCTTCGGCGTCCATGAACGTGACCGATACGGCGCCGACTTCGAGCAGGGCGTCTTCGTAGGTTTCGGCTTGTTCCGGGCTGATGGCCAGGCGTACTTGCAGCCAAGGCATGGCGGGCACCTTTGGTAAATCGACAGGGGCAGCCCGAGGCTGCGAGAAGCCTGGCAGTTTACGCGAGTGCGGGGGGTTTGTAGAGCAGGCCGGACAGGCAGTGGAGGATGATCAGCGCTTGCACAGGAGCCCAAGCAGTATTTATCCCTTGTCGCACGCTTGAGGACACTAATTTGTAGCTCCTCTTGAATGACTCGGGTGTCTGCACATGTACGAAAACGATGACTTGCAACAGCGACTGTTCCAATGGAGCGAGGCCTTCACTGCCAGCCTGCAGTCTCAGGCTACTTTTATGGAAGTTCTAGACGAACAACTGGCGGTCGAGTTTCAAACGCTGATGGGGGTAGCCATTACACCTGGCCAGCTTGCCGTCATGCGAGGGGCTGCTCTAAACCGAGAAGATGAAGCCTGGCGGGCTGAAATCGCAATCGACCAGCATGACGTGGCCGAGATCGTTATAGAGAGTGTGCGCAGCCGGTTGCTGCATGCCTATGAAGATTATCTGCTGCGGCACTGGCAGGGCAGGCCGAAAGACCTTGTCGACGTATCGTCCTATGACAAACGTATTGCGCAATTACTGAACGCACATTTGCAGCAGCTAGGTGAGTTTCTGGGCGCAAACACGGAGCTTGATGTTTTTCTCGACCTACAGGCCAAGTGGTGGAAGCAGCAGCCCATGGAGGTGCTTCCTACAAGCGAGATCTGACGCTGCGAGGATTGTGAGCCAGCCGTGAGGGCCAATAAAAACCCCGGCACTGGGCCGGGGTTTTCATGCATCACGCTAACGCGATCACTCCTGGCTGGCCAGTTTGTGCTCGAGGTAGTGGATGTTCACGCCGCCTTTGCAGAAACCTTCATCACGCACCAGGTCGCGGTGCAGCGGGATGTTGGTCTTGATGCCGTCGACGACGATCTCGTCCAGGGCATTGCGCATGCGTGCCATGGCTTCGTCGCGGTCCTTGCCGTAGGTGATCAGCTTGCCGATCAGCGAGTCGTAGTTCGGCGGAACCGAGTAGCCGCTGTACAGGTGCGAATCGACGCGTACGCCGTTGCCGCCCGGAGCGTGGAAGTGCTTGACCTTGCCTGGGCTCGGAATGAACTTCTTCGGGTCTTCGGCGTTGATCCGGCATTCCAGCGAGTGGCCACGGATGACCACGTCTTCCTGGCGGAACGACAGCTTGTTGCCAGCGGCGATGCTCAGCATCTCCTTGACGATGTCGATACCGGTGACCATCTCCGACACCGGGTGCTCAACCTGCACGCGGGTGTTCATCTCGATGAAGTAGAAACGGCCGTTCTCGTACAGGAACTCGAAGGTACCGGCACCGCGGTAGCCGATTTCGATGCATGCATCGACGCAACGCTTGAAGACTTCCTGGCGGGCCTTCTCGTCGATGCCGGGGGCCGGGGCTTCTTCCAGCACCTTCTGGTGACGGCGCTGCAGCGAGCAGTCGCGGTCGCCCAGGTGAATGGCGTTGCCCTGGCCGTCGGACAGCACCTGGACTTCCACGTGACGTGGGTTGGTCAGGAACTTCTCCAGGTAGACCATCGGGTTGCCGAAGGCAGCACCGGCTTCGGTGCGGGTGAGCTTGGCCGAGGCAATCAGGTCCTCTTCCTTGTGCACCACGCGCATGCCGCGACCACCACCGCCACCGGCGGCCTTGATGATCACCGGGTAGCCGACGTCACGAGCGATCGCCAGGGCGACCTCTTCGTCTTCCGGCAGTGGGCCGTCGGAGCCCGGTACGGTTGGCACGCCCGACTTGATCATCGCGTCCTTGGCCGAAACCTTGTCGCCCATCAGGCGAATGGTGTCGGCTTTCGGGCCGATGAAGGCGAAACCGGACTTTTCCACCTGCTCGGCGAAATCGGCGTTTTCCGCGAGGAAGCCGTAGCCCGGGTGGATCGCGGTGGCGCCGGTGACTTCGGCGGCAGCGATGATCGCCGGGATGTGCAGGTAGGAATCCTTGGACGATGCAGGGCCGATGCAGACCGACTCGTCTGCCAGGCCCAGGTGCATCAGTTCACGGTCGGCCGTGGAGTGCACGGCGACGGTCTTGATGCCCAGCTCTTTGCAGGCACGCAGGATCCGCAGGGCAATTTCCCCACGGTTGGCGATCAGGACTTTTTCGAGCTTCCCAGACATCGTTGGCTCTCCGCGATTCAAACGATGGTGAACAGCGGCTGGTCGAACTCAACCGGCTGGCCGTCTTCCACCAGGATGGCGTCGATGACACCGCCAACATCGGCTTCGATGTGGTTCATCATCTTCATGGCTTCGACGATGCACAGGGTGTCGCCTTTCTTCACGCTCTGGCCAACTTCAGCGAAGTTCGGCGAGGTCGGCGAAGGCTTGCGGTAGAAGGTACCGACCATCGGCGAACGGATCACGGTGCCTTTCAGTGCAGGTGCAGCAGCGGTGGCTTCGGCGGCCGGAGCAGCGGCAACCGGGGCAGCGGCAGGTGCGGCAGCCATTGGTGCTGGTGCGTAGAACTGCTGGGCAGCCGGGGTCTTGCTGTGGCGGCTGATACGGACCGACTCTTCGCCTTCCTTGATCTCCAGCTCGTCGATGCCAGACTCTTCCAGCAGCTCGATCAGTTTCTTGACTTTACGGATATCCATTAATCATCAACTCCCAAAGGTTCGGTCAGGGGGCGAAATTTAAAAACGTATCTGAACGTTTCTCTCTAACCCCGGCCCACTGAGGCCAGGGTTTTCGTTATCAGGGCTGTGCGTTGGCAGCCAGTTGTTCCAGCGCGGACTCCAGGGCCAGGCGATAACCGCTGGCGCCCAGGCCGCAGATCACTCCTACGGCAACATCGGAAAAGTAGGAGTGGTGACGGAACGGTTCGCGTTTGTGCACGTTGGACAGGTGCACTTCGATGAATGGGATGCTCACCGCGAGCAATGCGTCACGTAATGCGACGCTTGTGTGGGTGAAAGCCGCCGGATTGATCAGGATGAAGTCCACACCCTCGTTGCGTGCCGCATGAATACGTTCGATGAGTTCGTACTCGGCATTGCTCTGCAGGTACTGCAGATGGTGGCCAGCGGCGCGGGCGCGCTGCTCCAGGTCCTGGTTGATCTGGGCCAGGGTCACGGCGCCGTAGTGGCCCGGTTCGCGAGTCCCGAGCAGGTTCAGGTTGGGGCCGTGAAGCACCAGTAGGGTTGCCATCTGCGGTTTCCTTGGATTTGTAGGGCAATTCGACACAGCGCGGCGAGTGTGCCGCAAAGCGACGGCAAGTGTCCAGTTCCCGGCAATAGCCAGCACGTTGCCCGAGGTTCGCGCGAAGTATGTGACCAAATAATTAAATCCGGTCACTCATTTGGCGAAATTTCCCGGCACGCGGGAAGTTATAGACCGAGTTTGCCGCGCACGCGCGTCAAAACCTGCGCAAATTCCCCGGCGTTTATCTCGCCAATGACCCGATCGGTGGTCATTTCGCCGCCGTTCGCGGCAAAGAACAGTAGCGCCGGAGGCCCGAACAGCTGATAGCGGTCGAGTAGCGTGCGCTGTTCGGCGCTGCTCTGGGTGATGTCGAAGCGCAGCAGCTTGAAGGCGTTCAACTGCCCTTGAACCTGTGGCGCGTTCAGCACCTCGTGCTCGATCACCTTGCAGCTGATGCACCAGTCGGCGTACCAGTCCAGCAGCACCGGTTGACCGGCTGCCTTGGCTTCGGCCAAGGCAGCGTCCAGCGCGGCCGGTGTGGTCACGGTCTGCCAGGCACCTGATGTGGCCGCCGCCTGGCTGTTGGCGTTGGCCGTGACGGGGGCTGGCAATGGGCGCAGCGGGTCGCCTTGGCCGTTCAGGGCGCCGTACCAGCAGGCCAGGGCATACACCAGCAATGCCAGACCGAGCAGTTGTGCCAGGCGTTGGCGTGGTGTTTTGACCACGAACTCCAGGGCACCCAGGAACAGCGCCACGCCAGCCGCCAGGAAGCCGACCAGCAGCAAGGTTGCCGGCCCTGGCAGCACGCGGCTGAGCAGGCCGATGGCCAGGCCCAGCAGCAGCACGCCGATGGCGTTTTTCACGGTGTTCAGCCAAGGGCCGCTCTTCGGCAACCAGGCCGCGCCACCCGTGGCAATCAGCAGCAAGGGGGCACCCATGCCCAGGCCCAGGGCGAACAGCTTGAGCGCGCCGCCCACGGCATCGCCGCTGGCGCTGATGTACAGCAAGGCGCCGGCCAGCGGCGCTGACACACAGGGCGAGACCAGCAGGCTGGAAAGCACGCCGAGCACCGCGGCACCGAGCAGCGAGCCGCCCCGGGTGTGATTGGCGACGTTATTCAGGCGGTTGCTCAGGGCCTGCGGCAACTTGAGCTCGAACAGGCCGAACATGGCCAGGGCGAACACCACGAAGAACAATGCGAAAGGTACCAGTACCCAGGCCGACTGCAGGCGTGCCTGCAGGTTCAGCCCGGCGCCGAACAGGCCCATCAGCGCGCCGAGCACGGCGAAGCTGGCGGCCATCGGCAGCACGTAGGCCAGCGACAGGGCCAGGCCGCGCAGGCCACCAACCTGCCCGCGCAGGACCACGCCGGAGAGGATCGGCAGCATCGGCAGCACGCAGGGGGTGAAGGTCAGGCCGACCCCGGCGAGGAAGAACAGCAGCAGCGATTTCCAGCTCCAGCCTTGTTCGCCGCTCGCAGGCAAGGCGGTGCCTGCGGCAGCACCTTCGCCATCGATGCTCAGGCGCTCGGTTTCCGGCGGGTAGCACAGGCCTTTGTCGGCGCAGCCCTGGTAGCCCACCAGCAGGGTGAAGGCACGGGCGTCGGTGCGCGGGATCTCGATGTCGAGCACACCGTGGTACACCTCGACGTCACCGAAGAATTCGTCGTGCTTGGCCTCGCCCTTGGGGATGTTTGGCGTGCCGAGGGCGATGTCGGCCGGCTCCGTGCGGAAGTTGAAGCGATGGCGGTACAGGTAGTAACCGTCGGTGGCGACGAAACGCAGCTTGAGGGTCTGCGCGTCGGCCTGCACCAGGCTGAGCTTGAAGGCTTCGTGCACTGGCAGGAAGTCGGCGTTGTTGGACAGCGAAGCGGCGCCGAGGGTGGCGCTGGGGCGGTTGTCGAGCAGGCCCGAGGCGAAAGCAGGGCTGGCCAGCAGCAGGAACAGCAGGAAAAACAGGCGGCGCATGGCGGACTCGCGAGGTGGAACGTGCCCGCATGATAGCGGAGTTGGTGATGGTTGAAAGGGTGGGAGGCTAAAGGGCGACACATGGCCGCTGGGTTGAGTGTCGCCAGTTCTGGCCACTTCGCGGGCAAGCCCGCACCCACAGGTACCCCACGGCACTCGAGGCCACGGTAACCCTGTGGGAGCGGGCTTGCCCGCGAAGAGGCCAGAACTGGTGAACTCAGACCCTGAAGGCCCGCACCGCCTTGCTCAATGCCCCACCAAGGCTCAGCAGCTGTTCACCTTGCTCACGCCCTTCACCAATGCGCTGCAGGTTGTCCTCACCCAATTCGTGAATCCGTTCACTGTGATCACGAATCTCGCTCACCGCGCCACTCTGCTGCGCCGTGACATCGGCAATCCGCACCGCCGTGTCGGCGATCGTGCGGATCGCGCTGACAATTTCATCCAGCGCGCCATCCGCGGCCTGGGCCTGGTTGGCGGTGGCTTCGGCATGTTCGAGCTGGGTACGCATCCCGGCCACCGACTCTCGCGCCGCCTGCTGCAGGCGGTCGATCAGCGCCTGGATCTCGCCGGTCGCCCCGGTGGTGCGCTGCGCCAGTGAGCGCACCTCGTCAGCCACCACTGCGAAGCCACGGCCCATCTCGCCCGCACGGGCGGCCTCGATGGCGGCATTCAAAGCCAGCAGGTTGGTCTGTTCGGCGATCGAGCGGATCACGGTCAGCACCCCGCCGATGGTGGCCGACTCTTCGGCCAGCTGTTCGATCATGCGTGCATTCCCTTGCACCTCGTCGACCAGCGCCCGCAGCCCCGAGAGGCTCTGGCCGATCACCGCCTGGCCCTGTTCCACCGCGCGCCCGGCATCGCGACTGGCATCGGCAGCGGAGCTTGCGTCGCCGGCCACTTGCTGGATGGTGGCTTCCAGTTCGCCCAGCGCATCGCGAATCTGCCCGGTATCGCCGGCCTGGCGCTCGGCACCGTCATGCAGGGCGGCACTCATGCCGGCCAGGGCGTGGCTGCTGCCAGCGACCTGTTCGGCGTTGTGGCGGATGGTGCCGACCAGCTCCACCAGGTACTGGCGCAGGCGGTTTAGCGATTCCTGGATATCGTGTAGCTCGCGGTTGGTCTTGCCCAGCGCGATTGGCGCGGCAAAATCGCCTTCGGCCCAGCGCGACAGCGCCGGGGCAAGGCCAGTCAGGGTGCGGGCCAGGCGTCGCTGCAAGGTATCGATGAGCAGGGCGATCAGCAGGATCAGGCCGATCATCAGCCCCTGGATGATGCGCACCTCGCCAGCAATTTCTGCGTGCTGGCCGCGTACCTCCGGCTCCAGGGCGGCGATGGCCTGTTGCACGGCTTCCAGCCGCTGGTTGGTGCTGGCAGCCAGCGCCATGCGGCGCTCGATCTGCTCGCGGGTGCGTTGCAGTTCGGCAGGGTAGCGGTTGAGCAGGCTTTGCAACTCGCGCTTGAGGGCGACTGCCACGTCTTCCTGTTGCGCGCTGGCTTGGGATTGCAGGCCCATCATGGCGGCGAAGTCGTCGGCGTTGGATTCGGCGGTCCGGGTCACGCCCAGCAGTGGCAGGCCGTCGATGACCTGGGCCTGGGTGCGGATCAGTTGCAATTCGCGCTCGACTTCGTCGGCCAGCTCGGCACGGCCGCTACTGACCAGTTTGTCCCGGGCCAGCGACAGGCGGCCCAGGTGCACGCTGGCGTCGAGCAGTGGCAGCAGGTAGCGGTTGGCCTCGCTGCTGGCGCTGTCGCGGGCATAGGCGGCCAACTGTTCGAAGTTGGCCCCCAGCTCGCGTTCGGCCTGCAGCAACAGGGCCTGCGGGTCACCGGCCAGCTTGCCGGCGGCGAGCAGTTCAGTGGCGGTGAAGGCCTGCAGGGTGTCCAGGCTCGGGCGCAGCTGGGCCGCGAGCGCGGGCGGCCAGCCGCTCAGTGAGGCTGCGAGCTGCTGGTTGGCCTCGACGGCAGCGCTGTGGCGCAAGGCGTCGCCACTGCCCAGGTAAGCCTGGATGTTGCGCGCTGTCTGGTTCTGGAACTGCTGCGACAAGCCCAGGTAACGCTCCATCAACTGGTAGGGGCGCTCCAGGGCACGTTGCGACCACCACAAGGTCGCACCCAGGGCGATACACACGGTCACCAGCAACAGGGTATTGAAATTGGTCAGCCACTTCAGGCGCATAGCCGCGAACTTCCTGCGGGGGAGTCGAGAGATAGGTGCCTGAATTTATGGCGAATCTGTTACCAGGTGATGACGATGGTGGCGATGAGCTATTGCCCGCGACGGTTACGGCTCGACGCGGACCACGCAGTTACGCCCCGCATGCTTGGCCCGGTACAACGCCTCATCCGCCGTGCTGGCCATGCTCAGCGCATCCAGCTCATCGTCCAGCTGTACCACGCCGGCGCTGAAGGTGCACTGCAGGTCCTCCGGCTGCGCCGGGTACAGGATTTCGGCAAAGCGCCGGCGAATTTCGTCCAGCACCTTGTGCGCGGCTTTCAGCGAGGTGTTGGGCATGACGATGGCGAACTCCTCTCCGCCATAGCGGCCAATGAAGTCGGTCTTGCGCAGGCGTTGCTTGAGGAACAGTGCCAGGCTCTTGATCACCCGGTCGCCCATGGGGTGGCCGTGGCGGTCGTTGATTTTCTTGAAATGGTCGATGTCGAGCATGGCGAAGCTCAGCGGCTGCCGCTCGCGCCGGGCACGGTAGCTGCAGTCTTCGAGCAGTTGCAGGATGTGGGTGTGGTTATACAGCCCGGTCAGGCTGTCACGGACCATGCGGGCCTTGAGGTGGCGGGCGCGGGCAGCGCGGTTGCGCACGGTGGTGATCAGGTGGCGTGAGCGGATCGGCTTGGTCAGGAAGTCATCGCCGCCTTCGCTCATGGCGTCGAGCTGCTTGTCCAGATCGTCCTCGGCGGACAGGTAGATGATCGGCACGCTGACGTAACGGTCATTGTGACGAATCACTTTGGCCAGTTCCGGGCCCGAACATGTCGGCATGTAAAGGTCGAGGATGATCAGGTCGGGCTGGAAGTCGGCAAGCTCGGCCATGGCGCCGATCGGGTCGTTCAGGCTGCGGGTCAGCATTCCGGCACTGGCCAGTACCCGTTCGGTATGCAGGGCCTGGGTGCGTGAATCGTCGATGATCAGCACGCGCAAGGGGTCTTGCTGGGCAGTACTGGTCATGACTTCGAGTTTTTCCAGCAGGCTGGAGGCCTCCAGCGTACCGGTCAGAAACGCCTGGCCGCCGGCGCGCACGGCGGCCAGGCGGGTCGGCGTATCGGCTTCGTGCAGGCTGAAGAACAGTAACGGTATGGGCTGCGCCAGGCCCTGCTGGGCCAGTGCCGCCAACGGCAGGCCGGCACCGGGGCCCGAGAAGTCGACATCCATGACGATGGCCGCCGGAGGTTGCTCGGCCAGTGACGCCAGAAACGCACTGGCGCAGGGCTGCGGCTGCGCGCTCAGGCCGAAGAACTCCAGCTGCTGGGCGAGGCGTTCGGCGCGCTCATGGTCGTGCAGCAGCAGGTACACCGGCTTGCGCGCAGGCGGCAACTCCAGCTGATCGGGCAGGTCGCCGTGGCGCAGGCGCGTACGCGACAGGCGCTGCAACAGCTGTTCGAGCTCCTGCGAGAGGCGCTCCTGGCTCGGCTCTGCGGCTTGGGTCATGTCCTGGCTACTTGTTAGTGGGCTATGCAGGTTCGATGATGGCTGTATGCTAGCACCCCTTTTTCCATTCGCACGTGCCCGGCGTCAACAAAGGCTTGCGAACGAATATTCAGTTACTGACTCATTGGTCGCTTATGCGTACGGCGGTGTCTGCTTTATAGTGCTGCGACGCGGGCTTGCCGTGGCACCCTGGCGCAGGCCTGTGGTCCAAGCCCTGAACCGTCGTGACTGATTAAGGACAAAGCCATGCTGGACTGGAAAAACCGCGAGGCCAAAGCCGAGCCCCGCGAGCGTGTCGATGGCCGTGGCGCCGCCGCCCGTAGCTACCTTGGCGGCCTCTGGAGCCGTGCCCTGGGGACTCTGATCGGGTTGTACCTGCTGGTGTGTATCGGCCTGGGCTGGTACTGGAGCCAGGAGCCGAAGCTCTTCCCGGTGCAGCAGAACGCTCAGGCCGCAGCCGAGCGCACTGGCCAGCAGATGGTGGTGGGCTACACAACGATCGAAACCCTCAAGACCGTGGCCGGCACCTTGCTGAACAAACCGGGTGGCTACATTTCCAACGACCGCTTCCCGCCAGGTCTGTGGATGGACAACATGCCGAGCTGGGAATATGGCGTGCTGGTCCAGGTGCGCGACCTGTCCCGTGCCTTGCGCAAGGACTTCGCCCGTTCGCAGTCGCAGTCCACCGAAGACGCCGACCTGGCCAAAGCCGAGCCGCGTTTCAACTTCGACAACAAGAGCTGGATCCTGCCGTCGAGCGAGTCGGAGTTCGAAGAGGGCATCAAGTCCCTGACCCGCTACCAGACCCGTCTGGCTGCCGGCGACAAGGGCGCGATCTTCTACACTCGTGCCGACAACCTGAACAACTGGCTGGGTGACGTCGCCACCCGCCTGGGTTCGCTGTCGCAGCGCCTGTCGGCCAGCGTTGGCCGGGTCAAGCTCAACACTACCCTGAAGACCGAGTCGGTGGTCGCCGGCCAGGCGCCGCAGGTAGATGAAGAGCTGGTGGAAACCCCGTGGCTGCAGATCGACAACGTGTTCTACGAAGCCCGTGGCCAGGCCTGGGCGCTGTCGCACCTGCTGCGTGCCATCGAGGTCGACTTCGCCGACGTGCTGGCGAAGAAGAACGCCACGGTCAGCGTGCGCCAGATCATTCGTGAACTGGAAGCCTCGCAGGAACCGCTGTGGAGCCCGATGGTGCTCAACGGCAGTGGCTTCGGCATGTGGGCTAACCATTCGCTGGTCATGGCCAACTACATTTCCCGGGCCAACGCCGCGGTCATCGACCTGCGTCAGCTGCTGTCGCAGGGTTGATGATGGCTATCAGCCCAAACGAGGCCGCCCACCGGGCGGCTTCCGACCGCGAACTGGTCACCTGGGTGGACGAAGCCGACCAGGTGCTGGGGGCCTTGCCCCGCGCCGAACTGCGCGAGCGCGGCCTGATCGGGCGTTGCACGTTCATCCTGCTGTTCAACAGCGCCGGTGAGCTGTGCGTGCACCGGCGCACCCTGAGCAAGGCGCTGTACCCGGGGTATTGGGATGTGGCGGCAGGCGGCATGGTGACGGCGGGGGAGGCGTATGCTGATTCGGCGGCGCGTGAGCTGGCCGAGGAACTGGGGATCGACGGGGTGGAGTTGCGCTTTCATGAACGGTTCTACTTCGACCAGCCGGATAACCGCTTGTGGTGTGCGGTGTACTCGGCAGTTTCGGATGCGCCGTTGCGGCTGCAGCCGGAAGAAGTGATCGAGGCGCGCTTCATTGGCCTGGAACAGGCTGAGCAAGAAAGCCTGACGAAGCCGTATTGCCCGGACTCGTTGGCGGCGTTGCAGCGCTATAAAGCAAGCCTCGAATAGATGCGTGGGCCATGCCGGCCCCTTCGCGGGTAGACCCGCTCCCACAGGGATTTCACAGGCCGTGGAAGCTGCGCGGTACCTGTGGGAGCGGGTTTACCCGCGAAGGGGTCGCAAAACATTCGAAAAATGGCGCATTCCAGTACTTAGCAACAGCCAGATTTATCGTTACACTGCGCGCCCTTTTCGGGCTGCCGCAGGATCTTGCGGTGGTAGCGCCGCCCCTGCCAGAGTGGGGCTTCGCGGTCGGCTCCCGTCGACCAGTTTTTGTCCTCAGCACAGAGGAACAAAAGTGGCCAAGAAAGCTTCTTCCTTCGCCGCCCTTGGCGGTCTCGTTTACTCCACCGATGCCGGTCGGCACTGCCCCGACTGTGGCCAGCCGGTGGACGCCTGCACCTGCAAGCAGCAAGTCATCCCCGAAGGTGATGGCATCGCCCGTGTGCGCCGTGAAAGCAAAGGCCGTGGTGGCAAGACCGTGACTACCGTCACCGGCGTGCCGCTGCCGCTCGACCAGCTCAAGGAGCTGGCCACCACCCTCAAGCGCCGTTGCGGTACCGGCGGTGCGCTGAAGGATGGGGTCATCGAGATCCAGGGCGATCACGTCGAGCTGCTGATCGCCGAGCTGATCAAACAGGGCTTCAAGGCGAAAAAGTCCGGCGGCTGATGCGCCCCCGCGATTTTTTGCCCAACGCTTTCTAAACTCGTTCCCGTGACCAGGGTCTACCCCAGGGCACGGACGAATCGTCATTTTCGGCTTTTACACTGCGCCCGCCTCCTTGTGGGGCAGTGTCTTGGACTTATCTATAGGGGACTTGAATGTCCGTACGACGCACACGCAAAGACGATGGTAGCCAATGGACCGTGGCCGACAGCCGCAGTGTTTATGGCATCCGCCATTGGGGCGCTGGTTATTTCGCCATCAATGAAGCCGGGCGCGTCGAAGTGCGCCCCAACGGCCCCAGCAGCGCGCCGATCGACCTGTTCGAGCAGGTCGACGAGCTGCGCCAGAGCGGCCTGTCGCTGCCGTTGCTGGTGCGCTTCCCCGATATCCTTCAGGACCGCGTGCGCCAGCTGACCGGTGCCTTCGATGCCAACATCGCGCGCCTGGAATACCAGAGCCAGTACACCGCCCTGTACCCGATCAAGGTCAACCAGCAGGAAGCGGTGGTGGAAAACATCATCGCCACGCAGAACGTCTCGATCGGCCTGGAAGCCGGTTCCAAGCCTGAGCTGCTGGCAGTACTGGCGCTGGCGCCGAAGGGCGGCACCATCGTCTGCAACGGCTACAAGGACCGCGAGTTCATCCGCCTGGCGCTGATGGGCCAGAAGCTCGGCCACAACGTGTTCATCGTCATCGAGAAAGAGTCGGAAGTGGCCCTGGTGATCGACGAGGCCGCCGAGCTCAAGGTCAAGCCACAGGTCGGCCTGCGCGTGCGCCTGTCGTCGCTGGCTTCGAGCAAGTGGGCTGACACCGGGGGCGAGAAGTCAAAGTTCGGTTTGTCCGCTGCCCAGCTGATCTCGGTGGTGCAGCGCTTCCGCGATGCC
This sequence comes from Pseudomonas sp. NPDC089428, assembly GCF_044749325.1. Taxonomy (NCBI): domain Bacteria; kingdom Pseudomonadati; phylum Pseudomonadota; class Gammaproteobacteria; order Pseudomonadales; family Pseudomonadaceae; genus Pseudomonas; species Pseudomonas sp. NPDC089428. The sequence goes on from NZ_JBIVHT010000005.1 coordinate 423,469, forward strand.
GGCCTGGACCAGGGCATCCGCCTGCTGCACTTCCACATGGGCTCGCAGATCGCCAACCTGGCCGACTACCAGCACGGTTTCAAGGAAGCCATCCGTTACTATGGCGAATTGCGCGCGCTGGGCCTGCCGGTCGACCATATCGACGTCGGTGGTGGCCTGGGCGTGGACTACGACGGTACCCACTCGCGCAACGCCAGCTCGATCAACTACGACATGGATGACTACGCCGGCGTGGTGGTGGGCATGCTCAAGGAGTTCTGCGACGCGCAGGGCCTGCCGCACCCGCACATCTTCTCGGAGAGCGGCCGTTCGCTGACTGCGCACCACGCGATGCTGGTGATCCAGGTGACCGATGTCGAGAAGCACAACGACGACGTGCCGACCATCGAGAACAAGGAAGCCCTGCCGGAAACCGTACAATGGCTGGTCGACCTGCTTGGCCCGACCGACATCGAGATGGTCACCGAGACCTACTGGCGCGCCACCCACTACCTGGGCGACGTTGCCGCGCAGTACGCCGATGGCAAGATCAGCCTGGCCGAGAAGGCCCTGGCCGAGCAGTGCTACTTCGCCGTGTGCCGCCGCCTGCACAACTCGCTGAAGGCCCGCCAGCGCTCGCACCGCCAGGTACTGGATGAGCTCAACGACAAGCTGGCCGACAAGTACATCTGCAACTTCTCGGTGTTCCAGAGCCTGCCGGACACCTGGGCCATCGGCCAGGTACTGCCGATCATCCCGTTGCACCGCCTGGACGAGGAGCCGATGCGCCGCGCAGTGCTGCAGGACCTGACCTGTGACTCCGACGGCAAGATCAACCAGTACGTCGACGAGCAGAGCATCGAGACCAGCATGCCGGTGCACGCGGTCAACGAAGGTGAGGACTACCTGCTGGGCGTGTTCCTGGTCGGTGCCTATCAGGAAATTCTCGGCGACATGCACAACCTGTTCGGTGACACCGACTCGGTGAACATCTACCAGAACGCCGATGGCAGCGTGTACCACGCCGGTATCGAGACCCACGACACCATCGAAGACATGCTGCGTTACGTGCACCTGTCGCCGGAGGAGTTGATGACGCACTACCGTGACAAGGTGGCCAGCGCCAAGATCAGCGCGCGCGAGCGGACCCAGTTCCTCGATGCGTTGCGCCTGGGGCTGACGCGCTCGTCCTACCTCTCGTCCTGACCGCTAGGTGTCCGCCGGGGCACCTTCAGCGCCTATGAGACCGAGCGCCGCGCGGGCGGCGCTCGATCTGTGCCGCCCCCAACAACGCAAGGCATGCGCTCCGAGAGCTCAGACAACCCACAGACCCTTCTGCTTCAACCGCCACCCAACCCACCCCAACGTCACCGCCCGCAGCGCCATGAACCCGAGGAACGCCAACCACAACCCATGGTTGCCAAACCCACTCATGAGCACGCCCAAAGGCAGCGCAATCAGCACCGACAGCAACATTGCATTGCGCATCTCCCGCGCCCGGGTCGCGCCGATGAACAGCCCGTCGAGCAAGTAACTTCCTGACTGAAAGTGGGACCGCTATGCGGCCCCTTCTTTTTCTACTTTGGCTGAGCTGTTGCCGTGAGCTCGATAGTGATTGGCACAACAGCACCATTCTCTTTGAGAATCGATGTGCTCGAGTAGCTGTACACCGTATCCTGAGTTCGGGCCGCTATTTTCAAACCCTCAACGTGCTCTATCGCGCCAGATTGCCGTGTCACCAGAAAAGGTGTAAGTCGCTCTAGATTCGGTAGTACCTGCTCCTCTCGCTGAGTTTGTTCAGCCACAAAGTACAAATAAATCAGCGGCACCGTCGCGCCACCGTCATTACTTAGCACTTCATAGACTGCGCTGTGTTTGCCAATAGGGGTGACAGAAACAACCTTGGTCAACACAGGTTTGGAGCTCGAGGTGAGAAACCATAGGGATTGTCCGAGGGAGAGCAGAAACAGGGCGGCTATCAGCCATTTAGTAGCCGAACGTCTTCGCATATCTGATACCTGCCTTGATCCATTCCTGATCTTCGGGATCGTCACCGTAAGGCGGGTCTCCCCACCATGAGCCAAATGTAGAGTTACTGGTGCCTGCACGGCTTTGAGCCCACCCGGCACCTCTCAACAAGAACTCTTCCGAGAGACCAGCAGCAGTTCCAGCTGCGCCGTAATTGAAATTTCCCAATGCCTCATACTCCCTTCCTTGTTGCTTGTAATCCCAGTCACCTCGATTTCGAACCTTGGAATAGAACCATGATATTAAAAAGCCGGTTCCACCATTTTTGAAGTAATGACGCTCTCGACTGGCAGCATGCATATTGCTTATTACACAGACGCCAGAAGGTGCGGGTGGTGGGTACATGATGGCTCCCTGCTCATGGCATGGCTAAGGTGATTACCCCTCCGTGGGCAGAGGTCTTTTTTGGCTTGAGCCATCTAGTCCAGTCAACTGAGCAATTCTTTCATATTGTGTTCTCCTGCTCCCCTATCCACTTGCCTTGCATGTTCAATTTCCATCCAACCCACCCCAGCGTCACCGCCCGCAGCGCCATGAACCCGAGGAACGCCAACCACAACCCATGGTTGCCAAACCCACTCATGAGCACCCCCAAAGGCAGCGCAATCAGCACCGACAGCAACATTGCATTGCGCATCTCCCGCGCTCGGGTCGCGCCGATGAACAGCCCGTCGAGCAAATAACTCCACACCGCAATCAACGGCAGCAGCGCCAGATACGGCAGGTACGGATAAGCCGCCGCCCGCACGCTTTCAATATCGGTCTGCAGGTCGATGAACAGGTGCCCACCGAGCAGGAACACGCCGGCAAACCCCACGCTGGTGATCAGCGACCAACCACAGGCCACCACCAGCGAGCGGCGCAAGGTGTCTCGATCCCGCGCACCAATGGCATGCCCACAGAGCGCCTCCACGGCATGCGCCAGGCCATCGAGGGCGTAGGCAGTGAGCAGCAGCCCGTTGAGCAGCAGGGCATTGGCCGCCACCGTGGCTTCGCCCAGGCGTGCGCCTTGCACGGTGATCAGCAGGAACACCAGCTGCAGCGCCAGGCTGCGCAGGAAGATGTCGCGATTCACTGCCAGCAATGGCCGCCAGGCCTGCCAGCGCTTGAGCGCAGCCCAGGCGATCTGCCCGGGGTAGGCGCGCAGGGCCGGGCGGGTCAGGGCCAGGCCGAGCAGGGCGGCGCTCCATTCGGCGATCACCGAGGCCCGTGCCGAACCTAGCACGCCCCAGTTAAGGCCCAGCACGAACCACAGGTTGAGGGCGATGTTCAGCAGGTTGGTGGTCAGCAGAATCGCCAACGGCGCCCGTGCGTTCTGGGTGCCGAGGAACCAGCCGACCAGCGCATAGCTGGCCAGTGCTGCCGGCAGGCCGAACAGCCGGGTGTGGAAGAAGCCCTCGGTGGATTGCTGCAACGCCTCGCTCGGCTGCATGGCGTGCAGCGCCAGCTGGCTGAAGGGCAGGGCAAGCAGGCCGATCAGCAGGGCAAAGGCCACGGCCAGCAGCAGGCCCTGCACCAGCACCTGGCGCAGCGCCGCGCCGTCGGCACGCCCGGCGGCCTGGGCGGCGAAGCCCGTGGAGCCCATGCGCAGGAAACCCATCAGGCCGACCATGAAGGTGAACAGCGTGGCGCCCACGGCCACTGCGCCGAGCTGGTGGGCATGGGGCAGGTGGCCGATCACGGTGCTGTCGACCAGGGCCACCAGCGGTACCGAAATGTTGGAAAGGATCATCGGCGCGGCCAGCGCCCAGACCTTGCGGTGAGTGGGGCGGTGCTGCCAGTCGGTGGTCAGTTGCGACATTGCAATTCCTGAGGCTGTGGGGCCGCTTCGCGCCCCTTCGCGGGCAAGCCCGCTCCCACAGGTAAAGCGCAGTCCATGATGTGGGAGCGGGCTTGCCCGCGAAGGGGTGCAGAGCGCCCCCAGTATTTGGCTCGGCGCATTGTAGCGGCTAGGCAACCAATTCACGCGAACCTGGTCTCACTTGCCGCATCGACGAAAGTGCCGGGCCCGCCGTTGCGCTATAGTTGCTGCCCTCACGTACACGCTGCCAAAGAGTTACCACTCCATGTTCAACAAAGGATTGTTGCTGGCCTGCGCGCTGGCCCTGCTCAGTGCCTGTGATTCCTCGACACCGGACAAACCCGCGCCTGCCGAAAAACCGGCCGCTGTGGCCGAGGCCCCGGCGCCCAAACGCGAGGACCCTGCCGTCCTTGCCAAGCGCTATGAGGGGCGTGAGCTCAGCGTGCTGGATGTCTCGGAAGTGCAGCTCGATGGCGCCAGTACCCTGTCGATCAGCTTCTCGGCACCCTTGGACGCCAAGCAGGACTTCGCCACCAAGGTGCACCTGGTCGATACCGTCAAAGGCAAGGTCGACGGTGCCTGGGAACTCTCCGACAACCAGATGGAACTGCGCCTGCGCCACCTGGAGCCGCAGCGCAAGCTGGTGCTGACCGTCGACAAGGGCCTGCTGGCGGTCAACGGCAAAACGCTCGACAGCGACTCGGTGAGCCGCCTGGAAACCCGCGACATGCAACCCACCGTTGGCTTTGCCAGCCGCGGTTCGTTGCTGCCCACCCGCCTGGCCGAAGGCCTGCCGGTGATTGCGCTGAACGTTCCCAAGGTCGATGTCGAGTTCTTCCGGGTCAAGCCAGAGATGCTCTCGACTTTCCTGGCCAACTGGGGCCGCAACAGCAGCCTGTACTACTACCAGTCCAAGGAAACCCTGGACATGGCCGAGCTGGTCTACAGCGGCCGTTTCGACCTGAACCCGGCGCGCAACACCCGCGAGACCGTGCTGCTGCCGATCGCCGGGATCAAGCCGCTGCAGGAGCCGGGTGTGTACCTGGCCGTGATGCGCGCCTCTGGTACCTATGACTATTCACAGCCGGCGACGCTGTTCACCCTCAGCGACATCGGCGTGTCCGCGCACCGCTACCGTGACCGCCTGGACGTGTTCGCCCAGGCCCTGGAAGGCGGCAAGGCGCTCAAGGACGTCAACCTCGAACTGCATGACGACAAGGGCAAGCTGCTGGCCCAGGCCAAGACCGATGGCGCCGGCCATGCCCAGCTGCCGATCACGGCCAAGGCCGACACCCTGATCGCCACCCAGGGCGTGCACACCACCCTGCTGCGCCTGAACACCGCTGCCCTGGACCTGGCCGAGTTCGACATCACCGGCCCCCAGGCCAACCCGCTGCAATTCTTCATCTTCGGCCCGCGTGACCTCTATCGCCCGGGTGAAACGGTGCTGCTCAACGGCCTGCTGCGCGACCAGGATGGCAAGCCGGTGAAGGCTCAGCCGGTCAGCGTGGAAGTGCGTCGCCCGGATGAGCAGGTCAGCCGCAAGTTTGTCTGGGAGGCCGACGCCAACGGCCTGTACCAGTATCAGTTGCAACTGGCCACGGAGGCCCCGCCCGGCCGCTGGCAACTGCTGCTCGACCTGGGCGGCGGTCGCAAGCAAGTGTACGAGTTCCTGGTCGAAGACTTCCTCCCCGAGCGGCTGGCGCTGGAACTCAAGGGCAGCGATACGCCGCTGTCGCCAGAGGAGGATGCGCGCATCCAGGTCAATGGTCGTTACCTCTACGGTGCGCCGGCTGCCGGCAATCGCCTGAGTGGCCAGGCCTATGTGCGCCCACTGCGTGAGGCAGTGCCGGCACTGCCGGGCTACCAGTTCGGTTCAGTCACCGAAACCGAACTGACCCAGGACCTGGAACTCGACGAAGTCACCCTCGACCAGGCCGGCAAGGCAGTGATCGATATCGAGAGCCACTGGGCCGAAGCACGTTCGCCGCTGCAACTGACCGTGCAGGCCAGCCTGCAGGAGTCCGGTGGCCGGCCGATCACCCGCCGCCTCGAACAGCCGATCTGGCCAGCCGAGCGCCTGCCTGGCCTGCGTGGCCTGTTCGACGGTGAGGAAACCGACAGCGATGGCCCGGTGGAATTCGAGTTCCTTGTGGCCGATCGCGCTGGCAACAAGCTGGCCGCCAACGACCTGAAAGTGCGGCTGATCCGCGAGCGCCGCGACTACTACTGGAACTACTCGCAGAGCGATGGCTGGAGCTACAACTACAACGAGAAGTTCCTCACCCAGAGTGAGGAAACCCTCAGCGTCAAGGCCGGCTCTACCGCCAAGCTGAGCTTCCAGGTTGAATGGGGGCCGTACCGCGTCGAGGTGGAAGACCCAGAGACCGGGCTGGTTTCCAGCGAACGCTTCTGGGCCGGTTATCGCGCCCAGGACAACGCCGAAGGCGGCGCCGTGCGCCCGGACCAGGTGAAGCTGGCGCTGGACAAGCCGGCCTATGCCGATGGCGCCACCGCCAAGGTCACCGTGACCCCGCCAGCGGCCGGCAGCGGCTACCTGATGATCGAGTCCAGCGATGGCCCGCTGTGGTGGCAGGAAATCGAGGTGCCCGCCGAGGGCAAGACCTTCGACGTGCAGCTGGACAAGCAGTGGGCGCGCCACGACCTGTACATCAGCGCGCTGGTGATCCGCCCGGGTGAGCGCAAGGCCAATGCCACGCCCAAGCGCGCCGTCGGCGTGCTGCACCTGCCGCTGGCGCGTGCCGAACGCAAGCTCGCGGTCAGCCTGCAGGCGCCGGAGAAGATGCGGCCCAAGCAGCCGCTGACGGTGAAGATCAAGGCCGCCAATGCTGACGGCAGCGTGCCGAAGCAGGTGCATGTGCTGCTGTCCGCCGTCGATGTGGGCATCCTCAACATCACCGACTACAAGACCCCCGACCCGTTCGCCAGCCTTTTCGGCCGCAAAGCCTATGGTGCCGACCAGCTGGACATCTACGGCCAGCTGATCGAAGCCGGCCAAGGCCGCCTGGCCAGCCTGGCCTTCGGTGGTGACGCGGCAATGGCCAAGGGCGGCAAGCGCCCCAACACCACGGTGACCATCGTCGCCCAGCAAAGCCTCCCGGTGACCTTGAACGATCAGGGTGAAGGCGAGGCGACGGTCGATATTCCCGATTTCAATGGCGAGTTGCGGCTGATGGCCCAGGCCTGGACCGACGAGCACTTCGGCATGGCAGAGGGCAAGACGGTGGTGGCTGCACCGCTGATCGCCGAACTGTCGGCGCCGCGCTTTCTGGCAGGTGGTGACCGTACCAACCTGGCGTTGGACCTGGCCAACCTGTCGGGTCGAGCCCAGCAGTTGAGTGTAGAGATCCGCACCGAGGGCCAGTTGAGCCTGACGGCCAGCGCCCAGCAGGACATCGCCCTGGCCGAAGGCCAGCGCCGCACGCTGCTGATCCCGGTGCAGGCCCTGGGTGGCCTGGGGCAGGGTAAGGTGCAGGTGCGGGTCAACGGCCTGCAACTGCCTGGCGAGCCGGCGAACACCTTCGAACGCGAATGGACCCTGGGCGTGCGCCCGGCTTATCCGGCGATGCTCAAGCACTACCGCGTGGCCCTCAAGGACCAGCCATGGACCTTGCCGGAAAGCGACCTCGCCGCTTTCGAACCCGCGGGCCTGGAAGCCAGCCTGGCGCTGTCGAGCCGCCCACCGCTGAACCTGGCCGAGCAGATCCGCGCCCTCGAAGCCTACCCTTACGGTTGCCTGGAGCAGACCACCAGCGGTCTCTATCCATCACTGTACGCCGATGCAGCGAGCCTCCAGCGCCTGGGTATCAAGGGTGAGCCGGCCGAGGTACGCAAGCGCAAGATCGAGATGGGCATCGAGCACCTGCTGGGCATGCAGCGCTACAACGGCAGCTTCGGCCTGTGGAGCTCGGACAGTGAAGAGGAATACTGGCTGACCGCCTATGTCACCGACTTCCTGCTGCGTGCCCGCGAACAGGGCTATGGCGTGCCGGCCGAGGCCCTGAAGAAGGCCAGCGAGCGCCTGCTGCGTTACTTGCAGGAACGCAACCTGATCGAGGTCGATTACAGCGAGAACGCCGAGCACACCCGCTTTGCGGTGCAAGCCTACGCCGCGCTGGTGCTGTCGCGCAGCCAGCAGGCACCGCTGGGCGCCCTGCGCAGCCTGTTCGAGCGCCGCGCCGATGCCCGCTCCGGCCTGCCGCTGGTGCAACTGGCGGTGGCGCTGGACGCCATGGGCGACAAGCCGCGCGCCGAGCAGGCGCTGCAGGCGGGCCTGGGCATCAGCCGCAGCAAGGGCTGGATGGCCGACTACGGCAGCAGCCTGCGCGACCAGGCGCTGATCCTGGCGCTGCTGCAGGAGAGCAAATTGGCCAGCAACCAGGTCGACCAGCGGCTGTTCGCCCTGTCGGACGAGCTGGCGGCCAACCGCTGGTTGTCGACCCAGGAGCGTAATGCCTTGTACCTGGCCGGCCGTGGCCTGCTGGGCAAGCCGGAAGCACCGTGGAAGGCACGCCTGGACAGTGCCGGTGAGGTGCGCGAGTTCAATAACGTGGAGGCGGGCATGAAGCTCGAGGGGCCGTTGCTGGCCTCGCCGCTGAGCGTGCAGAACGAGGGCAGCGAAACCCTCTACCAGCAACTGACCCTTTCCGGCTACCCACGCCAGGCGCCTGCCGCCGGTGGCAACGGCCTGGAGATCCGCCGTGATTACCTGGGCATGAACGGCCAGCCGCTGGACCTGCACAATCTGCGCAGCGGCGACCTGGTGCTGGTGCACCTGGCGCTCAAGGCCAGCGAACGCGTACCGGATGCCCTGGTGGTCGACTTGCTGCCAGCGGGCCTGGAACTGGAGAACCAGAACCTGGCGCAGAGCGCGGCCAGCCTGGACAACGCCAGCAGCGCGGTGAAGCAATGGCGCGAGTCGATGCAGAACGCCAGCGTGGTGCACCAGGAGTACCGTGATGACCGCTACGTGGCGGCGCTCAAGCTCGATGGCTATGGCACCACGCACCTGTTGTACCTGGCGCGGGCGGTGACCCCGGGCACCTACCGGGTACCACCGCCACAGGTGGAGTCGATGTACCGGCCGAACCTGCAGGCGGTGGGGGACGGGCAAGCAGAGATGACGGTAAAAGCGCGCTGATGCTGCAGTGGCTGTGCCGGCTTCATCGCTGGCAAGCCGGCTCCCACAGGATGCTGCGGGAGCCATGCATCAGTGGATGACCCAGCTCATCACCCACAGCCCCAGCACCAGCCAGATGATCCCTGGGATGATCGAGGCACGCATGAAGGCACGGATTGCCGAGTACAGCAGCATCAGGCCGATGATCAGGGCGAGGATGCTGAGCAGCGAGGTGTCCATGCCCAGCGTGCGTGCCAGGCCATCGATGAAATTGCCACCGGCGTTGGCCAGCAGGTTGAACAGGCCGCTCAGGGCGTCGACGATGAAGCGGATCAACGACCCCAGTGCCTGGCCAAGCCACTCGAAAAAACCTTCTACATGCATAGTTGCTTCCTGATGAACGAATCGGCACGGTTGCCGTTCCCAAGCCTTTGGCCATTACCTGGCCAGGTCGGTTCCCGATGCCAAGCTTAGCGCGGCCACGTACCCGAGCGGGCAGGCTTGTGCGCGCTGCCGTGATCGCCGTGCTGTTGCTGTTCGGCCTGCTGTGGCTGGCCGACCGCATCTGGCCACTGCCGATGCCGGGCAATGACCTGGCGCGGGTGGTGCTGGCCGAAGACGGCACGCCACTGTGGCGCTTTGCCGATGCCGATGGCGTGTGGCGCTATCCGGTCAGCCCGGAACAAGTGTCGCCGCTTTACCTGCAGGCCCTGCTGACCTACGAGGACCGCTGGTTCTACCGCCACCCAGGGGTCAACCCGCTGGCCCTGGCACGCGCGGCCTGGCTCAACCTGCGCGGCGGGCGGGTGGTGTCTGGCGGCAGTACCTTGTCGATGCAGGTGGCGCGCCTGCTCGACCCACATGACCGCACCTTGGGCGGCAAGCTGCGGCAGCTGTGGCGCACCGCACAGCTGGAATGGCACCTGTCCAAGCGCGAGATCCTGCAGATCTACCTGAACCGTGCCCCGTTCGGCGGCACCTTGCAGGGCGTGGCGGCGGCCAGCTGGGCTTATCTGGGCAAATCGCCGCAGCACCTCACGCCCGCCGAGGCTGCCTTGCTGGCGGTATTGCCGCAGGCACCGAGCCGCTTGCGTCCGGACCGCCACCCGGCCCGTGCCCAGCGTGCGCGCGACAAGGTGCTGCAGCGCCTGGGCGAGTCTCAGGTGTGGCCGGCGCAACAGCTCAAGGAGGCTGCCGAGGAACCCTTGCTGCTGGCCCCCCGTCAGGAACCCGCGCTGGCGCCCCTGCTGGCGCGCCGGCTGAACACCCCAGGCAGCCCGACCTTGATTCGCACCACCCTCGATGCCTCGCTGCAACGGCGCCTCGAGGACCTGCTGCTGGGTTGGCGTACACGCCTGCCGGAGCGCACCTCTGCGGCGATCCTGGTGGTCGAGGCGCAGACCATGGCGGTACGCGCTTACCTGGGCTCGATCGACCTGAGCGACGAGCGCCGTTTCGGCCATGTCGACATGGTTCGCTCGTTGCGCTCGCCAGGCTCGACGCTCAAGCCGTTTCTCTACGGTCTGGCCCTGGATGATGGCCTGATCCACTCCGAATCGCTGCTGCAGGATGTGCCGCGGCGCTACGGCGACTATCGCCCCGGTAATTTCTCGATGGGCTTCAGCGGCCCGGTGTCCGCCAGTTCGGCGCTGGCACTTTCGCTCAACCTGCCGGCGGTGCAGTTGCTCGAAGCCTACGGGCCCAAACGCTTCGCCGCGCAGTTGCGCATGGCCGGCGTGCCGCTGGCGCTGCCGCCACTGGCCGAGCCCAACCTGGCATTGATACTGGGTGGTGCCGGTAGCCGTCTGGAAGACCTGGTCGGCGGATACGCGGCGTTGGCCCGGGGCGGCAACAGCGCGCAGGTGCGCCTGCAACCGCAGGATCCGCTGCTGGAGCGGCGGCTCATGTCGCCGGGTGCGGCCTGGATCATCCGGCGCATCCTCAGTGGCCAGGCGCGCCCCGACCGCGACCCCCATGCCGAACTGGTACAGCGACCGCAACTGGCCTGGAAGACCGGTACCAGCTATGGCTTTCGTGATGCCTGGTCGATTGGCGTAGGGCCACGCTACCTGATCGGGGTGTGGATTGGCCGCCCCGATGGCACGCCGGTGCCCGGGCAGTTCGGCCTGGCTTCGGCAGCACCGCTGATGCTGCAGGTGCATGACTTGCTGAGCAATCGCGACAGCCAGCGCGGTATCCGTGCCCCGGCAGAGCAGGTACCCAGCAGTGTGGGGGTGGCCGCGATCTGCTGGCCGCTGGGCCAGCCCATGAACCGACAGGACCCGAACTGCCGGCGTCAGCGCTTTGCCTGGACCCTCGATGGCACTACACCGCCCACGTTGCAGGCCGCCGACCAGCCCCTCGGCCTGGGGCTGCGTGAGAGCATCTGGGTCAATGCCCAGGGGCTGCGCGTGGACGGCAGTTGCCCGGGCGCCAAGGCGCTCGACATCGCCTTGTGGCCGGCACCACTGGAGCCTTGGCTGCCACGCGTCGAGCGGCGTTCGGCGCGGCTGCCAGCGGTGGACCCGGCCTGCCCGCCACAGGTGCCGGCCAGCGCGCCGCCGCTGTCCATCGTCGGCGTTCGCCCCGGTGACAACCTGCGGCGCCCGGCCACCAGCAGCGAACCCCTGCAGCTGTACGTTTCTGCCCTCGGCGGCGGCGGGCGGCGCTGGTGGTTCCTCAACGGCCAGCCGCTGGGCGAAAGTGAAGGACAAGGCAGCGTGCTGGTGCGTTTCGACCAGGCCGGGCAGTTCGAACTCAGTGCCCTGGACGAAAGCGGAGAAACGGCGCGGGTGGCGTTTCAGGTCAACGAATAGGCGTTCGACGTTTACCGGGGCAACACCTACGCTTGCAAGTGACGGGTGAGGCCGGCCGACGCCCGGGTACCCAAGGGATTGTGGAGCGTCCTATGCGTCTTCTGCTGATGCCCCTGTTGCTGTCGCCCTGGGCCAGCCTGGTGATCGCCGAGCCCTTGCCGGTGTTTCTCGATGGTCACGAATACGAACGCCGCTTGCCCAGCGCGAACCTGCCTATCGAGGCTTATCGGCCACCAGCCCCGCGCTTGCACCTGGCGCCGCCCGGGGCTGCGATCGACACGCTGCCCCTGCAGGCCCGCTTCGTGTTGCACAAGGTGCGTTTCGAGGGCGGTACGGTCTATCCGCTGAGCGAGTTGCGCGAGCATTACCAGCCCTTGATTGGCCGCGAAGTGAGTGTCGGCGAGCTTCAGCAATTCACCGAACGCCTGACCCAGCGCTACCAGCGCGACGGCTACCTGCTGTCGCAGGCTTACCTGCCTGATCAGGACTTTGCCGAGGGCCGCGTGCATGTCGTGCTGGTCGAGGGGTATGTTCACGACGTCCGGCGTGAAGGGGATATCGGCCCCGCTGGTGCTTACCTCGACCAACTGCTGGAGCGCTTGCGGGCGGAACGCCCATTGACCCGAGCGACACTCGACCGGTTCATCGGCCTGGCCCAGCGCATCCCCGGCGTGACGCTGCAGGCTGATTTGACCCAGATCGAGCGCCGCGAGGGCGCCACGCGGCTTACCGTCAATGCCTGGCGCACGCCCTTCGATGCGGCGATGACGCTCAGCGACGGTAGCCGCGACGGCTTGCAGGGGCTGTTCAAGGTGGTCAGCAATGCCCAGACCTGCGTTGCCGAACAGTTGACGGCCAGCGTGCTGCTACCGCCCGGTGACGACCACAGCGAATACCAGCGCCTCGATTACAGCCAGCACCTGGATACGCAGGGCAGCCAACTGCTGCTCTCGGCTGCTCGCTATCGCAGCGAGCCGCGCACACCCGTGCGCCTGGAGCATGGTTCGCAATTGCTTCAGAAGATTGAGAGCGAGCGTTATGCGATCGGGCTTGCCCAGCCAGTGATCGTCACGCCCGATGAATGGCTGGCGGTGACGGGGCACGTCTATTCGGTCAGTGAGCATAACGAAGATCTCGGCGCTGGCCTGGGGCGCAATGACACCTATGTACGTGCGCTGTCCTTCGAAGGCGATTGGCGCAAGGTCGAGGCCGGCCGGCTGCGCATGGTCAGCGCCGGTGTGTATCAGGGGCTGGATTACCTTGGCGCACGCAGCGATGCCGATTACGACATGGACTTTTTGCGCTTTCGTGTTGCCGGGTTGCAGAGCGACCGGCTGTTTCAGCGCTGGCAGGGCGTGCTGTCAGGCGCCTTGTACTGGACCGATGATCGGCTGCCCGACAGTGAGCGTGCGGTATTTGGCGGGCAGCACTTCGGCCATGGCTACCCGCAGGACCAGGCCGCAGGGGACAAAGGTTGGGGGGCGGCGTATGAGCTGAACTACAGCATCCAGCCTGGCGCTGGTTGGGTGCGGCTGGTGCAGCCGTATGCGCTGCTGGATGCTGCGCAGGCCTGGTACAACGGTGGGCCATTCGAAGATGCCAGGATGCGTTCGGCAGCATTGGGGGTGCGGCTTGGGGATGGGCGATACGGCAATGTGGCATTTGAGGTGGCCAAACCTCTGGCGGATGTAGCGTTGGATAGCAAGAGCCGACGGCCGCGTTGGGTGATGAGCTTCAGCTATTTGCTGGAGTAAAGATTCGCTGAACCGGCCTCACCGCCTGCATGCCGGCTCCCACAGGGAACCCCCAACCACCATGCCAGCGTTATCCCGGCGGGCACTGGCTTGACGGCGATGAGGCCGGCGGCGGTCATGAAAGCCGAGAGGAGCTCAATGTGTGGTGAACCGCTGATGTACAGGCGATGAACTCGGTGTCAACGCCAGCGCCAACTGTGTACGGTTGTGCATGTGGGTCAAACGCAACACCTGCGACACATACAGCTTCACGGTGTTTTCGGTGATCCCCAGTTCACAGGCAATCTGGTAATTGGTCTTGCCCTTGCTCACCAGCCTGGCGACTTCCAGTTGTCGTGGCGAGAGTTTCTCGAAGGCCGCCGGGAGCTCGCCTTCAGTTTCTTCGACGACGTCGGTGGCGCGGCGGTGAACGCCCTGGCCGCGGGCCTTTTCCAGGTCCTGGTAGAGCTCGTCGATGGAGCCCGCCAGGTCTTGCAGGCGCTGGTTGAGGTTGCCCAGGTCCTGGATGTTGGTCTTGCGCTCCAGCAACACCTGCTCCTGGCGGCGCACGCCCTCGAGCAGTTCTTCGAAGTCCATGGGTTTCTGGTAATAATCGGCGAAGCCTTCGCGCAGGGCGCGGATCACGTCCTGCTTCTCGGCGCGCCCGGTGAGCATGATCGCTTCGAACATTCGCTGGCGCCCGGCAACGTCCTTCAGCGCCCGAACCAGCTCGATGCCATCGCGGCCGGGCATGTGCAGGTCGCACAACACCAGGCCGATGGCTGCATCAGCGATGAAGCGTTCGATCGCTTCATCAGTGGAATGGGCCGCAACGCAGTGGTGGCCTTGGCTTTCGAGATATTCACACAACTGCTCGACGATCAGCGGCTGGTCGTCTACGACCAGAACCTTTACCTCACTGAAAGAAATAGTCACGATCAACTCCCTGTTCGTAAGCGGCCCTGCTCCCGGGCCAGACGCTCTGGCAGCTTAAAAATAGACGCTGCTCGCGATTCTGTACAAGGTTTGTACAAGTCATCCGACACCAGGAGTCGCTATTGGATCCACACGGCCGTGAGCAGAAACCCTGCCAAGACATAGGGGACGAAGGCTTGTTTGTCGCCCATCTCTTCGGTCAGGGTGGCCAGGCGCTTCTTCACCTTGGGGTTTAGCAGCGTCCACAGGCGCCGGCGGGTCAGTAGCCAAAGCACCACGCTGACGCCGGCACCGATGAAGGTACCGAGCACGTATTGCGGGCTGGTCGCCAGGGCCAGTGCGCCCATCAGCTTGACGTCGTCGGCACCGAAGCGGCCCAGCATGTAGCCTGGCAGCGTCAGCAGCATGACGATCGCCAAGGCCCAGCCGGCGTCGCTGGCATCGGCGCCGATCCAGCTATGGCCAGTGGCGAACAGCCAGACCAGGGCGCCAGCGGCGAAGCCCAGGGTCAGCACGTTGGCGATCTGGCGCTCGCGGATATCTTGTTCAGTGCACAAGGCAAGCCACATCAGGAGAACAATGCTTTGCATCGGCAGGCCGCCTTTCCCATTCGTTGAACACTTCTACCCGGTCAGTCAGGTTTCCTAATCAGGGTAGACGCGATCTGACGAACGGGCATGGCAGCCTGGCAAAAAGTCGGCGCGGAAACGGCCTGGTGTCGTAATCAGGCCGCTTCCGAAGAGGCAGGGTTTATTTCACCCGGCCCGGTGGGTAGTTGCCGAGCACCTGGGCAACGGTCTTCTGGATTGCGCTGTTACGCTCGTCGGGGCTAGGCGGGTAGCTGTTCATGATCTGTTCGGCACTGCCACGCCAGACCAGCTTGCCGTCATGGCCATCGAACAGGTCGACCTGGATGGTTGCCACCTTGTAGTCGACGCTGCGGGTTTCGTTGTACATCGGCCCGCCCCAGTAACCATTCCAGTAGCCGCCCCAGGCCCCGCCATAGTTGGTGGTGATCTGTTGCTGGCGCTGTTCGACGATCAGGTAGGCGCGGACGGTGACGTCAGGCCTGGCATTGCCCTGGGCAGGGCGCAGGCCGCGCTGGTCGAGCTGGTCGGCGACCGCCGCGCGGATACGCTGCTCGGTCAGGTCGCTCTTGATGCGCGGATCGTCCGGGCGGTATTGCAGGCCCGGTTCCTGCCATGCCCAGCTGCGATAGGCGGCAAAATCGCGGCTGGCGTCGAAATCCTGCTGAACGTTGTTGCTCGAGCAGGCGGCGAGCAGCAGCGCGAATGACAGTAGAACGAGGCGGCGCAACATGATGGTTCTCCGTTGGGCGTTAACTGGGAGGATAGCCGCTGAGTGCCTTGTGAACCGATTCGCGCAGGGCGGTCTCGCGATCGCGCGGCGAGCCTTTGTCGCTGCCGCTTTCTGCGCTGGCGCTCCACACCGGCTGGCCATTGCGGGCATCGAACAGGTCGATGCGCACCACCATCACCTCCACTTCGTAGGTGCGTACGACCGGCACGCTGCCGTAGGCGCCGTAACCGTTGCGGTAGCCGCCAAAGCCGACACCGCCGTAGGGATACGGGCCGTAATAGGGATCGTAAGAGTCATAGTCACGCACCTGGCGCAAGCGCCGCTCCAGGCGCATGTCGGCGCTCACCAGCAAGTCGCCGGTGGTGCCCCGGGCAGGGCGCAGGCCGTGTTGGTCAAGGGCGCCGCTGACGGCGTCGGCAATCTGCGCCGGGTCGGCGTCGGCATTGCCGCTTGGCAGCTGGCCGTTGCGCCAGCTCCAACTGCGGTAATGCCCGTAATCGCGTGGCGGTGCCGGGTAGGCACTGGCGTCGAAGGTGTTGGCCGCTTGCGCAGGGGCCGGCGGCAGCGGGCGGCTGCTGGCCACGTAGGGGTTGCTGGCCTGGCAGGCGGCCAGGGTGAGCGGCAGCAGGGCCAGGCACAACAGACGGTACGGCATGTATCCCTCCTGGAGGGGCGCAGTCAGCGGGGGCGGCACATCCAGTGCAGGTAGCGGCCGAGCCCGGCGAAGCTTGGGTGACGGCGGTGGGCCAGTTCCATTTCCAGCAGGTCGAGCAGCTCGGCCTTGTCCTGGAATTCCTTGGGCATGTAGTCGTGGAAAACGCGCACGCCACTCTCACTTTCGACTTGCCACATCACTTCAAGTTGCGCCTTGAGTTCCCGTGGATCAAGCGGTTTTTGCGGGGTCAGGCTCTGCTTTTCACCTTCCAGGCGGTTGCTGCGCAGCTTGCGGAAATGGCCCTTGAGCAAGTTGCGGTAGACCAGCGCGTCGCGGTTGTAGAACGCCAGCGACAGCCTGCCACCTGGGGCGGTCAGCTGATGC
This sequence comes from Pseudomonas sp. NPDC089428, assembly GCF_044749325.1. Classification (NCBI taxonomy): domain Bacteria; kingdom Pseudomonadati; phylum Pseudomonadota; class Gammaproteobacteria; order Pseudomonadales; family Pseudomonadaceae; genus Pseudomonas; species Pseudomonas sp. NPDC089428. The sequence goes on from NZ_JBIVHT010000005.1 coordinate 440,261, forward strand.
AGCACCGGCAGGATGCTTTGTGGCTCGGCCAGCCATTCCAGCACGGCGTGGCACAGTACCAGGTCATAGGGCTCGGTGAGTTGGCCAAGCAGCTCTTGCCAAGGGGCCTGGATGAACGTTGCCGATTGACCCGCTTCTGCGAAGCGCGCCTGGGCACCCTCAAGCATTGGTGCGGCGGGTTCAGCCAGGGTTACTGCGTGCCCGCGCTCGGCCAGCCACAAGGCCATGTGGCCAAGGCCTGCGCCAATGTCTAGCACCCGCAGCGGTCGATCGGGCAGGGCGTCGGCCAGGTCGGCCTGGAGCACGGCCAGGCGGATTGCACCTTTGGCGCCGCCGTAGATCTTCTCGGCAAAGCGTGTGGCCAGTTCATCGAAGTGACGGTCGTTCATCGGGCGAAACGCCTCTCGCTGTCGGCCAGCTTGGCCCGCACCACCTGCTCCATGTCCAGGCCCAGCTCGCTGCACAGCAGCAACAGGTAGAGAATGACATCGCCGACTTCCTGGCCAGCGTGGGCCAGTTGATCGGCGGGCAGATGGCGGGATTGGTCCTCGCTCAGCCACTGGAAGATTTCCACCAGCTCGGCCATTTCGACGCTGGCGGCCATGGCCAGGTTTTTCGGGCTGTGGAAGCCGCGCCAATCGTTGTTGTCGCGGATCTGATGCAGGCGTTCGGTGAGTTCTTGCAGGTTCATCTGGCTCTCCTAATGCTGCATAGCTTCTGCGCAGGCCCGATGCAAAGCAAGTGCAATCAGGGCGCTAGAGCACGGCCCAGCGCCCGACCATGTGCAGCAACCCGCCATGCCCGTCCAGCCGCAATTCACCAGCCGGCCCAGCCTCGCTGGCACTGAGGACCACCTCCGAGGGCAAGCGCACCGGCTTGCGGAAGTTCACCTCGAAGCGAAAGCCACTGTTTGGCATGTGCGTACGCAAGGCCGCCAACGCCATGGCATTGCTCCACATGCCGTGGGCGATGGCCTTGGGGAAGCCGAACAGGCGTGCGCTGACGGCACTCAGGTGAATCGGGTTGTAGTCGCCACAAACCTTGGCGTAGCGCCGGCCAATATCAGCGTCGGCGTACCAGCGGGTGACTTCCGCCAGGGCGCCAGGCTCGTGCTCCTCGCTATCGTCCAACTGGCCATCGAGCTTCAGCCCACGCACCAGCATGCGGCTGGTCTCCCGCCAGAGCAGGCCAAGGCCATCCTCGGCTTCAGTGACCAGGTCAAAGGTGCCGCCCTTGGCATGCGCCTGCAGATTGTCGGCATACACCGCAAAGCGCAGACCGTCGATGCCGCCCAGTGGGCGGAGCACATCGATGCGGTTGTGCAGGTGAACCAGCCCGAGCAATGGGAAGGGAAAGTCGTGCGCAGTCAGCAGTTGCAACTGCAGGGTGAAGGCCATCACGTGCGGGTAAGTGCCGGGCAAGCGGCCATCGTCGGTGAAGTGGCAGAGCCGGCGGTAGGCAGCCAGGTTGCCGGGCGGCACGCGGATGAAGCTGCGCAGGCCGCCGGTGGGCAGGTTATCGCCGCTGATCTTGCGTTTGCTGGCGGCGCGCAGGTAGAGGCTGGCGCGTGAATCCGGGCTGTCCAGGTCTTGCCATTGGCGGCTCATGTTCAGGCTCCCATCAAGGCCTGGCCGCAGACGCGCAGCACCTGGCCATTGACTGCGCCGGAGCCCGGCTGGCTGAGCCAGGCGATGGCTTCGGCGACATCCTGCGGGCGCCCGCCCTGGCCCAATGAGCTCAGGCGTCGCCCGGCTTCGCGCAGGCCGATGGGCATGGCGGCGGTCATGTGCGTTTCGATGAACCCGGGGGCCACGGCATTGATGCTGGCGCCGCGCTCGGCAAGCTTTGCCGCCCAGGCCTCGGCAAAGCCGATCAGGCCGGCCTTGCTCGCGGCATAGTTGGCCTGGCCGCGGTTGCCGGCAATGCCGCTGACCGACGCCAGCAGGGTAATCCGTGCGTTGTCGCCAAGCGCGCCGCTATCGTAAAGGGCTTGAGTCCACCTGGGGCGCCTTGAGGTTGACTGCCAGTACCGCATCCCAGTATTCCGGCGTCATGTTGGCCAGGGTCTTGTCGCGGGTGATGCCGGCGTTGTGCACGACGATGTCGATGCCGTCGGGCAGGGCTTCGAGCAGTTTCGTTGCAGCATCGCTGGCGCAGATGTCCAGGCCCAGGGCCTTGCCACCCAGGCGTGCGGCGAGGGCATCCAGCTCCTGTTGGGCCTGGGGCACGTCGAGCAGCATCACTTCGGCGCCATCGCGCGCCAGGGTCTCGGCAATGGCGGCGCCGATACCACGCGCGGCGCCGGTGACCAGGGCGCGACGGCCACCGAGCGGGCGGGTCCAGTCATCGACCTGGGCGGCACAGGCCTGCAAGCGCAGGACCTGGCCGGAAACAAAGGCACTTTTGGGGGACAGGAAGAAGCGCAAGGCGCCTTCGAGCTGTTCGTCCGCGCCCGCTCCCACATACAGCAACTGCGCCGTTGCGCCGTTGCGCAGCTCTTTGGCCAGAGAACGGCTGAAGCCTTCCAGGGCGCGCTGGGCGACGCTGGCGAGTAGGTCTTCGAGGGATTCTGGTGCACGCCCAAGGATCACCACATGGGCACAAGGTGCAAGGCTGCGCAACAAAGGCTGAAAGAATTCGCGCAACTGCTTCAGCTGGTCGCTGTCGGACAGATGGCTGGCGTCGAACACCACGGCCTTGAGCTTCGGCCCCAGGCCGGCGACCCAGGCGGGTGCCTGCAGGCCGTCGCCATTGAAGCTGTACAGCGCTTCGGTCAGGCGCGGGGCGATGGCTTCGACCTGATTCGCCAGTGGCCCTCCACCCAGCACCAGCGCACCCTCCACCGGGCGCAGGCGGCCCGCCTGCCAGCGCTCCAGCGGCGCCGGGCGCGGCAAGCCAAGGGTATCGACGAGGCGGCGCCCGAGGTTGGAGTTGGCAAAGCCGAGATAGCGATCGCTCATGTGCGGGTCTCCTTGAAGGCAAGCTTGCAAGTGTGGACCAAGTTTGTGGCAAGGTCGTTCGAATGCGGCAAAAACACCTAGGCTGTACGGATCAAATGGTTTCAGGAGGAACAAGCGCATGCGTTCAACTCGCCGGGTCGCGATCCTGGGCGGCAACCGAATCCCCTTCGCCCGCTCCAACGGTGCCTACGCCAGTGCCAGCAACCAGGCGATGCTGACCGCCGCCCTGGAAGGCCTGATCGAGCGTTATCGCCTGCACGGGCTGCGCCTGGGCGAAGTGGTGGCAGGGGCAGTGCTCAAGCATTCGCGGGACATGAGCCTGACCCGCGAATGCGTGCTCGGCTCGCGCCTGGCGCCGCAAACGCCGGCCTACGACATCCAGCAGGCCTGCGGCACGGGGCTGGAGGCGGCGCTGCTGGTGGCCAACAAGATTGCCCTCGGGCAGATCGACTGTGGCATCGCCGGTGGCGTGGACACCACATCCGATGCCCCCATCGGCGTCAACGAAGGGCTGCGGCGTATCCTCTTGCAGGCCAACCGCGGCAAGACGCTGGGCGAGCGGCTCAAGCCGTTCCTGCAATTGCGCCCGGGCCACCTGATACCCGAACTGCCGCGCAATGGCGAGCCCCGCACCGGGCTGTCGATGGGCGAGCATTGCGAACGCATGGCACAAACCTGGGCGATTGGCCGCGCCGAGCAGGATGCGCTGACGCTGCACAGCCACCAGCAATTGGCGGCCTCGTACAGCGAGGGCTGGCAGAATGATCTGCTGACGCCCTTCCTGGGCCTGACCCGTGACAACAACCTGCGCACTGACCTGACCCTGGAACAACTGGCCAGGCTCAAGCCGTCATTCGACCGCAGCGGCCTGGGCACGCTGACGCCGGGCAACTCCACGCCGCTCACCGATGGCGCCTCGCTGGTGCTGCTGGCCAGCGAACAATGGGCACAGCAGCAGGGCTTGCCGGTGCTGGCCTACCTGGTCGATGGCGAAACCGCCGCCGTGGATTTCGTCACCGGTCGTGAGGGGTTGCTGATGGCGCCGGTGTACGCAGTGCCACGCTTGTTGGCGCGCAATGGCCTGACCTTGCAGGACTTCGATTATTACGAAATTCATGAGGCCTTCGCAGCACAGGTGTTGTGCACCCTCAAGGCGTGGGAGGACGCCGAGTACTGCCGGGAGAAGCTGGGGCTCGAGGCACCACTGGGGGCCATCGACCGCAGCAAGCTCAACGTCAAAGGCAGCTCGTTGGCGGCAGGGCATCCTTTCGCGGCTACTGGCGGGAGGATTCTGGCCAATCTGGCCAAACTGCTGGCCAAGGCAGGCAAGGGGCGAGGGCTGATCTCGATCTGCGCGGCGGGTGGTCAGGGGGTGACGGTGATCGTCGAGCGGTAAGACACACAGCACAAGCGCAGGTCTCAAGAGCACCGCGATATTCTGTGGGAGCGGGCTTGCCCGCGAAGAAGGTGTCGCAGATCTCTGTTAGGCTTGTCTGCTCAGAACTATAAGATTTCGCTATGCCGACGATCGGACATCCCCGTGCCATTCCTGCCTTGGACCAACTGCCAAGGCCTCTATATGCCCGCGCCGAAAGTCTGGGCGCCGGGTCCTGGACGACTCGCCATAGCCACGACTGGGTGCAGTTTTCCTACGCCATCAGTGGTGTTTTAGGGGTCTATACCGACGATGGCAGCTACTTCGCCCCGCCGCAGTGGGGCGTGTGGATACCGGCCGGTGCCGAACATGAGGTGGTCACCTCAGGGCAGGCCGAAATGCGCAGCCTGTACATCCGCCGTGATGCTTGCCAGTGGGCACCGGCGCAATGCCGGGTACTGGAAGTGACAGCGCTGGCGCGGGAATTGATCAAGCAGTTCTGCCTGTTCCCGGCTGAATATGCCGAGGGCGACAGTGTCGAGGGCCGCCTGGTGGCCGTGTTGCTCGATCAGTTGCGCACCTTGCCCGAGGTAGGGTTTTCTCTGCCGCTGCCGCGGCATCCGGGGCTGTTGGCCTTGTGCAATGGGCTGATTGCCGAACCGGACCAGGTGCAGACATTGCAGCAGTGGGCGGTGCAGCTGGGCTGCTCGGAAAAGACCTTGATGCGGCTGTTCCAGCGCGAGACCGGGTTGAGTTTTCGTAACTGGCGCCAGCGCATGCGACTGTTGTCGTCGCTGGCGTTGCTGGAGGCGGGGGACAGCGTGACCGAAGCGGCGTTGGGCTGTGGCTATGATTCAACTTCGGCCTACATCGCAGCCTTCAAGCAGTTGTTCGGGGCGACTCCTGGAGAATTGAAGCTCTGATGTTGCCTGTACCGGCCTCTTCGCGGCGGTTCGGCGCCCCGACAAGCCCGCTCCCACAGGGATATCACATGGCCTGAGGGCAGTGACTTTTCTGTGGGAGCGGGCTTGTCGGGGCGCCGAACCGCCGCGAAGAGGCCAGTACAGAAGGACTCAGGTGCGGAAGCGGCGTACCAGCGAATCCAGTTCATTGGACAGCCCAGCCAGGCTCTCGGAGTCCTGACGCGCCGCCTGGGCCAGTTCCGCCACCAGCTGCGCATCGCCGTGAATCTGGCTGATATGGCGGTTGATGTCCTCTGCCACCTGGTGCTGCTCTTCTGCTGCCGTGGCGATCTGCGTGTTCATGTCGCGAATGATGTCCACCGACTCGCGAATCTGCCCAAAGCTGTCACGGGCCAGGCCGATGCGGTTGACCGATTGCTGCGACACTTCCAGGCTGGCATGCATCTGCTCGGCCACTTCGGCGGTGCGGGTGGCCAGGTTGCCCAGCAAACCATCGATTTCGGCAGTGGAGTCGGCGGTGCGCTTGGCCAGGGCCCGCACCTCATCGGCTACCACGGCAAAGCCACGGCCCTGCTCACCGGCCCGGGCCGCTTCGATGGCCGCGTTGAGTGCCAGCAGGTTGGTCTGCTCGGCAATCGAGCGGATGGTGCCGAGGATCGACTGGATGGCGTTGCTGTCGCGCTCCAGCTGCTGGATCGACTGGGCCGACTGCTCGATTTCCTGGCTCAGGCGGTCGACGCTGCTGACTGCTGCGTCGATCTGTTGTTGGCCTTCGCGGGCCTGTTGCTGGCCGCTGTCGGCCGATTGCGCGGCCTGGCTGCAGGAACGGGCGACTTCGTTGGCGGTGGCGACCATTTCGTGGAAGGCGGTGGAAACCATGTCCACGGCTTCACGCTGGCGCCCGGCCGCCTCGGCCATGTCGCTGGAGACCCGGGTGGAGCTGCTGGACGTGCTGAGGATCTTGCTGGCGGCCGAACCGATATGCTGGATCAGGCTGCGGATGGCGCCCAGGAACTGGTTGAACCAGTTGGCCAGTTGCGCGGTTTCGTCGCGGCCGCGCACGTCGAGGTTGCGGGTCAGGTCGCCTTCGCCCTGGGCAATGTCTTCCAGGCCGCTGGTGACGCTGTTGATCGGGCGCACGATGAGTTTGGCGAAGGCCGTACCGACCACGGCGAACAGTGCCGCCAGCACCAGCGCGATGGCGCCGATCAGCCAGGTCAGGCGGGTGGTGGTCTGCATCACTTCACCTTGCTGGATCAGGCCGATGAAGGTCCAGCCCAGCTTCTCGTCAGGGTAGACGTTGGCCATGTAGCGCTCGCCGTTGATCTCGACCTCGACCAGGCCCTTGCCGGCCTTGGCCAGTTCGGCATAGCCATCACCGAAGCTGGCCAGCTGCTTGAAGTTGTGGCTGGCATCGCGTGGGTCGACCATCACGTTGCCGTTGTTTTCCACCAGCATCAGGTAGCCGCTTTCGCCCAGCTTGATCTGCTTGACGATCTCGGTGAGGCCCTTGAGCGACACGTCGATGTTGACCACGCCGCCTGGGCTGCCGAGCTGGTTGGCGACGGCGCGCACGGTGCTGATCAGCACAGCGTCGTCGGCAGCCCAGTAATAGGCGCCGGTGCGCACGGTCTTGCCGGGGTTGGCCATGGCCAGCTGATACCACGGGCGTGGGCGCGGGTCATAGTTGACGAACTTCTGCCCGGCCGGCCAGCCGACGTAGCCACCATCATTCACCCCGTAGGCTACGTAGGCATAGCCTGGATGAGTTTCTGCCAGCCGAGTGAAGAATTCCAGGAGTTGCTTGTCCTGATCGCCCAGCGCGTAGGACGGATTGGCACTCATGAACTTGTTCAGGTTGTTGCCCGTGGCAGCCACCATCGGTTGGGAGGCCAGGTAGTCGACATTCTGGTCGATGCCCTGGAAGAAGATGTTCATCGCGTTGCTGACCTGGCGGATTTCCCGGCTGCTGCTGTCGAGGAAACCGTCACGAGCTTCGCCGCGCAGGTTGATCACCACCAAGGTGGCCACGAGGACGATGGGCAAGCCCGCGATGATCGCGAAGGCCCATGTCAGTTTCTGTTTGATGTTCATCGACGCTCCCGGAAATTATTTTTTTGCAGGCGAGGCAGGTAGCCACTACATCGGCAGCATCCGGGCGATTTTTAGCGAAAGTGCCCGTATTTATTGGGCGAGGTCGCATTTGGCGACTATTCGGTCGGCTTTGGGCTAATATGGCATACCAAGTTGCTGTGGCGTGCTGAAATCAGTACGCCACAACCTCTGAACCGCGGCCTTTCAATGGCAGCATCCTGCGCCATTGGCCAGGTCTTTCAGAATCGGGCAATCCGGGCGGTCATCCCCCTGGCAGTGGGCAACCAGTTCACTCAGGGTGTCACGCAGGCTCACCAGCTCCTCGATGCGCCGATTCAACTCATCGATATGCTGCGTGGCCAGCGCCTTGACGTCGGCACTGGCGCGTCCACGGTCTTGCCACAAGGTCAGCAGCTTGCCCACTTCTTCCAGGGAAAACCCGAGGTCACGGGAGCGCTTGATGAAGGCCAGGCTGTGCAAGTCCTCGGCCTGGTACAAGCGGTAGCCGCTATCGCTGCGGGTGGCTGGCTTGAGCAGGCCGATGGATTCGTAATAGCGGATCATCTTGGTGCTGAGCCCGCTGCGGCGGGCAGCCTGGCCTATGTTCATGGGGCCTCCTGCGAAGTGCTGGTGGGTTTCCAGGTCTTCAGCCACAGGGCATTGCTGACCACGCTGACGCTGGAAAGCGCCATGGCGGCGCCGGCCAGTACCGGGTTGAGATAGCCCAGTGCGGCCAGGGGAATGCCGATCAGGTTGTAGATGAAGGCCCAGAACAGATTCTGGCGGATTTTCGCATAAGTCTTGCGGCTGATTTCCAGCGCCGCGGGCACCAGCCGTGGGTCGCCGCGCATCAGGGTGATGCCGGCTGCCTGCATGGCCACGTCGGTGCCACCGCCCATGGCGATGCCGATGTCGGCGGCGGCCAGAGCCGGGGCATCGTTGATGCCGTCGCCGACCATCGCCACCACGCCGTCCTTTTTCAGGGCGGCCACGGTGGCGGCCTTGTCGGCCGGCAACACTTCGGCGTGCACGTCGTCGATACCGAGCGCATCGGCCACCACCTTGGCACTGCCGCGGTTGTCGCCGGTCAGCAGGTGGCTGCTGATGTGGCGGGCGTGCAGGGCGGCAATCGCCTGCTCGGCGCCGGGCTTGAGGCTGTCACCGAAGGCGAACAGGCCGAGCACGCGGGGCGCTGCACCGCGTTCGATGAGCCACGACAGCGTGCGGCCTTCGGCTTCCCAGGCTTGAGCCTTGGCGGCCAGTTCACCGGGTTGCAGATTACTTTCGTCGAGCAGGCGGCGGTTGCCCAGCGCCAATTCGCGGCCTTCCACGCGCCCGGCAATGCCGCGGCCGGTAAGCGACTGGCTGTCAGTGACGGCGGGGACGTCCAAGCCCTGCTCGGCGCAGGCATCCAGCACGGCCTTGGCCAATGGGTGCTCGCTGCCGCGTTGCAGGGCGCCGGCAAGGCGATGCAGGTCGGCGTCGCCAGCGACCACTGCCTGGCTATGGACCACACGCGGGCTGCCAGAGGTGAGGGTGCCGGTCTTGTCGAACACCACACGATTGACCGCATGGGCACGCTCCAGCGCTTCGGCGTCCTTGATCAGGATGCCGTGGCGGGCAGCGACACCGGTACCGGCCATGATCGCCGCTGGCGTGGCCAGGCCCAGTGCACAAGGGCAGGCGATCACCAGCACGGCCACTGCATTGATCAACGCGGTTTCCAGTGGCGCACCGGCCAGCCACCAGCCAATCAAGGTGAGCAGTGCGAGCAACAGCACTGCGGGCACGAACACCTGGCTGACCCGGTCGACCAGTTTCTGGATAGGTGCCTTGGCGGCTTGTGCGTCTTCGACGAGGCGGATGATCCGGGCCAGCACGGTCTCGGTGCCCAGCGCCTGGGTACGCACCAGCAGCCGGCCTTCGCCGTTGATGGCACCGCCGGTGACGCTGTCGCCGGGCTGCTTGGGCACTGGCAGGCTTTCGCCGCTGATCAGCGCTTCATCGGCGTGGCTGCTGCCTTCTTCCACTGCGCCATCGACCGGGAAGCGCTCGCCGGGCTTGACCAGTACCAGGTCGCCGAGGCGCAATTGAGCGATCGCCACGTCCTCTTCGCGGCCGTCGATGACGCGCACGGCACGTTCCGGCCGCAGCGCTTCGAGGGCGCGGATGGCGCTGGCGGTCTGGCGCTTGGCTCGGCTTTCGAGGTATTTGCCCAGCAATACCAAGGCGATGACCACCGCCGAAGCCTCGAAGTAAAGATGGGGTGCCATGCCGGCCGGGGCCTTGGCCCATTGGTACAGGCTCAGGCCATAACCCGCGCTGGTGCCCAGGGCGACCAGCAGGTCCATGTTGCCGGCCCCGGCACGCACGGCTTTGTAGGCGGCTTTGTAGAAGCGTGCGCCGAGAATGAATTGCACCGGGGTGGCCAGCGCGAACTGCACCCAGGCGGGGAGCATCCAGTGCAGGCCGAACGGCTGTACCAGCATCGGCAGCACCAAGGGCAGGGCCAGCAACAGCGCGGCAGCGACGGCCAGGCGCTCGTTGCGCAGGCGCCGTTGGGCATCTTGCTGATCATCCTTCACTGCTTGCGGCAGGCTGGCGCTGTAGCCGGCCTTTTCCACAGCGGCAATCAGCAGCGCGTCATCGAGTGCCTGCAGCACTTCAAGGTGGGCACGTTCGCTGGCCAGGTTGACGCTGACCTGTTCGACGCCCGGCAGCTTGCCTAGTGCGCGCTCGACACGCCCGACGCAACTGGCGCAAGTCATGCCGCCGATCTGCAGTTCGACGGTTCGGGTTGGCACGCCATAGCCGGCGCTGCGCACGGCTTCGACCAGGGCTGGCAAGCTGTCGGCCGGGGCCTGGACCCTGGCCTGTTCGGTGGCGAGGTTGACGCTGACCTGATCAGCGCCACTGACTTTTCGCAGGGCGCGCTCCACACGGCCGGCGCAACTGGCGCAGGTCATGCCGGAGATGGGCAGGTCGAACGTGGTAGATGTGGGCATGGCGCTCCTCCTTGGCAGGGCTTGAGCATCAGCATCAACCTTGCCACGCGGGGAAGGTCAATAGCCCAGGCCGGCTCGCTTCAATTCAAGGCCGTTGTGGCCCATGGCGATGCGGTACTTGGTGATCTGCCCCGCTTGCAGGTTGAGCTGCGTGCTGCGCTGGTCCTCGATGCCGGGGGCGCAGCCTGGCATTTGCCCAGGCAGCAGGCGCAGGCGTACGTCGATTGGGCCGGGCGGCAGGTTGAAGGACGTGGACTGTTCCTGGAAAACGCGGCCGGAGAGCTGATCGTTGAGGTACACGCCGATTTCGCAGCTGGTGGCCACTTCCAGGCGTTCCCGGGAAATGATCAGCACGCTGTAGTCCGAGTTGCCCTCGGCGCTGGCCGGTGGCACTGCGGCCAAGGCGGCCAACAGCCCGACAACACCCACTGCTGTCCTGAACATGAAGAATCTCCTGCTTGCACAAATCGTCAAAGGCGCAGCTTGGCCGAGGTCCGCGCGGATTTCCAGCCCGGCCGTTTCACGCAGAACTTGACCTTGCCCCGATGGCAAGCTTGAAACTGCGTAAAACCCTGAAGGAGGCAGTACCCATGCAAGTGTTCAATGTTCAAGGCATGACCTGTGGCCATTGTGTGAAAGCAGTGACGCGCGCGGTACAGGAGCAGGATGCGCAGGCCAAGGTGGAAGTCGACCTGGCTGGCAAGCAAGTGCGGGTACAAAGCTCGCTGGCTGCCGAGCAGGTGCTGGCGGCTATTCGTGAGGAAGGCTACCAGGCAGAAGCGGTGTAGAAGCCCCCTTTTGTGGCGATCGGGCCGCAAGGCGGCCCCTGGATATCAGCCATGATCGGTAAGTGGCGGGGGCCGCTTTGCGGCCCGATCGCGACACAAGGCCGCTCCTGCAGGTAGACTTGGCGGCTTGCTTAGCCTGCTATGGATTCCTGATGAACCTGCGAATGGTGCTCATCCTGGGCGCATTGAGTGCGTTCGGGCCCCTGGCGATCGACTTCTACCTGCCCGCCTTCCCGGCCATGGCGCAGGCGTTCGCCACCGATGAAAAACATGTACAGGCCACCCTGGCGGCCTATTTCCTTGGTCTGTCGATTGGCCAGCTGGCCTACGGGCCGGTGGCTGACCGCTTTGGTCGGCGCAAGCCGCTGCTGTTCGGCGTGGCGCTGTTCACCTTGGCTTCGCTGGCTTGTGCCTACGCCCCCAACCTCGACACCTTGATCGTGGCGCGCTTTGTCCAGGCACTGGGCGGTTGCGCCGGCATGGTGTTGTCGCGGGCCATTGTCAGCGACAAGTGCGACCCGGTGGCATCGGCCAAGGTGTTTTCGCAGTTGATGCTGGTGATGGGCCTGGCACCGATCCTTGCGCCAATGCTAGGCGGGGTTCTGGTGAACGTGGCCGGTTGGCAGTCAATTTTCCTGGCGCTGAGCCTGTTCAGCGCTGCCAGCCTGCTGGCGGTAAGCCTGGGCCTGCCAGAGAGCCTGCCGGCGCATATGCCGCGCCAGCCGTTGTCAGGGGCATTGCGCCAGTACCTGCGGTTGTTGGCTGATCGAGTGTTCATTGGCCATGCCTTGACCGGTGGTATCGCCATTGCCGGGATGTTTGCCTACATCGCTGGTTCGCCTTTCGTATTCATCAAGCTCTATGGCGTACCCGCGGAACACTATGGCTGGCTGTTCGGTACCAACGCGGCCGGCTTCATCCTGGTAGCGCAGGTCAACGCGCGCCTGCTGGCCAAGCGAGGCCCGGCATTCCTGTTGGTGCGGGCGGTCTGGCTCTACCTGGCAGCGGGGCTGGTACTGCTCGCCGTGGCAGCCATGCGCCCGGCGCAGTTGTGGCCGTTGCTGGTGCCGCTGTTCGTTTGCATTGCCAGCCTGGGTTGCATCATCCCCAACGCCTCGGCCTGCGCCATGAGCGGCCAGGGCGCGCGGGCGGGCAGTGCGTCTGCTCTGATGGGCTGCCTGCAGTTCAGCGTCGCAGCCGGTGCGGCGTCGCTGGTCGGCGTGCTGCATGACGGCAGCGCAGTGCCCATGGCCTTGGTGATCAGCCTGTGCGGGGCGCTGGTGGTCAGTGTCGCGCTGTTGACCCGGCGTTTGCAGGCCAAGCGTCCAGCATGAGTGGGTGAGGTGCCTGCAGGCGGGTTTCCAGGGTGGCAACGAAGGCGCGTGCTTCTGCCTCGCTGCGGAAACTCACCACATGCTGGTCGAGCCTTACCTGCCACGGGCAGTTGGGGTTGCGGTTCGACGCACTGACGACAATCTTCATCGTGGCATACCTCCGATTGGTGGGAGAGCGGGTCAAGTGTAGCGCTGCAGTCACCTGGCGCCATGACTTGAATGGGTGTCCTGACTGGCGGTCAAGGCACCCATGCCAATGGGCTGTCCGACGATTCCAGCGGGCATGCCTGGATTGGTGTGGAAGCTTCGCTTTGATTTGCACTATTTAAGGAAGCGCGCTGTCAGCAGAGTCGCTCCCCGCTCTGGGCCATCCTTCCTCATGCCTTGTATTTTCCCTTCTGCTCCACGTTGTGACGATCTGAACACTCCGATGACTCGCGCGAGGGTTGCCCCACCCAACGCTGGATGAGCCTGCCTGAGCATGTGCAGGGCTGCCGGGTAGGGCCTGGGTGCGGCTTATACTTGCGCCTGGGCAGTTTGCTGGGGGGCAATCAGCGTAGCCAAGGCTGGCCTCTGGAAAACAGACGTGATCATGCGGGGAGATACAGGGACATGAATGCAGTCAGCAGTATCAGTCAGATTGCCGGCCTGATGGCCGATCCCAAGCGCAGCGCGATGTTGTGGGCGCTGATCGATGGCACACCGCGACCGACCGATGAATTGGCGATGATGGCCGGGCTGACCTCGTCTTCGGCCTGTGCTCACCTGTCGTTGCTGTCGTCGGCCGGCCTGCTCAGGCTCGAAGCACGCGGGCGCAAACGCTACTTCAGGCTCGCGACACCCCAGGTGGGCGTAGCCGTCGAAGCGTTGGCCAGCGTCCAGCTGGCATCGGAAAAGGGGGCGCGCACAGAGGCATTGCAATTGCCGATGTCGATGCGCAGGGCGCGTCGCTGCGGCGATCACCTGGGGGGCGAGCTTGCGGGGGAGCTGTATCACCGGCTGGTGGTGGCGGGCTGGCTGGAGGGCAGCGAGCGAGAGCTGATGGTCAGCGAGGAGGGGCGAACGCAACTGGCTGCCATAGGCGTCTACATAGATGCGCTGGCATCGCGAAAGCAGCGTGGTTGTGTGATCTGCCATTGCAATGAGTGGAGCGACCAAGGGCCACACTTGGGTGGCAGCCTTGGCCAGGCATTGCTCAAGCTGTTTCTGCAGTCTGGCTGGATACGCGAGTCTGACAGCTCGCGGGTACTACAGATTTCCGCCGAAGGTGTGCAGCAGATCAATCGCATAGCCCGCGTGATGACGTTGCAACTGGGTTAGCCGCAAAGTCTTCTGCTGCTCAGACCAGGCGTGCATCCAGGCTGTTCTGTGCCAGCCGGCGGGCTTGGTCTTCGGTCATGCCCAGGTGGGTGTGCAAGGCGTGGAAGTTTTCTGTGACGTAACCGCCAAAGTAGGCCGGGTCGTCCGAATTCACCGTCACCTTCACGCCACGTTCCAGCATGTCGAGGATGTTGTGCTGGCTCATGTGGTCGAACACGCAAAGCTTGGTGTTCGACAACGGGCAGACGGTGAGCGGAATCTGCTCGTCGATGATGCGCTGCATCAGGCGTTCGTCTTCGATGGCGCGCACGCCGTGGTCGATGCGCTTGATCTTCAGCAGGTCGAGGGCTTCCCAGATGTACTCGGGTGGGCCTTCCTCGCCAGCATGTGCCACAGCTACGAAGCCTTCGCTGCGGGCGCGGTCGAACACGCGCTGGAACTTGCTCGGCGGGTGGCCCATTTCCGAGCTGTCCAGGCCGACGGCGATGAACGCGTCGCGGAAGGGCAGGGCCTGGTCGAGGGTCTTCTGCGCTTCGTCTTCGCTGAGGTGGCGCAGGAAGCTCAGGATCAGGCCGCTGCTGATGCCCAGCTGCTCGCGCCCGTCCTTCAGTGCCTGGTTGATGCCATTGAGCACGACCTCGAACGGGATGCCGCGGTCGGTGTGGGTCTGCGGATCGAAGAACGGTTCGGTGTGGATGACATTCTGCGCCTTGCAGCGCTGCAGGTAGGCCCAGGTCAGGTCGTAGAAGTCCTGCTCGGTGCGAAGCACGTCCGCGCCTTGGTAATACAGGTCGAGGAACTCCTGCAGGTTGTTGAAGGCGTAGGCGCTGCGCAGGGTTTCCACGTCGTTCCATGGCAGGGCAATCTTGTTGCGTTCGGCCAGGGCGAACAGCAATTCGGGTTCCAGTGAACCTTCAAGGTGCAGGTGCAGTTCTGCCTTGGGCAGGGCATTCAGCCAGTCATACATAAGGGGGATGTCTCAAATCAGGTACGGTTGCCGCCATTCTACAGGGCCTGGCCGAGCATTGCGCCCGGCCGGTCGGTATTCACTTCACCAGGTGAGTGACTCGCCTTTGTAGTTGATGAAGCGCAGGCCACCGCGGCCGCTTTGCGCCTTGATCTGTTCGAGCATGCCACGGGTACTGGTGAGCACGTCGATTTCGGCGTTTTCGCCGCCCATGTCGGTCTTCACCCAGCCTGGGTGCATGGCCAGTACGCACAGATCTGGACGCTGCAGTTCGACCACGAAGCTGTTGATCATCGAATTGAGCGCGGCCTTGCTGGCCTTGTACAGGCAGATCTCACCACCGTCGGGGATGGTTACGCTGCCGAGGATCGAGCTCATGAACGCCAACACGCCGGTGCTTTCGCGCACTTGGCCGGCCAAGCGCCGGGCGACGCGGATCGGGGCTACGGCGTTGGTCATGAACAGGTCGCCGATGGCCTGGGTGCTGACGGTTTCCAGGTCTTGCGGGAGAGGGCCCATGACCCCGGCGTTGACGAACACCAGGTCGAACACCTCACCTTGCAGGCGTTGCTTGAGCCCGTCGAGCTGGGCGGTGTCGTTCATTTCCAGTTGTTCGATGCGGACTCCCGCTACATCGGCAAGGGCGCCGGGCTGTAGGGGATTGCGCACGGTGGCTGTGATGTTCCAGCCGTCTTCGTGCAGCCGTTGTACCAGGCCCAGGCCAAGGCCACGGGAGGCACCAATGATGAGGGCGTTTTTCGAGCTAGCCATGTGAGCGCTCCTTGTTCGGTTGAAGGGAAAGGCTTTGAGCATAATGCAGACCGCACACGTCTGCTGTTTCTGAGTTTGAACAAAAAATGATCAGCGGCTTGGGGCCGTGGGCGAGCGGGGGCTTGGCGCGTTGGCTAACGGGTTATCCACAGCGTCGTCCACAGTAAATGTGAGCAAGCGCAACGACAGGGATTGTGTAATGCGCCTGACACACTGGGGATAAGTATTGAGGGTTCAGGTGTTTACGGCTGTCATCAAACAGTGATCAAAATATGCTCAATGCTCTGCAGGCCTTGCCGGGCATGGGCTGTAAAGGAGTGCCCCAAGCTTATCCACAGGCCGGCCCACAGTAGATGTGGGCAAGTTTCAGCAGGCTTCGAGGATGATTCGGCCGCGGCTCAGGTCGGCCAGTTGCTGTTGCAGGGCGGGTTGATGTTCGGCGCCCACGGCAATCTGCAGGTCGACACCATTGGCGGTGAACTGCTCGTCGAGCACCAGGCCATCCACCTCGGCCAGGCGCAGTTTCACCAGTGCCAGTTCGCTGAAAGAGCAGCTGCAGTTGTATTCGCTGCGTTGAATCAGCAGGCGTTTCGGCGCCTGTTGCAGGCATTTGTTGGCACCTCCGCCATAGGCGCGAGCCAGCCCACCGGTGCCCAGCTGGATACCGCCGTACCAGCGAATCACCAACACCACCACCTGGTCGCAGTCCTGGGCTTCGATGGCCGCAAGTATCGGCCGCCCCGCGGTACCGCCCGGCTCGCCATCGTCATTGCTGCGGTATTGCCCGCCGATCTTCCAGGCCCAGCAATTGTGCGTGGCGGCCAGGTCGCTGTGGCGTTCGATGAAGCTCATCGCCTCGGCGGCACTGTTGATCGGGCCGGCGAGGGTGATGAAGCGGCTCTTGCGGATTTCCTCGCGAAATTCGCAGAGGTCGAGCAGGGTAGAAGGCATAGATGAACGTCAGGCAGCCGGCTTGATGCCGCACCCCTTGAGTATGATGTGGATAAGGTTGTTGCTGGCATCTTCCATGTCTTGCTTGGTCAGGCGGCTGCGGCCGGTGACCTGGCAGATCTGGGTGGCGAAGTCGGCATAGTGCTGGGTGCTGCCCCAGAGCAGGAAGATCAGGTGCACCGGGTCGACCGGGTCCATCTTGCCTGCCTCGATCCAGGCCTGGAACACGGCGGCGCGGCCGCGGAACCATTCGCGGTAATCGGCGCTGAAATACTCGGTCAGGCAGGTGCCACCGCTGATCACTTCCATCGCGAAGATCCGCGAAGCCTGCGGGTTGCGCCGGGAGAACTCCATCTTGGTGCGGATGTAGTGGCTCAGCGCTTCGCCCGGGTCGTCCTCGACGCTCAGGGCGTTGAAGGTGCTGTCCCACAGCTCGATGATGTTGCTCAGCACGGCGATGTACAGGCCGAGCTTGTTGGTGAAGTAGTAATGCAGGTTGGCCTTGGGCAAGCCGGCTTTCAGCGCGATGGTGTTCATGCTGGTGCCTTTGAACCCATGGCGGGCGAATTCGTCTTCGGCGGCCTGGATGATGGCCTGCTCGTTCTTCTGGCGGATGCGGCCGGCGGGCTTGCCCGAGGCGGCGAGGCGATGCGCAGGGACTTCTAGGGTCATGGACGATTCCGGACAGGTCTGTGGCAACGAATGTCGGACAAGATTACCTGCCTGTGCTGGCGTGACAAGCCTTAGCGTCAGAAGCGGGCATCAGCGTGTCGCAGCCAGGCTTTCCAGGAAGCTTTCCAGCACCAGGTTCGGTCGCCGTCCCTTGCGCGTGACCCAGCTCAGGCTCAGGTCATAGAAGCGTTGCGCCGGCTTGAGTGCACGCAGGCGACCTTGCTGGACCCAGAACGCAGCGTAATGGTCGGGCAGGTAGCCGATGTAGCGCCCGGTGAGGATCAGGAACGCCATGCCTTCGCGGTCCGAAGCACTGGCGGTGCAGTTGAGCGCCTGGTAGTGCGCCTGGATTTCCGCAGGCAGGCGGAAGGTTGGCGCGATCGCTTCCTGGCTGTTGAGGCGGTCATCGTCGATCTGCTGGTTGTCGGCGTAAAACAGCGGGTGGCCCACCGCGCAGTAGAGTTGTGAGCGTTCGCTGTACAGCGGTTGGTACTCCAGGCCGGACAGCGGGCTGGTCTGCGGTACCACGCCGACGTGCAGGCTGCCGTCCAGTACCCCTTGCTCGACCTGGCTGGGGGCAATCATGCGGATCTGGATACGCACATCCGGGCCACGGTCCTTGAGCTCGGCCAGGGCATGGGTGATGCGCATGTGCGGCAGGGTGACCAGGTTGTCGGTCAGGCCGATGTTGAGCTCGCCGCGCAAGTGCTGGTGCAGGCCGTTGACTTCGGTACGAAAGGTTTCCAGCGCACTGAGCAACTGCAGGGCCGAGTGATAGACCTCGCGGCCTTCCTCGGTCAGCGAGAAACCGGCACGGCCGCGCTGGCACAGGCGCAAACCCAAGCGCTGTTCGAGGTCGTTCATCTGCTGGCTGATGGCCGAGCGGCCGATCCCCAGTACGTTCTCCGCAGCCGAAAAGCCGCCGCACTCAACGACGCTTCGGTAGATTTTCAGCAGGCGGATGTCGAAATCGCTGACTTGCGCGAGAGGGTCGGGGCGTCGGCTCATAAGTTTAGTCTTGCGCTATCTGAAGATTAGAAATGTAGGCTTTTTCAGACTTTATCTGCGTGCGAATTTAGCCGCAACAACATCCATCGTTGCCTAGTCGTCTTCCGAGGAACCGCCGATGAACATGCCCGAAACCGCTCCCGCCGGTATCGCCAGCCAGCTGAAGCTGGATGCCCACTGGATGCCCTACACCGCCAACCGTAACTTCCAGCGCGACCCGCGGCTGATCGTGGCGGCCCAAGGCAACTACCTGGTCGATGACAAGGGGCGCAAGATCTTCGACGCCCTCTCTGGCCTGTGGACCTGTGGCGCCGGGCATACCCGCAAGGAAATCACCGAAGCGGTCGCGCGCCAGGTCGGCACCCTCGATTATTCCCCGGCGTTCCAGTTCGGCCACCCGCTGTCGTTCCAGCTGGCCGAGAAGATCGCCGAGCTGACCCCAGGCGACCTGAATCACGTCTTCTATACCAACTCCGGCTCCGAGTGCTGCGACACCGCGCTGAAGATGGTGCGTGCCTACTGGCGCCTGAAGGGCCAGGCCACCAAGACCAAGATCATTGGCCGTGCCCGTGGTTACCACGGGGTGAACATTGCCGGTACCAGCCTGGGTGGCGTCAACGGTAACCGCAAGATGTTCGGCCAACTGCTGGATGTCGACCACCTGCCTCACACCGTGCTGCCGGTGAACGCCTTCTCCAAGGGCTTGCCGGAAGAGGGCGGTATCGCCCTGGCAGATGAAATGCTCAAGCTGATCGAGCTGCATGATGCGTCGAACATCGCAGCGGTGATCGTCGAGCCGCTGGCAGGCTCCGCCGGTGTGCTGCCGCCGCCGAAGGGTTACCTGAAGCGCCTGCGTGAAATCTGCACCCAGCACAACATCCTGCTGATCTTCGATGAAGTGATCACCGGCTTCGGTCGCATGGGCGCCATGACCGGTTCCGAGGCCTTCGGCGTCACCCCGGACTTGATGTGCATCGCCAAGCAGGTCACCAACGGTGCCATCCCGATGGGTGCGGTCATCGCCACCAGCGAGATCTACCAGACCTTCATGAACCAGCCGACCCCGGAATATGCTGTGGAATTCCCTCACGGCTATACCTACTCGGCTCACCCAGTAGCCTGCGCCGCCGGTATCGCCGCGCTCGACCTGCTGCAGAAGGAAAGCCTGGTGCAGTCGGCTGCCGAACTGGCGCCGCACTTCGAGAAGCTGCTGCACGGCGTCAAGGGCACCAAGAACATCGTCGACATTCGAAACTACGGCCTGGCCGGCGCGATCCAGATCGCTGCCCGTGACGGTGATGCCATCGTGCGTCCTTACGAAGCAGCCATGAAGCTGTGGCAAGCCGGCTTCTATGTGCGCTTCGGTGGCGACACCCTGCAGTTCGGCCCAACCTTCAATACCCAGCCGCAGGAACTCGACCGCCTGTTCGACGCGGTCGGTGAAGCCCTGAACCAGGTCGACTGATCTTTCCGCTTTTGACGTAGGGCGCGTGAGCCACTCCCGCGCCTGCCTCAACCTTTTTATCTGGAGTTTTGCATGAGCATTGTTCAGCACCTGATTCACGGCGAACTGGTTACCAAGGGTGAGCGCACCGCCGATGTCTTCAACCCTTCTACCGGCCAGGCGGTACGCAAGGTCGAACTGGCCAGCCGCGCGACCGTGCAGGAAGCCATCGATTCGGCCAAGGCCGCCTTCCCGGCCTGGCGCAACACCCCACCGGCCAAGCGCGCCCAGGTGATGTTCCGCTTCAAGCAACTGCTGGAGCAGAACGAAGCCCGTATCTCGCAGATGATCAGCGAAGAGCACGGCAAGACCCTGGAAGACGCGGCCGGTGAACTGAAGCGTGGCATCGAGAACGTCGAGTTTGCCTGCGCGGCGCCGGAAGTGCTCAAAGGCGAGTACAGCCGCAACGTCGGCCCGAACATCGACGCCTGGTCCGACTTCCAGCCGCTGGGCGTGGTCGCCGGCATCACTCCGTTCAACTTCCCGGCCATGGTGCCGCTGTGGATGTATCCCCTGGCCATCGCCTGTGGTAACGCCTTCATCCTCAAGCCATCCGAGCGTGACCCGAGCTCGACGCTGTTCATCGCCCAGTTACTGCTGGAGGCTGGCCTGCCGAAGGGCATCCTCAATGTGGTGCATGGTGACAAGGAAGCGGTCGATGCACTGATCGAAGCACCGGAAGTGAAAGCCCTGAGCTTCGTCGGTTCGACCCCGATTGCCGAGTACATCTATGCCGAAGGCACCAAGCGCGGCAAGCGCGTGCAAGCCCTGGGCGGCGCCAAGAACCACGCGGTGCTGATGCCCGATGCCGACCTGGACAACGCGGTCAGCGCGCTGATGGGCGCCGCCTACGGTTCGTGCGGCGAGCGTTGCATGGCTATTTCGGTGGCGGTGTGCGTGGGCGACCAGGTTGCCGATGCGCTGATCGCCAAGCTGGAGCCGCAGATCAAGGCGCTGAAGATTGGCGCTGGCACGTCGTGCGGCCTGGACATGGGCCCACTGGTGACTGCTGCTGCCCGCGACAAGGTTGTCGGTTACATCGACGATGGCGTTGCCGCTGGCGCCAAGCTGGTGGTTGATGGCCGTGGCTTCCGTGTGGCGGGTAATGAAGATGGCTACTTCGTCGGTGGCACGCTGTTCGACAACGTCACTCCGCAGATGCGTATCTATAAAGAAGAAATCTTCGGCCCGGTGCTGTGCGTGGTGCGCGTGAACAGCCTGGAGCAGGCCATGCAGCTGATCAACGACCACGAGTACGGTAACGGTACCTGCATCTTCACCCGTGACGGTGAAGCGGCGCGCCTGTTCTGCGATGAGATCGAAGTGGGCATGGTCGGTGTCAACGTGCCGCTGCCGGTGCCGGTTGCCTACCATAGCTTCGGTGGCTGGAAGCGTTCGCTGTTTGGTGATTTGCATGCCTATGGCCCGGACGGGGTGCGCTTCTATACCCGTCGCAAGGCAATTACCCAGCGCTGGCCGCAGCGGGCCAGCCATGAGGCGTCGCAGTTTGCGTTCCCTAGCTTGTAAGGGATGAATTGAAGCAGGGAGGCCGACAGGCCTCCCTGCTTTGTTTTTGCGGTGGGGCTGGTGGGGGCTTGTCTTGAGGCTGAATTGGTTTTGAGAGGTGCCTGCCTTTAGTTGTCTGGCGCCTGGGAGGCCTTGAAACGGTCTTCGCCGGGAATATTTCAAATAAATGAAATTAAAGATTGACGCGCTTTCGAATCCCCTTATAATGCGCCCCACTTCCAGCGACAACGGAACGACAAACTCCTTGAGATTCAACGAGTTAGACGATTCGGAAGGTGCTGAAAGGGCTTCGATCAAATGATCGATAGCGGTTGAGATGAAGGTTGACAGCGGTTTTAAACGCTGTATTATTCGCCTCCCGCTACGAGAG
>NZ_JBIVHT010000006.1:0-30846 GCF_044749325.1 Pseudomonas sp. NPDC089428
GGGCATGTATGCACGGAGATGAGCCATTCCATACAGCCAAGCTTTTCAGCTCTGAACACCTCAGAAAAGCTTGACCGCCAACAGAGTATCTACATTTGTTGCAACGTGGCCATGCCTGTCAGGCCATGGTTGCCTGCCTTGGTTGCAAGGCTCAAGACATGCGCCAAGGCTGACAACCATGGCGTCACAGGTTCGGCACGTTGCAACAAATGTAGGAGCGGATTTATCCGCGATGCGCCGCGCGGGCGGCGCTCGATCTCACAGGCGCTGAACCTGTCATGGCGAGCACCTTCAAGCCATGACACCGCTCTCCCGCCATAAAATCTGCTCAGTTCACACGTCCTCCGTCAACCTCATATGCCGCGCATACCAAGGCCTGCGTGGCGTACGCCGCAGCAGGTCGTCAACCTCCCGCTCGCCACTGAAGGCAATGCGCAACGCCAGCTTCATCGCCTCCACTTCCATCTCCCCAGCCCCGCCCCCGGCATCGGAAATCCCCCCACAACCATGGGTCATCGGCCCGAGCCAAGGGTCGCCAACCTGCACCCAGCGCCCCGGCGCAAACCACGACACGCCATTGACCTCGCGCCGCTGCACCTCACCCGGATGGGCCCGCTCATGGGCCCGGTACCAGTCCTCGATACGGTCGTCGATCCAGCCATGGAAGCGCCAGAACACCGGGTTGACGTGTGACGAGAACGGGTCGCCGAGGAAGTCGTTCTCCTCACGGAACCAGCGCGCCGCATAGTCCGTCTGGTTGCGATCGCCCATCACCGGCGCGCCGTTGGAAGGGTCGCGGGTGACGGTGGCCCAGCGCATGTGCAGCCAGTCGTGGATGTTCAGTTCCACCTCCGACCCGAACTGCCCCAGGGTCAGGCGGCTGAGGTAGTCCGGGTCCTGGTACTGCGATTCCCAGACCTGGAAATTGCTGAAAAACGTTTCGGCCGCCTTGATGCCATGCAACCACTGGCTCAGCTCCTCGTCATTGGCCGCGACCCAGGCCGGTGGCACCGAGTTGCCGTCATGGTTTTCCTGATAACGGATGAACCCCTGGCGGTCGTACTCCAGCTGCGGTGACGGCAGCGGCAGTTGCGTCCAGTTCGGCAGGTCAGGCTGCAGACCGCGGGCGTGCCCCAGCATGTGCCGGTGCATGAAAAAGAAGTCCTCGCCGGAGCCATTGAGGTGCTTGCGCCGCCCGCGTGCGCCGCGTTCTGCGTCACGCGGGCCGGGTTGCCAGCCAGCGCCGCGCAGGGCGTCGCGCTTGTCTTCGGCCAGGCGGTGCCACTTGTCCCGGGTGGCATGCCACACCTGGTGGAACAGGCGGTGTTCGGGCGAGTTCAGCCAGGCCATCAGCGCCGGCGCCAGCGGCGTGACCTGGCGCGCCTCAGGGAAGGCGCGCTTGCTGGCGACGAAGTGGTTGTCCGGCTCAGGGCTCAGCAGTGGCCGGTCGCTGCGGCGGATTCGCCCGGTCAGGGTGCCGGCGCCAGCGTTGCCCCAGGATGCCCAGACTTCATCGAGGGTCGCCTCCAGTTCATGGCTGGGCGCTGACGCCCCAGCCGGCACCAGGCGCCAGCGGACCTTGCCAGCATCGGCGGCGACCAGTTCGCCGAGCACCCGGTAACGGGGCTGGTCACTGCCGCGCAGGCGTTCAGCCACGTCGATGAAACCACGCAGCGAGCGGCCACTCGGGCCGACATCCAGCAGCATCTGCACGTCCTGCAGGGGCAGGCCATCCAGGCCAGCCTCGGCACCACTGAAGCGCAGGTCCCAGATGCCGCGCAGTTTGTCGCCAATGCGCACACCCGCAGCGGTAGCGGCATCGACCGTGGCCTCGCCGGGGGTCTCTACTTCATCTTTGCCGAGCTTCTCGTCGTGGTCGCGCGGCTGGCGCGCATACCACGCTGCCGAACCCGCCGCCCCGGCTACCGCCAGCCCCACCATGAACCCACGCCTGGAAAACCTCATCGCCACATCCGTATCCGTGTCAGCCACGCCTATCGAGCTAGAACGAGACGCCGCGCGGCAAATTTACCGGCAGCACGCCGCTAAATTTCCCGCTGCCGCTCTCGTCCCTCCGTGACAGGCAAGCCCCGTGATCGCGGCTGCCGCAACCGCATAGACCCTGCAACCAACGGGATGGCAATGAACACGACACGCTTGCGCAAGGCCCCTTACCTCGCTGCCCTGGCGCTGATCCTCGCGCTTGCGGGCGCCGCGGCCTGGTACTTCTTCATCTACCTGCCCGCCGGCTACCCGCGCGAAGTGATGAAACACGCAGAAGAACTGCAAGAGCGCATCATCTCCTTCGACAGCCACATCACCGTGCCGCTGAACTTCGGCACCGAAGGCAAGGAGGCCGACAAGGATGGCAACGGCCAGTTCGACCTGGTCAAGGCCGGCCGCGGGCGCCTCTCGGGGGCTGCACTGACGATCTTCGGCTGGCCGGAAATCTGGAACGGCGCCAACGCGCCCCATCGCCCGACCGCCGCCTTCGTCGATGAAGCGCGCCAGCAGCAGGAGATGCGCTACAAGATCCTCACCGGCATGGTCCGCGACTACCCCAACCAGGTCGCCATCGCCTACACCCCCGCCGACTTCCGACGCCTGCACGGCGAGGGCAAGTTCGCGATCTTCCTCAGCATGCTCAATGCCTACCCGCTGGGGCACGACCTCGATGCCCTGGACACCTGGGCCGCGCGCGGCATGCGCATGTTCGGCTTCAGCTACGTGGGCAACAACGCCTGGGCCGACTCCTCGCGCCCGCTGCCGTTCCTCAACGACACCCCCGACGCCCTCGGCGGCCTGTCGCCACTGGGTGAACAGGCCGTGGGCCGGCTCAACGACCTGGGCGTGATCATCGATGTCTCGCAGATGTCCACCCTGGCCCTGGAAGACGTCGCTCGCCTGAGCCGCGCGCCGATGGTCGCCTCCCACTCGGCGCCGCGTGCGCTGGTGGATATTCCGCGCAACCTCAGCGACCACGAGCTGCAAGCGATCAAGCGCAGCGGCGGTGTGGTGCAGGTGGTGGGCTTCCCGGCCTACCTCAAACCGCTGAGCCAGGGCACCCTGGACAAGCTCAACGCCCTGCGCAAGCGTTTCGACCTGCAGCCACTGAACGGTCTGGCCAACGCCCTGATGCCAGGTGACGCGATCATCTCCATCTGGCCCGAGCAGAAGTTCGGCGAGTACGCCAGCGCGCTCTACGCCATCCTCGACGAAGAGCCCCGCGCCACGGTCAAGGACATGGTCGACGCCATCGACTACACCGTGCGCAAAATCGGCATCGACCATGTCGGCATCGCCTCCGACTTCAACGACGGTGGCGGCGTCACCGGCTGGATGAACGTCGGCGAGTCGCGCAATGTCACTGCCGAACTGATCCAGCGCGGTTACTCCGACGCCGACATCGCCAAGCTGTGGGGCGGCAACTTCCTGCGCGTATGGGAACAGGTGCAACGCCTGGCCAAGCCCGGTGCCAGCACACAAGCGGAGCGCGGCTGATGAACGACCGTCGCAGTTTTCTCAAGCAGGCCGGACTGTTCGCCGCCGCCCTGCCCTTGACCGGCAGTTTTACTACCAACGCACTGGCCGCCCCCCTTGTGGCAAAACCCGGCCAGGACAAGTGGCAGGCCCTGCGCCAGCAGTTCGACCTGGACCCGGCCTACCTGCACTTCTGCAATTTCCTGCTCGCCTCCCACCCCCGTGTGGTCCGCGAGGCCATCGCCCGCTTCCGCGCGCGGCTGGACCAGAACCCGGGCGAAATGGTCGACTGGGACCGCGAGGAACTCTGGGGCTATGAAAACGAGGTGCGCGCATGGGCCGGCCGCTACTTCGGCGTACAGCCGAGCCAGGTGGCCCTGACCGGTAGCACCACCGAAGGCTTGTCGATGATCTACGGCGGCCTGCAGGTGGCGCCGGGCAAGGAAATCCTGGTCAGCGCCCACGAGCATTATTCCACCAACACCCGCCTGGCCTACCGCGAACGGCTGATGGGCACCCAGGTGCGCCGGGTGGCGCTGTTCAAGGACCCGCAACTGGTCTCGGTGGACGAAATGCTCGGCAATATCCGCCAGGCCATCCGCCCGGAAACCCGTGTGCTCGGCATGACCTGGGTGCAGTCTGGCAGCGGCGTCAAACTGCCGATCCGCGAAGTCGGCGAACTGGTGAAAACGCTAAACCAGGGGCGTGACGAGCAGGACCAGATCATCTACGTGGTCGACGGCGTGCACGGCTTCGGCATCGAGGACGTGGCCTTCGCCGACTTCAACTGCGACTACTTCATCGCCGGCACCCACAAGTGGCTGTTCGGCCCACGCGGCACTGGCGTGATCATCGCCCGCGAAGCAAAGCCCCAGCCGTACCTGGTGCCCAGCCTGCCGACCTTCACCAAGGGCGAGAACTTCGGCACCTTGATGACCCCCGGTGGCTACCACGCCTTCGACCATCGCCTAGCCCTGGGCAAGGCCTTCGAACTGCACCTTCAGCTGGGCAAGGCCGATGTCCAGGCCCGCGTGCACCAGCTCAACGACTACCTCAAGCAGCGCCTCGGCGAGCACCGCAAGGTGCAGCTGGTGACGCCACGCAGCAGCCAGCTTTCCGCCGGGTTCACCTTCTTCCGCGTCGCGGGCCGCGATTGCGACGCCGTTGCACGCCACCTGATGACCAACAAGGTGATCAGCGACGCCGTCGACCGTGATGTCGGCCCAGTGGTGCGCCTGGCCCCGAGCCTGCTCAACGACGAAGCCGAGATCGACCGGGTGATGGCCATCCTCGTCCCGCAACTCGCCTGACCTTTCGCCTTTCAAGAGATCCGCCATGCACATGTTGAAGCCCCTGGCCCTGGTGGCCGCCCTGTTCGCCGGCGCCCCGGCCTTTGCCAGCGATGCGCACGCACCCGGCAAGACGTTCAAGGACTGCAAGGACTGCCCGCAGATGGTCGTGCTGCCCGCCGGCAGTTTCACCATGGGCGTGCCTGACGACGAAGTCGGCCGCCAGCCGGACGAAGGCCCGATGCACACCGTGACCTTCGCCAGGCCCTTCGCCATCAGCCAGTTTCAGGTCCAGGCCAGACAGCTGCAGGCCTGGCAACGCGAAGCCAAGGTCACCCTCCCCGACGGCGACGACCGTCCAGGCCGCCGCTGCACCAATGGCAAGCCCAGCTATCCGCAAGGCCCCGACCAACCGGCGGTGTGCATCAGCTACGACGAGGTGAAGGCCTACGTCGCCTGGTTGTCGAAGAAGACCGGCAAGCATTACCGCATGCTCAGCGAAGCCGAGCGCGAATACGGCGCCCGCGCAGGCAGCAGCGGCCCGTTCCCGTTCCCCTTCGATGAAGGCAAGGAATACAGCATCGCCAAGCACGCCAACACCTATGGCGCCGCCGACGGCTTC
Source organism: Pseudomonas sp. NPDC089428 (assembly GCF_044749325.1). Taxonomy (NCBI): domain Bacteria; kingdom Pseudomonadati; phylum Pseudomonadota; class Gammaproteobacteria; order Pseudomonadales; family Pseudomonadaceae; genus Pseudomonas; species Pseudomonas sp. NPDC089428. The sequence continues at coordinate 5,392 of NZ_JBIVHT010000006.1, forward strand.
AACTACACCTCGCCCGCCGGCAGCTTCCCGGCCAACGCGTTCGGCCTTTACGACATGCACGGCAATGTCTACGAATGGGTCGCCGACTGCCGGCACGACAACTACGTCGGCGCACCCGCCGATGGCAGTGCGTGGATGGAGGCAAGCTGCGAGTACAACCACATCCGCGGCAACGACTACAGCGAAGCCCCGGTGTTCTCCCGCTCCGGCAACCGCAACTACCGCGAACCCTATGTACGGGGCGACTGGCTGGGCTTCCGGGTAGCCCGCGAGCTCTGAGCGACACCCCTCTACGCGGTACCGACTTGCCCGGGCGCACGGCCCGGGCCAGCTAAATCACAGCCCCCCTCACACGTCTTTTCACTGGGCAACCAGCCCACACGGCGCTCGCACGCGCAGCGCCGAAACCGCATCCGCGTACCCACCAGGAATTCACCATGAACCGATCGACCCCTGGCGCTCTCCGCGAACTCCTCGGCCTGCTCAAGCCTTACCGACTGATCGTCGCCCTGGCCGTCGTGCTGGGGATCGTCGGCGGCCTGTGCATCACCTTGCTGCTCGCCAACATCAACAACCTGCTGCATGCCCCCGGCGCCATCACCTGGGGCGTGGTGCTGGCGTTCGGCGGTATCTGCCTGCTCGCCCTGTGCGCCTCCATCGCCTCGGATATCGGCACCAACTATGTCGGCCAGCATGTGATTGCCCGGCTGCGCCGCGACCTCGGCGAGAAGGTGCTCAGCGCCCCCATCGAACAGATCGAACGCTACCGCAGCCACCGCCTGATCCCGGTGCTGACCCATGACGTCGACACCATCAGCGACTTCGCCTTCGCCTTTGCACCGCTGGCCATTTCGCTATCGGTGACCCTGGGTTGCCTCGGCTACCTGGCCCAGCTGTCCTGGCCGATGTTCCTGATCACCGCCTGCGCCATCCTGATCGGCACGGCGGTGCAGTACATCGCGCGGGTGCGCGGTATCCGCGGTTTCCATGCGGCCCGCGAGGCCGAAGACGAAATGCAGCGGCATTACAGCGGTGTCGCGTCCGGTGCCAAGGAGCTACGCATCAGCCGCCCGCGCCGTCAGCGCATGTTCGACGAACGCATCAGCCGCACCGCCAACTTCATCCGCGACACCCACATCCGCTCGATCAACATCTTCGTGGTTGCCAAGAGCCTGGGCTCGATGCTGTTCTTCGTGGTCATCGGGCTGGTGCTGGCCCTGCAACAGGCCCAGCTGATCACCGACCCCAAGGTCACCAGCGGTTTCGTGCTGGTGTTGCTGTTCATGAAGGGGCCGCTGGAGCACCTGGTTTCGACCCTGCCCATCGTCAGCCGCGCGCAAATCGCCTTCCGCCGCATTGCCGAGCTGTCGACCCAGTTCTCGTCGCCCGAACCGCACCTGCTGCTCGACGCACCTGAAGTCCCCGACCGGCAGATTCGCAGCCTCGAACTGCGCAATGTGCGCTTCGCCTTCCCGCCGGTGGACGGTGCCGCGCCTTTTGCCCTGGGGCCGATCAACCTGCGCGTCGAACAGGGCGACATCCTGTTCATCGTCGGCGAGAACGGTTGCGGCAAGACCACCCTGATCAAGCTGCTGCTGGGCCTGTACGCCCCCCATGAAGGCGAGATCGTGCTGGACGGCCAGGCCGTCACCGCCAGCAACCGCGACGACTACCGCCAGCTGTTCACCACGGTGTTCGCCGACTACTACCTGTTCGATGACCTGCTGCAGGACGGCCAGGCCTTGCCCGAGGACGCCGGCAAGTACCTGCAGCGCCTGGAGATCGCCCACAAGGTGCAGATCCGCGATGGCGCCTTCACCACCACCGACCTGTCCACCGGGCAGCGCAAGCGCCTGGCACTGGTCAACGCCTGGCTGGAGAAACGCCCGGTGCTGGTGTTCGACGAATGGGCCGCCGACCAGGACCCGACCTTCCGGCGCATTTTCTATACCGAGCTGCTGCCGGAACTGAAGCGCCTGGGCAAGACCATCATCGTCATCAGCCACGACGACCGCTACTTCGACGTTGCCGATCACCTGCTGCGATTGCGCGACGGCAAGCGGGTGGAGGAAGAAATCACAGTATTTTCACATTGATTTTTCCGGTTCTGGGGCGCCGACACGTTACATAAATGCAAATAACTCTCATAAATAATCTATCTGCTAACACTGAGTATCCGCATGACCATTACCACGGTTTCGCCGCTCGCCCGGGCGGTTCGCAGGAAAACACTGGCCATTCTCCCTCCGTCGCTGCTGGCCTGTGCACTGGCAGCGTCCATGGCAGCGCAAGCCGAGCCGGTCGCGCTGGATATCCCGTCGCAGGGGCTGGTGGGGGCGCTCAATACCCTGGCCAAACAGGCCAATCTGCAGCTGCTGTATAGCCCGGACGCCGTGCACAACACCCCGGCGCCCGCGGTCAAGGGCAACATGGAACCTGAACAGGCCCTGCGCCTGCTGCTGCGCGACAGCGGCCTGACCTACCAGCTCGACGGCCACACCATCACCCTGAGCGGGCCTGCCGATGCGTCCGCCCTGAACCTGGCCCCGGTGAACATTTCCGGGCGCCAGTTCGATGCCACCACCGAGGACTCGGGGAGCTACACGTCCAACGCGGTGACCATCGGCAAAGGCACCCATCGCCTCAAGGACATCCCGCAGTCGGTCAGCGTGGTCACCCGCAAGGCGATGGACGACCAGCGCCTCGACACCCTCGACCAGGTGCTGGAAAAAACCACCGGCATCACCACCTACCAGAGCCCGTCCGGCGGCAAGTACATCTACTCGCGCGGCTTCGAAGTCGAGACCATCCAGTACGACGGCGTGCCGCTGGACCGCCGCTACTACGGCATCGGCAGCAGCTTCACTTCCGACACCCTGTTGTACGACCGCGTCGAGATCCTGCGCGGCGCCAACGGCCTGCTGCAAGGCAGCGGCAACCCCGGTGCGGCGATCAACCTGGTGCGCAAGCGCCCCAAGGCCGAGCCGTCCCTGTCCATCACCGCCAGCGCCGGCTCCTGGGACACCTATCGCCAGACCATCGACGCCAGCGGCCCGCTGACCGCCGACGGCCGGCTGCGCGGGCGCCTGGTCGCCGGCCATGAAGACCGCGACTACTTCTACGACACGGCAGAAAGCCGCAAGAACGTGCTGTACGGGATTCTCGAATACGACCTCAGCGACTCCACCACGGTCGCCGCCGGCGCCAGCGTCGAAGACCTGCACTCGACGCCCTACTTCGGCGGCCTGCCGCGCAACAAGGACGGCAGCGCAGTGAACGTCGGCCGCTCGACCTTCACCGGTGCCGACTGGAACAAGTGGAACAACAAGCAGACCACCTACTTCGCCGATATCACCCACGACTTCAACGAAGACTGGCGCCTGAAAGCCTCCGGCAGCTACATCCGCGAGACCAACGACATTTTCTACAGCTTCGGCCGTGGCGCCGTCGACCCGGCCACCGGTAACGGCATGCAGTCGCGTGCCTACCTGTACGACTTCGAGAACATCAACCAGGGCGCCGACATCAACCTCACCGGCAAATGGCGCGCCTTCGGCCTGGAGCACGAGGTGGTGGTGGGTGCCAACGCCAGCGACCTGCGCACCGACGACCTGCAGGGCGGCCTGCTCAATCTCGGCCCGATGAACATCTACGACCCAGTCTCGCCTCGCGAACCCACCCTGGATGAAATGCTCGGCACCACCTACGCCGGTGTTTCCAAGGCCAAGATTCGCCAGAATGGCGTGTACGGCGTGATGCGCTACAAGCTGATCGACCCGCTGACCCTGGTGCTCGGCGCACGGGTCAGCAACTACAAGTACGACTACGAGCTGACGCGCTTTACCACTGCATCGCCAGACCCGTCACATGCCAAGGAAACCGGTGAAGTCACGCCGTATGGCGGCCTGATCTACGCGCTGAACGATCAATGGTCGGCCTACGTCAGCTACGCCGACATCTTCAAGCCGCAGACCGAACTGACCGAAGACCTCGCCCCACTCAAGCCGATCGAGGGTTCCAACTATGAGATCGGCCTGAAGGGCGAACTGCTCGATGGCCGCGTCAACACCAGCTTCGCGGTGTTCCGCGTCGACCAGAAGAACCGCGCCCAGTACGACTTCAACTCGGTGTGCGGGCAGGACGGTGAAACCAACTGCTACGTGGCAGGCGGCAAGGTACGCGCCGAAGGCTTCGATGCAGAAATCAGCGGCGAAGTGCTGGCTGGCCTGCAGCTGTTCGCCGGCTACACCTACACCTCGACCAAGTTTCTCAACGACCCGGGTGATGGCAGCACGGCGTCCGGCGCTACCTTCAACAGCTACACGCCCCGCCACCTGCTGCGCTTCTGGGGTGACTACAACCTGCCTGGCGAGCTGAACCAGTGGACTGTCGGTGCCGGTGCCAGCATCCAGAGCAAGAACCACAACACCAACCAGGGTGGCACCAACGGCATCGACAAAATCGAGCAGGCCGGGTATGCCATCTGGAATGCCCGCGTGGCGTACCAGATCAACCAGAACTTCAGCGTTGCCCTCAACGGCAACAACCTGTTCGACAAGAAGTACTACTCGTCCATTGGCTGGTTGAACGCGAGCAACGTGTATGGCGAACCTCGTAACTACACGGTGACGCTTAAAGCCGATTTCTGAAGCTGATTGAGAAAGCCCGCTTCGGCGGGCTTTTTTGCGAGCGATGGAAATGTGGTTGGGTTGCGAGGTGTTTGCCTTGAGGGCTTCGGCGCCTGTGAGATCGAGCGCCGCCCGCGCGGCGCATCGCGGATAAATCCGCTCCTACATCTGTTTCGGGCCAGTTACTCCTGCGAGGTCTCCACTGTCCGCCTTGGTGCATGGCTCAAGACAGGCGGAGCTGCATCAGCGCCCGCCGAGATACATCGCCATTCCAACAAGGCGGTCCCTGTTGGCTTCACAGGAGTAACTGGCCCGAAACAAATGTAGGAGCGGATTTATCCGCGATGCGCCGCGCGGGCGGCGCTCGATCTCACAGGCGCCACACAACCCACGCCTGGCCTAAAGGGGTCAAGCCTCGAATGCGGCCTCATCGCGCTCAACACCAACGCCCAGCAATTGCCCGGCCACCGCCTCGATCAACTGCTCATCCTGCGGTAGATCGAAATGGCCACGGTTGACGTTGAAATGCCGCAGTGCCGTGCCGTAGTGCCCATCGAGACTCGACTGCGCCGCCACTTCGCGCCCCGCCGCCCACCAGCAGGTGGGTTTCACCCGAGTGCCAGGCAAACCCTTCATGGCCATCGCAACCCGATCCAGTTGCAGCGTGGTACGCACGAAGGCCACCCGCTCGGCAATAGCGAGGGCAGCCAGCACCGGCGCCGACAGGTTGCTTAGAACAGCTTCCATTGCCTCACCGAGCAGCAGTTGCGGGTCCTTTTCGGGTCCCTGCCACCCACTGCACAGAGCCCGGCTGGCGCCCTCATCCGCACCCAGCGCCAGAAGCAGGCTCAGCAAACGCTCATCCCAGGGCTGCTGCTGGTCGGCCTGCGGCAGATAGCTGTCCAGCAGCCCGACAAAGGCCACCACCTGCCCCTGCGCCTCCAGCTCACGCGCCACCTGCAACGCCAAGGCGCCACCCAGCGACCAGCCGAGCAGGTAATACGGCCCCTGTGGCTGCACGGCGCGGATGTAGTCGCAATAGTCGACGGCCATGGACTCGACATCCGCGTCGACCCAGGCTGCGTTGAACAGCATCCGGCACTGGATGCCGTGCACCGCCCAGTGCGGCTGCAAGCGCCTGGCCAATGGCAGGTAGTCGAACACCGAGCCGTGCACGCCATGCAGGCAGAACAGTGCCCTGGCGCCTTGCGCCGGGGTGTTCAGCAACAGCATCGGAGCCTGGCTGGCGGGGGTTTGCAGGCGCCCGACCAACTCGCCGATACGTGGCGTGGTCATCAGCTCGCGCAGGCTCAGGGTGAACCCGTCCAATGCAGCCACCCGCACCCGGCGCACCAGTTCCATGGCCAGCAGCGAGTTGCCGCCCAGCTCGAAGAAACTGTCATCGAGCCCGACTTCTTCCACGTCCAGCAGCTCGCCCCAGAGCGTTGCCAGGCTGATTTCCAGTGGTGTGACAGGCGCCCGGTAATGCTCGGAGCGGTCCAGCACGGGGGCTGGCAAGGCATGGCGGTCGAGCTTGCCGTTGGGGTTCAAGGGCATGGCCGGCAGCACCAGCAGGTGCGCGGGCACCATGTACTCCGGCAAGGCCTGGCGCAGGCGGGCAAGTACCTGGCTACGCAACGCGGTATCCCACGGCAACCCCGGCGCCAGCACCAGGTAAGCCACCAGGCGCGATCCGCGCCCTTCGCCCGCCACGGCGACCACCGCTTCACGCACTTCATCCATGCCCATCAGGCACGATTCCACCTCACCCAGTTCGATGCGGAAACCGCGCACCTTGACCTGATGATCCACCCGGCCCAGGTATTCGACCACGCCATCATGACGCAGGCGCACCAGGTCGCCGGTACGGTAAAGGCGGCCACCTGGCGGGCCGAACGGGTCGGCGACGAAGCGCTCGGCAGTCAGGCCTGGGCGCTGGTGGTAACCACGTGCCAGCCCTTCACCGCCGATGTAGAGTTCGCCGGGCACGCCTGCGGGCAACAGCTGCAGGTCGCTGCCCAGCACATAGGCCGAACGCGCGCCGACGGGCGTGCCCACCGGCATGTACTGCGCATCGAAACCGCTGCCCAGGTGCACCGCCCACAGCAACGGCGTGATCACGGTTTCGGTCGGGCCATAGCCATTGATGATGCGCGGTGTGCGCAGCACCTGCTGGATCTGCTCGAAGGTGGCCCGGCTGGTGCCTTCGCCGCCCACGGTGTAGGAACGGATGGGCAGATCTGCCCCCGCCTCGCCCAGATGCTCGGCCAGCTGCTGCAGGTAGCTCGGGGTGAAGCAGGTGATGGTGATGCCATGCTCGGCAATCTCGCGCGCGCTGCGCTCGACATCCCAGGCATCGTTGTCACGCAGCATCAGCAGCGAACCGGAAACCAGCGGTACCAGCCAGCGCTCGTGGGCACCATCGAAGTTGATCGAGGCGAACTGCAGCTCGCGGTCCTCGGGGGTCATGCCATAGCGCTCGGCAATAGCCAGGCAGTGCATGGCCAGTGGGCCGTGGGTGACCGCCACGCCCTTCGGCCGGCCGGTGGAACCGGAGGTGTAAATCAGATAGGCCAGGTTGCCCGCCGCTACCGGGTAATGGGCATCGTGCGCTGGGTAGCCTTGCAGTTCGGCGCCATCGGCGCTGACCGGCAACACCTCGACAGCGGCAGGCAGCGGCAGCTTGGCCAGCAGATGGGGCTGGGCCAGCACCAGGGCCACGCCGCTGTCCTCGATCATGTAGCTCAACCGCTCGCGTGGGTGGGTTGGGTCCAGTGGCACGTAGGCGCCGCCGGCCTTGAGCACGGCCAGTAACGACACCAGCATCTCGACCGAGCGCTCAAGCGCGATACCGACGCGTACTTCAGGCCCGACACCGGCTTCACGCAGACGAGCCGCCAGCCGGTTGGCCCACTGGTTGAGTTGCTGGTAATCGAGCTGCCTGCCCGCCACGACCAGGGCCGGGGCGTTGGGGCGCAGTTGAGCCTGTTGCTGTATCAGGCCATGTACGGTGCGCACTTCAGCTACCTGGTCCAGGCCAGGGTTCAGGTCCACTAGCTGCCAGTTACGCTCGTCCGTGCTCAGCATGCACAACTCGGCGATCGGTTTGCCAGGCTCGGTGCTCATGCGCCACAACAGGTTTTGCCAATGGGCGAACATCTTCTCGGCAGTAGCGCTGTCGAACAGGTCGGTGGCATAACTCAAGCTGGCACTGAGCTGACCGCCATGTTCCTGGGTGTCCAGCGCTAGGTCGAACTTGGCCCGCGAGGTCGGCGCTGGCAGCAAGGTCATCGACAGGCCGGCAAGCGCCGAGGCACCCAGGCCATCGTCCATCACCTGGTGGTTGAACATGACCTGAAACAGCGGGTTGTGGCTGAGGTCGCGATGCGCCACCAGGTTATCGACCAGCGCTTCGAAAGGCAGGTCCTGGTTGGCCTGGGCAGCAAGAAAGGTAGCGCGTGTGTGGTGCAGAAGCTGCGTGGTGCTCAGGGCATCTTCGAGCCGACCGCGCAACACCAGTGTGTTGACGAAGAAGCCCATCAGCGGTTCCACCTCCGGCCGGTTGCGCCCCGCCGACGGCATGCCCACGCAAACATCGTTCTGGCCGCTGTAACGGCGCAGCAGCAGCTGGAACGACGCCAGCAGCACCATCGGCAACGTGCAGCCATGGGCCTGTGCCAGGGCGACCAGGCGCTGGCGCAACGGCGCGCCCAGCGTGCCGGTCACTGCCTGGCCACGATGGCTGGGTACCGCTGGACGTGGCCTGTCGGTAGGCAGTTCCAGCACCGCCGGGGCATTGCTCAACTGCTCCGTCCAATAGGCCAGCTGCCGCGGCCCCTCGCCCGCCTCGAGCAGCTGGCGCTGCCAGGCGGCGAAGTCGGCGTACTGGATGGCCAGCGCCGGGAGGTTGGCCTCGCGGCCTTCGCAGGCGGCCTGATAAAGCTGGATCAGTTCGGCGATCATGACCTGCATCGACCAGCCATCGGAGACGATGTGGTGCTGGGTCATGACCAGTACCCGGTCCACTGCGCTGATTTCCAGCAGCAATACCCTCAGCAACGGGCCACGCTGCAGGTCGAAAGGCCTTACCACTTCGCGGCTCACCGCCTCGGCGACGGCCTGGTCATCAGCGCCTGGCAAGGCCACCTGCTCGATTGCCACCGGGCCCGCAGCGTGGATGCGCTGCAGAGGTTCACCTTCGGCAGCCTCGAAGGTGGTGCGCAGTGGCGCGTGCCGTGCCACCAGCGCATCGAAACTCTTCTGCAAAGCGGCAAGATCCAGTGTGCCTTCAAGGCGCAGCGCTGCCGGCATGTTGTAGGCGGCACTCTGTGGGTCCAGCTGCCAGAGGAACCACTGGCGCTGCTGGGCATGGGAAAGCCGTGGCAGGTCGCCTTCAGCCAGCGCCACGATGGGCAGGCGGCCCGGATCGATGCCCTTCTCCAGCAGGCGCTTGAACAGGGCCACGCGTTTGTCATGGCCCAGCCCGCTGATCCGCTGGACCAGCTCGTTGCCCTGTTGGGTCCCTTGCTTAAGCATCAGATGCCTCCAGTTCGTCGAGGGCGTCGAAAATCGCGTCGTAGTCTTCCTGCGCAGGGCTTGCGCTGCCTGAAATCAGGCTGGCCAAGGCACCGAGGTCGTCGGCGAGGTAAGCGTCCTGGATCGGCAATTCGACCGAGCATTCGGTCTTGATCCGGGAAACCAGGCGCACCAGCAGCAACGAATGGCCGCCCAGTTCGAAGAAGTTGTCGTTGAGGCCGACCTGCTCGACCTTGAGCACCTCCTGCCAGATGGCAGCCAGGCGATGCTCCAGTTCGCTCTGCGGCGCCAGGTATTCGCGCCGCGACTGCCCCAGCTCCGGCTTGGGCAGTGCCTTGCGGTCGAGCTTGCCGTTGGGCGACAGCGGCATGTGCTCGAGCAGCACCCATTGGCTCGGCACCATGTAGTCCGGCAGCACGGCGGCCAGGTGTGCCTTGATCGCCGCCAGGCTGTCGCCCTGCTCGGCTACCAGGTACGCCACCAGCTGACCTTCGGCGGCCACCACCACGGCTTCGCGTACGGCGTCCTGCTCCTGCAGGCGCGCTTCGATCTCGCCCAGCTCGATCCGCAGGCCGCGGATCTTCACCTGGTGGTCGATGCGCCCGGCGTACTCGATCACCCCGTCCTCGCGCTGGCGCGCCAGGTCGCCGGTGCGGTACAGCCGCTGGCCGGTACCGAACGGGCTGGTGACGAAACGCTCGGCAGTCAGCGACGGGCGACGGTGGTAACCGCGCGCCAGGCCGATGCCGCCCAGGTACAGCTCGCCAGTCACGCCGGGGCTGACCGGGTTCAGTTCACCGTCCAGCAGGTAGGTCTGCAGGTTGGCGATCGGCTGGCCGATCGGCACGGCGTCCTTGCTTTCCTCGACGCAGGTCCAGTGGGTGACGTCGATGGCCGCTTCGGTCGGGCCGTACAGGTTGTACAAGCCGCTTTGCGGCAGCAGCGCCAGGGTCTGGCGTTGCAACTCCACCGGCAGCGCTTCGCCGGAGCAGATGATCCGTTGCAGCGAGGTGCAGCGTGCGGCGTTTTCGTCACCGACGAAGGCCTGCAGCATCGACGGCACGAAGTGCAGCGTGCTGATCTGCTCACGGGTGATCAGCTCGGCCAGGCGCGCCGGGTCACGGTGGTCACCGGGCCGCGCCATGACCAGGCGCGCGCCTTCCATCAGTGGCCAGAAGAACTCCCATACCGACACGTCGAAGCTGAACGGTGTCTTCTGCAGCACGCTGTCATCGGCATTGAGCTGATACGCCTCCTGCATCCAAGCCAGGCGGTTGTGCAAGGCGACATGGCGGTTGCCAGCGCCTTTTGGCTTGCCGGTGGAACCGGAGGTGTAGATGACGTAGGCGAGGTTTTCCGGGTGCAGCAGCACGCCCGGGTTGTGCGCAGGCAGCGCGCTCCAGGCTTCAGTGCGATCCAGATCCAGCACTGCCAGCCCTGCAGGGATCGGCAGACCATCGCGCAAGTGCGACTGGGTCAGCAGCAAGGCGATGCCGCTGTCCTCGAACATGTAGGCCAGGCGGTCCTGCGGGTACTCCGGGTCCAGCGGCACATAGGCGCCACCGGCCTTGAGGATCGCCAGCAAGCCGACCACCATCTCCACCGACCGCTCGGCGGCGATGCCGACCAGCACGTCCGGGCCAACGCCCATGCCACGCAGGTGCTGCGCCAGGCGATTGGCCTCGGCATTGAGTTCGGCGTAGCTGAGCGTACGTTTGGCAAAGGTCAGCGCCGGCGCCTGCGGATGGCGGGCAACTTGCTGTTCGAACAGCTGATGCACATACGGCGTGCCGGGGTAGTCGCGCGCCGTGGCATTCCATTCCTTCACGATCCGCTCATGTGCCGCCGCATCAACCAGCCCGAAGCTGCCCAGCAGGGCGTGGGGTGCGCTGGCGAAGCCTTGCAGCAGATGGCGCAGCTCGGCCGCAATCTGCTGCACCTGCTGCTGGCCGAAGACCTGGCACTGGTAGGCGAAGGTCAGTTGCATCTGTTCGCGCGCTTCGGCAATAAGGGTCAGTGGGTAGCCGCTGTACTCCTGATAATCCAGGCCGGACAAGCGCAACCCGGCACTGCTGTCCGACAGGCTCTGGGCCAGCGGATAGTTCTCGAACACCAGCAGGCTGTCGAACAGCGCTTCGCCGTTGCGCCCCGCCGCAGCCTGGATGGCATACAGCGGCAGGTATTCATACTCGCGCAGGCGCAGGTTGAGCGCCTGAACCTCACGCACCCAGTCGGCGACCGCCATCTGCCCTTGCGGCTCGGCGGCCACCGGCAAGGTATTGATGAACAGGCCCAGTTGCTGCTCGATGCCCGGCAGTTCCGCCGGGCGCCCGGAGACGGTGGCACCGAAGCAGGGCCGACGCTGACCGGTACGACGCTGCAACAGCAGCGCCCAGGCGGCCTGCAGCACGCTGTTGAGGGTGACTTGCTGGGTCTGCGCAAAGTGCTTCAGGGCCTGGCTCAGTGTATCGCCCAGTTCCAGCACCACCGCGCCCTGCCCGGACTGAGCGGTGTCGCGGGTGGCGCCGAGTAGCGACGGCCCGTCCAGGCTCAGCAGTTGGGCTTTCCAGAACGCATCGGCGCCCGCGCGATCCTGCTGCTGCAACCAGCCGAGGTAGTCGCTGCGGCTGGCCTGCGCCAGCGCGGCAGGCTGCCCCGAATAGGCCTGCATGACGGCAGCGAACAGCAGCGAATTGCTCCAGCCATCCATGAGAATGTGATGGCTGGTATAGATCAGGTGATGGCGCTGCGGCCCGGTGCGTACCAGTACCAGGCGCAGCAGCGGCGCCAGGCCAAGGTCGAAGGCACGTGCCTGCTCGGCCTGCGCCAGCGCCTCGAGGCGCGCGTCGATATCGGCCTCGCCGGCCCAGTCGAAGCGTTCGACCGGCAGCTGGACATGGCGCAATACCACCTGGCGTGGCGCTTCAAGGCCCTGCTCCCAGACAAACCCGGCGCGCAGTGATTCATGCTGGTCCAACGCCAGCTGCCAGGCCTGGATGAAGCGGTCTGGGTCGAGGTCGTCAAGGTCCAGGCGCAGGCGGTTGACGTAGCTGCTGACCTGACCGTCGTACAGGCTGTGGAACAGCATGCCTTCCTGCATCGGTGCCAGTGGGTAGATGTTCTCGACCTGGCGCAGGTCGACCGGCAGAGCGTCCAGCTGTGCCTGGGTCAGGCCCGCCAGCGGGAAGTCAGCCGGGGTGGCACCGCCGGCCTGGCTGTCGAGGCAGTGCTCGACCAGCGCGGCCAGTTCGCTGGCGTAGTCGTCGGCCAGGCGGGCGATCACCGGCTCGTCGAACATCGCCTGGCTGAAGGTGAAGCCCAGCTCCAGTTCGCCGCCCAGTACCTGGCCGTTGACGCTCAGCCAGTTGCCCAGTGGCGCATCGGCCGCCTGGGTGGCGCCAACGCTTTCCATGGCGGGTGCGAACAGCCGGTCTTCGCCGAAGCCCTGGTCGAACTGGCCGAGGTAGTTGAAGGTCACCCGCGCGGCCGGCAAGGCTTGCAACGCCGCCTGCTGTGCCGGGCTGCCAAGGTAGCGCAGCACACCGTGGCCGATACCGCGCCCGGGCACGCCACGCAACTGCTCCTTGATGGCCTTGAGCGAGCCGGCCAGGTCGTCGGTCGGGGTCAGTGCCACCGGGAACAGGCTGGTGAACCAACCCAAGGTGCGGCTCAGGTCCACGCCGTCGAACAGATCTTCGCGGCCATGGCCCTCCAGTTGCACCAGCGCACTGTCCTGCCCGGTCCAGCGGCACAGCACCCGTGCCAGTGCCGTGAGCAGCAGGTCGTTGACCTGCGTGCGATAGGCTGCCGGCGCCTGCTGCAGCAGGCTCTGCGTGGTGTCTGCAGGCAGCCGGCAGCGCACGGTACGAGCGTGGCGCACTTGCAGCCCGGCGTCGCGGCGTGCCGCCGGCAGGTCGCCGGTGTGGCCGGCGAGGGTGGCTTGCCAGTAAGCCAGCTCTGCATCGCGGGCAGGCGCCTGGGCCCAGCCCATCAGGTGCTCGGCCCAAGCCTTGAATGCCGTGCCCTTATCCGCCAGCGCTGGCGTGCGCCCGGCCAGCAGGGCAACGCAGGCCTGCTCCAGGTCCTCCAGCAGCACGCGCCAGGACACACCGTCGACCACCAGGTGGTGAATCACCAACAGCAGGCGCTGCCCACCTTCAGCCAGGTCAAACAACACGGCGCGCAGCAGCGGCCCTTGAGCAAGATCGAGGCTGACCTGCGCCGCGTCGGCAATGGCCTGCAGTTGCGCGGCATCAGCCACCGGGCGATGCCACAGCAGTCCGCCTGGCACGCCAGCCCGATGCTCGGCACGCCAGCTGCCGTCCCGCTTCTCGAAGGCCAGGCGCAACGCATCATGCTGGTTGACCAGCAGCGCCAGGGCCTGCTCGACGATGCTCGCCGTCAACGCCTGGCGCGGTTGCAGCATGACCGCCTGGTTGTAATGCCCTGGCTGGTTCAGGGCCAGTTCGAAGAAGCGTGCCTGTACCGGCAGCAGCGGCATGCTGCCGCTGACTTGCGCAACAGCAGCGGGCTTGGCCACTGCACCGGTCAGCTTGGCAACCTGGGCCAGCTGGGCGATGGTCTGCTTCTCGAACAACTGGCGCGGGCTCAGCTTGATGCCCTGGCGCTTGGCCCGGGCGATGATCTGCAGGCTGAGAATGGAGTCACCACCGAGCTCGAAGAAGTTGTCCTCAACGCCTATGTCTTCACGCTTGAGCACCGCTTGCCAGATGCCCAGCAGTTGCTCTTCCAGCGGTGTACTGGCGGCGACATGGCGCTTGAGCTGTACCTGCGGCGGCGGCAATGCGCGGCGGTCCAGCTTGCCGTTGGCGGTCAGCGGCAGGCGCTCCAGCAACAGCAGATGGGCCGGTACCAGGTAGTCCGGCAGCAGCGCCTGCAGCTGCTCGCGCAGGGCCTCGACGCTCAGCGCGGGGTTGCCTGGCACGCACCAGCCGACCAGTTGCAACTGCGCCGGGTCATCCCCTTGCGGCACCGCCAGCACCACGGCGTCATGCACCCCGGCCAGGCCACGCAGCACGCGGCCAACTTCCCCCGGCTCGACACGATAACCACGGATCTTCACCTGGTCGTCGGCACGCCCGACGAAGTGCAGCAAGCCTGCCTTGTCGCGATGCACGCGGTCACCGCTGCGGTACAGGCGCGTGCCCGGCGCACCGAATGGGTCGGGCACGAAACGTTCGGCGGTCAGTGCCGCCTGGCCGAGATAGCCTTGCGCCAGGCTGTCGCCGCCAATGTAGAGTTCGCCCGCGACACGCGCTGGCAACACGTTGAGCACATCGTCCAGCACCCGCACACTGGCACCCGGAAGCGCCGTGCCCAAGGGTATCGCCTGCGGCGCTTCACCTTGCAGTTCGTGGGTCAGCACGCCAACCGTGGTTTCGCTGGGGCCGTAGTGGTTGATGAAGCGGCAGCCGGGCTTGAGCTCGCGAACTTTCTGGTACAGCGCGGGCGAACACGCCTCACCGCCGACGATCAAGGCATGCTCTGGCAGCACGTCTGCCGCGTTGGCTGCCTGCAGCAGGCCGTTGAGGTGGCTGGGGACGATCTTCAGCACGCCGATACGCTGTTCGGCCATGTAGGCGGCGAAGGCATCGGCATCGAAGCCCAGCGCCTCCGGCAGCACATGCAGGGTGCGCCCCGAGCACAGGGCGCCGAACAGTACCGTGTAGCCAAGGTCGGCGGCGATGGTGGAGACCAGCGCCATGCTCGCGTCCGCCGCCAGGTCCAGACGTTGCAGCAGGCCGTCGACATAGCTGGCCAACGCACCATGGCTGACCACCACCCCCTTCGGTTGGCCGGTGGAGCCGGAGGTGTGGATCACGTAGGCCGGTGCATCCGCCAGTAGCGCGGCATGTGGCGCATTATCCGGCAGCGCGGCCCAGCGCGCCGGTGCGTAAGGTTGTACCTGGCAAGCTGAAGAGGCCAATGCCTGCTGGCGGGTCTCGGCAGACTCGCACAGCAACACCGTCGCACCACTGCGCTGCAGCATCCCTTGCAGGCGCTCGGTCGGTGCCTTGCTGTCCAGCGGCATGTAGACGCCACCCGCCTTGAGAATACCCAACAGGCACACCAGCCAGTCCAGCGAGCGCTCCATCAGCACCGCGACCGGCGCACCCGCGGTGACGCCCAGGCCGCGCAGGTGATGGGCCAGGCGATTGGCCTGGCGATCCAGTTCGGCATGGCTGAGCCGTTGCCCTGCACAAGATGCCGCCATGCCATCGGGCTGGCGGCGCACCTGCTGGTCCCAGCGCTGCAGGACCAAGGCCGGTTGCGCACGGTGGCTGACAACCTTTGTGGCAGGCACCTTGACCAGGCTGTGCAGCGGCGCATCTGGCGCAGCCAACAGTGTCTCGAACAGATCACGCAACGCAGCGATGAACCCTTCGATGGTGGAGCGCTGGTAAAGGTCGCTGGCGTAGGTCATTTCACCGTGCACCAGGCTGCCGTCGTCGGTGATGTCCAGGGCGAGGTCGAAGTGGGTACCTTCCTTGCGCAGCGGATACTCGCTGACCGCCAGCCCCGGCAATTGCAGCGCGGTCTGCTTCTGCACGCCGACGTTCTGGTTGAACTTGGCCTGGAACAGCGGGTTGTGGCCAAGGCTGCGCTCTGGCGCGAGCACTTCCACCAGTTGCTCGAACGGCAGCTCCTGATTGGCCTGGGCGGCGAAGGTCGCCTCGCGCACCCGCACCAGCAGTTCACCCAGCGACAGGCGCTCGTCGACCACGCAGCGCAGCACCTGGGTGTTGACGAAGAAACCGATCAGGCCTTCCACCTCTTCGCGGCCGCGGTTGGCGTTGGGCACACCGATGCGGATGTCGCGCTGGCCGGAATGGCGCGAGAGGAACAGCGCGTAGCCGGTCAGCATCAGCATGAACAGGGTCACGCCCTGGGCCCGGGCGGTATCGCGCAGGCGCTGCGACAGCGGCTCGCCGAAGTCGAACTTCAGGGTCTCACCCTGCAGGCTCTGCACAGGCGGGCGCGGGAAATCAGCCGCCACTTCGAGCAGGTGATGTTCTTCACCCAGCTGCTCGCGCCAGTGCTGCAACTGCCGCTCGCCCTCACCGGCTTCCAGCCAGCGGCGCTGCCACACGGCGTAGTCGGCATACTGCAGCGGCAACGCTGGCAGGCTCTGGGCACCGGCCTGGTAGCACTGCACGAACTCGCGGACCATCACGTCCATCGACCAGCCATCGGAAACGATGTGGTGCATGCACACCACCAGCACGTGTTGATCCTGGCCCAGGCGGAACAGGCTGGCGCGCAGCAGCGGGCCATTGAGCAGGTCGAACGGGCGGGCGACCTCGGCTTCCACGAGGCGCGCCAGCTCGGCCTCATCAGCCGCCCCAAGCTCGACATGCCGCAGCGCCAGGGGTTCGGCTGCCAGCACCCGTTGCAGCGGCTGTTCGCCGTCGACCTGGAACACCGTACGCAGCGCTTCATGGCGCTCGATCAGGGCGTCGAAGGCGCCCTGCAAACGGCCTTCGTCGAGCTGGCCGTGCAGGCGCAGGCCGGCGGCCATGTTGTAGGCCGCGCTCTGCGGGTCGAGCTGCCAGAGGAACAGCAGGCGCTGCTGGGCGTAAGACAACGGAATGGCCTCGAGGCCATGGCGGCTGACCGGGATCGGCAGCAGGCCGAAGTCCTTGCCATCCTGGCGCAGCTTGGCGAGGAACTGACGGCGTTGTTCGAGCGGCAACCCGATGAACTTCTCGGCGATACGCAGCGTAGTGTTGCGGGTCATGCTCAAACCTCCTCCAGTGAATTCATGAACGCTTCCATGTCGGCCCAGTCCTGGTCGGCGGTGCCGCCCAGGGCCTGCAGCTCTTGCGCCAGGGCGGCCAGGTGCGGGCGCTCGAACAGGCTGCGCATGGGCAGCGCGACGCCCAGTTCGGACTTGATCCGGGCAATGACCTGGGCCGCCAGCAGCGAGTGCCCACCCAGGTCGAAGAAGCTGTCGTCGAGGCCGACGCGGGGCACCTGCAGGACTTCCATCCAGATCGCCGCCAGCTGTTGTTCCTGCTCGCTGACCGGTGCGCGGAAGCTGGCCTGCAACTGGCTCGGGTCAGGCGCGGGCAAGGCCTTGCGGTCGAGCTTGCCGCTGGGGGTCAGCGGCAGCTTTGCCAGCAGCACCAGGTGCGCAGGGACCATGTAGTCCGGCAGCGTCGCGCGCAGGCCCTCGCGGATCGCCTGGCGCTGCGCTTCGGCACTGGCACCATCGGCTTCGGTGACCACATAGGCCACCAACTGCCGCCCGCCAGGCATGTCCAGGGCCAGCACCGCCGCCTCGCGTACGCCAGGGCATTGCTGCAGGCGCATCTCGATTTCGCCAAGCTCGATACGGAAGCCGCGCACCTTCACCTGATGATCGACGCGGCCGATGTACTCGATAGCGCCATTGGCGTCGAAACGGGCACGGTCACCGGTGCGGTACAGGCGCTCGCCGGGGACTTCGGGGTCGGGCAGGAAACGTTCGGCGCTGAGCGCGGGCTGGCCGTGATAACCGCGTGCCAGGCCAGGCCCACCGATGTACAGCTCACCGATGGCCCCCGCCGGCACAGGCTGCAGCTCGCCGTCGAGGATGCACAGGCGCCGGCCGGCCAGGCCCTGGCCAATGGGAATGCCGCGCCAGGACACATCCTGCGATGCCAGCGCCGTGCAGTCGTGGATGCTGGACACCACCGTGGCTTCGGTCGGGCCATAGGTGTTGAGCAGGCGCACGCCGCCCAGGCCAGCACGGCGCCACAGGTCGAGGCCGTCGACCGCCATGGCTTCGCCGCCGACATGCACCTGGCGCAGTGCGCCAAACGCTTGTGGGGTGGCACGGGCGTAGTCCTGCACCAGCATGTGCCAGTAGGCAGCTGGCAGGTCGGCCACGGTAATGCCGTGCTGCTGCAGTGCCTGCAGGAAGCTGGCGCTGTCCCACAGGCGGCTGTCGCGCAGCACCACGCGGGCACCGACACACAGCGGTGGGTAGAACTGCTCGACGAACCCGTCGAAGCTGCAGGTGGCGAACTGCAGCACCCGATCATCTACGCTCAGGCGCGAATAGTCGGTTGCCAGTTCGCAGAACTCGGCCAGCGCGCCATGGCTGATGGCGACGCCTTTGGGGCGGCCGGTGGAGCCGGAGGTGTAGATCACGTAGGCCAGGTTGCCGGGCTGCAGTGCTACCTGCGGGGCATGCTCAGGTTGTGCTTCCTGCGCCTGGTCCAGGCACAGGACCTCGATACCCTCAGCCACGGGCAAGTGGTTCAGCAGGCCCGACTGAGTCAGCAGCAGGCGCAGGCCGCTGTCGGCGAAAACCTGGGCGATACGCTCGCTGGGCGCTTGCGGGTCCAGCGGCACATAGGCACCACCGGCCTTGAGCACCGCCAACAGGGCAACCCCCATGTCCAGCGAACGTTCCAAGGCCACACCCACCAGCACCTCAGGCCCGACACCCGACTGCACCAGGCGCTGGGCCAGGCGGTTGCTGCGGCGTTCCAGCTCGGCGTAACTCAGGCTGGCGCCCTGCCCTTCGCCGGCCAGCACCAGCGCGACCGCCTCGGGCGTGCGCGCTGCCTGTGCCTGGAAGCGCTGATGGGCCAGTGCTACTGGCCGCGATGCGGGAGCCTTCAGCGCCCAGCTCTGTAGCAGATTGGATTCTGCAGCATCGAGCACTTGCAGCTCGCCGATTCGACGTTGCGGGTCGGCAAGCGCACTGCGCAGCAAGTTGCACCAATGCCCGGCCATGCGCTCGACGGTGGTGGCGTCGAACAGATCGGTGGCGTAGGTGAAGGCGGCCAACAAGCGCTCGCCTTCCTCGCGGGTCTCCAGCATCAGGTCGCTGGCGGCGGCATGGCTGCGGGCGCTGGCCACGCTCTGTTCGGCGTCCAGGTGCGCCAGCTGCAGGCCGCACCCCAGGCGCATGCCCTGGATGTCGGTGACCAGGGGCTGATGGTTGTACATGACCTGGAACAGCGCGTTGTGGCTCTGGCTGCGGCTGGGCTGCAACGCCTCCAGCAGTGCATCGAACGGCAACTCCTGATGGGCTTGCGCGCCCAGGGCGGTCTGGCGCAGCGCTTGCAACAACTGGGCGAAGGTCTGGCGGCCGTCCAGCTGGCTGCGCAGCACCTGGGTATTGACGAAGAAACCGATCAGCCCCTCGACCTCACCGCGGTTGCGGTTGGCAATCAGGCCGCCGACGCGGATGTCGCCCTGCCCGCTGTAGCGGTACAACAGGGTCTTGAAGGCCGCCAGCAGCACCACGAACAAGGTCACGCCCTGGCGCTGGGCCAACGCCTTCAGGCCATTGCGCAGCTCGGTATCGATGGCGAACTCCAGGCGCGCGCCGGCGTGGCTCGGCTGTGCCGGGCGTGGCCGGTCGGTGGGCAATTCCAGTGGCTCGTGCTCCTCGCCCAGCTGAGCCCGCCAGTAGTCGAGCTGCCGCGCCTGCTCGCCGGCTTCCATCCAGCTGCGCTGCCAGAGGGCGTAGTCGCGGTAGTGCACGGCCAGTGGCGTTAACTGGGCCTGGTTTCCAGCGCTACGGGCGTCCAGGCAGCGCATGAGCTCTTCGATGAGGATGTTCATCGACCAGCCGTCGGCAATGATGTGATGCAGGGTCAGCAACAGCACATGCTCATCCGCCGCCAGTTGCAGCAGCGCCACCCGCAGCAGCGGGCCCTGTTGCAGATCGAACGGCTGGCCGGCCTCGCGGGCGACTTCTTCACGGGTCCGCCGCAGGCGCTGGTCCGCGTCCAGGCCGGACAGATCGACATGGCGAACCTGCGCCTGGGCGCCGCCACCGACACGCTGCAGCGCCTGCCCGTCGACTTCTTCAAACGTGGTACGCAGGCACTCGTGGCGCTGCACCAGGTCGGCAAAGGCCAGGTCCAGCGCCTGGTGATTCAGCTTGCCGAGCAGGCGCACGGCCCCCGGCAGGTTGTAGGCGGCGCTGCCCGGCTCCAGCTGCCAGAGGAACCACATGCGCTGCTGGGCATAGGAGAGCTGGTCGCGGCCGGCGACACCGCTGCAGTCGGGGATCGGGTAGTGGGTGAAATCGACTTGCTCGTCGCGCAGGGCGGCGAAGAAGACACGGCGTTTATCCAGCGGCAGTTCAATGAAGCGGCGCGCCAGCTTCAGGGATTGATCGAGGGTGCTCATAGGTCGTCCGAACCGGTGATGGGAGCCGCCCTGGGCTCCGCGATACCTGTTGAACGAATGGTTCCGGCTTGCATTTAGGCGCTGTTTGCAAAACCTCTCACGCCCATTTGCAGCAGCACGCCGGTGCGCCCGAAGACGCCCCGGCGGTTGCCGCGGTGCTGCGCGGCTCAGCCCGCACCGTGCCCCTCGGCCATCGCCACGATGACCTTGCGCTTGCCGGTGAACGTGCTGCGGGCATGGGCGGCGAGCATGTTGTCGAGCATCAGCACATCACCCTCCTGCCACGGGAAGGCGATGGTGCATTCATCCAGCACGCCGCGCACTTCGTCGAGGATCGAGTCTTCGATGGGTGAACCGTCGCCGTAGTAGACGTTGCGTGGCAGGTCTTCCTCGTCGACGATTTCCAGCAGGCTCTCGCGCACTTCAGGCGGCAGGTTGGAAACATGGAACAGGTGCGCCTGGTTGAACCACACATCTTCGCCGGTACGTGGGTGGCGGGCCACGGCCTGGCAGATCTGGCGGGTGCGCAGTTCGCCGTCATCCTTCCAGTCGCAGCTGATCGCATGGCGCTGACAGTAGGCTTCCACCACGGCCGGGTCGTCACTGTTGAACACCTGTTCCCAGGGCACATCCAGGCCATTGCCGAAGTTGCGCACGTACATCAGCCCATGGCGGTTGAAGCGTTCATGAATGCGCGGGTCGATGCGGCGGAACACCTCGCGGCTGTCGGCGATCGGCGTTTCCCCTCCGCTTTCGGCGGCGATCATGCTGTAGAACCAGATCTTCATCGGCCATTCACGGGTGTAGGCTTGCTCGTTGTGCAGCGGGATCTTCTGGTGCGGCGGGTACTCGGTGGAGGTGTACACGCCTTGGGTGACGTTGCTGCGCGGGGTAGAGCCGAACTCGTAATTCAGCAGCGGGTGGCCGAAGCCGCCGGCAAAGCTGCGGAAGGCCTCGGCGCCGCCCACCTGGAAACCGCGAAAAAGAATGCCACCGGCATCGAGCAAGTGGCGGTCTACCAACTCACGGATCGGCTGCAACGCTTCGTTGAGGTCCAGGCCGGCGTGGGGTGCCTCGACCAGCAGGGGCAGGCTGCACTGACCGGGTAGCAGTGGCCGGGCAAGCAGCTCCAGTGTGGCGCTCATGGCTGCCCCCTTACGGCTGCTGGCCGCAACGGGTTGAACAGCAATTGATCAGGCAGCGCCTGGCTGGCCTTGAAGCAGGTGGCGGCATGCATCCTTCGACCCTCGATAAAATGACGGCAAGCTTCGGCTCGGGCGCGCGTAGCGCACGTCGGGCGTGTGCAGAGGAAACGAGGGGCAGAGGGAGGGATTTAGCGTGGATGGCGTCCCCGGCAGGAATCGAACCTGCACCAGAGTCTTAGGAGGACCCCGTTCTATCCATTAAACTACAGGGACTGAAAGCCACCGGCGATTTTGCTGAGCTGGATGCAGCAATAGCCGGACGGCGAGCATGTTAACCAGCGCGCCACCGTTTGTCATGCCTGAATCGGGCTTTTTGCACGTAGGGGTTTTCTGAGAGGCGATCAGACAATCAACTTTTCCTGACGCAGCAGATCAAGCAAGGCCGCTACCGCCGTTGCCAATTCACCTGAATTGTCGAGCAGGTGTACCGACGATGCCGCCTCCTGTTGAAGCCGGGCATTGCGCGCCAGGCGCTGGTCGACTTGCTCCGGGGTTTCTCGCCCGCGGGCGAGCAAGCGCTCACGCAGCACCTCAGGCTGCACGTCGAGGCACACCGCCAACAGGTCCGGGTAACGCTTGCGCGCGGTAGACAGATAGGCCCGCGAACCATTGACCAGCACCGAGTGCCCTTGCGCCAACCATTGATCCACCTGGGCGGGAATCCCGTACTCCAGGCCATTGGCCTGCCAGTGCATGGCGAATGCGCCCTCCTCGCGCAGCTGGGCGAAGCGTTCGGCGCTCACGCCCTGGGCCGCTTCACCCTTGGCCTCAGCGGAGCGGGTGATGACCCGCCGGGCGATTTCCACCCCTGCGGCAGACAATTGCGCACGAGAAGCATTGATCAGGGAATCTTTTCCCGAACCCGATGGTCCTATCAGAAATATCAGGCGGCCTGAGGCTCCATCTCGGGCGCTTGCGTCATGTTGCATAGCCACTATGCTCTATGGAAGGAAACCCGCGCATTCTAGGTGTTTTCTGTGTCCTTTGCTGCGTTTTACAGGTTTTTGACGGCAAAAGGCTGACGGTGCGGCGAGATGGATAATGCAAAACTTTTCAAACCAGTGCTCATTTCTGATAATTGGTACTGGCAAAAAGCCTTTATCCGGCTCACTATTTGTCACAGAATTGACGCCAAGGAAACGGCGACCATGAGGCAAGATGACCTTCCAAATTTTCATGACGGTTGAACATTTTGTCGTCGCCACGGTCGTACTACCACTCCGTGCGGCCAATTTGAGAACCGCTTCCCCTGAACCAGTAAATCCGGTCAATTTATATGCGCCCAATGAAACAGGCTATTTATTCGAGCCGCACCGCTGACAAGTTCGTCGTCCGCCTGCCAGACGGGATGCGTGAGCGCATTGCCGAGGTAGCGCGCAACCATCACCGCAGCATGAACTCCGAGATCATCGCGCGCCTGGAACAGAGCCTTATCCAGGAAGGCGCGCTGGGCGACGAGCTGAGCATGCGCCTGGACAGCCCGGAGCTGTCGCTGCACGAGCGCGAGCTCCTGCAACGTTTCCGCCAGCTGTCACACCGCCAGCAGAATGCGCTGGTGGCCCTCATCGCTCACGATGTGGAAATGGCGGCCGACGCCTCCTGAGGCCGGCAGCAAGCAGATACGAAAAAGCCAGCGTAAGCTGGCTTTTTTCGTTGCGCTTCATTTGCCTTTGCACAGTGCAGTATCTGTGGGAGCCGCGCTTGCCGGCGATCGAGGGCGAAGCCCTCGCTTGCAGCCTGCAACTTATTTTATTTTCAAAAACCTGGGGCCGCTATGCGGCCCATCGCCGGCAAGCGCGGCTCCCACACCACACGCGCCAACTTCAACGCTTCAGAGCAGGAACAGCGTGGCCAGGCCCAGGAAGATAAAGAAGCCACCGCTGTCGGTCACGGCAGTGATCATCACGCTCGAACCCATGGCCGGGTCGCGCCCCAGGCGCGTCAGGGTCATCGGAATCAGCACGCCCATGAATGCCGCCAGCAACAGGTTCAGCGTCATCGCTGCGGTCATCACCACGCCCAGTGACCAGCTGCCATACAGCCAGAACGCCACCGCACCGATCACCCCACCCCAGACCAGGCCATTGAGCAGCCCCACCGCCAGTTCCTTGCGCATCAACCGGCTGGTGTTGCCTGGCGACACCTGGTCCAGCGCCATGGCGCGGACGATCATGGTAATGGTCTGGTTACCCGAGTTGCCACCAATACCGGCAACGATCGGCATCAGCGCAGCCAGCGCCACCAGTTTCTCGATCGAGCCTTCGAACAGACCGATCACCCGCGAGGCGACGAAGGCAGTAATCAGGTTGATCGCCAGCCACGCCCAGCGGTTGCGCAGCGAACGCCAGACCGAGGCGAAGATGTCTTCCTCCTCACGCAGACCGGCCATGTTGAGGACTTCGCTTTCGCTCTCCTCACGGATCAGGTCGACCATCTCGTCGATGGTCAAACGGCCGATCAGGCGATCGCTCTTGTCCACCACCGGTGCCGAAACCAGGTCATAACGTTCGAAGGCCTGAGCGGCGTCGTAAGCATCTTCCTCAGGGTGGAAAGACACGGGGTCGGTTGCCATGACCTCCGTTACTTTCTTCTCTGGGTCGTTGACCAGCAGACGCTTGATCGGCAGTACACCCTTGAGGATGCCTTCGTAGTCGACCACGAACAGTTTGTCGGTATGGTTGGGCAGCTCTTTCAGACGACGCAGGTAGCGCAGCACCACTTCCAGGCTGATGTCTTCGCGGATGGTAACCATCTCGAAGTCCATCAGCGCACCGACTTGCTCCTCGTCGTAGCTCAATGCCGAACGCACGCGCTCGCGCTGCTGGGCATCAAGGCTTTCCATCAGCTCGTGAACCACATCACGCGGCAGCTCTGGCGCCAGGTCGGCCAGTTCGTCGGCGTCCATTTCCTTGGCGGCAGCCAAGATCTCGTGATCGTCCATGTCGGCGATCAGCGATTGACGAACAGAGTCGGAAACTTCGAGGAGGATGTCGCCGTCGCGATCCGAGCGCACCAGCTGCCAGACCGTCAGGCGGTCTTGCAGAGGCAAGGCTTCGAGGATGTAGGCAACGTCGGCAGGGTGCAGGTCGTCCAGCTTGCGCTGCAGGTCGACCAGGTTCTGGCGGTGGACGAGGCTCTCTACCAGGTCATTATGCTGACCTTCCTGACGATGGGTCAGGTCCTCTACCACACGTTGACGCTGCAGCAGTTCGACCACCTGGGCCAGGCGATCCTGCAGGCTCTCTTGAGCTTTCTTTACTTCTACTTCAGTCATAGGCGAACTCCACTCCCAGCAGCGGAGCACGCCGGGAGAATCAATCAGTCAGATCTAGCTGTATGAATCTTGTTAAGGAGTAACTACTGGGTAAGTCCATGGTGGTTTTCCACAAGCCCCGGCGGGGCTGACGGGCGCAATCATACACTGCCTGGGCGGTCAGATCGCTTAAAATTTTGGCCAGAACAATCGTTTGCGTGATAAAGCTGGGACAACGCTCGAAGCCATCAGTGCGACGGCAGGCGCGCAATAAAAAACACATCAACCGCGCAAAAGTCTGTCGCGCCGGTTTCTGTGCAGTCTAGTCAGGCATCACTGACAAAACAGTGAAACAGAAAACAAAAAGCCCGCTCAATTGAGCGGGCTTCTTGATTGTGTGGCGGACTCAGCAGGATTCGAACCTGCGACCGCTCGGTTCGTAGCCGAGTACTCTATCCAGCTGAGCTATGAGTCCGTGGTGGTAGTTTTAGACCAGATTACCACTGGTGGGTGAAGCGACTTTGCAAGCAGAGCCACTTCAAAAGTGGCGGACTCAGCAGGATTCGAACCTGCGACCGCTCGGTTCGTAGCCGAGTACTCTATCCAGCTGAGCTATGAGTCCGTGGTTGGCAGTTTTAAACCAGATACCGCTGGCGGGTGAAGTGCCTTTGCAAGC
>NZ_JBIVHT010000006.1:30944-260364 GCF_044749325.1 Pseudomonas sp. NPDC089428
GCAAAGCCACTTCAAAAGTGGCGGACTCAGCAGGATTCGAACCTGCGACCGCTCGGTTCGTAGCCGAGTACTCTATCCAGCTGAGCTATGAGTCCGCGATTGGTAGTTTTAGACCAGATTACCACTGGTGGTTTGAAGCAGCCTTGCAAGCAAAGCCACTTCAAAAGTGGCGGACTCAGCAGGATTCGAACCTGCGACCGCTCGGTTCGTAGCCGAGTACTCTATCCAGCTGAGCTATGAGTCCGTGTCTTGCCGCGCATAATAGTTCGCTGAAACATTTTTGCAAGAACTTTTTCGTTTAACTTCAACGACTTAGCGTTCTTACCGTTTACAGCGCCCTACGCAAATAATGGCGGTGAAGGGGGGATTCGAACCCCCGATACCCTTATGAGGTATACTCCCTTAGCAGGGGAGCGCCTTCGGCCACTCGGCCACCTCACCGCAACACGAGGCGAATATTAAACAGGCTCTTCCTCGTTTGCAACCCTTTTTTTGAAAAAAACTTCAAAAAAATTAAAGGCTTGGCTCCTCGTCCTTCTCTTTCTTGATCCGCAGGTAGATTTCTTCGCGGTGAACGGCCACTTCTTTAGGGGCGCTGACACCAATACGCACCTGGTTGCCTTTGACGCCGAGCACCGTCACGGTGATCTCGCCGTCTCCAATGATCAGGCTCTCGGCGCACCGACGAGTCAGAATCAACATAGCTTTCTCCTTACGCAAAACATTCAGGGTTTACAGTCTTGGGATGTCAGGCCTGGCCGTGGACGACGACACAGGGCCTGGATGATCGCCCCGCCGGCAGGACAGGGCCTGCGTGGCGACCAGAAACGCGAAGGGCGCGGCTTAGCCGCGCCCTCCAGGCAACGCCTTACTCGCCCTGTCGGGCCGGAGCGTCGAGTTCGAACGCGGTGTGCAGCGCGCGTACGGCCAGCTCCAGGTACTTCTCTTCGATAACCACCGAGACCTTGATTTCCGAGGTGGAGATCATCTGGATATTGATGCTCTCCTTGGCCAGTGCTTCGAACATGCGGCTGGCAACACCCGCGTGGGAGCGCATGCCAACGCCGACGATCGAAACCTTGGCGATCTTGGTGTCGCCGATCACTTCACGGGCACCGATTTCACGTGCGGTGTTTTCCAGCACGCTGTAGGCCTTCTCGTACTCGTTGCGGTGCACGGTGAAGGTGAAGTCGGTAGTGTTATCGTGCGAAACGTTCTGCACGATCATGTCCACTTCGATGTTCGAAGCGCTGATCGGGCCGAGGATCTTGAAGGCAACGCCCGGGGTGTCCGGCACGCCACGAATGGTCAGCTTGGCCTCATCACGGTTGAAGGCGATACCGGAAATGATCGGCTGTTCCATGGATTCCTCTTCATCAATGGTAATGAGGGTACCTGGACCCTCCTTGAAGCTGTGCAGCACGCGCAGCGGAACGTTGTACTTGCCGGCGAACTCCACCGAGCGGATCTGCAGCACCTTGGAACCGAGGCTGGCCATTTCCAGCATCTCTTCGAAGGTGATCTTCTCCAGGCGGCGGGCCTGCGGCACGACGCGCGGGTCAGTGGTGTAGACGCCATCGACGTCGGTGTAGATCTGGCACTCGTCCGCCTTCAGCGCAGCCGCCAGGGCCACGCCGGTGGTGTCGGAGCCACCACGGCCGAGGGTGGTGATGCTGCCATGCTCGTCGACACCCTGGAAACCGGCTACCACGACCACGCGACCTTCCTTGAGGTCGGCACGGATCTTCTGGTCATCGATCTGCAGGATGCGCGCCTTGTTGTGCGCGCTGTCGGTGAGGATGCGCACCTGGTTGCCGGTGTAGGACACCGCTGGCACACCACGCTTGATCAAGGCCATGGTCAGCAGGGCAATGGTGACCTGCTCACCGGTCGACACGATCACATCCAGTTCACGCGGAACCGGCTGATCGGTGATCTGCTTGGCCAGATCGATCAGGCGATTGGTTTCACCGCTCATGGCCGACAGCACAACCACCAGGTCGTCGCCCGCTTCACGGTGTTTCTTGACCTTATCGGCTACCTGCTCGATCCGCTCGATGGAACCGACAGAGGTGCCGCCAAATTTCTGTACGATCAACGCCATTTCAATGGTGCCTCAGCCCATACCGGGCCTCAAAAAAACCATCCAACATGAAGAGGCCGGCGACTAGACCACCGGCCCCTTCATCTCAAAGTCCCTGCTCTGCGAACGGCACGGCCAGCGCCAGGGCCTGGTCCAGCGCAGCGACGTCGACGCCACCACCCTGGGCCATGTCCGGACGGCCACCGCCCTTGCCACCCACTGCCGCAGCGGCTTGTTTCATCAGGTCACCAGCCTTGAGTTGGCTGGAGAGGTCCTTGGTCACGCCGGCCACCAGCACGACCTTGCCCTCATGCTCGCTGCCCAGCAGGATCACTGCGTGGCCGAGCTTGTTCTTCAGCTGATCGACCAGGGCCAGCAGGGCCTTGCCATCCTGCCCATCCAGGCGGGCGGCAAGCACCTTGGCACCCTTGACCTCAACGGCCGCATTGGAGAGATCGTCCCCGGCGGCGCTGGCGGCCTTGGCCTGCAGCTGCTCGAGCTGCTTTT
The DNA here is from genome assembly GCF_044749325.1 of Pseudomonas sp. NPDC089428. Taxonomy (NCBI): domain Bacteria; kingdom Pseudomonadati; phylum Pseudomonadota; class Gammaproteobacteria; order Pseudomonadales; family Pseudomonadaceae; genus Pseudomonas; species Pseudomonas sp. NPDC089428. The sequence goes on from NZ_JBIVHT010000006.1 coordinate 33,535, forward strand.
CCAGCTGGCGGTTGCGCTCGAGCACAGCCGACAGCTTGTCGATCAGGTTCTCACGATTACCTTTGACCAGCTGCGCGGCTTCCTTGACCTGCTCTTCGGCAGCGTTCAGGTAGGCCAGTGCAGCGGCACCGGTAACTGCTTCGATACGGCGCACGCCCGAGGCCACGCCACCTTCGCTGATGATCTTGAACAGGCTGATATCGCCGGTGCGCTTGGCGTGGATACCGCCGCACAGCTCGACGGAGAAATCGCCGCCCATGCTCAGCACGCGCACGGTATCACCGTACTTCTCGCCGAACAGGGCCATGGCACCCTTGGCCTTGGCGGTTTCGATATCGGTCAGCTCGGTTTCAACCGGGGTGTTCTTGCGCACCTCACGGTTGACGATGTCTTCCAGGGCCTTGATCTGCGCAGGCGATACCGCTTCGAAGTGGCTGAAGTCGAAACGCAGGCGCTGGCTGTCGACCAGCGAGCCCTTCTGCTGCACATGCTCACCCAGCACCTGGCGCAGCGCTTCGTGCAGCAGGTGGGTGGCCGAGTGGTTCAACGAAGTGGCGTGCTGCACATCGGCATCGACCTTGGCCTCGACTGGCGATCCGATGACCAGCGCACCGCTGGCGACCACGCCGTGGTGCAGGAAGGCACCGCCCGTCTTGGTGGTGTCGCGCACGTCGAAGCGCGCTGCGCCGGCCTGCAGGAAGCCGCTGTCACCGACCTGGCCACCGGATTCGGCGTAGAACGGGGTGCGGTCGAGGACCACGACGCCCTCCTCGCCTTCACCCAGCTGGTCGACGGACTGGCCATCCTTGTACAGGGCGATGATCTTGCCTTGGCCTTCGGTGGCGTCATAACCGAGGAACTCGGTGGCGCTGTCGACCTTGACCAGGCTGTTGTAATCCATGCCGAAGCTGCTGGCGGAACGGGCACGCTCGCGCTGGGCTTCCATTTCACGCTCGAAGCCGGCCTCGTCGATGGTCAGCTCGCGCTCACGGGCGATGTCGGCGGTCAGGTCCATCGGGAAGCCGTAGGTGTCATACAGCTTGAACACCACGTCGCCCGGGACCACGTCGCCCTTGAGTTGGGCCAGGTCCTGCTCGAGGATGCGCAGGCCCTGCTCCAGGGTCTTGGCGAACTGCTCTTCTTCAGCCTTGAGCACGCGCTCGATGTGCGCCTGCTGGTTCTTCAGTTCAGGGAAGGCTTCGCCCATCTCGGCGGCCAGGGCGGCGACGATCTGGTAGAAGAAGCTGCCCTTGGCGCCGAGCTTGTTGCCGTGACGGCAAGCGCGACGAATGATGCGGCGCAGCACGTAGCCGCGGCCTTCGTTGGACGGCAGCACGCCATCGGCAATCAGGAAGCCGCAGGAACGGATGTGGTCGGCAACCACTTTCAGCGAAGCCTGGCCGTCGTTGCTGCAACCGATGGCCTTGGCCGCGGCAGACAGCAGGTTCTGGAACAGGTCGATCTCGTAGTTCGAGTGCACGTGCTGCATGACCGCACTGATGCGCTCCAGGCCCATGCCGGTGTCCACCGACGGCGCTGGCAGCGGGTGCAGCACGCCGTCGGCGGTGCGGTTGAACTGCATGAAGACGTTGTTCCAGATCTCGATGTAGCGGTCGCCGTCTTCTTCAGGCGAGCCGGGTGGGCCGCCCCAGATGTCGGCGCCGTGGTCGTAGAAGATCTCGGTGCAAGGGCCGCACGGGCCGGTGTCGCCCATGGTCCAGAAGTTGTCGGAGGCGTACGGGGCGCCTTTGTTGTCGCCGATGCGCACCATGCGCTCGGCCGGCACGCCGACTTCCTTGGTCCAGATGTCGTAGGCTTCGTCGTCAGAGGCGTAGACGGTGACCCAGAGCTTTTCCTTGGGCAGGTTCAGCCACTTGTCGGAGGTCAGGAAGGTCCAGGCGAAGGTGATCGCGTCGCGCTTGAAGTAGTCACCGAAGCTGAAGTTGCCCAGCATTTCAAAGAAAGTGTGGTGACGCGCGGTGTAGCCGACGTTTTCCAGGTCGTTGTGCTTGCCACCGGCACGCACGCACTTCTGGCTGCTGACGGCGCGGGTGTAGGCACGCTTCTCGGCACCGAGGAAGCAGTCCTTGAACTGGTTCATGCCAGCGTTGGTGAACAGCAGGGTCGGGTCGTTGTTCGGAATCAGCGAACTGGAGGCGACTCGGGTATGGCCCTGCTCTTCGAAGAAGCGAAGGAAGGCTTCACGGATTTCTGCGCTTTTCATAGGTTCTTCCACGGAAACGGCGGCCCTTGGGGGCAAACACGTCGACGAAACGACGGCAAAGGGCCGCATTATATCGGTCCTGCAAGCAAGGTGCAGTGTGTTTATGCGATAGAAAGCGTCGATTGGACAGCTTTTGAAGCGCTTGCAGACAAAATGACATGACCGGATGCTAAATGCAGCCTTTCGCCACTGGCAAGCCAATTACCGCCCAAGGGAAGGGAAAATGGAACAGGCGGTGAATTAAAAGGTTTTCATGAGCATTTGGAGCCGAAACCGAGTCGCCTGCTTCGCGGGAAAACCCGCTCCCACAGGTACAACGCACGCCTCAAGCAACGCACCAAACTTGTGGGAGCGGGTTTACCCGCGAAGAAGACGACGCCGGTTTCAGCCCAGGCGTTGCCCCGAATCAGGCACGATCAGGATGCCGGCGCGCAGGCCATTCTTGACCCTGGGATTGGGGAAAATGATCCGCGCCCCCTCCTCCTCGACCACCCAGCGCATTTCTGCCAGGTCCTCGGCCAGCAGGTAACCCTTGCTGAGCTCGGAGAAGTTCTCGATGTCCGCCGGCAGGTGCAGGTGGAAGCTGTCACTGTGCTTGATGATCTCGCGGGCGACACTGAACAGCTTCAGGCCGCCCAGCGAGCCGTCGATTTCAGGCTCGGTAGCCTCGATGATATGAATCAACCGCTCTTCGAGCTTGTCGAGGTTGACCTGCTCGTTCTGCCCGAACGGCCGTGCCTTGCCCAGCTCCAGGGTAAAAGCCTCGGCATCCAACTGTTCGTAGGTGAAGGCACTGAAGGTGATCGACGACTTGCTCTGCAACAGCACCGCCTCCATGCCGGCTGCCGCCAGGCGGGCCAGCTCGCGTCGGGAATGCTTGCGCCCCTCTTTATAGGGGTACAGGGCAAACTGCTCGATCTTCGAACCGCGGATGGCGGTATGCAGGTCATAGTGCAGGCGGGTGCGCTCAGGCTTGCTGAAGAACACCCGGGCGAACTGCTCCAGCTCCGCCGCACGCAATGCCTCGAAACCACTGGAGAGCTCGTGCCGACCGTTGAACAGCCGGTTGATGTCCTGCTCGACGAACCGCTCGCCCTTGCGGATGGCGACCGGGTTGCCGAACAGGAACAGAATCCGCGCGCGCGGCTTGATCTTGCCGTTGGCCACGCCATGCAGCAGCCTTTCGAGCAGCTCGATAGGTGCCGTCTCGTTGCCGTGAATCCCGGCCGAAAGCAGCAGGTCCAGCCCACAATCCTCGCTTTCGGGCGGACGCACCTCCAGTGCGCCCTCCCCCAGCCAGCGCAACCGCACGCCCTTGGGTGTCACTTGAGTCTTCTCGGCCGGCTCGTGATCGGTCAGGGTCAGCTCGAGCAATTTGCCAAGGGCGAGCATAGGCGCTTCCTTAGTGGTGGTGGCCGCAGTCGGGGCCATGGACGTGATCGTCATCTTCGCCGACCTCTGCCGGCTCCATTTCCAGCTGCAGGCTGACCAGGTTGGTGGCCATCGGGCGCAGCAGCAGGTTGGCGTACTCGACATCGCCTTCCTCGACATCCACGCCGATCAGCAGCTGGCCACGGCCGTCCTGCTGAACCCACACTTCCTTGCCTTGCCAGACAATGGCAAAACGGGTGCAGGAGGTTTCCAGCTGGGTGCCGTCTACATCTTCGAGGATCAGGCGCAGGGCGTCGGTCATGGGTAATTCTCTCTTCAAGGTTGGCGTTGGAACGGGTACACCGAGCCCAACTTCAGGATCTGGGTCAACTCATCCAGCGCGGTACGGCACTCCAGCAGCAGTTGCGGGTCGGCAAGGTCGGCTTCGCCAAGGCGATCGCGGTAGTGCTTGTCGACCCACTGCACCAGGGTGTCGTACAGCGGGGCGGTCATGATAACGCCTGGATTGACCGCCGCCAGTTCCGATTCCTTCAATGCCACGCGCAAACGCAGGCAAGCCGGGCCACCGCCGTTCTGCATGCTCTGCTTGAGGTCGAACACCTTGACCTCCTTCACCGCGCCGCCCTGGGCGGTCAGCTGGCCGAGGTAGGCCCAGACCCGCTCGTTGTTGCGGCACTCTTCCGGCACCACCAGCAGCATCGAGCCATCGTCACGGCTGAGCAGCTGGCTGTTGAACAGGTAGGAACGCACTGCATCCTCTACCGTTACCGCCGCGCGAGGCACACGGATGGCCTGGAAGTTGCCACCCTTGCTGGCCAGTTTAGCCTGCAGCTGGCCAAGCACCGCGTCAGTCTCGAGGAAAGCGTCCTCATGGTAGAACAGCACTTCGCCGTTACCGACCGAAATCACATCGTTGTGGAACACGCCCTGGTCGATCACCGCGGGGTTCTGTTGAGCGTAGACCACACCGTCATCGCTCAGGCCGTGCAGCCTGGCCACGGCCTGCGAGGCCTCCAGGGTCTGGCGCGCCGGGTACTTCTGCGGTGCGGGGTAACGGCTGTCGAAGGCGCTGCGGCCATAGACGAAGAACTCCACCCCGGCCTCGCCGTATTCACGACAGAAGCGCGTGTGGTTGGCCGCGCCCTCGTCGCCGAACTGTGCCACGGCAGGCAGCGCTTGGTGGTGGGCAAAGTGTTTCTCGTTGTTGAACATCGCCGCCAGCACGCGGCTGGTGGTCGGGTGCTCGATACTGCGGTGGTACTTGCAGTTGAGGTTGGCAGCGGTGAAGTGCACGCGGCCATCGGCGGTATCGGCACTCGGGCTGACGGTGGCGGCGTTGGCCACCCACATGCTCGAGGCCGAGCAGCTGGCGACCAGCAACGGCATGGCCTCCTTGGCGGCACGCTGGATCACCTCGGCATCGCTGCCGCTGAAGCCCAGGCGGCGCAAGGCGGCCACGTCAGGGCGCTCCTGCGGCGCCAGCACGCCCTGCTTGAAGCCCATGTCGGCCAGCGCTTTCATCTTGGCCAGGCCCTGGCGTGCCGCTTCCCGCGGGTTGGACGCTTGCTGGCTGTTGCTCTGCGAAGCCACGTTACCGTAGGACAGGCCGCCGTAGTTGTGGGTTGGCCCCACCAGGCCATCAAAATTCACTTCATAGGATTTCATCGGCTAGGCTCCGTGACCTGTTGTTATAGGGTGACGCCCGGCGTCAGGGACGCCGGCAAGGCAAGGCTGGCGGTCTCCAGCGAAGCCACGGGGTACGCGCAGTAATCGGCGGCGTAATAGGCACTGGCACGGTGGTTGCCACTGGCACCCACGCCACCGAACGGCGCGCTGCTGGCGGCGCCGGTCAGCTGCTTGTTCCAGTTGACGATGCCGGCGCGGCTGCGCAGCCAGAAGTACTGGTAGCGGGCGCGGGAATCGGACAACAGGCCGGCGGCCAGGCCGTATTTGGTGTTGTTGGCCTCGTCGATGGCGGCATCGAAGTCGGCGTAGCGGATCACCTGCAGCAGCGGGCCGAAGAACTCTTCATCCGGGCGCTCGGCCACGGCCGTGACATCGAGAATGCCGGGTGTCAGCAGCGCGGCGCCGGCCTGGGGCTGGGTCATTGCCAGCAGTGTCACGGCGCCCTTGGCCAGCAGTTCGGCCTGGGCGGCGATCAGTGCTTGCGCGGCCTGCAGCGAGATCACCGAGCCCATGAAGGGCGCCGGCTGCTGATCGAAGGCACCGACGGTAATGCTCCGGCACACCTCGACCAGCCGCGCGACCAGCGCATCGCCCCAGGCACCCTGGGGCACCAGCAGACGGCGCGCACAGGTACAGCGCTGGCCGGCAGAAATGAACGCCGACTGAATGATGGTGTACACCGCGGCATCAAGGTCCATGACCTCATCCACCACCAGCGGGTTGTTACCGCCCATTTCCAGGGCGAGGATCTTGTCCGGGCGGCCGGCGAACTGTTGGTGCAGCAGGTTGCCGGTGCGACTGGAGCCGGTGAAGAACAGGCCGTCGATACCTGGGTTGGCAGCCAGCGCCACGCCGGTTTCACGCGCCCCCTGAACCAGGTTGAGCACACCGGCCGGCAGGCCGGCGGCGATCCAGCAGTTGACCGTCAGTTCGGCGACCTTGGGGGTCAGTTCGCTGGGCTTGAACACCACGCAGTTGCCCGCCAGCAGCGCCGGTACGATATGGCCATTGGGCAAATGGCCCGGGAAGTTGTAAGGGCCGAACACCGCCACCACGCCATGGGGTTTGTGCCGCAGCACGGCCGTGGCATCGGCCAGCGGGCCACTCTTCTCGCCGGTACGTTCACGGTAGCTTTGCACCGAGATCGCCACCTTGTTGACCATGCTGGTCACTTCCGTGGCCGATTCCCACAGCGGCTTGCCGGTTTCCTCACCGATGCAGTGAGCCAGCGCCTCGGCATGCTGCTTCAACTGTTCGGCGAATTTTTCCAGCACGTCGATACGCGCTTCCAGGCTGAGTTGCGCCCAGGCCGGGAATGCCTGGCGGGCAGCCTTGACGGCTGCGTCGACCTGGCTGGCATCGGCGCCCTGCCCTTGCCAGACAACGGCCTGAGTCACCGGGTTGAGCGACTGCAGGGCTTCACCCTGGCCAGCCTGCCAGTTGCCTGCGATGTAATGCGTGGTCATTTACTGAGCCTCCCGGCTTGCCGACAGCGGCACGGCACGTACGTTGTCGCCAGCGCCCATGCGCAGGCGCTTGGCGGTCAGCGGGTCGACCACCAGGGTGCCTGCTGCCAGGCGTGCGGGCGCCGCGGTGATGCGGCAGTCGTCGCGCTTGCGGTTGTGGATGATGTAAGGGGTAGCGTCATCGCCCGGCGTGCCCACGGCCAGCACGAGGGTCTCGCTGTCGCGCACGGCGCGGATCTTCGAGGTCTCGCATTCGATGGCCGGCCCGGCGTCGAAGATGTCGACGTAGCCCTGATAGCTGAAACCTTCCTGCTTGAGCATCGCCAGCGCAGGTTCGGTGTCGGTGTGCACGCGACCGATCACATTGCGCGCAGCTTCGGACAGGAAGCAGGTGTACAGCGGGAACTTGGGCATCAGCTCGGCGATGAACGACTTGTTGCCCACGCCGGTGAGGTAGTCGGCCTGGCTGAACTCCATCTTGAAGAAGTGCCGGCCCAGGCTTTCCCAGAACGGCGAGCGGCCTTGCTCATCGGACATGCCGCGCATTTCAGCGATGATCTTGTTGCCGAACAGTTCGGGGAACTCGGCAATGAACAGCATGCGCGCACGCGACAGCAGGCGGCCGTTGAGCCCGGAACGGTAATCGCTGCGCAGGAACAGCGAGCACAGCTCGGAGTTGCCGGTCAGGTCGTTGGCCAGGAACAGCGTGGGGATTTCGCGGTAGATCTTCAGCTCCTGTGAGGCGCTGACCGTCAGGCCGACCCGGTAGTTGTACCAGGGTTCACGCAGGCCCACGGCCCCGGCGATGGCACTGATGCCGACCACCAGGCCTTCATCGTTCTCCAGCACGAACAAGTAGTCGGTGTCGCCGCGCTCGGCTTCGCCACGGAAGCTCTTTTCGGCCCAGCCGACACGGTGGGCAAGGCGCTCTTCATTGGCTGGCAAGGTCGTCAGCCCAGTAGTGCCGGTGCTGCGTGCCAACTCGATCAGCGCGGGTAAATCGCTGCTGCGTACGGGACGAACGATCATGCTATCTCCTTGTGCGGCGGCCAGTGCCTGCCGCGAAACTCACTGTTGCAGCCCGGCCCTGGCTCAGGCCGCGACCAACCGCACGCTGGCGCCTTCACCGACGCCCAAGGCATCGGCCGCTTTACTGCTCAAGCTGACCGGCTTGCCCGGCACCCAGTCCAGGTCCAGCAGCACTGCGCGGTAATCCTGCAACTGGCCATTGCACACCAGATAGGGGCGCCCACCCTTGACCGGGGTATCGTCCACTTTCACTGGCACCACGCGGCTCTGCGCGATCGAGCGAATGCCCGAGGCACGCGCATGCAGGGTCGGCCCACCGTCGAAGATGTCGATGTAGTGCTCGGTCTCGAAGCCTTCGCGCATGAGGATGTCGAAGGTGATCTGCGCCCGCGGGTGCACCTGGCCCATGGCCTCCTGGGCTTGATCAGGCAGCAGCGGCACGTAGATCGGGTAATGTGGCATCAGCTCGGCGAGGAAGGTACGGCTTTTCAGGCCACACAGGCGCTCGGCCTCGGCGTAGTTGAGGTCGAAGAAATTGCGGCCGATGGAATCCCAGAACGGTGATTCGCCTTGCTCGTCGCTGTAGCCGACGATTTCGGTGACCACCGAATCGGCGAAGCGCTCCGGGTGCGAGGCCATGAACAGCAGGCGGCCACGGGAGTTGAGCTCCGCCCAGCCGCTGTTCACCAGTTCTGGCAGCACATAGAAGCTGGTCAGCAGGCTGTTGCCGGTAAGATCGTGGCACAGCGACAGGACATGGATCTTGTTATGGATCTTCAGCTCGCGCGAGGCGTGCACGAAGGTCTCGTTGCGGAAGCTGTAGAACGGCTCGGAGTAGCCAGCCGAGGCGACAATGGCCGAGCAGCCGGCGAGCTTGCCAGTGTCGCTGTCCTCGAGCACGAAGAAGTAGCTCTCTTCACCGTTGAAACTGACTTCTGCGGCGAAGGAGGTTTCCGAGGCGGCAATCTTGTCGCCCAGGCGGGCGGCATCGTCCGGCAGCGAGGTGACACCAACGGGGCTGTCGGCAGCCATGCGCTGCACTTCGTTCAGATCAGCCATTTGCGCGGGGCGCATCACCAGCATGGTGTCACTCCTTTGGAAAAACGGGCCGTTCAGGACGGCACGGAAAAACGGCGGGCGCATCAGCACCCGCACAGGAATTCAGAGTTCACCGGCGCGGCGCCTTGAAAAGCCCGGGCCGGTGAACGGACCGCAGGCCGATCAGCCCTTGGTCAGTTGCGCCACAGCGCGCTCGAAGCGGTCCAGACCTTCGTCGATGTCGGCGTCTTCGACCACCAGGCTTGGGGCGAAGCGGACCACATCCGGGCCGGCCTGCAGCACCATCACGCCTTGTTTTTCAGCCGCGTTGAGCACGTCCTTGGCCTTGCCCTGCCAGGCTTCGGTCAGCACGCAGCCGATCAGCAGGCCGACGCCACGCACCTGGCTGAACAGGCCGTGCTGCTGGCCGATTTTTTCCAGGCGGGACTTGAAGCGCTCGTGCTTGGCCTTGATGCCAGCGAGGGTTTCTGGGGTGTTGACCACGTCCAGCACGGCGCAGGCGACGGCGCAGCCCAGCGGGTTGCCGCCGTAGGTAGTGCCGTGGGTGCCCACGGCCAGGTGCTTGGCGAGTTCGGTGGTGGTCAGCATGGCGCCGATCGGGAAACCGCCGCCCAGGCTCTTGGCGCTGGTCAGGATGTCCGGGGTCACACCGTAGTGCTGGTAGGCATACAGCGAGCCGGTACGGCCAACGCCAGTCTGCACTTCGTCAAAGATCAGCAGGGCGTTGTGCTCGTCGCACAGCTTGCGCGCGCCTTCCAGGTAGGCCTTGTCGGCCGGCACCACACCGCTCTCGCCCTGGATCGGTTCGATCACCACGGCGCAGGTCTTGTCGGAAATCTTTGCCTTCAGCGCTTCCAGGTCGTTGTAGGGCACGTGGCTGATGCCGGTGATCTTCGGGCCGAAGCCGTCGGAGTACTTCGGCTGGCCACCGACGCTGACGGTGAACAGGGTGCGACCGTGGAAGCTGTTCACGGTGGCGATGATTTCGTGCTTCTCAGGGCCGAAGCGGTCGTGGGCGACGCGACGGGCCAGCTTGAAGGCGGCCTCGTTGGACTCGGCGCCGGAGTTGCAGAAGAACGCACGGTCGGCAAAGGTGGCGTCGACCAGCTTGTGCGCCAGGCGCAGGGCCGGCTCGTTGGTGAAGACGTTGGATACGTGCCAGAGGGTATTGGCCTGTTCGGTCAGGGCCTTGACCAGTGCCGGGTGGCAGTGGCCCAGGGCGTTCACCGCGATGCCGCCGGCAAAATCGATGAGCTCGCGGCCCGACTGGTCCCAGACACGCGAACCCTCGCCTCGCACAGGAATGAAGGCCGCCGGAGAATAGTTGGGAACCATGACCTGGTCGAAATCGGCACGTTGCACCGGGGCTTGCTCAACGGACATCTGAGTCTCCTGAAGAGGAACGCTGGCCTGGAAGTGGCGAGCGATGAGGGGATTGTAAGGACTGATCCGCGCCTGTCCTTGCGGCCAAGCGACAACTTGTTACAGCGCAAAACCCAGTTTTACCCAGGCTTTCGGCAATGCGACAAACACTGTCGCAATCGCGCAGTGTACGGGAGAGAGGGGGCTGGGTGAACGGGTGTGCACAAGGCAAATGGAGGTAGCAGCGGATGCAAGGCGTGATTGGTGTTTAGTGGCGAAAATCGAGCGCCGCCCGCGCGGCGCATCGCGGATAAATCCGCTCCTACATTTATTGCAACGTGGCCATGCCTGTGAGGCCAAGGTTGTCAGCCGGTTTGCACGACTCAAGACATGCGCCAAGGCTGGCAACCATGGCGTAACAGGTTCGGCACGCTGCAACAAATGTAGGAGCGGATTTATCCGCGATGCGCCGCGCGGGCGGCGCTCGATTTCAGCACCACCATCAAACCCAAGGCATGCGCCCCAGACCCAACCAAAACCTCAGCCCTTTTCGGCAGGCGCCGAACTCAATTCGAACGGGCTGCTGCTGCGCCGCTGGTTGCGGTCTTCGCGCGGCGTGGCGCCGAAGAAATTGCGATAGGCACTGGAGAAATGCGGCCCCGAGGAGAAACCACAGGACAACCCGATCTGGATGATCGACTTGCTGGTCTGCATCAGCATCTGCCGCGCCTTGTTCAGCCGCAGCTCCAGGTAATACTGGCTTGGCACGCGGTTCAGGTACTGCTTGAAGATCCGCTCCAACTGCCGGCGCGATACACAGACATGCTGGGCAATTTCATCAGTGGTCAGCGGCTCTTCGATGTTGGCTTCCATCAACAGCACAGCCTGGGTCAGCTTCGGATGGCTCGAGCCAAGGCGGTTCTGCAGCGGAATGCGCTGGCGTTCGCCACCTTCGCGAATGCGCTCGACCACCAGTTCCTCGGACACCGCCCCAGCCAGCTCGGCCCCATGATCGCGGGCCAGCACCGCCAGCAGCAGATCGGTCACGGCCATGCCACCACAGGCGGTCAGGCGATCACGGTCCCAGTCGAACAAGTGACTGGTGGCAATGACCTTGGGGAAGCGCTCGGCGAAATCGTCCTGCCAGCGCCAGTGCACCGCCGCGCGGTAGCCATCGAGCAAACCAAGCATGGCCAGTGGATACACCCCGGCGGACAGGCCACCGATCATGCAACCACTGCGCGCCAGTTGCTTGAGCGCCGCCGACAGCGCCGAACCCACTGCCTGGGGCAGATCGTCGGCCAGCAGGAACAGCTTGTGGCAGCCTTCCAGCCGCCCGTTCCACGGCTCACCCGGCAGGCGCCATGCACCCTCCTCGGCCGGCTCCGCCTGGAGGAAGGCGATCTCGTAGACCACCTCCGGATGCACCCGCTGGGCCACCTGCAACACTTCCTCCGCCAGCGCCAGGGTCAAAGGCTTGGTGCTTGGCCAGATGAGAAAACCGATTCGCTGGGTGGTCATAGGGTGCGGTCCGAAACCTGGGGTCGTCGAGTCTGTGGCGCCGGGTCAGGCTGCGCTCGCTGCGCAGCATGCCCTATTCTGGTGCAAAGTTGCAGCCTTTTACTTCAAGCTGCCGGAGAGGAACTGCTTGAGCCGCTCCGATTGCGGGTTGGCCAGCACTTCACGCGGGCAACCGGTTTCTTCGACCAGGCCTTTGTGCAGGAACACCAGCTGGTTCGACACTTCGCGGGCAAAGCCCATTTCGTGGGTCACCACCACCATGGTGCGGCCTTCCTGGGCCAGCGCTTGCATGACCTTGAGCACATCGCCTACCAGCTCAGGGTCGAGTGCCGAGGTCGGCTCGTCGAACAGCATGACCTCTGGCTCCATGGCCAGGGCCCGGGCAATCGCCACACGCTGCTGCTCACCGCCGGACATGTGGCCGGGGAAGGCGTCCTTGCGGTGCGCCACACCCACCTTGGCCAGGTAGTGTTCGGCCTTCTCCAGGGCTTCCTTCTTGCTCACCCCGAGCACGTGCACCGGAGCTTCGATGATGTTCTCCAGCGCGGTCATGTGCGACCACAGATTGAAATGCTGGAACACCATCGACAGGCGCGAGCGCATGCGCTGCAACTGGCGCGGGTCGGAGGCCTTGAGCGCGCCGTCCTTGCCGGGCACCAGCTTGAGCTCTTCGTTGTTGAGCAGGATCTTGCCGGCGTGGGGCTGCTCGAGCAGGTTGATGCAGCGCAGGAAGGTCGACTTGCCCGAGCCGCTGGAGCCGATGATGCTGATCACGTCGCCTGCCTTGGCCGCCAGGGACACGCCCTTGAGCACTTCATGGCTGCCGTAGCGCTTGTGCAGGTCTTGGACTTCGAGTTTGTACATGCTGTCGGTTCTCACAGAGCGTTCAGTGCTTGCGCGGCGCCAGGTAGCCGAGCCAGCGGCGTTCGGCCATCTTGAACAGGCGCACGAGGATGAAGGTCAGGCACAGGTAGAACACGCCCGCCGTGATGTAGGCCTCGAAAGGCAGGTAATACTGGGCATTGACCGTGCGCGCCGCACCGGTGATGTCGATCAGGGTGACGATCGACGCAAGGCTGGTGGTCTGCAGCATCATGATCACTTCGTTGCTGTACTGCGGCAGCGCCCGGCGCAGGGCCGACGGCAGCAGGATGCGGCGGTACATCTTCATGCGCGACATGCCCATGGCCTTGGCCGCTTCGATCTCGCCATGGGGCGTGGCCTTGAGGCTGCCGGCGATGATTTCCGCGGTGTAGGCACTGGTATTGATGGCAAAGGCCAGGCAGGCACAGAACGTTGCGCTGGACAGCCACGGCCAGAAGATACTCTCGCGCACCACCTCGAACTGGGCCAGGCCGTAGTAGATCAGGAAAAGCTGCACCAGCATCGGCGTGCCACGGATAACGTAGGTGTACAGCCAGGCGCTCATGTTCACCAGCGGCTGCTTGGACACCCGCATCAGGCCCAGCGGAATCGCCGCGAGCAGGCCGAACAGCAGCGACAGCGCCAGCAGCTTGAGGGTGGTCAGCAGGCCGCCAAGGTACAGCGGCATGGCTTCCCAGACGACGTTGTAGTCGAAAATCATAGTTCAGCCACCTTGACGCCTACCGAGTAGCGGCGTTCCAGATACTTCAGCGCCAGCAGCGAAATACTGGTGATCACCAGGTACAGCGCGGCCACGGCCAGGAAGAAGGTGAAAGGCTCGCGGGTGGCGTCGGCCGCCTGCTTGGCCTTGAACATCATGTCCTGCAGGCCGACCACCGAAATCAGCGCCGTAGCCTTGGTCAGCACCAGCCAGTTGTTGGTGAAGCCCGGGATCGCCAGGCGGATCATCTGCGGCACCTGGATGCGGAAGAACACCTGGCGCGCACTCATGCCATAGGCCACGCCGGCTTCAGCCTGGCCCTTGGGGATACCGAGGAACGCACCTCGGAAGGTTTCCGACAGGTACGCACCGAAAATGAAGCCCAGCGTGCCGATACCGGCGATCAGCGGGTTCAGGTCAATGTAGTCGTCATAGCCGAGCAGCGGCGCCACCCGGTTGATGATGTCCTGGCCGCCGTAGAAGATCAGCAGGATCAGGACCAGGTCGGGGATGCCACGGATCACCGTGGAATACAGATCCCCCAGCCAGGCCAGCCAGCGCACCGGCGACAAGCGCAGCGCCACGCCGATCAGGCCAAGGACGATGGCCAGGGCCATCGACGACAGGGCGAGCTGCAGCGTCAGCCACGCCCCGTCGAGGATGACTGCCCCATAGCCTTTCAACATGATTGGGATTCCTCAGGGCTTGGGAATGAAAAATGGTGCAAACCTCAGAGCCTCTGCTGTTTGCACCATTGCACAGGTGAAACCCGACGTCTTAGTTCGAGTCTGGACCGTAGATGTCGAAGTTGAAGTACTTCTTCTCGATTTCTTTGTACTTGCCGTTGGCGCGGATGGCGTCGATGGCCTTGTTGATGCGCTCGCGGTTGGCGTCGTCGCCCTTGCGCACGGCGATGCCGACGCCGTCACCGAAGTACTTCACGTCGGTGAACGATGGGCCAACGAAGGCAAAGCCTTTGCCGGCGTCGGTTTTCAGGAAGCCGTCTTCGAGCAGGGTGGCATCGGCCACGGTGCCGTCCAGGCGGCCGGCGGCAACGTCCAGGTAGATTTCGTTCTGGGTGCCGTAAGGAACGACGGTGGCGCCCTTCGGAGCCAGCACTTCCTTGGCGAAGCGGTCGTGGATCGAACCGCGCTGCACGCCGATCTTCTTGCCCTTGAGCTCGTCGAGGCTTTCGCTGACGGTGGTGCCTTCCTTCATGACCAGGCGCGCCGGGGTCAGGTAGTAGCGCTTGGTGAAGTCGACCGACTTCTTGCGATCTTCGGTGATCGACATGGACGACAGGATGGCGTCGATCTTGCGCACTTTCAGTGCCGGGATCAGGCCGTCGAACTCTTGCTCGACCCAGGTGCACTTGGCCTTCATCTCTTCACACAGGGCGTTGCCGATGTCGTAGTCGAAACCGGCGATGCTGCCGTCCGGCTGCTTGAAGGCGAAGGGTGGGTAGGCGGCTTCAATGCCGATCTTCAACGGTTTTTCATCGGCCTGCGATACCAGGGAAAACACGGAAAGCGCCAGGGCGCCAAGCAGTGCGAGCTTCTTCATCAGGTAACTCCATCGGTACGGGGCAATACGAGGCAGGGGTAACAGCTGCCCGATATGCGAATGGGTACAACGCGAGCCGCGCAGGTTTCGACCAAGGTCGCAGACCACGAGCGAGTGAGTGGCATTTTAACGACAGCCCGGTAGTCGATATTTCTTCAAAGCGACAACTACTTACAGAAGCGCTTGAAATCGCGGCGGGCGATGTTGACAGCTTTTGCAAATCATGCAAGAGCTCGAGAGAAATAACCTATAAGCCAAGCAATTAACGGGCCTATTATTGGCAAACCCTTGCAAGACGGCAAGTGCAGCGTTTCACCTTGCAGAAAATGGCCAGCGTGATGCACCAAAACGGAAAGGATATGTTTCCCTGCGCCCCGATCCTGTGCGAAATCGGTGACAGAAGAGTTACCGATGATTGTCGGGTAACAGTAAAGCAAAAACCCCGCCGGTTGCCCTGGCGGGGTTCAAGGTAGGTCTCCCCTGTGGGAGCGGCGGTTCGGCGCCCCGATTCACCCGCGAAGACGTCGGCAGCCTAACCGGCCTCTTCGCGAGTGAACTCGTTCCCACAGGATAGGCGATCAGCCCTCAGGGCAAGGTCAGGCCGTAGCCAGGCTCATCGCCTTGTGGGTGTCGATCAGGTGCTGCACCACACCTGGGTCGGCCAGGGTCGAAATGTCACCCAGGGCATCGTATTCGCCGGTGGCGATCTTGCGCAGGATGCGCCGCATGATCTTGCCCGAACGGGTTTTCGGCAGCCCCGGCGCCCACTGGATCACGTCCGGCGAGGCGATCGGGCCGATCTCCTTGCGCACCCAGTTCTTCAGCTCCAGGCGCAGCTGCTCGCTCGGCTCGATGCCGGCATTGAGGGTGACATAGACATAGATGCCCTGGCCCTTGATGTCGTGCGGCACGCCAACCACCGCAGCCTCGGCGACCTTGGCGTGGGCGACCATGGCACTTTCGATCTCGGCGGTGCCCATGCGGTGGCCGGATACGTTGAGTACATCGTCCACGCGGCCGGTGATCCAGTAGTAGCCATCCTCGTCGCGACGCGCGCCGTCGCCGGTGAAGTACATGCCACGGAAGGTCTTGAAGTAGGTGTCGACGAAGCGGTCGTGGTCGCCGTACAGCGAACGCGACTGGCCCGGCCAGGAATCGAGGATCACCAGGTTGCCTTCGGCAGCGCCCTCGATCAGGTTGCCCAGGTTATCCACCAGCGCCGGCACCACGCCGAAGAACGGCCGGGTCGCCGAGCCCGGTTTGAGCGCCGTGGCACCCGGCAGCGGGCTGATCAGCACGCCACCGGTCTCGGTCTGCCACCAGGTGTCGACGATCGGGCAACGCTCCTTGCCAACGGTCTTGTAGTACCAGTTCCAGGCCTCGGGGTTGATCGGCTCGCCAACCGAGCCCAGCAGGCGCAGGCTGGAACCGTCGGCGCCGGCAACGGCAGCCTGCCCTTCGGCCATCATGGCGCGGATGGCGGTCGGTGCGGTGTAGAGGATGTTGACCTTGTGCTTGTCGACGATCTTCGACACGCGGGTGATGTCCGGATAGTTCGGCACGCCCTCGAACAGCAGCGTGGTAGCGCCGTTGGCCAGCGGGCCGTAGACGATGTAGCTGTGGCCGGTAACCCAGCCGACGTCGGCGGTGCACCAGTAGACTTCGCCCGGGCGGTAGTCGAACACGCGTTCATGGGTCAGCGCGGCATACACCAGGTAACCCCCGGTGGTGTGCAGCACGCCCTTGGGCTTGCCGGTGGAACCGGAGGTATAAAGGATGAACAGCGGCTCTTCGGCGCCCATTTCCTTCGGCGCGCAGTGGCTGGAGGCGACTTTCATCAGGTCTTCGAACCAGATGTCGCGGTGCTGGTGCCAGGCGATATCGCCACCGGTGCGCTTGCACACGATGATCTTTTGCACACTGTTGGTTTCGGGGTTGGTCAGCGCCAGATCGACGTTGGCCTTCAGCGGCGTGCGACGCCCACCACGCAAACCTTCGTCAGCGGTGATCACCACCTTGGACTTGCAGTCGATGATGCGCCCGGCCAGGGCCTCCGGCGAGAAGCCGCCGAACACCACCGAGTGAATGGCACCGATGCGGGCACACGCCAGCATGGCCACCACGGCTTCGGGGATCATCGGCATGTAGATGGTCACCACATCACCACGGTGCACATCCTGGCCGCGCAGGGCGTTGGCGAACTTGCAGACCTGCTCGTGCAGCTCGCGGTAGGTGATGTTGCGGTGCTCGGAAGGGTCGTCGCCTTCCCAGATGATTGCCAACTGGTCGCCGCGTTCTTCGAGGTGGCGGTCCAGGCAGTTGGAGGAAACGTTCAGAGTGCCGTCGGCAAACCACTTGATATCGACATGGTGGTCGTCGAACGAGGTCTGCTTGACCTTGGTGAAGGGCTTGATCCAGTCAAGACGCTGGGCCTGCTCGCGCCAGAAGCCGTCCGGGTTGATCACCGATTGCTGGTACATGGCCTTGTAGGTGGCCTCGTCGGTCAGGGTAGTGGCCGCAACCTCGGGACGAACGGGATACAGTGGAGCCGCACTCATCTGTGTTACCTCGGTGTAATAGTTGTTTTTGTATGGAATCGTTTGTAACTGTACCAGAGCGGGAAAAACCATACGACGATGGTAGTAGCACAGCCGGCGAATCTTCATGCGAACCGCGCGGAAGGCTCTAGCCCGCAGCCGCCGGCCCGACGAGGGAAAAATGCGATCAACCCTGCCAGGGGATTGTTACAGATTCTGGAAAAAGGCAAAAAAACTTTATCAAAACGCCCTCTGTTTCCCTTAGTTGCCCAGGCATAAGATTCACCTCGCCAGCAACGGCAAGGCGATTAACTACTGGAAACAGCCCCCACGAAGGCAATCAGTTAATCCCCTCTCATTTAGATAGTTGAACTTTGGCAATACTCGCGGCGCCACAAGCGCCGCGCGCCCCCTCACGACCTTAGACAGGTAAATAGAAAATGAAAGCTTTACTGGTATTGGTACTTGGCGGTCTTTGCGGCGCGGCGATGGCCGGCGAAGCAAACAATGTCGAGCAGATTCCGGTTGAACAGTACAGTTACTCGCAGCACCTGGACATTGCCCGCGTCATCTCCATGAGCGAAGTGCCCAACGTCTGTGAAGTCGTGCCAGCCCGCATGACCTACGAGGACTCCAAGGGCCAGAAGCACATTCTCGAATACCGCGTGATGGGGAACGGCTGCTCCAACGGCTGATACCTTGAATCGGGGCCCTGGTGGGCCCCGTTCGCGTTTTTGCCCGCATACAACTTGGGCACCGACTTGAGCGTTAACGGGCCATTAAATAACAGGCATTTAATCCGCCGACTTGCCCAGGGAATAATCTCGCAACTTATTGGCAATCGTCGTATGGGAAACACCCAGGCGCTTACCCAATGCCCGGCTACTTGGAAATTCGCCCATCAGACTTTCCAGCACCGCCTTTTCAAATCGCCCGACAATCTGCGAAAGATCCCCATCCAGCGAAAACTCGCCCAACGGTTGCCGCACGCCATAGTCCGGCAGGCGAATATGCTCGCTTTTCACCACCCCGCCTTCACATAACGAAACCGCCTGGAACAGCACGTTCTCCAGCTGCCGCACATTACCCGGCCAGTGATACTGGCTGAGCTTGTCCATGGCCGCCGGCGCCAGGCGTGGCATGGCGCAGCCGATCTGCCGGCTGGCCTGATCAAGGAAGTGCTGCACCAGGCCCTCCAGCCCGTCCATGCATTCGCGCAGCGGCGGAATGTGCAGCGACAGCACGTTGAGCCGGTGATACAGGTCCTGGCGGAACTCGCCACGGGCGCACAGCTCGGACAGGTCGACCTGGGTGGCGCAGATCACCCGCACATCCAGGTACACCTCTTCGTCGCTGCCGACACGGCGGAAGCAACCGTCCTGCAAGAAGCGCAGCAGCTTCACCTGCAGGCGCGGACTCATCTCCCCCACCCCATCAAGGAACAACGTACCGCCAGCAGTCAGTTCCAGCAGCCCCAGCTTACCCTCGGCACGCGCGCCCTCGAATGCCCCTGGGCCGTAACCGAACAGCTCGGTTTCTGCCATCGACTCCGGCAGGCCGGCACAGTTGAGCGCCATCAACGGCGCCTGGCCACGCGGGCTGGCCAGGTGGCAAGCGCGGGCCAGCAACTCCTTGCCGGTGCCGGTCTCGCCTTCGATCAGCAAGGGCGCATCCAGCGGTGCCATGCGCCGCGCCTCGCGCACCACCGCGGCCATCACCCGCGAACTCTGGAAGATGCTGTCGAAGCCGCGCAGCTCCTGCTTGCGCACGTTGTAGATACGCTCACCGATGCGGTCGGCGCGATGCAGGGTCAGCACGGCACCGGCCAGGGCCTCGCTGTCATCGTGCTCGGACTGCAGCGGCGCGATATCGGCCAGGAACACATCACCCTTGACCTTGATGCGCAGGCCATTGATGCGCGACTTGTTGGCGCGCACCAGCTCAGGCAGGTCGAAATCCTCGACGTAGCGCGCCAGCGGCATGCCCGGCACCTCGTCGACCCGCACCCCAAGCAACTGCGCCGCAGTGCGGTTGGCAGCAACGATACTGCCGCCCATGTCGATCGACAGCACCGGGAAATCCAGCGCCCCAAGCAGCGCGTTGAGCTCCATGTGGCGGCGCTCGCTGGGCATCAGGCCGACACGCTTGACCCCGAATACGCCGGCAATCGACTCGAACTTGGGCCGCAACGCCTGGAACTGCAGATTGATCAGGTTCGGGCAGTGCAGGTAGATGGCGTTGCCATGGTCTCCCCCCACCTCGCCGCGCAGCACGTTGATGCCGTATTCCACCAGCAGGTTGAGGATGTCGCGAAGGATGCCGATGCGGTTCTGGCAATGCACTTTGATACGCATGGAAGCTCTCTAAGCAGCGAAGTTTTTCAACCTCGCACGGAAAAGTCGTAAAGATAAGCTGACAAAAACCCCGTAAAGGACAGCTTAATCAGGCGGATTTTCCGGCATGCCAGGCATTTTGTAAAATTATCGTTACGCAACACCGATCAAAGGGCACCTGCCCGCAGGGCCTGCCCCCGTGCAAATCATCCGCTGAAGGGATATTCCTAAATCATGTCGTGGACATAACAAGAAAAGCCCTCACCAGGAGAGCCACATGAAACAGACGCAATACGTGGCACGCGAGCCCGATGCGCACGGTTTTATCGATTACCCGCAGCAAGAGCATGCGGTATGGAACACCCTGATCACCCGCCAGATGAAAGTCATCGAAGGCCGCGCGTGCCAGGAGTACCTGGACGGGATCGACCAGCTCAAGCTGCCCCATGACCGCATTCCGCAGCTGGGCGAAATCAACAAGGTGCTGGGCGCCACCACTGGCTGGCAGGTTGCCCGAGTACCGGCGCTGATCCCCTTCCAGACCTTCTTCGAACTGCTGGCCAGCAAGCGCTTCCCGGTCGCCACCTTCATCCGCACCCCGGAAGAGCTGGACTATCTGCAGGAACCGGACATCTTCCACGAGATCTTCGGCCACTGCCCGCTGCTGACCAACCCGTTCTTCGCCGAATTCACCCACACCTACGGCAAGCTCGGCCTGGCCGCGACCAAGGAACAACGCGTGTACCTGGCGCGCCTGTACTGGATGACCATCGAATTCGGCCTGATGGAGACCGCCCAGGGTCGCAAGATCTATGGCGGCGGCATCCTCTCCTCGCCGAAAGAGACCGTCTACAGTCTGTCAGGCGAACCTGAGCACCAGGCCTTCGACCCGATCGAGTGCATGCGCACGCCGTACCGTATCGACATCCTGCAGCCGCTGTACTTCGTGCTGCCGAACATGAAGCGCCTGTTCGACCTGGCCCATGAAGACATCATGGCCATGGTCCAGCAAGCCATGCAGCTGGGGCTGCACGCACCGAAATTTCCACCCAAGGTCGCAGCCTGAGCGCCTTGCCGATAACAACTCGAAGCGGAAACCACACCATGAATGCCTTGAACCAAGCCCACTGCGAAGCCTGCCGCGCTGACGCACCCAAGGTCACCGACGACGAACTGGCCGAGCTGATTCGCGAGATCCCGGACTGGAACATCGAAGTCCGCGATGGCCACATGGAACTGGAGCGCGTGTTCCTGTTCAAGAACTTCAAGCACGCGCTGGCGTTCACCAATGCCGTGGGCGAGATCGCCGAGGCCGAAGGCCACCACCCTGGCCTGCTGACCGAATGGGGCAAGGTCACCGTGACCTGGTGGAGCCACTCGATCAAGGGCCTGCACCGCAATGACTTCATCATGTGCGCACGCACCGACAAGGTCGCCGAGGCGGCTGAAGGCCGCAAGTAAGCACCACGAACAGGGCCTCAAGGCCCTGTTTTTTTGCCCGCTTTCTATCCGAAATCTGTCCGGTATCCGCCCTGGAAACCGAC
This sequence comes from Pseudomonas sp. NPDC089428, assembly GCF_044749325.1. Taxonomy (NCBI): domain Bacteria; kingdom Pseudomonadati; phylum Pseudomonadota; class Gammaproteobacteria; order Pseudomonadales; family Pseudomonadaceae; genus Pseudomonas; species Pseudomonas sp. NPDC089428. The sequence goes on from NZ_JBIVHT010000006.1 coordinate 54,836, forward strand.
AAGCGACCGGGAAAATTTACAAACTGTCATTCAGACTTGTGTATCCTGCCCGAGCTTCACGAAGCTTTGAACGCGCCTGGCGCAGACTTTTCACTCACACTTGCGAGGAACGACGAGATGCATGAAATCCCGAATCTTCCCTTCCCAAGCCTGAACCCCGAAGAGCCATCCGTTACCGTCCACGCCGAACCGACGCCTGCCGTCGATCAGGATGGTGACGATCAATCCAGCGCTGACCAGGAATAAACCGCGCATCCCTGCGACTGTGTGAAAACGGCTGACCTGCGGGCTACCCCCGTCATCACGTTTTCACACCGTCACGAACCTCTGCCACGAAGACCCTCATGCCTGACTCACCGCGCCCCCTTGCGGTCACCCTGCAAGTCGTTTCCATCGTCCTCTTCACCTTCATCGGCTATCTGAACATCGGCATCCCCCTCGCCGTGCTGCCTGGCTACGTGCATAACGACCTCGGCTTCAGCGCCGTGATCGCCGGCCTGGTGATCAGCGTGCAGTACCTCGCCACCCTGCTGAGCCGCCCTACTGCCAGCCGCATCATCGACAACCTCGGCAGCAAGAAGGCGGTCATGTATGGCCTGGCCGGCTGCGGTCTGAGCGGCGTGTTCATGCTGGCCTGCGCCTTCCTCACCGACTGGCCCTGGGTCAGCCTCGGTTGCTTGCTGGTCGGTCGCCTGGTGCTCGGTAGCGCGGAAAGCCTGGTGGGCTCTGGTTCGATCGGCTGGGGTATCGGCCGGGTCGGTGCCGAGCACACGGCCAAGGTCATTTCCTGGAACGGCATCGCCAGCTATGGCGCACTGGCCATCGGTGCGCCATTGGGCGTGTTGATGGTCAAGGGCCTGGGACTTTGGAGCATGGGCGTGAGCATCATCCTGCTGTGCGCGCTGGGCCTGCTGCTGGCCTGGCCGAAGCGCGCAGCGCCCGTGGTCAGCGGCAAGCGCCTGCCGTTCATGCAGGTGCTGGGCAAGGTGTTCCCGCATGGCTCGGGGCTGGCCCTGGGCTCGATCGGCTTTGGCACCATCGCCACCTTCATCACCCTGTATTACGCCAGCCGCGGCTGGGCCAATGCGGCACTGACCCTGAGCCTGTTCGGCGCCAGCTTTATCTGCGCGCGGCTGCTGTTCGGCAACCTGATCAATCGGATTGGTGGGTTCAGGGTGGCAATCGTTTGCCTGTCGGTGGAAACCCTGGGGCTGCTCATGCTGTGGCTGGCGCCGAATGCCGAGATGGCGTTGGCGGGGGCGGCGCTGAGTGGTTTCGGCTTCTCGCTGGTGTTCCCGGCACTGGGCGTGGAAGCGGTGAACCAGGTGTCGGCAGCCAACCGCGGGGCGGCGGTGGGGGCGTATTCGCTGTTCATCGATTTGTCGCTAGGGATTACCGGGCCGCTGGTAGGTGCGGTGGCATCGGGGTTCGGGTTTGCCTCGATGTTTCTGTTTGCGGCGGCGGCGGCGTGTTGTGGGCTGGTGTTGAGCCTGCATCTGTACAAGCAGGCCCGTAGCCAGCGCAAAAGTCCTGAATAACGGGTCGCCTGCACCGGCCTCTTCGCGGGCAAGCCCGCTCCCACAGGTTGAGCACTGACCTCAGGCCCAGTGGTCCCCCTGTGGGAGCGGGCTTGCCCGCGAATGGGCTGCGAAGCAGCCCACAGGGCCTTGCGGGTTAGCGCTTGGCGTACTGCAACACAACTTCCAGAGGGTGGCGCATCTGCCGCTCGGTCATGCGCTTGACCTGGCTGCGGCACGAGTAGCCGGTCGCCAGCGCCTCACCTTCCTTGTCCAGCTTGGTTGCCCACGACTGCTCGAAGATGGTCCGCGAAGTTTCCTGGTTGCGCGCCTCGTGCCCGTAGGTACCGGACATGCCGCAGCAGCCGGTCGCCTCGGTCACCAGTTTCAGCCCCAGACGGGCAAACACCTGCTCCCACTGCCGGGTGCTGGCTGGCACGTTGGTCTTCTCGGTGCAGTGCGCCATCAGGCGGAAGTTGCCCGGCGCAGCAGGCGCCTGCTCCGGCAGCACATCCATCAGCCACTCCTGTGGCAGCAGGACGTTCGGGCAGGCATCCAGCCCCGGCACCTTCTGGTACTCCTGGCGATAGACCAGGGTCATCGCCGGGTCCAGGCCCACCAGCGGCACGCCGCAGTCCGCCAGGGCCTTGAGCTGGGCAGCATTACGGATCGCCGCCTTGGCGAAAGCGCCGAGGAAGCCTTGCACATGCAGTGGCTTGCCGTTGGCGCTGTACGGCGCCAGGAACACCCGGTGCCCCAGGCGATGGGCCAGTTCGATGAACGCAGCGAGCAGCGGCGTTTCGAAGTAACGGGTGAAGGCATCCTGCACCAGCACGATGCTGCGCTCGCGCTGGGCCGGAGTCAGCTCGCGCAGGGCCGGCACGCTGGCCATGCCGACACGGCAGCGGGTCAGGGTCGACTGGAAGTTGAAGCGGCTGATCAGCGGGCTGTCGACCATACCGACCTTGTCCGCCAGCAGCTTGCTCACCCACTTCGAGCCCATCACGGCGTTGTACAGGCCGGGGGCATGGGCCAGGTACGGGATGGTGAACTCCAGCGAGCCGATCAGGTAGTCACGCAGCGGGCGCTGGTAGCGGCCGTGGTACAGCTCGAGGAAGCGCGAGCGGAAGTCCGGCACGTTGACCTTGATCGGACACTGCCCGGCGCACGACTTGCACGCCAGGCAGCCGGCCATGGCGTCGTACACCTCATGGGAGAAGTCTTCCTGGCCCTGGTTACGTGCACGGTTGTTGCGCAGCCGCGCCGGCAGCCCCTTGAGCCACGACACCTTGTTGCGCGCCGCTGCCAGCACATCGATGTTGGCCTCGCCCTGCAGGCGCAGCCATTCGCGCATCAGCGAGGCACGGCCCTTGGGCGAGTGCTGGCGCTCACGGGTGGCCTTCCACGACGGGCACATGGCGTCGTTGGGGTCGTAGTTGTAGCAGGCGCCGTTGCCGTTGCAGTGCACGGCGCTTGGGAAGTCCTGCCACACACGCTCGTCGATGGTGCGGTCGAGGTCGCCGCGCAGGGTCACGCCATCCACCGGGGTCAGGCCCTCGGCGCTGCCCGGCGGGGTGCAGATCTTGCCTGGGTTGAGCTGGTTGTGCGGGTCGAAGGCGCCCTTCAGGCGCTGCAGCGCCGGGTACAGCTCGCCGAAGTACTCGGGCACGTATTCCGAACGCAGGCCCTTGCCGTGCTCGCCCCACAGCAGGCCGCCGTAACGCTTGGTCAGCGCCGCCACGGCATCGGAAATCGGCTTGACCAGCGCGGCCTGGGCCGGGTCTTTCATGTCCAGCGCCGGGCGCACGTGCAGCACGCCGGCATCGACGTGGCCGAACATGCCATAGGCCAGGCCGTAGCCATCGAGCAGCGCGCGGAAGTCGGCGATGTAGTCGGCCAGCTGCTCCGGCGGCACGGCCGTGTCTTCAACGAAAGGCTGCGGACGCACCTCGCCCTCGACGTTGCCAAGCAGGCCCACCGAGCGCTTGCGCATGGTGTAGACGCGGGTCACCGCCTCGGCACCCTCGGCCAGGGTGTGGCCCAGGCGCTCGACGCTGGTGTCGCGCTGCAGGTGATCGATGAACGCCTGGACCCGGGCATTGACCTCGGCCGGCTCGTCGCCGCAGAACTCCACCAGGTTGATGCCCAGGGTCGGGCGCTTGGGGTCGGCCGGGAAGTATTCGGCCACGCTGTGCCAGACGATGTCCTTCATCGCCAGCATCAGCACCTTGGAGTCGACCGTTTCGATCGACAGTGGCTTGAGCGCCATCAGTGCGTTGGCATCGCGCAGGGCGTCCATGAAGCTGGTGTAACGCACGTTGACCAGCACCGCGTATTTCGGGATCGGCAGTACATTGAGCTTGGCTTCGACCACATAGCCCAGCGAACCTTCGGCGCCGCACAGCACGCTGTTGAGGTTGAAGCGGCCCTGCTCGTCGCGCAGGTGCGCCAGGTCATAGCCGGTCAGGCAGCGGTTGAGCTTGGGGAAGGTGGTCTCGATCAGCTCGGCCTGGGTTTCCTGGATCTCCCGGGCCATGCGGTACACCTCGCCGACCCGGCCAGGCGCGGCGCAGGCTTGCTCCAGTGCGGCGTCGTCGATCGGCAGGCTGTGCAGGCGCTCGCCGCCGAGCAGCACGCTGTGCAACTCGAGCACGTGGTCGCGGGTCTTGCCGTAAGTGCAGCTGCCCTGGCCGCTGGCGTCGGTGTTGATCATGCCGCCGACGGTGGCACGGTTGGAGGTAGACAGCTCAGGGGCGAAGAACAGCCCGTGCGGCTTGAGCGCGGCATTGAGCTGGTCCTTGACGGTACCCGCCTGGACCCGCACCCAGCGCTCCTCCACATTGATTTCGAGGATCTGGTTCATGTGCCGCGACAGGTCGACGACGATGCCGTCGGTCAGCGACTGGCCATTGGTGCCGGTGCCGCCGCCACGCGGGGTCAGCTTGACCGCCTTGAAGCGTGGTTCGCCCATCAGCGTGGCGACCCGCGCCACGTCGTCGGCGTCCAGCGGGAACACCGCCGCCTGCGGCAGGCGCTGGTAGATCGAGTTGTCGGTGGCCAGTACCGTACGGGTGCCGTAGTCGGCACTGATCTGGCCACGGAAGCCACTGTTGCGCAGGGCCTCAAGGAATTCAGGGTAGTTGGCGCTCGGCGCAAGGGTCGACAGCTGGGCGATCATCGAAGGATGGCCTCTTGATATGGGCTAATTCACGGGATTCCTGTCGTGCCGGCATGCATTGTTTCATGCAGGGATGACGTATAGGTCAATGTTCCTGTAGTTTCGCTTCAGGGGCAAACGGATAATCCTGCCGCTATCAATGACTTTTATGAATGAATTACCGCCACCTGACACCGTCCATGTCGCTGCTGCTGGCTTTCGAGGCCGCCGCCCGGCATGAAAGCTACACCCGCGCCGCTGCCGAACTGTCGCTGACCCAGAGCGCGGTCAGCCGCCAAGTACAGGCGCTGGAGCAGCAACTGGGCCTGACCCTGTTCCGCCGCGAAGGCCGCCAGGTTCAGCTGACCGACGTAGGCCGGCTGTACCAGCGTGAGCTGAGCGAAGCACTGGGGCGCATCCGCAGCGCCACCTTGCAGGCGCTGGCCTACCAGTCCGGGGTCGGCACCCTGCGCCTGGCGACCCTGCCCACCTTCGGTTCGAAGTGGCTGCTGCCGCGCCTGCATGCGTTCTACAGCGCCCACCCGGGCATGCTCGTGCACATTCATTCACGTATCGAAGCGATCAATTTCGACACCAGCGAGATCGACGCCGCCATCGGCGTGGCCAGCCATGACCTGCCGGGCTTGATCTGCCACCGGCTGCATGCCGAGGAACTGGTGGTGATCCTGCCGCCCGAGGCAGGTGGCGATGGCCTTGGCTGGGGCCCGGCACGGGTCAGTGAAGAGGTCCTGCTGAACGTGGCCAACAACCCCCATGCCTGGGGCGAGTGGTTTTCCCACCACGGCTTGCCGCACCGGGCGATGCGCCTGGGGCCGAGCTTCGAACTGACCTCGCACCTGATTCAGGCCGTGCGGGCCGGGATTGGCATCGGCCTGGTACCGAGGATTCTGGTGGAGGAAGAGCTGGCCAAAGGCGAACTGTTCAGCCCGGGGGCGGCGTTTGCCAGCCAGCGCAGTTATTACCTGATCTATCCGCCGCGCAATGAAGCACTGCCTTCACTGAGGGCATTTCGCAGTTGGCTGCTGGAACAGATCTGAATCCTGTTCCGGCCTTTTCGCGGGGCAAGCCCGCTCCCACAGGATCACCACAGACCTCGAGAACTGTGGTGATCCTGTGGGAGCGGGCTTGCCCCGCGAAAAGGCCGGAACAGGCAACAAAAAACCCGATGCCAGTCACCTGGCATCGGGTTTCTTCAATCAACCAGCGGCTTACTTGGCCACGGTACCGGCAGTGCCATTGGCCAGTGGCCGGCGCTTGCCCTTGAGCAGGTAGGCAATCAGCATCGCTGCCAGCCATACCGGGATCGCATACACCGACACCTGGATGCCCGGAATCATCAGCATGATGCCGAGGATCAGCACCACGAAGGCCAGCACCAGGTAGTTGCCGTACGGGTACCACAGCGCCTTGAACAGCGGCTTCTGGCCAACGCGGTCAAGGTGCTGGCGGAACTTCAGGTGCGAGTAGCTGATCATCGCCCAGTTGATCACCAGGGTCGCGACCACCAGCGACATCAGCAGCTCCAACGCATTCTGCGGCATCAGGTAGTTGAGCAGCACCGCAATCAGGGTCACGGCCGCCGACACCAGGATCGAACGCACCGGTACGCCACGCTTGTCGACCTTGGCCAGCGAAGCCGGAGCATCACCCTGCTCGGCCATGCCCAGCAGCATCCGCGCGTTGCAGTAGGTGCCGCTGTTGTACACCGACAGCGCCGCAGTCAGGACCACGAAGTTCAGCAGGTTGGCCGCCACATCGCTGCCCAGCAGCGAGAACACCTGGACGAACGGGCTGCTGCCGTAGCTGCCGCCGGACGCGTCGATGCTGGCGACCAGGTTGTCCCATGGGGTCAGCGACAGCAGCACGACCAAGGCACCGACATAGAAGATCAGGATGCGGTAGATGACCTGGTTGATCGCCTTCGGGATCACGGTCTTCGGCTTGTCGGCCTCGGCGGCGGTGAAGCCGAGCATTTCCAGGCCACCGAACGAGAACATGATGAACGCCAGGGCCATCACCAGGCCGCTGACACCGTGCGGGAAGAAGCCACCGTGGCTCCACAGGTTGCTCACCGAGGCATCAGGGCCGCCGTTACCGCTGGTCAGCAGGTAGGCACCCAGGCCAATCATGCTGACGATGGCCACGACCTTGATGATGGCGAACCAGAATTCGGCCTCACCGAAGAACTTCACGTTCATCAGGTTGATGGCGTTGATCAGCACGAAGAACGCGGCCGCCGTGACCCAGGTCGGGATCTCGGGCCACCAGTAGTGCACGTACTTGCCCACCGCCGACAGTTCCGACATGCCCACCAGGATGTACAGCACCCAGCAGTTCCAGCCCGACAGGAAACCGGCGAAGCCGCCCCAGTAGGTGTGTGCAAAGTGGCTGAACGAGCCGGCCACCGGCTCTTCGACGATCATTTCGCCGAGCTGGCGCATGATCATGAAGGCGATGAAGCCGCAGATGGCGTAACCGAGGATCATCGACGGGCCGGCAGATTTCATCACGCCTGCCGAGCCGAGGAACAGGCCGGTACCAATCGCGCCGCCAAGGGCGATCAACTGGATGTGGCGGTTCTTCAGGCCCCGCTTGAGCTCGCCTGAATGCATGTTTTGTCCACTCATGAACGAAGTCACCTGCATTGTTTTTATCTGTGACGGAATCGGACCCACCGCGCTCGTGGCGCAGCGGAATGGGCAAGGTGGTTACCTTGGGTTTCCTGCCAACGGATACCGCCGGGGCGGATCAGCCAGGTGTGGGCAGGAGTGCGCGGTACGCAAGAGGGTCACAGGTAAAACGCGGCGCACTGTATACCCCTGCAAACGCGCAGGCGTCAACGCGTTGCATCGTTTCCTCGGGAAAAAACGCAGCGATCCTGTGGTAAGAGCCTGAAAAGGCGAAGTGATCGGCGTACATGGCGCCTCCATTTGTTGTTTTGTCAGCCCGGCTCTGTGGACGGGCTCTTGCACACGGCAATGAGCGCTATATCACCGTGGCACGGGAGTTTGGGCAAGACTGGACAGGAGCAAGGCTGGGGTTTCAAGGCAGGTGATGCGGCAAGTTTTGTTTACGCGAAAAGGAAAAATCCGAAATCGTGGCTGAATTCGAGCAACTCTGTATAACTTTCTTTACGGGGTGGTTTGGAAACTTGCCAGTCGTCCGAAAAATTCTTTTCATTCAATATCTTGGGGCCGCTTTGCGGCCCATCGCCGGCAAGCGCGGCTCCCACAAAAGCAGGTTTATACGGTCAATGTGGGAGCCGCGCTTGCCGGCGATGGGCTGCGCAGCAGCCCCAAAATCTTACAGGCATAAAAAAACCAGCCCGAAGGCTGGTTCTTGTTACCGCTGTGACCCATCAGCCGCGAGGCTTGCTGCGACCGCGACCGGCCGGCTTGTCACCATCAGGCTTGCCAGGGCGCTTGCGCATCTCGCTCGGGCGCTCGGCCACGGCGCTGCCGCGGCTGCCTTTGCGCGGCGCTTCGTCACGGGACTGACGTGCAGGGCGCTCACCGGAGGCATCTCGTGGCTGACGTGCCGGGCGCTCACCCGAGGTATCTCGCGGCTGGCGTGCCGGGCGCTCAGCGGCAGCAGCGCCGCCGTCATGGGCCGGGCGCAGGCTGCGCACGCGCTCGTTGCGCCCCATTGGCCGGCTCGACTTGCGCTGCAGGCGCTCCATCTTGTCCTTGGCCTTGAGGTTCATGGCCGGCAGCGCCACCGGCTGCAGGCCCACTTCAGCGGCGAGAATGTCGATTTCGCCCTGGCTCATTTCACGCCAGCGGCCCATCGGCAGGTCGGAGTTGAGGAACACAGGGCCGAAACGCACGCGCTTCAGGCGGCTGACCACCATGCCCTGGGACTCCCACAGGCGGCGCACTTCACGGTTGCGGCCTTCCATCACCACGCAGTGGTACCAGTGGTTGAAGCCTTCACCACCTGGCGCCTTCTGGATGTCGGTGAACTTGGCCGGGCCGTCTTCGAGCATCACGCCCGCCTTCAGGCGATCGATCATCTCGTCGTCGACTTCACCCCGTACACGCACGGCGTATTCGCGGTCCATCTCGTAGGACGGGTGCATCAGGCGGTTGGCCAGCTCACCGTCGGTGGTGAACAGCAGCAAGCCCGTGGTGTTGATGTCCAGGCGGCCGATGTTGATCCAGCGGCCTTCTTTCGGCCGCGGCAGGCGGTCGAACACGGTCGGGCGACCTTCCGGGTCGTCACGGGTGCAGATCTCGCCATCGGGCTTGTTGTACATGATCACCCGGCGGGTGGCCTCGGCGGCCTCTTCGCGCTTGATCAGCTTGCCGTCGACAGTGATGGCGTCGTGCAGGTCGACGCGCAGGCCGAGGGTGGCCTCGACGCCGTTGACCTTGATGCGGCCCTGGCTGATCCAGGCTTCGACGTCACGGCGCGAACCGACGCCGATGCGCGCCAGCACTTTCTGCAGCTTTTCGCCGGCTGGCGGGGTGATTTCGGTATTTTGCAGGTCTTGCTCACTCATCTGGGCACCTCCCGGTGTAGGAATGAAATCAGGGTTCTGGCGACGAACGCGCCAAAAGGCCGCGCATCATACGCGGTTCGCTGGGGGAACGCACTGCAGGGTAGAGGGTTTTGTCGGCTTTGCGAGTGAATTCTGCCTAATGGTGATGTGTGGCCAGTGCCGGCCCTTTCGCGGGCAAGCCCGCTCCCACGGGTACTGCAGCGCACTCAGGGATGTGACCTACCTGTGGGAGCGGGTTTACCCGCGAAAGGGCCGGCACAGACAGCGGAAAAGTCAGGACTCTGACTTGCCCTCTTCCTCCACCGAGGCCTCGGGTTCTTCCTCGCGCAGGTCATCGAAGTCGGTCTTCAGCCCTTCCTCCATGGCATCCAGCTCCACCAGCAGGCTGCGGAAGCTGGTCTCTTCCTTCGGCTCACCGACTGCTTCTTCCTCGCCCAGGCTGGCATCAGCCAACGCCTGCAGGTGCGCCGGCACCGGGGCATCATCCGGGTCCAGCAGCGGCTCCGGCTCCATCTCGCGCAGCTCGGCAAGCGCCGGCAGCTCGTCCAGGCTCTTGAGGTTGAAGTGATCGAGAAACGCCTTGGTGGTGGCAAACATCGCCGGGCGCCCGGGCACCTCGCGGTAGCCGACAACGCGAATCCACTCGCGCTCCATCAGCGTCTTGATGATGTTGCTGTTGACCGCCACGCCCCGTACATCCTCGATCTCGCCGCGGGTGATGGGCTGGCGGTAGGCGATCAACGCCATGGTTTCCAGCAGGGCCCGGGAATACCGCTGCGGGCGCTCCTCCCACAGCCGGCCAACCCAGGGGGCAAAGTCTTCGCGAATCTGCAGGCGGTAACCGGTGGCCACTTCCTTGAGCTCGAAAGCCCGCCCGGCGCAGGACTTGCCAAGCACTTCCAGGGCCTTGCGGAACACCTTCGGTTCGGGGCGCTCGGCTTCTTCGAACAGCTCGTAGAGACGTTCAAGGGACTGCGGCTTGCCCGAAGCGAGCAGGAACGCTTCGATCAGCGACGCCAGGTCGCGGGGTTCATTCAGATTCATCAGCTTCTTCGACAGACTCGGGGCGCAGCCGCACATGGATCGGCGCGAAGGGCTCATTCTGCACCAGTTCGACCAGCGATTCCTTCACCAGCTCAAGGATCGCCATGAAGGTCACCACCACGCCAAGCTTGCCCTCCTCGGGCGTGAACAGCTCGACAAATGGCACGAAAGCGCCGCCCTTGAGACGTTCCAGCACGTCGCTCATGCGCTCGCGGGTGGACAGCGTCTCGCGGGTGATCTGGTGGCTTTCGAACAGGTCGTTGCGGCGCATGACCTCGGCCATGGACACCAGCAGCTCTTCCAGGCTGACCTGCGGCAGCAGCTTGCGCACCTTGGCCTGCGGGGCTTCCAGGCGCGGCACGACGATCTCGCGGCCAACCCGAGGCAGCTCATCGATACCCTCGGCGGCAGCCTTGAAGCGTTCGTACTCCTGCAGGCGGCGGATCAGCTCGGCGCGTGGGTCGCCCTCCTCCTCCTCGACCTCGGTCGATCGCGGCAACAGCATGCGCGACTTGATCTCGGCAAGCATGGCTGCCATCACCAGGTACTCGGCAGCCAGCTCCAGGCGCACGCTCTTCATCAGCTCGACGTAGCCCATGTACTGGCGGGTGATTTCCGCCACGGGGATGTCGAGGATGTCGATGTTCTGCTTGCGGATCAGGTACAGCAGCAAGTCCAGCGGGCCCTCGAAGGCTTCGAGGATGACTTCCAGGGCGTCCGGCGGGATGTACAGGTCCAGCGGCATCTCGGTCAGCGCTTCGCCGTAGACCAGGGCCAGCTGCAACTGCTGGGGGGGCGCTTGTGCTGGCAAGTCTGCCTGTTCGGCAGGCGCCTCGGGTGCTTCCACCTGGCTCACGCGTTGACCATGAACGGCGTGGGGTCGCCGCAGCCTTCACGGATCAGTTCAGGCTCGTCGCCGGACAGGTCAATGATGGTCGAGGCCTTGAGGTCGCCGAAGCCACCATCGATGACCAGGTCGACATGGTGTTCCAGGCGCTCGCGGATCTCGTACGGGTCGGTCATCGGCTCGGTGTCGCCGGGCAGGATCAGGCTCACGCTCATCAACGGCTCGCCCAGTTCGGCCAGCAGCGCCAGGGTGATGCCATGGTCCGGCACGCGCAGGCCGATGGTGCGGCGCTTTTCATGCAGCAGCAGGCGCGGCACTTCGCGGGTACCGTTGAGGATGAAGGTGTACGGCCCAGGCACATGGGCCTTGAGCAGGCGGAAGGTGCCGGTGTCGACCTTGGCGTACAGCCCCAGTTGCGACATGTCGCAACACATCAGGGTGAAGTTGTGGGTCTTGTCCAGGCCGCGCAGGCGGCGAACCCGCTCGATCGCCGCCTTGTCGCCGATCTGGCAACCCAGGGCATAGGCCGAGTCGGTCGGATAGACCACCACGCCACCCTTGCGGATGATCTCCACCGCCTGGCGGATCAGGCGCGGCTGCGGGTTCTCCGGATGAATCTGGAAAAATTGGCTCACGAAGTCATCCTGTTCATAGCGCCATAGGCTGTTCATGGCTGAATCGACGCCACAGAGGTGGCAAGTCCTCGGGCAATGGCCGGTAGGCACCGATCTCGCCCCAGGTGCCGGGGCCGTGGAAATCGCTGCCAGCGCTTGCCAGCAGGCCGAACTCACGAGTAAGGATGGACATCGTGCCCACCTGCTCGGCCGGCATCATCCCGTTGACCACTTCAAGTGCCTGCCCGCCTGCCTGAATATAGTCGGCAATCAGCCGCCTGCGCTTGCTGCGGGTCAGATCGTAGTGCATCGGGTGCGCAAGGCTCACCCAAGCGTTGGACTGGCGAAGGGTGGAGACAGTTTCCTCAAGCGTTGGCCAGTGCTGTTTGACATCGCCCAGCTTGCCGGCCCCCAACCACTTGCGAAAGGCCTCGGCACGGTCCTTGACATGGCCCGCGCGCACCATGAATTCGGCAAAATGCGGCCGCGCCGGGGCGTTACCGCTGTCCCCCAGTTCCTGCTGCACGGCGCGCGCGCCATCCAGGGCACCGGGCATGCCCTTGGCCGCCAACCGTTTGTCGATTTCTTCGGCACGCAACCAGCGGCCACGGTGCAGGGCCTCGATGGCCTGGAGCAAGGGCGGCGCGTCGAGCGGGAAGTTGTAGCCCAGCACGTGAATGGTCGCGCCACCCCAGGTGCACGACAGCTCTACCCCGCTGACCCAGCGCATGCCGCGCGTGTGGCAGGCCTGGCGCGCCTCGGGCAGGCCTTCGAGGGTGTCGTGGTCGGTCAGTGCCAGCGTTTGCACCCCGTGCTCATGGGCCCGGGCGACCAGGTCCGTGGGCGACAGGGCGCCGTCGGAGGCCGTGCTGTGACAGTGCAGATCAACATTCATGGAGGAGCGCTTTCGCTGGAATCGATGTTTGTTATTATGCCGTCACATCCCGATTCTGGCTGCCATTGTGAAACAATTCATCGATTTCATCCCGCTGCTGCTGTTCTTCATCGTCTACAAGCTCGACCCGCGCCCGATGGACGTTGCAGGCCACAGCTTCGAATTCGGCGGCATCTACAGCGCCACTGCAATGCTGATCATCAGCTCGCTGGTGGTTTACGGCGCGCTGTTCCTGCGCCAGCGCAAGCTGGAAAAGGGCCAGTGGCTGACCCTGATCGCCTGCCTGGTGTTCGGCGGCCTGACCCTGACTTTCCACAGCGAAACCTTCCTCAAGTGGAAGGCGCCGGTGGTCAACTGGCTGTTCGCCCTGGGCTTTGCCGGCAGCCACTTCATCGGTGACCGGGTGCTGATCAAGCGCATCATGGGCCACGCGCTGACCCTGCCCGATGCCATCTGGTCGCGCCTGAACGTGGCCTGGATCGCCTTCTTCGTGTTCTGCGGCGCCGCCAACCTGTTCGTCGCCTTCACCTTCCAGAACTTCTGGGTCGACTTCAAGGTGTTCGGCAGCCTGGGCATGACAGTGATCTTCCTGGTGGCCCAGGGCGTGTACCTGTCGCGTCACCTGCACGACGACCCTTCCACCTCCAAACCCAAGGATTGACATGCTCTACGCCATTATCGCCAGCGACGTCGCGAACTCCCTGGAAAAACGCCTGGCCGCACGCCCGGCGCACATCGAGCGCCTGCAACAGCTCAAGGCCGAAGGCCGCGTGGTGCTGGCCGGCCCACACCCGGCCATCGACAGCAACGACCCGGGTGAAGCCGGTTTCAGCGGCAGCCTGATCGTCGCCGAGTTCGATTCCCTGGCCGCCGCCCAGGCCTGGGCCGACGCCGACCCGTACATTGCCGCGGGCGTGTACGACAAGGTCATCGTCAAGCCGTTCAAGCAAGTCCTGCCTTGACCTGATACCGCGTCGCCCGCGAAGAAGGCGACGCGGCTTCCCCCGCTCAAATTGCACGTACGTCCTCAGTCTGCGGTATCTTTGCCACTGGCGGACACAGAAGACGCCGTCAATGGTTGAATTGAGTGAGTCATGAGCGAGCTGTTACTGATTGATGATGACCAGGAACTCTGCGAGCTGCTCGGCAGCTGGCTGACCCAGGAAGGGTTTGCGGTACGCGCCTGCCACGATGGCCAGAGCGCGCGCCAGGCCTTGGCCGAGCATGCCCCGGCGGCCGTGGTGCTGGATGTGATGCTGCCCGACGGCAGCGGCCTGGAGCTGCTCAAGCAGCTGCGCAGCGAACATGCCGAGCTGCCGGTGCTGATGTTGTCGGCCCGTGGCGAGCCTCTGGACCGCATTCTCGGCCTGGAGCTGGGTGCTGATGATTACCTGGCCAAGCCCTGCGACCCCCGTGAGCTCACCGCCCGCCTGCGCGCCGTGCTGCGCCGCAGCCACCCCACTGCCACCACCACCCAGCTGGAGATCGGTGACCTGGCGTTCAGCCCGGTGCGCGGCGTAGTCAGCATCGATGGCCGCGACATGAGCCTGACCCTGTCCGAAAGCCGCATTCTCGAAGCGCTGCTGCGCCAGCCGGGCGAGCCGCTGGACAAGCAGGAGCTGGCGCAGATCGCCCTGGGGCGCAAGCTCACCCTGTATGACCGCAGCCTGGACATGCACGTCAGCAACCTGCGCAAGAAAGTCGGCCCGCATGCCGATGGGCGGCCGCGGATCGTCGCACTGCGTAGCCGTGGTTACTACTACAGCCTGTAAACCCGCATGGGGCCGCCTGCGCCCCATCTTTACCCTGCCTTTACGCTGCGCTGACTGCGCTTGACCTTGATCTCCCTAGACTGAGCTCATCCGGTAAACACCGGCCCATGAGAGGAGAGACACCATGCGCAAGACCCTTATCGCCCTGATGTTCGCCGCCGCCCTGCCAACCGTGGCCATGGCCATGCCTGAAGGCGGCCAGCGTCACGACGGCCCACATCATCGCGGTGATGCGCCTTTCGCCCAACTGGACCTGAGCCGCGACCAGCGCCAGCAGATCGGCAAGCTGATGGGCGAGCAGATGCAGAACCGCCGCGAAATCACCGAGCGCTACCTGAACAAGCTGCCGGCCGCCGAGCAGAAGGCCATGAAGGACGAACTCAAGGCCAGCCACGACAAGACCGACAGCCAGGTCCGCGCGCTGCTCAAGCCTGACCAGCAGAAGAAGTTCGACGAACTGCAGAAGGAGCGCGAAGCACGCAAGGCTGAATGGCAAGAGTTCCAGACCTGGAAAGCTGAAAAAGCTGCCAAGGCCCAGTAAGCTGTGCCACCAATGCCCGGCCCGCCCTCAAGCGGGCCGGGCTTTTCCCGTTTACAGGAGGTGCTCTTGCGTTCTCTGTTCTGGCGCATCCTGGCCAGCTTCTGGCTGGCTATCACCCTGGTCGCGGGCCTGTCGATCCTGCTGGGCCACATGCTCAACCAGGATGCCTGGATCCTCAGCCGCCACCCGGGCCTGAAAACCATGGCCAGCCATTGGGCCAAGCATTATGAGCAGGAAGGCCTGGAGTCTGCCCAGGCCTTCCTGGAACGACGCAAGCAGCGCTACAAGATCGATGTGCAGGTGCTCGACGACAGCGGTGATGCCGTGGTGCCCGGCACCTTCCCGCGCCGCGCGGCAGCATTCGAGGCACGCCAGCACAATGACGAGCGCCGCCTGCCGTGGCGCCGCCTGACCGAGGAATACACCAGCCCCGACAGCGGCGAGACCTACCTGCTGATCTACCGCATCCCGCACCCGGAACTGGACGCCTGGCACCGCGAGAGCCTGCTGTGGCCATTGAGTGCCCTGGGCATCGCCTTGGTGGTGCTGACCTTGTTCAGCCTGCTGGTGACCCTGTCCATCACCCGCCCGCTCAGCCGTCTGCGCGGCGCCGTGCATGACCTTGGCCAGGCCACCTACCAACAGAACAGCCTGGCGCGCCTGGCCGCCCGGCGCGACGAGTTCGGTGTGCTGGCCAAGGACTTCAACAAGATGGGCGCGCGCCTGCAGAGCCTGATCGGCAGCCAGCGCCAGCTGCTGCGCGACGTGTCCCACGAACTGCGCTCACCGCTGGCCCGCCTGCGCATTGCCCTGGCCCTTGCCGAGCGCGCCGAAACCGAACAGCGCCAGGCCCTGTGGCCACGCCTGACCCGTGAATGCGACCGCCTGGAAGACCTGATCAGCGAAATCCTGACATTGGCCAGGGTCGATGCCGAGCAGGCCCATGCCGAACCCGTCGACCTCAACGCGCTGCTGGGCAGCGTGCGCAAGGACGCTCAGCTCAGCGCGCCGGAGCAGGAAGTGAAGCTGGAGGCCCAGCCTGGGTTGACCCTGCAAGGCTGGCCGACGCTGATCGAGCGTGCCGTGGACAACCTGGTGCGCAATGCCCTGCGCTTCAACCCGCAGGGGCAGCCGATCGAGATCAGCGCGAAGCGTGAGCAAGAGAAGATCGTGCTGAGCGTGCGCGACCATGGGCCAGGCGCGACGCCGGAGCACTTGGCGCAGTTGGGTGAGCCGTTCTTCCGGGCGCCGGGGCAGGAGGCAGCGGGGCATGGGCTGGGCCTGGCGATCGCGCGCAAGGCGGCAGAGCGGCATGGCGGCAGCCTGGTGCTGGAGAATCACCCGCAGGGTGGATTCGTGGCCCGGTTGGAGTTGCCTGAGAACATTGATGCCACCTGACAGAATGCCGGGGCTGCTTTGCAGCCCATCGCCGGCAAGCGCGGCGCCCACAGGTACTGCACATCCCTTGAGGTCAGCGCTGTACCTGTGGGAGCCGCGCTTGCCGGCGAAGGGCCGCAAAGCGGCCCCCTGCGTCATTCGCCCCAGGTACTGACGTACTCGGCAGTTTCGAGTATCGGCGCCGTGCGCGGCTCGGTCAGCGGCGTGCCGACATACAGGTAACCGATCAACTCCTCGTTCTCGGCCAAGCCCAAGCCCTTGTGCACGTGGGCGTCGAAGGCCATGTCGCCAGTTCGCCACACTGCGCCGATCCCCTGGGCATGCGCCGCAATCAGGATGCCGTGGGCCGCGCAACCCGCCGCCAGGCGCTGCTCGGACTTGGGCACCTTGAAGTGATCCTGCAGCTTGGCGATCACCACGATCAGCAACGGCGCACGCAGCGGCATCGCCCGTGCCTTGTCCAGCGCAGCCTGGCTGGCATCGCCCTTGCGCTGCAGCGCTTCGGCGAACAGTTCACCGAGCTTTTCGCGGCCCTGACCCTCGATGGTCAGGAAGCGCCACGGCCGCAGCTGACCGTGGTCCGGTGCGCGCAAGGCGGCCTGGAACAGCGCCTCACGCTGGGCCTCGTTGGGCGCAGGGTCGGTCAGGCGTGGCACGGAAACACGGTTGAGCAATGCGTCGAGAGCCTCCATCGGCTACCCTCCTGGCAGGTAAATGTGCGGCCATTCTAGCGTTTACATCACCAGACCCATAGGTAGAATGGCGCCCTTCCGTTTCGAGTCAGAGCAGATCACATGGCGTTGCCGACCTTAAGGATCATTGGTTTCATCATCGGCATCTTCCTGATCACCCTGGCGGTCAGCATGGTCGTGCCCATGGCGACCCTGGTGGTCTTCGAACGCACCGGCGACATGCCGTCGTTTCTCTGGTCCAGCCTGATCACCTTCATCGCCGGCCTGGCCATGGTCCTGCAGGGCCGCCCCGAGCACGTCCACCTGCGCCCGCGGGACATGTACCTGCTGACCGTCAGCAGCTGGGTGGTGGTGTGCATCTTCGCCGCCCTGCCCTTCCTGCTGACCCAGCACATCAGCTACACCGACGCCTTCTTCGAGAGCATGTCCGGCATCACCGCCACCGGCGCCACCGTGCTCAGCGGGCTGGACACCATGTCACCGGGCATCCTGATGTGGCGCTCGATGCTGCACTGGCTCGGCGGCATCGGCTT
The DNA here is from genome assembly GCF_044749325.1 of Pseudomonas sp. NPDC089428. NCBI lineage: Bacteria > Pseudomonadati > Pseudomonadota > Gammaproteobacteria > Pseudomonadales > Pseudomonadaceae > Pseudomonas > Pseudomonas sp. NPDC089428. The sequence continues at coordinate 72,368 of NZ_JBIVHT010000006.1, forward strand.
CATCGCCATGGCGGTGGCGATCCTGCCGCTGCTGCGTATCGGTGGCATGCGCCTGTTCCAGACCGAATCGTCGGACCGCTCGGAAAAGGTCATGCCGCGCTCGCACATGGTCGCCAAATCGATCGTAGGCGTGTACGTCGGCTTCTCGATCTTTGGCGCACTGGCCTTCTGGTGGGCCGGCATGAGCCCGTTCGATGCCATCAACCACGCCATGTCGGCGATCTCCACCGGCGGTTTTTCCACCTCTGACCAGTCGCTGGCCAAATGGGACATCCCTGCCGTGCACTGGGTCGCGGTGGTGGTGATGATCCTTGGCAGCCTGCCCTTCACCCTGTACGTGGCAACCCTGCGCGGCAACCGCAAGGCACTGATCCGCGACCAACAGGTGCAAGGCCTGCTGGGCATGCTGGTGGTGACCTGGATCGTGCTCGGCACCTGGTACTGGTACACCACCAACCTGCACTGGCTAGACGCCCTGCGCCACGTGGCGCTGAACGTGACCTCGGTGGTCACCACCACCGGCTTTGCCCTGGGCGATTACAGCCTGTGGGGCAACTTCTCGCTGATGCTGTTCTTCTACCTGGGCTTCGTCGGTGGCTGTTCCGGCTCCACGGCCGGCGGTATCAAGATTTTCCGTTTCCAGGTGGCCTACATCCTGCTCAAGGCCAGCCTCAACCAGCTGATCCACCCGCGCGCTGTGATCAAGCAGAAATACAACGGCCATCGCCTGGACGAAGAGATCGTGCGCTCGATCCTGACCTTCTCGTTCTTCTTCGCCATCACCATCTGCGTGATGGCCCTGCTGCTGTCGCTGCTGGGCGTGGACTGGATGACCGCACTGACTGGCGCCGCCGGCACGGTGTCGGGCGTCGGCCCGGGCCTGGGTGAAGTGGTCGGCCCTTCGGGCAACTACTCGACGCTGCCGGATGCCGCCAAGTGGATTCTCGCCACCGGCATGCTGCTGGGGCGCCTGGAGATCATCACGGTGCTGGTGTTGTGTATGCCGGCGTTCTGGCGTCACTGACCTCGGCAGGCTCGGTACCCAGCCGGGCGCGGTATTCACTGGGGGTCACATCGAACCAGCGGCGGAACGCCCGGTAGAAATTGCTCGGGTCGGCAAAGCCCAGCAAGTAGGCAGTTTCCAGCAGGGTCATGCCTGGCTGGGCCAGGTATTGCTCGGCCAGCTCGCGACGGGTGTCGTCGAGCAAGGTCTGGAAACTGGTGCCCTCTTCCTGCAGCCGGCGCTGCAAGGTGCGCTGGGACAGGTGCAGGGCCTGGGCCAGGGTTTCGCGCTTGGGTTCGCCTTGCGGCAGGATGCGGCACAAGACCTGGCGCACGCGGTGAGTCACGCGGCTCTCCGAAAAGCGCGCGAGGTACTCACCGGCAAAGCGATCATGCAGGATGGCCATGGCTTCGTTGGCGGTGGGCAATGGCGCTTCCATGTCGGCCCGCTCGAACACCAGGGCATCGTGCGGCGCACCGAACACCAGCGGGGAATGGAACGCCACCTTGTACGGCTCGATATTCTTCGGTTGCGGCCCTTGCACCAGCACCCGCCGTGGCTGCACCGGCCGCCCACTCAGCCATTTGCACAGGGCCAGCGCGCAGGCCAGCGATGCTTCGGCGCTATGGCGGGTGGGCGGCAGGTGATCGCCATGCACGGTCAGAATCAGTGAATAACCTTCGGGGCCGAGGACAAAACTCAGGTCGGAGCTTTCGGCGATGATGCGCTGGTAGCGCACCAGCCGTTCGAACCCTTCGGCCAGGGTGCGGCTGGACATCAGTGCGTAGCCCACCACGTGGAAGGAGGCAGGGCGCACCACCCGCGCCATGTTCAGGCCAATGGCTTCGTTGCCCGACAGTTCGACCGCCAGCTGCCAGAGGCGGGTCATGGAGTCCTGCGGAAAACGTGCATCCGGGTCGTCGAGTGCAGCGAAATCAAGCCCCAACTGCTTGAACATGGCCGGGCAGTCGAGCCCTTCCAGCTCCAGCGCCTTGACAATCCCTGATGCCCAGCTGGCCGACGTGGTTCTTTCGCTCATGGCAGGCTTCTTATGCTGACCGCTTCATGCGATTAACCTCAAGGATACTCATTTGGCGCCTATTGTCACTGGCCGGCCCCGCCAATCACTCTAGACTCGATTCAGGCTCCACGCCGTGTATCCTGTCAAAAAGTGATAATCCCGGAGTACTGCCCATGGCCAGCACCACGCAGTTTCGCAGTTTCGCCGAGTTCTATCCGTATTATCTGGGGGAGCACAGCAACCCCACCTGTCGGCGCCTGCACTTTGTCGGCACCAGCCTGGTGATCGCCTTGCTGGCTTACACCATCGGCAGCGGGAAGTGGTTGCTGTTGCTGGCAGTGCCGCTTTGCGGGTACGGCTTCGCCTGGGTGGGGCACTTCTTCTACGAGCGCAACAGACCGGCGACGTTCAAGCACCCCTGGTACAGCCTGGTGGGTGATTTCGCCATGTTCCGCGACATCCTGCTTGGCCGGATCAGCCTCTAGGCCGGCTCACGCAGGGCTGCCGCCTGTGCCTTGCGCGCCTGCGCGTCAGCCAGCCGGTACAGCTCGATGCTGCCGTCCCAGTGCTCGATCAGCGCCGTGCATGATTCGACCCAATCGCCACAATTGAGGTAATCCACCTCGCCGACCTTGCGTATTTCGGCGTGGTGGATATGCCCGCACACCACCCCGTGAAATCCACGGCGGGTGCACTCATGGGCAATCGCATCCTCGAAGTCGCTGATGAAATTCACCGCCCCCTTGACCTTGTGCTTGAGGTACGCCGACAGCGACCAGTAGCCATACCCGTAGCGCGCACGCCAGTGGTTGAGCCAGCGGTTGAGCACCAGGGTGAACTCGTAGGCACGGTCCCCCAGGAAGGCCAGCCAGCGGTGATAGCGGGTGATCACGTCGAACTGGTCACCATGGATCACCAGCAGCCGGCGGCCATCGGCAGTCAGGTGCTCGGCCTCGTCCACCAACTGGATGTTGCCCAGCATCAGCTTCGAGTAACGGCGCAGGAATTCATCATGATTGCCGGTGACGTAGATCACCTCGGTACCGCGCTTGCTCATGGTCAGCAGGCGGCGGATCAGGTTGCTGTGGGCTTGCGGCCAGTAGATGCCGCCGCGCAGCTTCCAGCCATCGATGATGTCGCCGACCAGGTAGATGCGGTCGGCCTGGTAGCCCTTGAGGAACTGCGACAGGTGTTCGGCCTGGCAGTCACGCGTGCCCAGGTGCACGTCGGATATCCACAGCGTGCGCACGCGCTGCTTGCGTGACGGGCGGGAAAATTCGGCATGGGTCATGGGCAGGCTCCGGCGCTGTTTGCTGGAGACTGGCAGGCACAGGTGACAGGGTGGTGGCAGGGATGTGACGAGTGATGGCGTGCCAGGAATGCGGCACAATGGCTGGCAGCCCCACGAGGAAGCCCCATGGCCGGCCCGATACTTTCCTTGCGCCACTACCGCGATGAGCTGATCGCCCACAGCCACGAACACCCGCAATTGGTGTTCGGCCTGCACGGGCGCCTGGATTTCGAGGTACAGGGCCGCGGCGCCAGGGTCGCCCGCCAGGGGCTGGTGGTGGTACCCGCCGGCGCTCATCATACCTGCGACAGCGCTGTCGGCAGCGATTGCCTGGTGCTGGACGTGCCCGGTGAGCACTGGCTGCATGAGCAGCTGGGGGCCCATGCCGATGCCAGCAGGCGCCTGCTCGACCAGCCTGGGGCACTGGGGCTTGATGATCGCCAACAGCAACTGGTGGACTGGCTGGCGGCGAGCCCCATGGACGACCCACTGATCGCCCGGCAAGGCGCGGTGCTGTTGCTGGCCAGCCTCAACCCCAGCGCCTCGGCCATCGTCACACCCAGCCATCGCCTGCCCTATGCGGCATTCGACGCGCATATCGAAGAGCATGCAGCGTACCCGTTGCAGGTGGCCGACCTGGCGCGCATCGCCGGCTTGTCCAGTACCCGGCTGCATGCACGGTTTACCGCCGAGTGCGGCATGACGCCGATGGACTACATCCGCCAGCGGCGCCTGCTCAAGGCAAGGCGGCTGGTCACGCAGACGTTGCTGCCGATGGGGGAGATTGCGGCGCAGGTGGGGTATAGCTCGCAGAGCGCATTTTCGGCGGCGATGCTGCGCGCGTTTGGTTGCTCGCCGTTGGCCATGCGGCGAGAGCCTGGCGACAACTGACAGCAGGATGGCGACAGAAGCTGTTGCCCTGAGGATTTACACTTTGCTGCACCGGCCTCATCGCGGATAAATCCGCTCCTACGCGGTACCTGTAGGAGCGGATTTATCCGCGATGAGGCCGGCACAGCCAGTAAAGATTCGAGCAAGGACCCAACATGAACCACCGCACTGCCCTCGGCGCCCTGCACATCGGCGCGCTGTTCTTCGGCCTGACCGGCGTCTTCGGCAAACTGGCCGCCAGCGCCAGCCCGGCGATCATCGTCTTTGGCCGCGCCGCCTTCGCCGTGCTGGCCCTGGCGCTGTTCGCCAGCCTCACCGGCCCCGGCTGGCGACGCCTGAGCAGCCAGGACATACGCCGCCTGCTGCTCGGCGGCGTTCTGCTGGCCGGCCATTGGGTCAGCTTCTTCATCGCCGTGAAAGTCGGTGGCGTGGCCATTGCCACCCTGGGTTTTGCCAGCTTCCCGGCCTTCACCGTGATCCTCGAGGGCTTGCTGTTTCGCGAGCGCATCCGCCGCAATGAAGGCGTGCTGGTGGCGCTGGTCAGCATCGGCCTGATACTGGTCACTCCAGAATTCGACCTGGCCAGCCAGGCCACTGGCGGCCTGCTCTGGGCTTTGCTCTCCGGCTTGCTGTTCTCGCTGCTGTCGCTGACCAACCGTGCCGGCTCAGGGCGCTTGCCGGCCGTGCAGGCGGCGCTGTGGCAGAACCTGGTGGTCGGCTTGTGCCTGCTGCCCTTCGCCGGCCCGGGCCTGAGCCAGGTGGCCAGCATGGACTGGCTGTGGATCGCCCTGCTCGGCATCTTCTGCACCGGTGTCGCCCACAGCCTGTTCGTGGCCAGCCTCTCGGTGATCAAGGCGCGTACCGCCGCCGTGGTGTTCGCCATGGAACCGGTCTACGGCATCGCCGTGGCCTGGGCGGTGTTCGCCGAAACGCCCACCCTGCGCATGCTGCTGGGCGGCGTGCTGATCATCTTCGCCATCGTGCTGTCCAGCCGCCTGGCCGCCGAACAACCGCCGCGGCACAAGGCCGTGGCCGAGGGCGCCTGACTCAGCGATCGTTGTGGCCCAGGTCGCGCTGCGGGTCGATCTGGTCGCGTACGCGCTGCTTGAGCACCTTGGCCTCGGGGAAGCCACCGTCGGCCTTGCGCTCCCAGATCTGCACGCCATTGCAGGTGATGCGGAAGATCCCGCCAGTGCCCGGCTCCAGCGCCACCCGGCCGAGGTCATCGGTGAAGGTGCTGAGCAGTTCCTGGGCCAACCAGGCGGCGCGCAGCAGCCATTGGCACTGCGTGCAATATGTGATGACGATTTCCGGCTTGTTGTTGGCCATGCTGAGGCATCTCCAGGTAAGGGGCCGCTTATACTAGCGGTCTTTAGCCTTCGGTTTGAGACTCACGATGCGCCGCCTGCTGTTCTGCCTTTTGCTGACGCTCACTGCCCTCACCGTCTTTGCCGCCGAGCCTGCCCGCCCCAAGGTCGGCCTGGTGCTGTCTGGCGGTGCCGCCCGCGGCCTGGCCCATATCGGCGTGCTCAAGGCCCTGGAGGAACAGGGCATACACATCGACGCCATCGCCGGCACCAGCATGGGCGCAGTGGTGGGCGGGCTGTATGCCTCTGGCTACAGCGTCGAAGAGCTGGAAAAACTCGCCACCACGCTGGACTGGCAGCAGGCGCTGTCCGATGCACCGCCACGCAAGGATGTGCCGTTCCGGCGCAAACAGGATGACCGCGACTTCCTGGTCAAACAGAAGCTGAGCTTTCGCGACGACGGCAGCCTCGGCCTGCCCCTGGGTGTGATCCAGGGCCAGAACCTGGCGCTGCTGCTGGAAAGCAAGCTGGCCCATACCGCCGACACCCGCGACTTCGACAAGCTGCCAATCCCCTTCCGCGCCGTGGCCACCGACATCGCCAGCGGCGAAAAGGTGGTGTTCAGCCGTGGCCACCTGCCGCAGGTGATTCGCGCGAGCATGTCGATCCCGGCCGTGTTCGCCCCGGTCGAACTGGATGGCCGCCTGCTGGTGGATGGTGGCATGGTCGACAACATCCCGCTCGACGTGGCCCGGGAAATGGGCGTCGACCTGGCCATCGTCGTCGACATCGGCACCCCGCTGCGCGACCGCAAGCAACTGGCCACGGTGGTCGACGTGCTCAACCAGTCGATCACCCTGATGACCCGGCGCAATTCCGAGGAGCAGCTGGCCAGCCTGCACCGCGACGACATCCTGATCCAGCCGCAGCTGGCCGCGTTCGGCGTCACCGACTTCGGCCGTGCCCAGGACATGATCGACGCCGGCTACCGCGCCACCCGCCTGCTCGACACGCGCCTGGCCACGCTGCGCCAACCAGAGCGCGACGCCAGCCTCGCCGTGGCGCGCTCGCCAGGCCAGCGCACGCCGGTGATCACCGCCATCAGGATCGAGAACGACTCCAAGGTCAGCGACGACGTGATCCGCTACTATATCCGCCAGCCGATTGGCGAGCCGCTGGCGCTCGACCGCCTGCAGACCGACATGGGCACCCTGTACGGCCTGGACTACTTCGACCGGGTGCAATACCGCGTGGTGCACAAGGGCAATGACAACACCCTGGTGATCAATGCCCGCGGCAAGCGCGGTGGCACCGACTACCTGCGCCTGGGCCTGAACCTGTCGGACGACCTTCGCGGCGACAGCGCCTTCAACCTCGGCGCCAGCTACCGCATGAACGGCATCAACCGACTGGGCGCGGAATGGCTGACCCGTGCCCAGTTCGGTGACCAGCAGGAGCTGTACAGCGAGTTCTATCAGCCCCTGGACGTGGGTTCGCGCTACTTCGTCGCGCCGTACCTTGACCTTGGCTCGCAGAACATAGAGGCGACCCTGGACAACGACCCGATCGCCGAGTACCGGCTGGAGCGCTATGGCTTTGGCCTAAACGTCGGTCGCCAGATCGGCACGTCCGGCGAAGTGCGCCTGGGCGTGGGCAAGGCCTGGGGCGAGGCCGAAGTGCGCATTGGCGACCAAGACCTGCCCTCGGTCAGCTTCAACGAAGGTTTCTACGAGCTGAAGTATTCGTTCGACACCCTCGACAACGTGTACTTCCCGCACCGTGGCGAGGACATCGGCCTGACCTTGCGCAAGTACGACAAGTCGCTGGATTCGGATAACGACTACCGGCAGTGGCTGCTGAACCTGGACAAGGCCTTGAGCGTCGGGGCGAACACCTTTGTGCTGGGTGGGCGCTACGGGCGCACGCTGGACCCTACCGAGGTGGTGACCTCGAGTTTCGTGCTGGGGGGTGCGCGGGAGCTGTCGGGCTTCCGCCAGGACTCGGTGTCAGGGCAGAACGTCAGCCTGCTGCGGGTGGTGTACTACCGGCGCCTGACGCCGCGGGCCTATCTGCCACTGGACTTTCCGTTGTATATCGGCGGGTCGCTGGAACGTGGGCGGGCCTGGAACAACGACAACGAGTTCGACAGCGGCTACATCAATGCGGCGAGCATCTTCCTGGGGCTGGAGACACCGCTGGGGCCGTTGAACCTGAGTTATGGGGCCAACAGTGCGAATGAGCAGTCGGTGTATCTGAACCTGGGGCATACCTTCTAGATTGCCGGGGCCGCTTTGCGGCCCCCGGAGGGATCAGGATTTTTCCAGGTTGGCGAGAATCTTGGCATGCACCCGCATGCACACTTCCAGATCCGCCTCATCCACGCCCGTGAACAGCTCCAGGCGCAGGGCGTTGGCAATGGTCTCGATCTGGTCGATCAGCGGCTTGGCCGGTGGGCACAGCAGGATCTTCTTCGCCCGCCGGTCTTCCAGCACCGCCTGGCGACGTACCAGGCCCTGGCTTTCCAGGCTGTCGAGCAGCCGCGCCAGGGTCGGGCCTTCAACGCCCACGCTTTGCGCCAGCTCACGCTGGGTGGGCGCCTCCTCGAAGCGGGCCAGGTGCAGCAACACCAGCCAGCGCGCCTGGGACAGGTTGAGCCCGGCCAGGCGGCGATCCAGCTCGGCACGCCAGCCGCGGGACATCTGCGCCAGCTGCATGCCGAAGCGGTGTTGGTTGTCAGTCAGGGGCATAAGCAACTCATAGACTAGAACTAATTGTTAGTCAGCTAACCATGCTCCGAGGCATCAGGCAAGGCTGCCCGACCCGGAAACGTCCGATAATCGTCAAAAAGGATGACAAGCATCAGCAGTTGACGGAAATGCCGCCCATCAGAGCTCGAACTCCGCCGCCAGTGCCGCACGCACACAGTACAGCACGCCTTCTGGCACCCGTGCGCCGAACAAGGGGGCAATCGCCGATACCGGCGGCAGTTCGCCCTCGCCGTCGAGGAAGGCGTCCTGCACTTCCATCATCAGGTCTTCCGGCAGGTCCAGTGCCTGCTCCAGGCTCAGCTCCTGGCGGCCAAGGGCCTCGGCCAGCAAGCTGTACACGTTCTTCTCGCTGCAGTTGAGCTGCCCGGCGATCTGCGCTGGCGTCATGCCGGCGCGCGCCAGGCTGACCAGTTCATGGCGCAGGTCGAGCACCACCTTTGGCGCCTCCTCCGTGCCACCGGCGCCATTGAGCACCTCGAGGAAGGCCTGGCCATAGCGCTCCAGCTTGCGCGCCCCCACGCCACTGACCTGGGCCATGTCGCTGAGGCTGGTCGGCTGGCTGCGGAGCATTTCCAGCAGGGTGGAATCGGGGAATATGACATAGGGCGGCACGCTGTGCTCTTCGGCCAGCTTGCGCCGCAGGGTTCGCAGCGCCTCCCACAGTTCGCGCTCTTCGGCGCGCACCAGCTGGCTGGCCGGGCTGCCGCCGCTGGAAGAAGCCTTGGCCACGGTCTGCGGCTTGAGGTCGCGGCGCAATTGCAGGTTCACCTCACCACGCAGCAACGGCCGGCAGCTGTCGGACAGACGCAAGCCACCATAGCCTTCAAGGTCGATGTCGACCAGGCCGCGCGCCACCAGTTGGCGGAACAGCGAACGCCACTCGGCCTCGGCCAGGCCCTTGCCTACGCCGAATACCGAAAGCTTCTCGTGGCCGAAGTTGCGCACCTTCTCGGTGTCCTTGCCCAGCAGCACGTCGACCAGGTGGCCGACGCCGTAGCGCTGGCCAGTGCGGAACACTGCCGACAACGCCTGGCGGGCAGGCTCGGTGGCGTCCCAGGTCTGGATCTGATCGACGCAGTTGTCGCAGTGGCCGCAGGGTTGTTCGAGGATTTCGTCGAAATAGGCCAGCAGCGACTGGCGGCGGCAGCGGGTTTCTTCGCACAGGGCCAGCATGGCGTCGAGCTTGTGCTGTTCGATGCGTTTGTGGCGCTCGTCACCTTCGGAGTTCTGCAGCATCTGCTTGAGCATCACCATGTCCTGCAGGCCGTAGGCCATCCAGGCATCCGATGGCAGGCCGTCACGGCCAGCACGGCCGGTTTCCTGGTAATAGGCCTCGAGCGACTTGGGCAGGTCGAGGTGGGCAACGAAGCGCACGTTGGGCTTGTCGATGCCCATGCCGAAGGCAATGGTGGCGACCATGATCAGCCCTTCCTCGTTGAGGAAGCGATGCTGGTTGGCGGCGCGTGTCTCGGCGGCAAGGCCGGCGTGGTAGGGCAATGCCGGAAAACCTTGCTCGCAGAGAAACGCAGCGGTTTCATCGACCTTCTTGCGCGACAGGCAGTAGACGATGCCGGCATTGCCACGGCGCTCGCCGAGGAAGGCCATCAGTTGCTTGCGCGGCGCCTCCTTGGGCACGATGCGATAGAAGATGTTCGGCCGGTCGAAGCTCGACAGGAAACGCTCGGCGCCCTGCAGGTGCAGGCGCTGGACGATCTCCTCGCGGGTTCGCATGTCGGCGGTGGCGGTCAGGGCGATTCGCGGCACGTGCGGGAACAGCTCGGCCAGCTGCCCCAGTTGCAGGTACTCGGGACGGAAGTCGTGGCCCCATTGCGACACACAGTGGGCTTCGTCGATGGCGAACAGCGAGATGTCAAGGCCGCGCAGGAAGTCCAGCATGCGTGGCTGCACCAGGCGCTCCGGCGCCAGATAGAGCATCTTCACCTCGCCCCGGCGCAGGCGCCCGGCCAGGTCACGCTGCTGCTCGGGGCTCAGCGTGGAGTTCAGCGCCGCCGCAGCGACGCCCAGTTCGTCGAGGGTGGCGACCTGGTCGTCCATCAGCGCGATCAGCGGCGACACCACCACCGTCAGGCCAGGGCGCAACAGGCCGGGCACCTGGAAGCACAGGGACTTGCCGCCACCGGTAGGCATCAGCACCAAGGCATCGCCGCCATTGGCCACGCATTCGATGATCGCTGCCTGGCGCCCACGGAAACTGTCGTAACCGAAGATATCCTTGAGAACGCGCTGAGCCTGTTCGAGCATGTGCAACTCCACAAATCGCCGTACCATCCTGGACACAGGCTGGACGAAAAACCCGCTCCGCACACGCCAAAAGCGTAAGCGGCTTTTGCCAGATGGCCGGGAAAACCCGGCCCTGGATGAAAAACGGCGGAGTATACCGCAGTGCTGGCCCGCACAGGATGCCCGGTGACAGACGTTCCCTTTGCCCCGCTGCCGCCGCAAGGTGCTAGAATTCACTATCGTTTATTCCCCCAAGGTAGCCCTGTAATGTCCTTCGCCGAGCAACTGACCCGCCTGCAAGCCTTCCTCGACGCCGACGAGCTGCACGAAGAAGCGCTGGACTACGTCGCCGCACACGGCTACCTGACCGCGCTGTCGATCTGCTCCGAGGACGTCCCCGAGCGTGAATGGATCGACGCGCTGTTCGCCGAAGAGCCCCATTACGCCAGCGATGCCCAACGCACCGAGATCGAAGCGACGCTGGTGGCCCTCAAAGGCCACATCGCCCGTCAACTGGCCAGCGACGAAGAATTCGACCTGCCATGCGACCTGGACCTGACCGACGAGCCGGACGATTCCGACCTGCGCGGCTGGTGCATCGGTTTCATGGAGGGCGTGTTCCTGCGTGAAGAGGCCTGGTTCGAGAACGCCGAGGAAGAAGTCAGCGAGATGCTCCTGCCGATCATGGTCGGTTCCGGCCTGTTCGACGAACAGCCTGAGTTCGCCGACATCGCCAGCAACGCCAACCTGCAGGACGACATGATCGTGCAGATCCCGGAAGCGCTGAGCGCGCTGTTCCTGCTGCTGCACGCTCCCGACGAGAAGCCGGCACTGCTCAAGCCACGCCATCACTGAGTCGGCCGTGCGCTACCTGCTGCTGGCCGTCGGCTGGCTCAGTGTTGCGCTGGGGGTGCTGGGGATCTTCCTGCCGGTATTGCCCACCACCCCGTTCCTGCTGCTGGCGGCAGCCTGCTTCGCCCGCAGCTCACCGCGCTTTCACGATTGGCTGGTCAACCACCCCAAGCTTGGGCCGTGGATCCGTGACTACCTGAGTGGCGAGGGCATTCCGCTCAAGGGCAAGGTCTACGCCATCGGCCTGATGTGGGCAAGCATCGGTCTGTCCTGCTACCTGGTGCCGCTGTTCTGGGCCAGGACCTTCATGCTCACCAGTGCGGTGCTGGTAAGCCTGTACATCCTCAAGCAGAAGACCCTGCGCCGGCCCGGTTGAACGCTGCTCACTCCTGTTCTGGCCTCATCGCGGCCAAAGCCGCTCCCACAAGTACTCCACAGTCTTCAAATCTGTGGTGGACCTGTGGGAGCGGCTTTAGCCGCGAAGAGGCCGGAACAGGCAAATTAGACCGTATCCACCTTCAACGAATGGTCATTGATCATCCCATTGATGATGGTCGCAGTATCCTGCCCTGCCGAAACCACTCCGCCCGCCCCCGCAGTCACCCCGTAATGCTGCGCCAGGTCGACCCCCGCCAGGTCGATGGTCTGAGTCGGCGCCGCCCCTGCCACACTGCTGACCTCGATGGTCGAGACCACATTGCTGCCGCTGCCGCTGACCTTGAAGTGCAGGTAGTCATCCAGCGAAGCCGCAGTGGCATTTTCGCCCTGCAGCAGCTGCGACAGGTCCAGATGATCGCTACCCGGGGTGAAGTCGGTCACCGTGTCATGCCCGGTATCGCCCTTCTGCCAGACGAAGGTGTCGTTGCCGTTGCCGCCGGTCATGATGTCGTTGCCGGGCCCGCCGATGATGATGTCATTGCCGTCGCCGCCCTTGAGTACATCGTTGCCCAGGCCCCCGTTGAGCAGATTGTCGCCAGCATCACCGATCAAGGTGTCGCCGTAATCAGAGCCGATCAGGTTCTCGATGCCGGTCAAGGTATCGACACCGGCGGCACCGGTATGTTGTGGGCCGGTCAGGCTGAGGTCGACCGTCACCCCTCCGGTGGCCGAGGCATAGCTGGCGGTATCGTTGCCCGCCCCGCCATCGAGCAGGTCGTTGCCAAGGCCGCCGATCAACAGGTCATTGCCATTGCCGCCGTGCAGGGTGTCATTGCCTGCGCCCCCCACCAGCACATCATGGCCGTCACCGCCGTTGAGAAGGGTGTCGGCGTTGCTTGCCATCAATACATCATCGCCCGCCGTGCCGTTCAGGGTAGCCCCGGCCTGGTAAGTGATATCCACCGCGCCGGTAGCACTGCCGCCGTGGCCATCGCTGACCGTGTAGCTGGCCTGATGGACTTCGTTCACGGCGTTGCTGTAGTCGACCACCATGCTCAGCTTGTAGCTCTCGGCGGCCTTGCTGTTGTCCGACGGGTTGGCCTGATTGACCACATGGATGCTGTACACACCGTCATGGCTGGCGGTGAAGCTGCCGCCATCGGCAATGGGCTGGTAGCTGCCGCTGGCATCCTTCCACGCCAGGCTCACATTGCCGTCGGGGCGGTCATGGTCCAGTTGCAGGGTCTCGCCCTTGCGCAGGCTGACGGTGATCACATCCTCGCCATTGGCGTTGCTGCTGTTGATGTTGCCAAGGTAGCCAAGCACCACCAACGCCGCCGTCATGCTGCCGGCGGCAGTGGTGAAGGCGCTGCGCTCCAGGGCCTTGAACTGGTTGTCGAGCGAATCGCCATCACCATCGAAGGTGATGTTCGGGACGGTGTTGCCGAGGGTGAAGCCTGCCCCTTTGTTGGCGAAGTCCGTGTTGACGGTGATCGGCACCGCACTCAGGCGGTCGTTGTCTGCATCACTGTCATTGGCAAGCAACACTTCGGACGGCAGGGTGATACTGGCGCCGGCAATGTTGGTGATGACGTGGTCGGCAACTGCCACGGGGGCATGGTTGCCATTGAGCCACACCATCAGGTCGGTGCTGCTGGTATCGCCGTCATTGTCACTGACGGTGAAACCGAAACGCTCGACCTGGCTGTCACTGCCCTTGGGCGGCGTATAGGTGAACTCGCCGCTGTCCATGTTTACCAGCAGGCTGCCACCCAGGCTGGTCTTGATGGTGAGCGTATTGCCCACGGTATCGAAGCTGGCCTGGTCTGCACCACCGCTGGCCAGGTATCCGCCCTGCCCCGCGTTGCCTTTCGGATCGTAGGTGTAGGTAGTGCCGTCCACCAGCAGTGCCTTGATGAACCCGCCATCGGCACCGAAGGTGCCACCGCTGAGCAGGCTGCCGGTAATCGGTGAGCCTTGCACGGTATCCGAAAGCACACCATAGAGCTCGTCGAGGTTGGTAACGACAGCCGAATGGGTGTCGGTATGGCTGCTGCCGTCGTAGGCCAACGGATCGAGGTTGCTGACATTGATATCCTTGCCCAGGCCGATGGCGTAGGCCTTGATACCATTGCTGTCGAGGAAGGTTTCCCAGCTGGTTTCGCGTGCGCCGGTGATGGCATGCCCGGAGGTAGGCTCGCCATCGGAGAAGAAGTAGCTGACATTCTGCGCATCGGCCAGCTTGCCATTCTGGGCAAAGGCCGTCTGCGCAGCGGTGGCCGCGCTGTCGTAGTAGGTCGAACCACCCGCGTGCAGGCCGTTGACGATCGACTTGGCCACGTCGATGCCGACCCATTCGGCCGACTGGATTTGCGCGCCACTGCCGAAGGTGACGATCTGCACCTTGATGTCGCCCATGTCGTCGTATTTGTCGAGCAGCGCAGAGATGGCTTGCTTGGTCGCTTCCAGGCGGGTCATGCCTGGAATGCCCGAAGCCGAGGCCATGCTGCTGGACACATCAATCACCAGCAGTATGTTGGAATCCACCTGGTCCGGCGTGATGATGCGCTCGGCGCAAACTGCATTGGGCACATCGTCGACGATGGTGATGGCGATGCTGCCGGTGATGCTGTGGCCTAGCGAATCCGTGGCCTTGTAGGTGAAGTTTTCGACCGCCGAATCGGCACCCGGGGTATTGGCGGGCGAGGTCAGCGTGTAGGTGTAGCTGCCGTCAGGGTTGACGCTGATCTGCCCATACTGGCCGACAGCGTTGCCCACCAGACTGTAGGTCAGTGCCCCCACGCCACCGGAAACCGAACCTGCCAGCGAGCCGGATGCCGTTTCGCCGGTCGAGGTCGGCTCACTGCCGGTAGTGCTTCCCGCCACCAGGTCGTTGCCATCCTTGTGCAGGTCGAGGGCTTTCTCGAACACCGTGACATCACGATCCACGCAAGCCTCAAGCCTTGGGTCATGCACGTTGATGGTGATCGTCGTGGTGCTTTCGTCACCATCGGCATCACGGATGGTGTAGACGAATGAATCGACGGCATCGCGCGGCGACACCACGTCCGGGTTGGAGTGGTAGACCGCATTACCCTTCTCGTCGATGGTCAGGTAACCGTACTGGCCAAGCACCTGGCTGTTCAGCTGGCCAATGGCCGAGGTGCTGGTGTCGTGACCGGCGCGTACGCCGACCACATAGTTGCCATCGCTGCGCACATCGGCACCGACCACATCGTTGTACAGCACATTGCCGCGCACCTCGTCGCCCTTGTACACACTGGTGTAATCGCTGTGGGCTTGCGGCACGTCGTCGACGATGGTGATGACGATGGTGCTGGTGGCCGAATGGCCATAGGCATCCTGAACCTGATAGGTAAAGGACTCGGTAACGGTGTTGGCACCGTCGTTGGCATGCACCGGCGAGCTGGCAGGTGACGTCAGGGTGTAGGTGTAGCTTCCGTCGGCATTGAGCTGAATCTGACCGTACTGGCCGACAGCATTACCCACCAGGCTGTAAGACAGAGCGCCTATGCCACCCGAAGCCAAGCCGGCCAAGCTGCCAGTAGCTGTTTCGAGGGGCGATGTCGGGTCGCTGCCAGTGACGGTACCTGCAGCCAGATCGCCACCGTCCTTGCTCACATCCAGAGCTTTTTCGAACACTGTGACACCGCCGTCCATGCACACTTCGATGCGCGGGTCATGCACGTTGATGGTGATCGTCGTGGTGCTTTCGTCGCCATCGGCATCGCGGATGGTGTAGACGAAGGTGTCGACGGCATCGCGCGGCGACACCACGTCCGGGTTGGAGTGGTAGACCGCGTTGCCCTTCTCGTCGATGGTCAGGTAGCCGTACTGACCATTCACCTGGGTGTTCAGCTGGCCGATGGCCGAAGTCGAAGTATCGCTGCCAGCGCGTACGCCGACTACGTAGTTACCGTCGCTGCGCACATCAGCGCCGACCACATCGTTGTACAGCACATTGCCGCGCACCTCGTCGCCCTTGTACACACTGGTGTAATCGCTGTGGGCTTGCGGCACGTCGTCGACGATGGTGATGACGATGGTGCTGGTGGTCGAGTTGCCGAGCGAATCTTTCACCTGGTAGGTGAAGGTTTCGGTGACCGTGTTGGGGCCGTCATTGGCATGGGTCGGCGAGTTGGCCGGTGAGGTCAGGGTATAGGTGTAGGTGCCGTCGGCATTCAGGTGGAGTTGGCCGTACTGTCCGGTGGCATCGCTCAACAGGCTGTAGGTCAATGCACCGACGCCGCCGCTGGCAGAGCCGACCAGGGTGCCGCTGGCGGTTTCGCGGGTCGAATCCGGGTCGCTGCCGGTGACACTGCCTGCGGCCAGGTCGTTGCCGTCCTTGTGCAGGTCCAGGGCGTTTTCGTACACCGTGACATCGCGGTCCGCGCAGGCCATCAGCGAGTTGTGCACGTTGATGGTGATCGTCGTGGTGCTTTCGTCGCCATCGGCATCGCGGATGGTGTAGACGAAGGTGTCGACGGCATCGCGCGGCGACACCACGTCCGGGTTGGAGTGGTAGACCGCGTTGCCCTTCTCGTCGATGGTCAGGTAGCCGTACTGGCCATTCACCTGGGTGTTCAGCTGGCCGATGGCCGAAGTCGAAGTATCGCTGCCGGCGCGTACGCCGACCACGTAGTTGCCGTCGCTGCGTACATCAGCGCCGACCACGTCGTTGTACAGCACATTGCCGCGCACCTCGTCGCCCTTGTACACACTGGTGTAATCGCTGTGGGCTTGCGGCACGTCGTCGACGATGGTGATGACGATGGTGCTGGTGGTCGAGTTGCCGAGCGAATCTTTCACCTGGTAGGCGAAGGTTTCGGTGACGGTATTGGGGCCGTCATTGGCGTGGGCCGGTGAGGTGGCCGGTGAGGTCAGGGTGTAGGTGTAGGTACCGTCGGCGTTCAGGTGGAGTTGGCCGTACTGGCCGGTGGCATCGCTCACCAGGCTGTAGGTCAAGGCACCGACGCCGCCGCTGGCAGAGCCCGCCAGACTGCCGGATGCGGTTTCACGCGTCGAGTCAGGGTCGCTGCCGGTAACGCTACCTGCGGCCAGGTCGTTGCCATCCTGATGAACATCCAGCGCGCTTTCATGGACCGTTACCCCGCCCACCGGGCCTGCGACGAGCGAGCAGTCCTGCACATTGATCGTGATGGTGGTGGTGCTCTCATCGCCGTCAGTGTCGCGAATGGTGTAGACGAATACATCACTGGCGCCTGGCGGCAGCACCGCATTCGGGTTGGCGTGATAGATCGCGTTACCCGCCGCATCGATGGTCAAGGTGCCGTACTGGCCGGCGATTGCGGTGCTGAGATTGCCGATGGCGGAGGTCGAGGTATCGGAGCCGGCACGTGCACCGACCACGACATTGCTGGTTCCTGCCTGATCTGCACCCAACTTGTCATTCCAGAGAACATTGCCCGTGGCAGTACCGCCTTCCAGGACGCTGGTGGAATCCGCCGCAGCCTGCGGCACATCGTCGACGATGTTCACATCCAGGCTGCCGGTGGCGGTGCTGCCATCGACATCCTTGGCAACCACTGCGAAGTGTTCGCTGATGCTGTTGTAGCCCGCACCGTCTGGGTGGCTGCCGTTGTCGGTCAGCGTGTAGCTGTAGCTCACCACCCCGGTGCTCGGGTTGTAGCCGGTGATGGTCAGAGTGTTGCCTTCCGGTGTGGTCACCGATTGCGGGAAGCCAGCGGCCACGCCGCCAGTGACCACTGCGATACCGCCCACGGTCAGGCTTTGCAGGCCATCCGGCGCCGTAACCTTGAAGGTGCCTTGCTGGGTCAGTGCATTCGCGTCTGGCGCGGTGCCGTCGCTCAGGTGCTTCTCGTAGACGGTCAGCTCACCGTTTTGCACGTCCAGGCCATCGAGGGTGACCGGATCGTTGAGGTTGCTGATGTTCAGCGTCAGGGTCGCCGTGCTGGTGTCGCCGTCGGCGTCCTTGATCGTGTAGGTGAAGTTCTCCACCCCATTGCCGCCACCGCCCAGGTTCTTGAAGTCCGGGGCGTTGGGGTTGAGCGTGTAGGTGTAGGAACCGTCGGCGGCCAGGACCAGCGTGCCGTAGGTGCCAGTGTAAGTACCGGCGATGACCGGGCCACCCGCCACGCGGTCGGCACCCTGGACATCGTTGGTCAGCACATTGCCGGTCAGTTCCGTGTGCTGTTCGGTCGCCGTGACAGCGTTGCTGTCATCCACTGCCCTCGGCACATCATCGACAATGTTCACATCCAGGCTGCCGGTGGCGGTGCTGCCGTCGACATCCTTGGCAACCACAGCGAAGTGTTCGCTGATGCTGTTGCTGCCTGCACCGTCTGGGTGGCTGCCGTTGTCGGTGAGCGTGTAGCTGTAGCTCACCACCCCGGTGCCCGGGTTGTAGCCGGTGATGGTCAGGGTGTTGCCTTGCGCTGTGGTCACCGATTGCGGGAAACCGGCGGCCACGCCACCAGTGACCACTGCGATGCCGCCCACGGTCAGGCTTTGCAGTACATCCGGCGCGGTAACCTTGAAGGTGCCTTGCTGGGTCAGTGCATTCGCGTCTGGTGCGGTGCCGTCGCTCAGGTGCTTCTCGTAAACGGTCAGCTCACCGTTCTGCACGTCCAGGCCATCGAGGGTGACCGGGTCGTTGAGGTTGCTGATGTTCAGCGTCAGGGTCGCCGTGCTGGTGTCGCCGTCGGCGTCCTTGATCGTGTAGGTGAAGTTTTCCACCCCATTGCCGCCACCGCCCAGGTTCTTGAAGTCCGGGGCGTTGGGGTTGAGCGTGTAGGTGTAGGAACCGTCGGCGGCCAGGACCAGCGTGCCGTAGGTGCCAGTGTAAGTACCGGCGATGACCGGGCCACCCACCACACGGTCGGCACCCTGGACATCGTTGGTCAGCACGTTCCCAGTCAGCTCGCCTTGCTGTTCGGTCGCCTTGACCACGTTGCCATCATCGAACGCCTGTGGCGCATCATCGTGGATGATCACATCCAGCGAGCCTTGGGCGACATCGCCGTCACTGTCACTGACCAGGACCGGTAACTGCTCGGTCAGCGACTTGGCTCCATCGTTCTCGATATGTTGCCCGGATGCAGTGAGCGTATAGGTGTAACTCACCTCGCCGGTGCTTGAGTTGTAGCCGGTAATCGTCAGGATGTTGCCCAGCCCGGTGGTGATCGACTGGCCAACGCCGGTCACCACGCCGCCTGTCACCACGTTGATGCCACCGACACTGAGATTGAACACGCCATCGTGAGCCACCACGGTAAAGCTGCCCTGCCGAGTCAAGGCCGCCGCATCACTGGCAGAGCCCAGTGGCAGGTTCGCCTCGTTCAGGCTCAGTTCACCAGGGGCGATATCCAGCCCCAGCAAGGTGACGGGATGATTTTCATCGATCGTCGGAGTGGAAGGCTCTGCAGGCCCCGTTCCGCCATCGCCGCCGCCAACTGAACGACCGTTGAGCGAACTGCCATTGCTGGGGTCAAGGCCGCCCACTTCGCGGTTGGCCAGTTCGGGAAAGCCATTGAAACCCGCCGTCGGAAAGCCCACCACGGGATCGACGCGGGCGCCCACCTCACTCAGCATGACGAAACTATGGCCCCCTCCCACAGCCCCGGAAGCACTGCCGCTGCCTGGCCCGGCGGCAGTTGCCTCGGCGCTCTGGGTCGGGTCGTCGCCAGCGGCAATAGCCCGCTGGATACGTTCTACGTCACTCAATTGCGCGTCGCTCGGCGCAGCCTCGTGGCCCTGCCCATGGGGCGCCTGGCTGGCAAGCAGGTCCGGCGTCATCTCCAGGCGGCTATCGCGGCCCAGCGTCAACTCGGCACCGTTCTGCAGGTGCACCGCCACGGCCCCTGCAGCACCGGTCTCCAGTTGCTCGCCAGCGAAAAGTCGGTCGCCTTCGATCAGGGGGCGCCGACTACCATCGCTGGCAACCGCGTAGACCTGACCAATCACCTTGCTGACCACACCGATTAACTTTGCCATGAGCGAACGCCTCCCCTTACTGATCGGCTACTTCAGCCAATGGCATTGCGTAGGCAGGTGTGGGCAGGGAGTCCGAAAAATCTCAACGGTGAGAATCGTTCTCTCAGGCACTACTTTGGCGATAGTAGTAATGTAAGTTGGCCATCATTTTATGCCAATTTTTTGTCGCCAAATTCCACTTTCACCTATCCGTTCCGCATCCTTAGCTGAAAAAAAACTGGACCTTACAGAAGTGCTTGAAAGTCGCGCCTTGCAACGGCTCGCGAATTCACTTGGATGAAACAATGTCTTGCTTTGCATAGACCGCATAAGTTTTTTTTCGCATAGGCGTTATGAAAAAATCTTCTTAGCTCGCGCGTTAAATGTTCTTAGCTCTGTTGTTACAAACATGAAACGGTTTGAACTATAAAAATCGTCATTTTATTGGCGAAAAGCAGGATTTTTTGTGACCAGGGAGAAGTAGCCCCATGCGCGTTCCAACCCCCCTCGCCAGCGCAATGCTGGTAGCCATGGCATGCACGAACGTCGAGGCGATGTCCCTCAACGAAGCTATCCAGAGTGCCGTGGACTACCACCCGCAGATCAGCTCCAACCGCAACAGCAAGCTTTCGGCCGATGAGGACGTCAAATTCGCTCGTGGTGGCTACTACCCGACCGTCGACCTGGTGGCAGGTTATGGGCGCCAGCGTTCGGACAACCTCAATACCCGTGGCCTCAACCCGGACGGCACGACCAACCACAACAAGGAGACCTTGAACTACACACAGTCGGAACTGCGCCTGCGGCAGATGATCTTCGACGGCTTCAACACCGCCAATGAAGTGGGCCGCACCGAGGCAGTGGCGACTTCTCGGGCCTACTACACCCAGGCCATCGCCCAAGATGTAGCCTTGCGTACCGTCGAGGTGTACCTGGAAGTGCTCAAGCGTCGAGAGTTGGTGGACCTTGCCAGGAACAACCTGCAGGCACACCTGCGCGTCAACGACCAGATCGGCCTGCGCAGCGAACGCGGCGTTGGCAGCACCGCCGACCTCGACCAGTCCCGCGCCCGTCGCGCCCTGGCAGAAAACAACCTGGATACCGCCGAAGTCGACCTCGCCGATGCCGAAGCCAACTTCTACAGCGTGGTAGGCCGCGTGCCTGACGAGCTGGAAGGGCCGCAGTCGATCAAGGTGGAAATACCCGCCACCCTCGATCAAGCGCGCGAAGGCATGCGCCAGAACAACCCGTATCTCAAGTCGGCCCAGGCCGACGTCAACGCCGCCGAACAGCAGTACGAAGTGGCCAAGTCGCCGTTCTACCCGCGCCTGGACGCCGTGCTGGCCACCGGCGCCAACAACAACATCGGCGGCGAGAAAGGCCACAGCAACAACGACTGGCAAGCTGGCGTCGAGCTCAGTTACAACCTTTTCCGTGGCGGCAGTGACAAAGCCCGGCTGCAATCCGATGCGCACAAGATCAACCAGGCCCTGGACATCCGCAACAACGCGCTGCGCGAGCTGACCGAGAACCTCAGCCTGTCCTGGAACGCCATGAACAACGCCCGCAAGCAGACCCCGACCGCGCGTGAGTACGCCGAAACCACCCAGCGCGTACGGGCGGCGTACCAGGACCAGTTCGGGCTTGGCCAGCGCACCCTGCTCGACGTGCTCGACAGCGAAAACGAGCTGTACAACGCCAACCGCCGCTACACCGAAGTGCGTTACACCGAAGAATTCTCGATGTACCGGGTGCTGGCGACCATGGGTGAACTGCTGAACAAGCAACGCATTTCGCTACCACCGGAGGCTATCGCCAACAACGAGGTCAGGACCGAGGCCAGATTGCCCGACATGCGCTGAGCGTCGAGCACACTGGCACGGATCGCCTGCACAGCAACCCATCCACCCTGGCGGGAGTAGGCCATCGTGACCAGTATGCAAAGCGCGCAGCCGCGCCCGGATGTCGATGACCCACTGCTCGATGGCCTGCTGATCCTGTGCCGGCTGCACGGCCGCCCGGCCAGCCGCGCCAGCCTGTGCAGCGGCCTGCCCCTGGCCCAGCAGCGTCTCGGTGCCGATCTGCTGCCGCGGGCCGCGGCGCGTGCTGGCCTGCAAGGGCGGGTACTGGAGCGTGCGCTGGATGACATCTCGGCGCTCAACCTGCCTGTGCTGCTGTTGCTCGGCAATGGCCGCAGCGCGGTGTTGCAACGCTGGGGCGATGACGGCCGTGCGCTGATCCTGCCCTGCGAGGCCGAAGGCGGCGAGCAATGGGTCGAGCGTGAAGCGCTGCAGCAGGCCTACAGCGGCCACGCCCTGTTCGCCCGCCCGCGGCATACCCTGGAAGACGTGCGCTCCCCGCTGCTGCCGCGGGTCAACGCCTGGTTC
Source organism: Pseudomonas sp. NPDC089428 (assembly GCF_044749325.1). Lineage (NCBI taxonomy): Bacteria > Pseudomonadati > Pseudomonadota > Gammaproteobacteria > Pseudomonadales > Pseudomonadaceae > Pseudomonas > Pseudomonas sp. NPDC089428. The sequence continues at coordinate 94,481 of NZ_JBIVHT010000006.1, forward strand.
CGCGACACCCTGCGCCATTCCCGTTGGCTGTATGGCGACGCCCTGCTGGCCAGCCTGCTGATCAACCTGCTTGGCCTGATGGTGCCGCTGTTCGTCATGCAGACCTACGACCGCGTGGTCCCCAACCAGGCGCTATCGACCTTGTGGGTGCTGGTCGCCGGCCTGTTCATCGGCACCGCCTTCGAGCTGGTGCTGCGTATGGTCCGCGCGCACCTGCTGGACCAGGCCGGCAAGAAAACCGACCTGATCCTCTCCGCCACCCTGTTCGAGCGCATCACCGGCATGGCCATGAAAGCCAAGCCCGCCACCATCGGTGGTTTCGCCCAGAGCATCCATGACTTCCAGGGCCTGCGTGAATTCCTCACAGCGGTCACCCTGACCAGCATCATCGACCTGCCCTTCGTGGCCCTGATGCTGCTGGTGATCGGCCTGCTCGGTGGCTGGCTGGTGCTGATCCCGCTGATCGCCTTCCCGCTGGCGGTGGGCTTTGCCTTGATCATCCAGGCCCGCCTGCGCGACACCGTGCAGAAAAGCCTGAGCCTCGGTGCCGTGCGCCAGGCCCTGCTGATCGAAACCCTGGGCGGCCTGGAAACCCTCAAGGCCTGTGGCGCCGAAAGCGAGCGCCAGTACCAGTGGGAGCACACCAATGCCGCCATTGCCCGCCTCGACGCCCACGCCCGCAACCTGTCATCGCTGGCCAGCAACGGCACGCTGTTCATCCAGCAATTCTGCGGCATGGCCACCATCGTTGCCGGGGTCTATAGCATCATCGCCGGCAACCTCAGCGTCGGTGCCCTGGTCGCCAGCTACATGCTTGGCAGCCGGGTGCTCGCGCCGCTCGGCCAGATCGCCGGGTTGATCACCCGCTACCAGCAGGCGCAGCTGACCATGCGCAGTACCGACGCCCTGATGGCCCTGCCCCAGGAGCGCCAGCCCGACCAGCAGGCACTTGAACACACCACGCTCAAGGGGGCGCTGGCGCTGAGCCACGTCACCTTCCGCTACCCAGGGCAGGTCAGCCCGGCGCTGCACGATGTGCAACTGGCCGTCCCCCCCGGCGAGCGCATCGGCATCATCGGCCGCAGCGGCTCTGGCAAAAGCACGTTGGGGCGCCTGTTGATGGGTTTTCATCACCCCGATGAGGGCCAGGTACTGCTGGACAACCTCGACCTGCGCCAGCTGGACATCGCCGACTTGCGCAGCCAGATTGGCTACGTTGCCCATGACCTGCCCCTGCTGGCCGGCAGCCTGCGCGACAACCTGACCCTGGGCGCGCGCCACATCAGCGATGCGCGCATGCTCGAAGTGGCCGAACTGACCGGCGTCAGCGAGCTGGCCCGGCAGCACCCGAACGGTTTCGACCGCCCGGTGGGCGAGCGTGGCCAGTTGCTCTCCGGTGGCCAGCGCCAGGCCGTGCTGCTGGCCCGTGCGCTGCTGCTGGAGCCACCGATCCTGATCCTCGACGAACCCTCCAGCCACATGGACAACAGCAGCGAAGAGCAACTGCGCCAGCGCCTGCTGGGCTGGGTGCCGGGCAAGACCGTGCTACTGGTCACACACCGCACCTCGATGCTCAGCCTGGTGGACCGGCTGGTGGTGCTGGACAACGGCAAGATCGTCGCCGACGGGCCGAAGGATGCGGTGGTCGACGCCCTGCGCAAGGGCCGTATCGGCTCGGCCCTTTGACTCAACATACTCGACCCCTGTGGGAGCGGGCTTGTCACTGAGAAAAGTGAGGTGGGCCATGTCCTTGAACCACAATATCCGCAGCAGCCATGGCACCGACAAAAGGGCCGAGCGCGACTACATGCCGGAACTGGCCGGTGCCACCCTGCAGGACTCGCCTCGCCTGTCGCGCCTGACCGTGTGGCTGGCCGCGGCGCTGCTGCTGGTGGCGCTGGTCTGGGCCAGCCTGGCGGTGCTCGACGAAGTGACGGTCGGTGAAGGCAAGGCGATCCCGTCGAGCAAGGTGCAGGTGGTGCAGAACCTCGAAGGCGGTATCGTCACCGAGATCTTCGTGCGCGAAGGCCAGATGGTCGAAAAAGGCGCCACCCTGCTGCGCCTGGACGACACCCGGTTCAAGTCCAACAAGGGCGAAAGCGAGGCTGACCGCTATGCCCTGACCGCCCAGGTCGAGCGCCTGTCGGCAGAAGCCGAAGGGCGCCCGTTCGTGCTCTCGGACGAAGTGCGCGCCAAGGCGCCCCAGGTCGCCGACGACGAGATCGCCCTGTACGGCTCGCGCCAACGGCGCCTGGCCAGCGAAAAACAGACCCTCAACGAACAGTTGCGGCAGAAGAACCAGGAACTGGCCGAGTTCCGTTCCAAGGTCGATCAGTACCGCTCGGCCGTGGCGCTGCTGCAGCAGGAGACGGACATGTCGGCGCCGCTGGTGAGCAAAGGCGCCATCTCCCCGGTGGAGATCCTGCGCCTCAAGCAACGCACCGTGGAAGCCCGCGGCCAGCTCAATGCCACCAGCCTGGCCATCCCCCGCGCCGAGGCGGCGATCGCCGAGATCAAGAGCAAGATCGAAGAGTCCGATGCAAGCTTCCGCTCGGACGCGGCCAAGGAGCTCAATGACAAGCGCACCGAGCTGTCCAAGATCACCGCCACCAGCATCGCCATCGACGACCGGGTCAACCGCACGACGGTAGTGTCGCCCGTGCGCGGCATCGTCAAGCTGCTCAAGGTCAACACCATTGGCGGCGTGGTGCAGCCGGGCAGCGACCTGGTGGAAATCGTGCCGATCGAGGACAACCTGCTGATCGAGGCCAAGGTGCGCCCGCAGGACGTAGCCTTCCTGCACCCGGGGCAACCGGCGATGGTCAAGTTCAGTGCCTACGACTACACCATCTACGGCGGGCTCAAGGCCAAGCTGGAGCTGATCAGCGCCGACACCGTGACCGATGACAAGGGCAATGCGTTCTACCTGATCCAGGTGCGGACCGAGAAGAACCACCTGGGCGGAGACAACAAACCGCTGCTGATCATCCCCGGGATGGTGGCCACGGTGGATATCATCACCGGGCAGAAGAGTGTGCTGGATTATCTGCTCAAGCCGGTGCTCAAGGCGCGGACCGAGGCATTGCGGGAAAGGTGATTGGTTTGGATTGCGTGAGGGCGGGCAGGTGCATGTCGGGAGATTTTCTGCGCCTGTGAAATCGAGCGCCGCCCGCGCGGCGCATCGCGGATAAATCCGCTCCTACATTTGTTGCAACGTGGCCATGCCTGTAAGGCCATGGTTGTCAGCCGGTTCGCACGGTTCAAGTCATGCGCCAAGGCTGGCAACCATGGTGTCACAGGTTTGGTACGTTGCAACAAATGCAGGAGCGGATTTATCCGCGATGCGCCGCGCGGGCGGCGCTCGATTTCACAGGCGCTGAAAATGTAGAGGCATGCACCTTCAGGCTCAACTCTACCCGGATCTCACATTTCATGACCGGGAGGGTGTGCTGCATCAGCCACCATGATTTCGCTCGAACACGTCAACACCCATCGCCTTGATCTGCCCTTCTATCAATGCCTCGAACGGCCGGAGCAGCTCATCGAAACTCGCTGGCTGCTCCAGCACGTTCAACGCCTGCACCACCGCCTCGATGGTCGACACCGCTCCCGGCTCCGGCGCCTTGCGCAACCGATAGCGCGAAGGCGCCACCTGCGCCAGCGTCACCCTGGGCAGCGCTTCCAAAAGCGGGTTCAGGTACAAGAGCTTGCGTGCCTTGCGCCAGGTGCCATCAGGAACAATCAACAGGAATGGCCGGTCGTCCGTTTCACCATAGGCAGCCAGCGCCTGGGCCTGCTCACCTGGGAACAGCAGCACAGGCCGATAGCCTGGGGTAGCCAACAGTTCGGCAAGGTCAGCAAACACTTCCCCCACCTGCAGTTCGGCATTGACCAGGCCCAAGGCGGCCAGGCGGGCGGTATTCAGCGCATGGGCGGTTTCACTGGGGTGCTGCAGCAGGACCACGCGGGTGCGGCTGTCGAGGCTGGGTATCAGTGGGCAGAGGCAATGGTCGAGCGGGCGCTGGCAGCGTTCGCAGCGGGGTCTGGGCATGGGGGTCTCCGTTGGCGGAGTATTTTGCCATATGCCGATACTTTGGGCCCGCTTTGCGGGCCATTCGCGGGGCAAGCCCGCTCCCACAGGTCATCACAGTCTGAAGCGCAGTGCTGAACGGTGGGAGCGGGCTTGCCCCGCGAATGGGCCTGAAAACTCGGGCTTATCGGTTGAACCGCTCCGCCAGGCTATGCAGGTACTCGGCCATGCGTTCCAGATCCTGGCTGATCTCGGCCCCTTGCTTGGCCTGCCCCGCCGACTGGTCGCACAGCTGGGCAATCCGCACGATCTGTTGGTTGATGTCCTCGGCCACATGGCTCTGCTGCTCTGACGCCGTGGCCATCTGCTGGCTCATGCCAGTGATGCGGCTGACTGCCTGGGCAATCCCGGCCAGCGCCGTCTGCACCGCCTCGACGCTGTGCACGCTGTCTCGCGAAATCTGCTCGCCACGGCTGGCGCTGCTCACCGCCCGTTCGGCCCCGGCACGCAGCGAGGCGATGATCTGGTGGATCTCGTCAGTGGAAGCGCGCGTACGCCGGGCCAGCGAGCGCACCTCGTCGGCAACCACGGCAAAGCCCCTGCCCTGTTCACCCGCCCGCGCCGCCTCGATCGCTGCGTTGAGCGCCAACAGGTTGGTCTGTTCGGCAATCGAGGTGATCACATCGACCACACTGCCGATCGACTGGGTCTGCTCGGCAAGGGCATTGACTGCCTGACCGATATCGCTGACCGCCTCGCTCATGCTGCCCATGGCCTTCAGGCTTTGCTGCGCCAGATCGCTGCCGTGCTGGGCCAGTTGGTCGGCATCGCCGGCCGCGTTGGCGGTGCTCTGCACATTGTGGGTGACCTCCTGAATGGTCGCCGCCATCTGCGCGATGGCCGTGGCCGACTGGTCGGTCTCGCTGCGCTGGCGGTCGAGCATCTGCGCCTGGGCATCGGACAGGTCAGCCGATTGCGCGGCCCGTGACTTCACGCCGACGCCGGCATCCACCAGGCGGGTCAGTGCGGTTTGCAGGCGTGCCTCTTCGCTGATGATGGCGAGGTCGAGCTGGCCACGCAGACCAGGGTTGTCACTGTAGGTCAGGGCCACCAGTGGGCTGGTGAACGCTTTTGGATGCTCCGCGAGCGTGCGGCGGATTGCCTGGTGCTGCTGATGCTCGATCAGGTACCAGGCCACCAGCAGGCTGGCCATCAGCACCCCCAGAGCCCCATAAGTCGGCAGCCACAGGTAGCCGGCCGCGGACAACAGACCCGCGCCGATCAGTGGCCAGCCATGCCCCAGAAGCTGGCCCAGCCGGGCCGCCGCTGGCACCGCCGACTTGCCCCCGCGCAATCGCGCATAGAGCACTTCGGCACGGCGGATCTGCTCACGGGTCGGCACCGAACGCACCGACTCGTAGCCGCTGATGCGGCCATTTTCGTAGATCGCCGTGACATAGGCGCTGACCCAGTAGTAATCGCCGTTCTTGGCGCGGTTCTTGACCACGCCCATCCAGGGTTTGCCTTGCTTGATGGTTTCCCACATATGCCCGAATACCGACGGCGGCATGTCGGGATGGCGCACCAGATTGTGCGGCTGGCCTACCAGCTCGTCATAGGTGAAGCCACTGATCGCCACGAAGGCATCGTTGCAATAGGTGATGCGGCTGTTGAGGTCCGTGGTGGAGATCAGGCGCTGATCGCTGGAAAAAGTTCTTTCATGCTCAGTGACGGGCAAATTCATGCGCATCTTGGGGCGGTCCCTGCTCGTATAGATGGAGGGCATCACAGCAATTAGAGGTTTAGCAGAACGCCATCACCGGAGCGGCCAGCCTCGTGTAGGAAATGGACTACTTTCCGACGAGCTGCACTCCTCACCCCACATAGAGCTGGCTTTTGAGCAGGTCGCGGAAGGTCTGAATCAGCGGCTCGCGGCTGCGGCCACGACGGATGATCAGCGAGAATGGCGCCTGATAGCCGAATGTGGCCGGCGATAGCACCCGCAGGTCGCCCTTGTCGGCCCACGCCTGGGCATAGTGTTCGGGCAGGTAGCCAATATAGGCACCAGAGAGGATCAGGATCAGCTGCGCCTCCATGCTCTCAACCGTCGCCGCGCTGTGCTTGAAGCCATGCCGGGCCAGCTCGGCCTGGCTCCAGTACCCGCGCCCGACCATGCGCTGCTGGGTCACCACCTGTTCCGGGATGCGCCTCTCGGCGAACAGCGGATGGCGGCTGCTGCAATACAACCAGTGCTGCTCACGGTACAGCGGTTGGTAGAGCAGGCCGCTCATGCGCGAGGAGAACGCACCAATGGCCAGGTCCAGGCGGTTGTCCTGCACACCCAGCTGCAGTTCGTAAGGGCTGGACACCGACAGGTGCAGGTGCACGGCGGGGTGCTCCTGGCTGTAGGCGCCGATCACTTCGGCCAGTGGCAGCGCGCGATCGCCCACCGTGGAGTCGATCACACCGAGGTTGAGGGTGCCGCGCAGCTCGCCCTTGAGCGCTGCGGCGTACTGCTCGAAACCATCCAGCTCGGCCAGCAGGCGCAGCGTCTCCTGGTGGAACAGTTCACCCTTGCTGGTCAGGCTGAAGCCGCCGCGGCCGCGGTGGCACAACACGATACCCAAGGCGCCTTCGAGCTGGCTCATGTAGGTACTGATGGCCGAGGTCGACAGGTTGAGCTCGCGCTGGGCATTGGCGAACCCCTGGTGGCGTACCACGCTGACGAAGATGCGCAGCAGTTTCAGGTCGGGCAAGGTCGATGCCATGGTGCAACGGTTCCGCAACGGTATGTGCGCGCAGTCTAACCGCTCCTGCGGCCTTTAGTTCAGAAATTCCTGAAGTAAGTATTTGCCGGTAGCGATTCTTCCTACGCACTACCTTGCGCAGACTTGGCCGCAATGACCCTGCCCGCCGGCATATCCAGACTTCAAAGGCGTGCGGCGGCACAGGTTCGAACAAACAGAACAATCGACCGACTGATGAGGCCCACCGTGGACAAAGTTCTCCACCAACCACTGGGCGGCAACGAAATGCCGCGTTTCGGCGGCATCGCGACCATGCTCCGTCTCCCCCACCTGCAAACAGCCGAAGGCCTGGACGCCGCGTTCATTGGCGTACCGCTGGACATCGGCACCTCGCTGCGCTCCGGCACCCGTTTCGGCCCACGCCAGATCCGCGCCGAATCGGTGATGATCCGCCCGTACAACATGGCCACCGGCGCCGCCCCGTTCGACTCGCTGTCGGTGGCTGACATCGGTGACGTGGCAATCAACACCTTCAACCTGCTCGACGCCGTGCGCATCATCGAAGAAGCCTACGACGAGATCGTCGAGCACAACGTCATCCCGCTGACCCTGGGTGGCGACCACACCATCACCCTGCCGATCCTGCGGGCCCTGCACAAGAAGCACGGCAAGATCGGCCTGGTGCACATCGATGCCCACGCCGACGTCAATGACCACATGTTCGGCGAGAAGATCGCCCACGGCACCACCTTCCGCCGCGCCGTGGAAGAGGGCCTGCTCGATTGCGACCGCGTGGTGCAGATCGGCCTGCGTGCCCAGGGCTATACCGCCGACGACTTCAACTGGAGCCGCCGCCAGGGCTTTCGCGTAGTGCAGGCCGAAGAGTGCTGGCACAAGTCGCTGGAACCGCTGATGGCCGAAGTGCGCGAAAAGGTGGGCGGTGGCCCGGTGTACCTGTCGTTCGACATCGACGGCATCGACCCGGCCTGGGCCCCAGGCACCGGCACCCCGGAAATCGGCGGCTTGACCACCATCCAGGCGATGGAGATCATTCGCGGCTGCCACGGCCTGGACCTGATCGGCTGTGACCTGGTCGAAGTCTCCCCGCCTTACGACACCACCGGCAACACCTCGCTGCTCGGCGCCAACCTGCTGTTCGAGATGCTCTGCGTACTGCCGGGCGTCGTGCGTCGCTGATCAGGTTTGCTCGAAAAGTCGCCGAGCGGCGATCAGGCAAGGCGAAAACAGGCGAGGAACGGCCGGGGTCGCGCCCGACTTTACAAGTTGTAAATGAGCATTCCGAGCCTGTTTTCAACGCAGCATGATCGTCGCGCAGGCACTTTTCGTGCAAAGCCCGCTATATCCCGGCAGGAGCCATCAGGGAGGGCCATAGAGGCCCGCCAACACAAGACAAGACCGCCGGGCGCCGTGAACACGCCTTGCGGTCGATCTCGCCATAATAAAGATAATCGGGAGACCCCCAATGGCCTTGGACATCATTGTTGTAATGATCTATACCGCCGGCATGCTCGGGCTGGGCTGGTATGGCATGCGGCGCGCAAAAACCCACGAAGACTACCTCGTGGCCGGGCGCAACCTCGGCCCGACCCTGTACATGGGCACCATGGCCACCACCGTGCTCGGCGGCGCGTCCACGGTTGGCACCGTGCGCCTGGGCTACGTCCACGGCATTTCTGGCTTCTGGCTGTGTGCCGCCCTGGGCCTTGGCATCATCGCCCTCAACCTGTTCCTCGCCAAGCCGTTGCTGCGCCTGAAGATCTTCACCGTCACCCAGGTGCTGGAGCGCCGTTACAACCCCATGGCCCGCCAGGCCAGTGCGGCGATCATGCTGGCCTATGCGCTGATGATCGGCGTCACCTCGACCCTGGCCATGGCAACCGTGCTGCAAGTGCTGCTCGACCTGCCCTTCTGGGCGTCGCTGCTGCTTGGCGGTGGCGTGGTGGTGGTCTATTCGACCATCGGTGGCATGTGGTCGCTGACCCTCACCGACATCGTCCAGTTCGTGATCAAGACCGTTGGCCTGATGTTCATCCTGCTGCCGATCTGCCTGTACAAGGCCGGCGGCTGGGATACCCTGGTGGCCAAGCTGCCGGCGGCCAGCTTCAGCTGGACCACCATCGGCTGGGACACCATCATCACCTACTTCCTGATCTACTTCTTCGGCATCCTGATCGGCCAGGACATCTGGCAGCGGGTCTTCACTGCCCGTGACGAGAAGGTCTGCCAGCGCGCCGGCACCACCGCAGGTGTGTACTGCGTGCTGTACGGCCTGGCTTGTGCCCTGATCGGCATGTCCGCGCATGTGCTGATGCCGGACCTGGCCAACCCGAACAATGCGTTTGCCGAGATGATCAAAGGCCAGCTGCCCGATGGCATTCGCGGCCTGCTGATGGCTGCGGCCCTGGCAGCCATGATGTCCACCGCCAGTGCCGGCCTGCTGGCAGCCTCGACCACCCTGACCGAAGACCTGCTGCCCAAGCTGCGGGGCGGCAAGCAGTCGAGCCTGGGCGTCAGCCGCCTGTTCACCCTGATCACCGGCCTGGTGGTGTTGGCCATCGCCCTGGCAGTGAACGATGTGATCAGCGCCCTGACCCTGGCCTACAACCTGCTGGTCGGCGGCATGCTGATCCCGCTGATCGGTGCGATCTTCTGGAAGCGTGCGACCACCTCCGGCGCCATCGCCAGCATGACGCTGGGCTTTGCCACCGCACTGTTCTTCATGTTCAAGGACGGGCTGGATGCCAACACGCCGATCTACTACAGCCTGGCGGTTGGCCTGGTGAGCTTCGTGCTGGTGAGCGTGCTGTCGCGCAAGCCGGTGGGTGAAGTGAAGCTGGCCTGATCGATCGCATCAGGTTCTTCGCGGGCAAGCCCGCTCCCACAGGATCGCAACAGGCCTTGAAGCCATGCGGTCCCTGTGGGAGCGGGCTTGCCCGCGAAGAGGCCCGCACAGGCGAGACAAATCTTGCAGAAACAAAAAGGCCGCAGCATCGGTCAGATGCTGCGGCCTTCTGCATTTCAGCGACGACGCGGCTGGCGCTGGCGCTGCTCTTCATCAGTCGGGATCGGCACCGGCTGCAAAGGTGGTGGAATCAGCCCCAAAGCGACGGCCAGGTCGTGGAGCCAGTTGAACATTTGGTTTTTCATAGTGCCCCCTTGACGGGTCAGCCTCACGGCAATTCAATCCTGCGATGTTTCATACAGATCATAGTCCGATGTCCTGTACTACGCATGCTCTTGTTCCTACAGATATGGCCTAGCTTGACGCGGATCAAGCGGAAACGGCGCATTCCGACGACTGGTTAATCGTTTCGCTTTGTTGCAAATCGATCCAGGCCTGCAAATTCGCCCCGCGCATGCCCTGGCGCCACATCAGCCAGGTTTCCGCGTGATCGAATGGCGATTGCAAGCGGTGGGCGCGAACCCGGTCACGCCCAGGCAGGCTGTCGAGCATCGATTGCGCCATCAACGCCACCCCTGCACCCGCGATCACGCAGGCCAGCATGCTCTGGTACGACTCGATTTCCATCACTCGCCCCATGGGCGTGTGGTCATGGGCGTACCAGGCCTCCAGGCGCATCCGGTAGGAACAGCCCTGGCGGAAGGTGAACACCGCCTTGCCCGCCACGTCCTTGGCACTGCGCACCGCCGGGTGCTCGGGACTGGTGATCAGCACCAGCACTTCATCGCACAGCGGCACACCATCCAGCCCGGCCAGGCTCGGCGGGCCGTCCACCAGCGCCGCATCCAGCCGATGGCTGAGCAAGCCTTCAAGCAGGTCGCCGCTGGGTGCCGCCTGTACCTGCAGGTTCACCGCCGGGTATTGCTGGTGGTAGCGCGCCAACAACGCTGGCAAGTGGATGGCGGCGGTGCTGTACATGGTGCCCAGCACAAAATCGCCGGCCGGCTGCCCACCCTGCACCGCCGCCACGGCTTCATCACGCAGCGCCGCCAAGCGGTTGGCGTAATCGAGCAGCACCTTGCCAGCGGGCGACAACTGCAGGCGCTGGCGCTCACGCAGGAACAGCTCCACCCCCAGTTGCTCCTCCAGCTGGCGCAATCGCGTCGACAGGTTCGACGGCACCCGGTGCAGGCGCTCGGCGGCGCGGGTTACCGAACCTTCCTCGGCCACGGCCTGGAAGATACGCAGTTGGCTGAACTCCATTGAATTCTCCAAAACAGAACAACTTGATCATCATTATTCAATTTTATTGAAAGTCAATCCGCCCTAACCTGCCATCCATCGCATTGATTCGCGCAGGAGATTCCTCATGTCGCCGTTCGTACAACTGCTGGCCAGCGCCGTGGCGCTGATGATGGCCATGGGCATCGGCCGCTTTGCCCTCACTCCGCAATTGCCACAACTGATCGCCGAAGGCCAGTTCGACCTCACCGCCGCCGGGCTGGTCGCGGCAGCCAATTACCTGGGTTACTTCCTCGGCGCCGTGGACGCCATGTACGCCCGCCGGCCTAACCAGGTAAAACTGCGCCTGCACGGTGGCCTGTGGTTGTGCGTGCTGCTGACCCTGGCCTCCTGGGCTGCGGACGGATTCTGGAGCCACCTGCTGCTGCGCTTCGGTACCGGCGTGGCCAGTGCCTGGGTGCTGGTGATGATCACCAGCCTCAGCCAGCAAGTGGCCAATGCCCACAACCGTCAGCGCCTCGGGGCACTGGTGTTCGCCGGGCCTGGAGTGGGCATTGCGCTGACCGGTTTGCTGGCACTGGTCGCGCATCTGCTGGGGCTGGGTTCGGCGGCACTGTGGCTGGTCTATGCCGTTGCGGCGCTGGTCATGCTGCTGGCTGTACGCCCCTGGCTGCCTCGCGCGCTGCAACCTGCCGTGGTACCCGCCGCCTCGCAGCCGGGGCCGACCCGCAGCGTCGGCATCGGCCGCCTGGGCCTGGTCTATGCCTTGTACGGTGTGGGCTACATCCTGCCGGCCACCTTCCTGTCGCAGATGGCCAACCAGCAGTTCGGCGGCAACTGGATGGCTGACCTGTTCTGGCCAGCGTTCGGCCTGGCGGCGGCACTCGGTGTGGTGCTGGTGAGCCTGCGCCGGACGGGCCGCACTTCGGCCTGGCTGACGCTGACCCTGTGGTTGCAAGGCTTGGGGGTCCTGGCCTGCCTGATGGGCGGGGGTGTTGGCCTGGCACTGGGTGTGGTGCTGTGCGGCGGGCCATTCCTGGCGTGCATGCAACTGGTGATGCAGCGCTCGCGGGAACTGGCACCGCATGCCACGCAGCGCAATGCCGGGCTGCTGACCGCGTGCTTTGCCCTCGGGCAGTTGAGTGGGCCGCTGCTGGCAGCGCTGAGCAACCATTACAGCGGGAGCCTGCAGCCGGCGCTGGTGCTGGCTGCGGCGGGATTTGGAGTGGCAGGCGTGCTGATCTTGACCAGCGTACGAAGCCGTCAGGGTTGCCAGGCAGCAACCCGAATAGCCTGAAGTTCAGAGGTTTTCAGTACCGGCCCTTTCGCGGGCAAGCCCGCGAAAGGGCCGGTACTGGCAAACTCTACCCCACAAACCTGCGCAATTGCTGCTTCACCCAAGGCTCGGCACTCACCAGAATCACGCCCAGCAGCACCATCACCGCCCCAACCACGAAATTCAGGCTCAACGGCTCACCCAACAGCACAACGCCAAAGGTGACCCCGAACAAGGGCGTGATGAACGAAAACACCGCCAGGTTGGAAGCCAGGTACTTGCGCAACAGCCAGAACCAGGTCAGGTAGCTGATGAACGACACAACGATCCCCTGGAACAGCACGCTGCCCACCGCCAGCGGCGTCAATCTCACATCGCCAATCTGCCCGCTGACCAGGGCGATCAACAGCAAACCGGCAAACCCCACCGCCAACTGATAGAACAGGGTCAGGGTCGCCGGTGCCTCCGACAGGCGCGAACCACGCACCACCACCGTGGTCGCACCCCAGGCCAGCCCGGCGAGCACGCCAAAGGCATCGCCCAGCAGCATGCGCCCATCCATTTCGGCGAACGACAGCCCCCCCGCAAATGCCATCGCAATCCCGGCAAAGGCCAGCAAGATACCCAGCCACTGCAACAACCGCAGCCGTTCGCTGGGCAACATGAAGTGCAGGCCCAGCGCCGTGAACACTGGCGCGGTATAGAGGAACACCGACATGTGCGCCGCCGAGGTCAGCTTCAGCCCCTCGGCGATGAACAGAAACTCCAGCCCGAACAAGCCACCGGCCAGCAGCCCTGCTCGCCAGGTAGTGCCCAGCTGTTCCCAGCCGCCACGCCAGCAGATCATCGCGCCCACCAGCAGCGCGGCAATGCAGTTACGCAGGGCGGCTTGCATCACCGGTGCGATATCCACCGCCGCGGTCTTGATCAGCACCTGCTGGCAGCCCCAGATCAGGCACAGCCCCAGCATTACCTGGAAGGCAAAGGCATCGGGGTTCTTGCGGGCCGCGCTCATGGGCGGGCCTTTTGGGTAGTCGGGGGCATGGGCAATGGCTCGGCAGTCTTCAAGGAGTACCGATTATCGGGTTTCCCGGCACGCCCTTGCCAGCCTCAAAACGACCTCAAGCGATCTGCGCCTTGGCCGACACCTGGTCGAAGGTATTCTCGTCCAGCCCGTCTTCCTGCTCATCCAGCACCTGACGCGGGTGCTCGAAGCCCGGAATGCTGCTGTCGATCAGGCTCAACAGCCGCGAACCACGCTCGGTGAGCACGAAATTCTCGCCATTGCCGCCATCCTCTTGCGGCCGGCTCTCGATGAAGCCGCGCTCGAACAGCAGCTTTTCGTATTCGCAGGCACGGGTCTTGAGGTGGTCCAGGTCGCCCACCTGCTGGCCTTTGGCGGCCAGCGCCGCAGCATGCTGCTCGGCATAGGGGCGTGGCGTGAAGCTGTGACCGGCGCCGTTCTGCACTTCGTGCAGCAAACGCTCGATCAGGTCCCAGTCGTAGGTGCTGCTCATGGAGATGGCCTCCTGCTGTGGACGAAGGGGGTACACAGGTTGGGACCTGTTGATGGGCGCAGGCGTTCCGAAAGATCTCAGGGCTTGATTGCGGAAAAAATCGTCGCCGAGTAAAGGGATATCGGTCAGCTCGATTTCATCATCGCCCAGCTGAGCCAAGCGGTCGTATAGCCACCGGTCGTTGCCGCTGAACTAACCGTCCGGCAAGCGCCTCCACCGGGCATCCCCCCCGCCGGAGGTAGAAAGGATGAAACCGCTGCTGCGCATCGCCTGTGCCACCGCCCTGTGCTGTGCCCTGCCCGCCTGGGCCTGCACGCCGGAAGAAGCGACAGAGAAACGTGAAGAGCTGGCCGGATTGGTCAGTCAGCTGACCGAGCAGAACCCGCAGAAGGCCAAGGAGATCAATGATGAGCTCCAGGGGATGGAGCTGGGGACGGCAAGCAAGGACTTGCCCGACAAGTGTCAGTTGATCGACAAGCGGATCAAGGAGCTGAAACAGGCGGAGAAAAAGGCTGAATAGGTAATAGCCGGTGCTGGCCTCTTCGCGGCGGTTCTACGCGAAGAAGCCAGCACCGCTATCGAATATTACTCAGCTGCCGGCTTGCGCTTCTTCAGCGGCGCCAGGCCATCGGAGCTGGCCAGCGGCGCATTCGGCCGTGGCTTGGCGGTCGGCTTGCGCTTGGCAGCAGCCTTTTTCTCGCCAGTCTTCTTGTCGACCTTCTTCTTCTTGGCGCCCACCGCCTTGCCCGAGGCCTTGACCTTCTTCGGCCCGCTGTAGGTGCCCTTCACTTCCTTGATCACCCGGCGCTCGAACTGCTGCTTGAGGTAGCGCTCGATGCTGGACATCAGGTTCCAGTCATTGTGGGTGATCAGCGAGATCGCCAGGCCTTCACCACCGGCACGGCCGGTACGGCCCACGCGGTGCACGTACTCGTCGCCGCTGCGTGGCATGTCGAAGTTGATCACCAGGTCCAGGCCGTCGATGTCCAGGCCACGGGCCGCCACGTCGGTGGCCACCAGTACCTTGGAGCTGCCCTGCTTGAAGCGCTCGATGGCCAGCTTGCGGTCCTTCTGGTCCTTCTCGCCGTGCAGCACGAAGGCTTTCACGTCCTTGGCCACCAGGTGGCCGTAGATGCGGTCGGCCAGGGCACGGGTGTTGGTGAAGATGATCGCCTTGTCGAAGGTCTCGTTGGCCAGCAGCCACTGCACGATCTGCTCTTTGTGCTGGTCGTGGTCGGCGGTGATGATCTGCTGGCGGGTGCCCTCGGCCAGCTGCGAGACGCTGTTGAGCATCAGGTGCTCAGGGTCTTTCAGGACCTTGCCGATGATGTCGCGCAGGGCCGCGCCGCCGGTGGTGGCGGAGAACAGCAGGGTCTGCTCGCGGTTCTCGCACTCCTTGCACAGGCGCTCCATGTCTTCGGCGAAGCCCATGTCGAGCATGCGGTCGGCTTCGTCGAGGATCATCACTTGCACGTGGGACAGGTCGAGGTTGCCGGCGTTGAGATGCTCGAGCAGGCGGCCCGGGGTGCCGATCAGCACGTCCGGCACCTTGCGCAGCATGGCGGCCTGTTCCTTGAAGTCTTCACCGCCGGTGACCAGGCCCGCCTTGATGTAGGTGAACTGCGAGAACAGTTGCACTTGCTTGAGAGTCTGCTGGGCCAGTTCGCGGGTCGGCAGCAGGATCAACGAGCGGATCTCTACCCGCCCGCCTTTCAGGTCGACCAGGCGGTTGAGCAGCGGCAGGACGAACGCCGCGGTCTTGCCGCTGCCCGTCTGCGCGGTCACGCGCAGGTCGCGCCCTTGCAGGGCCAGGGGGATGGCCGCGGCCTGCACCGGGGTTGGCTCGACAAATTTAAGCTCGGCCACGGCTTTAAGCAGGCGTTCGTGCAGGGCGAATTGGGAGAACACGGAGGTAACCTCAGGCAAGTGCGGGAAATTCAGTTGCATAGGGTAACGTTTTCTGCCGCCTTAGCCGAATTTCTTTTAGCAACTTTCTCGCCATCCGCGCTCTAATGGCGCTTCGTTTCGCTGCAATAGACCGGTTTACAAGCTTATGGACATCCAACGCATCTGGCGTGACAGCCTCGACCTGTGGGGCACCCTCGACCAACATCCACTGCTCCACGCCGCCATCGGCCTGGCCGTGCTGCTACTGATTTCCCTGGTCCTCGGCCGCCTGGCGCGCTTTCTGGTGCTGCACAGCGCGCGCCTGCTGGCCCGGCAGGCGGCGCTGAAGTGGCTCGACGACCTGCGCCATAACAAGGTGTTCCACCGCCTGGCCCAGACCATCCCGTCGCTGGTGATCCAGTTCGGCCTGAAGCTGGTGCCGGAACTGTCCGACACCGCCCAGCACTTCCTCGGCAATGTCGCCCTGGCCTTCACCCTGCTGTTCATGACCATGGCCCTGTCGTGCCTGCTCGATGCCCTGCTGGACATCTACGCCCGCACCGAACACGCCCGCACCCGCTCGATCAAGGGTTACGTGCAACTGGCCAAGATGATGCTGTGGATCTTCGCCTCGATCGTCATCGTCGCCACCCTGATCGACCGTTCGCCGCTGCTGCTGCTGTCGGGCCTGGGTGCGATGTCGGCGGTGCTGCTGTTGGTGTACAAGGACACGCTGCTGTCGTTCGTCGCCAGCGTGCAGCTGACCAGCAACGACATGCTGCACGTGGGCGACTGGATCGAGATGCCGCAGGTCGGCGCCGATGGCGATGTGGTCGATATCACCTTGCACACGGTCAAGGTACAGAACTTCGACAAGACCATCGTCTCGATCCCGACCTGGCGCCTGATGAGCGAGTCGTTCCGCAACTACCGCGGCATGCAGCAGTCCGGCGGGCGACGCATCAAGCGCAGCCTGTTCATCGACGCGGCGGGCGTACGTTTTCTGACCCATGATGAAGAGCGGCGCCTGAGCCAGGTGAGCCTGCTTGGCGACTATCTGGCCGGCAAGCGCCAGGAACTGCAACGCTGGAACGAGGCAATGGGGCCAGTGGCGGAACTGTCGGCCAACCGCCGCAAGCTGACCAACATCGGCACCTTCCGCGCGTTTGCCCTGGCCTACCTGAAGAACCACCCCAACGTGCATCCCAACATGACCTGCATGGTGCGGCAGATGCAGACCACCGCCGAGGGCGTGCCGCTGGAGATCTACTGCTTTACCACCACCACGGCGTGGGCGGAGTACGAGCGGATCCAGGGGGATATCTTCGATTACCTGCTGGCGGTGCTGCCGGAGTTTGGCTTGAGCCTGTACCAGCAGCCGAGTGGCAATGACATGCGGGTGGGGTTGGCTGGGCGCGCGGTACCAGAGCCGATGCCGCGTCGCCTTGAAGAAATGAACGAGGTTTGAGATTGCCGGGGCTGCGTTGCAGCCCCTTCCCCTTTCAAGGCCGAGTCAGATACCTAGCTTGCCAGAAGCGGTTTGCTTTCGCGGGCGTGGACCATGCAGTAGAGCGCACCAGCCAGGATCAGCCCCATCGCCCAGCTGATGTCTGCCCCCAGCCACTCGGCCACGAAGCCCGTGTAGAACGACAGCTTCATGAACGGGATGGTCCCGATGATCGCTACGGCATACACCGCCAGGCTTCGACGATTGAAGCAGCCGTAACGCCCCTTGGCGTCATACAGTGCCCCCACGTCATACTGGCCTCGGCACACCCAGTAGTAATCCACCAGGTTGATCGCGCTCCATGGAATCAACAGGTAAAGCTGGCCGATCAGGATGTCGGCAAAGAACGTATCGAAATTGTATTGGGTCGCGATGGCGATCAGCGTTGCCGCTGCGGTCAGGCCAGCCATCACCAGTGCCTTGGCAGTTGCGCTCACACGCCTGATGGTCTTGAAGGCGCCGAAGATGGTGACCGACGACATGTAGGCGCTGTACAGGCACAACACGTTGTACTGGATCACCCCCAACGCAATCACAGCCAGTGCCAACGGCGCCCAGGGGCCAAACAAGCCGGCAATGGCGGTCGCAGGGTCATGCCCCAGTGCCGAAGGTAATTCCACGGCCACCAGCGCGCCCAATGCCATCATGGCGAAGGAACCCAGCGCACAACCGCAATAGGTGGCCCAGAAGGTGGCGCGAGGGTTGACGTTGGCTGGGAGGTACCGCGAATAATCGGCCACATAGGGGCCATATCCGAGCGTCCACGAGGCGGCCTGGGCCACGATCAGGTTGAAGGCGGTGAATGAAAAGCCCGTGCTTACTGCCGCTGTGCCTGTTAGGTCGCCGGGGTGCAGCAGGATCAGCACCAGGGCGCCGGCAAAGACCAAGGTCGACAGCAGGCTCATCCACGCCCCCAGGCGGTGGATCAGTTCGTAACCGACAAAGCCGATGATGAAGGTCAGCACGCCGACCACCACGATGGCCTGGTCATTGCTCATGGGCACCAGCGCCTGCACGGCATTGCGCATCAGCACGCCGCTGGCGGCAAGGAACAGTACAGCGGCGGTAACCATCACCAGCAAAGGCAGCGCCGCACCATGGACACCGAACTGGGCGCGGCTCTGGATCATCTGTGGCACGCCCAGGTGTGGCCCTTGGGCGGAGTGCGCGGCCATGAACACGGTGCCGATCAGGTTACCGACCAACAAGCCCAGCAAGGTCCAGCCGAAACTCAGCCCCGACGCAGCGCCCAGGGTGCCGACCATCAATGCGGTTATCTGGAAGTTGGAGCTGAACCAGACGGTGAACAATCGTTTGGGCGTGCCATAACGCTCAGCGTGTGGGACGAATTCGATACTTCGCGTTTCTAGCTTCACGCCGGTCTCCCGATTTCATTTTCATGATTATCGGGTAGGCACCGGCGGGGTTTGGGCTCATTAACGAACGCGCCTTAGCTAGCTGCGTCATGCCTTGCTTGATAACGTCAGGCTGCCCAGGCGGCTCATACACACCGACGCCAGGATCACCGTTCCGCCGATGAGCAGCCTGTCAGTGGCTCGGGCTGGTTCCAGATAAGCAAATTGGCTGAGATAGCCCGGGGCTGCTTTGCAGCCCATTCGCGGGTAAAACCGCTCCCACAGGTGCCGCGCGGCCCTCAGGCCTGCGCAGATCCCGTGGGGGCGGGTTTACCCGCGAAGAGGCCGGCAGCTACCCCGCATACCCCAGCACGTATAGCAGCCCGGTCAGGGTCACCAACGACGCCACGGTCGACAACAGGATTGTCCGTGAAATAAGCCCCGCCTCGCGGTTGTAATACTCTGCCAGCATGAACGGCCCAGTACCGGTCGGCAGCGCCGCCAGCAGCACCGCCGACGCAGCCCACATGGTCGGCAGGCTGAACACCTTGAACGCCAATACCCAAGTCAGCGCCGGTTGCCCGACCAGCTTCAGCGCCACCAGCGGCCACGGGCTTGCCTGCGAACCGGCGCGTTTCTCGGCCAGAAATGCCCCCAGCGAGATCAACGCGCAAGGCGTGGTCGCCAAGGCCAGCATGTCAAGAAAATGCATCACCGGCTCGGCCAGCCCCAGACCGCTCATGGCCCACCCCGCCCCCGCCAGGGGCGAGATCACCAGCGGATTCTTCGCCAGCGCCTTGCTCACCAGCAAAATGGCGCGGCCGATCTGCCGCTCCTCCTGCAGGCCGATCTCGATCAGCATCAGGGAAATCGCGAACACCAGGCAGACCACGATCAATGACGAGATCAGCGCCGGCTGCAGCCCCGGCTGGCCGAACAGCAGCAGGCACAGCGGGATGCCGATGTAGCCGGTATTGGCATAGCCGGCACTGAGCCCGTCGATGCTCGCCGCCACCAAGCCGTGGCCGCTGCGCAGGCGCCAGGCCAGGGTCACGACGAACATCGCCAGCGCACCGGCGCCGAAGGCGACGATGAACCCTGGGTGCCAGATCTCGCTCCAGGTTGCCGTGGCGGTGACCTTGAACAGCAACGCCGGCAGGCACAGCCAGACCACCATCTTGTTGATCTCGGCGGCGGCCTTGTCACCCAGTTTGTCTGTCTTGCGGCACAGGAAGCCGACGAGGATCAGGGCGAAGATCGGCGCGACGATGACGAAGATGGTGTGCATGTCAGGCCTTGCCAGCCGCTGGCGACGTGACGCGGATGCCCAGGCGGCTCAGCCATACCGACGCGAGGATGATCGCGCCACCGAGCAGCAACCGGCCAAGCGGTTCGTCGCGGTTCCAGATCAGCAGGTTCAGTAGCAGCCCCACCGGCACATGCAGGTTGTTCATCACCGCCAGCGTAGCGCCCGAAACCAGGCAGGCGCCTTTGTTCCACCAGTACAACCCCAGCGCCGTAGGGCACAGGCCCAGGAACAGCAGCACCAGCCATTGCACGTTGGTGGTCGGCAGGTGCTGGGCGTTGCCGAATAGCAGGAACGCCGGCAGCACCACGATCAACGCACCCAGGTAGAAGTAGCCGAAACGCTTGTAGTGCGGCAGGTTGCTTGGGTGGCGGGCAACCAGGTGACGGTACAGCACCTGGCCGGCGGCGTAGGTGAAGTTGGCCAGCTGCAGCAACAGGAAGCCGATGAAGAAGTCACCACTGATGCTGTCGAAACGGATCACGCCCGCCCCCGCCACCGCCACCAGGGCCGCGAGCAGCGCCCAGGGGTTGAAGCGCCGGTTCAGGGCGTCCTCGATCAAGGTCACATGCAACGGCGTGAGGATGGTGAACAGCAGCACTTCCGGCACGGTCAGCACGCGGAAGCTCAAGTACAGGCAGACGTAGGTGATGCCGTATTGCAGCGCGCCGATCAGCAACATCGAGCGCAGGAAGCGCGGCTCCACCTGGCGCCAGCGGGTCAGTGGCAGGAACACCAGGCCCGCCAGCACCACGCGCGCGAGCACGGCGAAGTAGCTGTCGACGTGCCCGGCCAGGTACTCGCCGATCAGGCTGAAGGAAAACGCCTGGATCAGCGCGACGATTATCAGGTAGCCCATGGTTGCCTCTCGTGGATCAAGGGCGCGACCTTAGCGGGTTGCGGCAAGTGAGTTCAACCATGAGGAATGTGGGGGCTGTAGCGGCCTCTTCGCGGGCAAGCCCGCTCCCACAGGGATATCACCGGATTCAGATCTTGCGCTGTACCTGTGGGAGCGGGCTTGCCCGCGAAAGGGCCGGTACAGGCAACCACAAAATCCCAGGCATAAAAAAGCCCGGCCATCAGGCCGGGCAGGTACACCCAAAGGAGCAAAAACAGGTGTCAGGGATGGGAATTCGTTGACCCTCAGGCCACCGCAGCCAGCCTGGCCTTGGCCTGGTTCAGGCCTTTCTCGTGGAACTCGCCGCTCATGTTCAGGCCTTCGGCGTGGATGAAGTCGACATCGTGAATACCGATGAAGGCCATCACCTGGCGCAGGTACGGTTCCTGATGGTCGCTGGTGGCACCGGCATGGATGCCGCCGCGGGCGGTCAGCACGATGGCGCGCTTGCCAGTGAGCAGGCCTTGCGGGCCGGTCGGGGTGTACTTGAAGGTGATGCCGGCACGCAGCACGTGGTCCAGCCAGGCCTTGAGGGTGCTGGGGATGGTGAAGTTGTACATTGGCGCAGCCAGCACCAGCACATCGGCAGCCAGCACTTCATCGGTCAGCTCGTTGGAACGGGCCAGGGCCTCCAGTTCAGCGGCGCTGCGCTGTTCTTCAGGCTTCATCCAGCCACCGAGCAGGTTGGCATCCAGGTGCGGCACCGGGTTCACCGCCAGGTCACGTACGGTGATCGCGTCGGCCGGGTGCGCCGCCTGCCACTGCTGGATGAAATCACGGGTCAGTTGACGGGAAACGGAATCCTGCTGGCGGGCGCTGCTTTCGATGATCAGTACGCGGGACATGGGGTGCCTCCATCGGCAAATAGGGTTGCGATTCGATGGAGGTGAGATTAAGGCTTGACCTATCGATAAAAAAGCGTAAAAAGTGGGTTCAATCTATCGATTAATCAGTTTTATTGCGCTTTGCAGTCCAGCGCGATACGCAGCTTGATGATCTGCCGATTGAAATTGGCCGTCACATCGACGCTTTTACCGGCCGGCACGTTGACCCGGCGCACCCGCGGCGCCTCGGGCCCGTTGCGGAAAGTCACCTTGCAGGCCGCCGGCACTTGCCCATAGTTGTTCAGGGTAATGGAACCGATATCGTAGGCAGTGTCGTAGGTGGTGTAGTCCAGCTTGACCCCGGTCAGGTCCTTCTCCACGTCGATGGGGTAAGCCATGGCCCCAAGGGGCAGGCACATCAGTATTGCCGCACAACATTTCTTCATGGGGCGCTCTCCTTGAAAGAGCGCAGCTTAGGACAACAGGAGCCAAACATGAAAGCGCCGCGCGTGACCCTGGATCAATGGCGGACCCTGCAGGCAGTGGTCGACCATGGCGGGTTTGCCCAGGCCGCCGAAGCCCTGCACCGTTCGCAGTCTTCGGTCAGCTACACCGTGGCGCGCATGCAGGAGCAACTGGGTGTGCCGCTGTTGCGCATCGATGGCCGCAAGGCCGTGCTGACCGAGGCCGGCAACGTGTTGCTGCGCCGTTCGCGGCACCTGGTCAAGCAGGCCAGCCAGCTGGAAGACCTGGCGCATCACATGGAGCAAGGCTGGGAAGCCGAGGTACGCCTGGTGGTCGATGCGGCCTACCCCAGTGCCCGCCTGGTGCGCGCCCTGGCCGCGTTCATGCCGCAGAGCCGCGGTTGCCGGGTGCGCCTGCGTGAGGAGGTGCTGTCCGGCGTCGAGGAAGTGATGCACGAAGGCATCGCCGACCTGGCCATCAGCAGCTACAGCATCGGCGGCTACCTGGGCAGCGAACTGAGCTCGGTGGAGTTCGTCGCTGTCGCCCACCCCGAGCACAGCCTGCACCGGCTGGGCCGGGAGATCACCTTCCAGGACCTGGAAAGCCAGTTGCAGGTGGTGATCCGCGACTCCGGTCGCGCCCAGCCGCGCGATGTCGGCTGGCTCGGCGCCGAGCAGCGCTGGACGGTCGGCAGCCTGGGCACTGCCGCCACCTTCGTCGGCAGCGGCCTGGGCTTTGCCTGGTTGCCACGGCACATGATCGAACGCGAGCTGCACGACGGCGTGCTGAAGCCGCTGCCGCTCGATCAGGGTGGCAGCCGTCACCCACTGTTCTACCTTTATTCGAGCAAAGAGAAGACCTTGGGCCCGGCTACGCAGATTCTCATCGACCTGCTGCGCAATTTCGACACTGCGCCACTGGACGTGCCCTTCGCAGCCCCCCCACAAGCTTGAGAGGACCGCGCCCATGGCCTATTTCGAACATGAAGGATGCTCGCTGCATTATCAGGAATATGGCCAGGGCGAGCCCCTGGTCCT
This sequence comes from Pseudomonas sp. NPDC089428, assembly GCF_044749325.1. Lineage (NCBI taxonomy): Bacteria > Pseudomonadati > Pseudomonadota > Gammaproteobacteria > Pseudomonadales > Pseudomonadaceae > Pseudomonas > Pseudomonas sp. NPDC089428. Next base: position 117,495 of record NZ_JBIVHT010000006.1, read on the forward strand.
GCTGCACGGCCTGGGTTCCAGCAGCCAGGACTGGGAGCTGCAGGTACCCGAACTGAGCCGCCACTACCGGGTGATCCTCATGGACATCCGCGGCCACGGCCGTTCCGACAAGCCCCGCGACGGTTACCAGATCGCCACCTTCAGCGCAGACCTGCTGGCCCTGCTCGAACACCTGCAGACCGGCCCGGTGCACTTCGTCGGCCTGTCCATGGGTGGCATGGTCGGTTTCCAGTTCGCGGTCGATCACCCGCACTGGCTGCGCAGCCTGTGCATCGTCAACAGCGCCCCCGAGGTCAAGCGCCGAACCCGCAGCGACTGGTTGTGGTGGCTCAAGCGCTGGGGACTGGCGCGCATCCTCAGCGTCGAGACGGTCGGCCAGGGCCTGGCCGCACGGCTGTTCCCCAAACCGGGGCAAGCCGAACTGCGCAAGAAGATGGCCGAACGCTGGGCACGCAATGACAAACGCGCCTACCTCAAGAGCTTCGATGCCATCGTCGACTGGGGCGTGCAGGAACGCATCGGGCAAATTCGCTGTCCCACGCTGGTGATTGCCGCCGACCACGATTACACCCCGATACACCTTAAAGAACGCTACGTCGCCCTGATGCCCCACGCCAGGCTGGTGGTCATCGACGATTCCCGGCACGCTACGCCCCTCGATCAACCCGAGGTCTTCAACCAGACCCTGCTGCAGTTCCTTGCAGCCGCTTCCACCTCTCAAGGATCATTGAGCCCATGCTGAAAAAACTCCTGCTCACCGCCTGCTCGGTCGCCTTCGCCACCAGCGTCATGGCCTCCGACAAGACCCCGCACGTACTGCTGGACACCAGCTTCGGCCAGGTCGAAATCGAGCTCAACGCCGAGAAGGCACCGGTCAGTACCAAGAACTTCCTGCAGTACGTAGACAGCGGCTTCTACAACAACACCATCTTCCACCGGGTGATTCCGGGCTTCATGGTCCAGGGCGGCGGCTTCACTGACCAGATGGTGCAGAAAGACACCCAGGCACCGATCAAGAACGAGGCCAGCAACGGCCTGCAGAACACCCGTGGCACGCTGTCGATGGCGCGCACCTCCAACCCGAACTCGGCCACCAGCCAGTTCTTCATCAACGTCGCCGACAACGACTTCCTCAACCCGGGCCGCGACGCCGGTTACGCCGTGTTCGGCAAAGTGACCAAGGGCATGGAAGTGGTCGACCAGATCGTCAATTCGCCAACCACCGTCAAGAAAGGCATGCGCGATGTGCCGGCCGACCCGGTGTACATCAAGTCCGCCAAACGCATCGACTGACCGCAGGTTTCACAGGGACGTGAAACCTTCCAGGGTCGGGTAGCACAGGAGTCTTGTCACCCATGCTGTACCGCCGTTTCGAGCAACTGATCGACATCTTCCGCGACGCGCCCAGCGAGTCGCCGCCCGGCCAGGTCTGGCCGTTCTACCTGTACTACCTGCGCCAGGTCTGGCCCAGCTTTCTCGCCCTGTTGGTGGTCGGCCTGTTCGCCTCGCTGATCGAAGTGGCGATGTTCAGCTACCTGAGCCGCATCATCGACCTGGCCCAGGGCACGCCCAATGCCAATTTCTTCAGCGAACACAGCGGCGAACTGATCTGGATGCTGGTGGTGATCCTGCTGCTGCGGCCGGTGTTCTTCGGCCTGCACGACCTGCTGGTGCACCAGACCATCAACCCCGGCATGACCAGCCTGATCCGCTGGCAGAACCACACCTATGTGCTCAAGCAGAGCCTGAACTTCTTCCAGAGCGACTTCGCCGGGCGCATCGCCCAGCGCATCATGCAGACCGGCAACTCGCTGCGCGACTCCGCGGTGCAGGCGGTGGATGCGCTGTGGCATGTGCTGATCTACGCCATCACCTCGCTGGTGCTGTTTGCCGAGGCCGACTGGCGCCTGATGCTGCCGCTGCTGCTGTGGATCATCGGCTACATCGCCGCGCTGTACTACTTTGTGCCGCGGGTGAAGGAACGTTCGGTGATTTCCTCCGATGCCCGCTCCAAGCTGATGGGGCGGATCGTCGATGGCTACACCAACATCGCCACCCTCAAGCTGTTCGCCCATACCGACTATGAACAGCAGTACGCCCGCGAAGCGATCCGCGAACAGACCGAGAAAACCCAGCTGGCAGCGCGCGTGGTCACCAGCATGGACGTGGTCATCACCACCCTCAACGGCCTGCTGGTCGTCACCACCACCGGCTTGGCGCTGTGGCTGTGGAGCCAGTCGCTGATCACCGTCGGTGCCATTGCCCTGGCCACCGGCCTGGTGATCCGCATCGTCAACATGTCGGGCTGGATCATGTGGGTGGTCAACGGCATCTTCGAGAACATCGGCATGGTCCAGGACGGCCTGCAGACCATCGCCCAGCCGGTTACCGTCACCGACAAGCCCCAGGCGCCGCCACTCAAGGTCAGCCGCGGTGCCGTACGCTTCGACGACGTGGACTTCCACTACGGCAAGGCCGCCAACGTGATCGAAGGGCTGAACCTGGACATCCGCCCGGGCGAGAAGATCGGCCTGATCGGCCCGTCCGGCGCCGGCAAGTCGACCCTGGTCAACTTGCTGCTGCGCCTGTACGACGTGCAAGGCGGGCGCATCCTGATCGACGGCCAGGACATCGCCGAGGTCAGCCAGGCCAGCCTGCGCGCACAGATCGGCATGATCACCCAGGACACCTCGCTGCTGCACCGCTCGATCCGCGACAACCTGCTGTACGGCCGCCCTGGCGCCAGTGAAGCGGCGCTGCACGAGGCCGTGCGCCGGGCACGGGCCGACGAGTTCATTCCGCAGTTGTCGGATGCCCAGGGCCGCACCGGCTTCGATGCCCATGTCGGCGAGCGTGGTGTGAAATTGTCTGGCGGCCAGCGCCAGCGCATCGCGATTGCCCGGGTGCTGCTGAAGAATGCCCCGATCCTGATCATGGACGAAGCCACGTCGGCACTGGACTCGGAGGTCGAGGCGGCCATTCAGGAAAGCCTGGAGACGCTGATGCAAGGCAAGACGGTGATCGCCATCGCCCACCGGCTGTCGACCATCGCCCGGATGGACCGCCTGGTGGTGCTGGACAAAGGGCGGATCGTCGAAAGTGGCAGCCATAGTGAGCTGCTGGAGCAGCAAGGGCTGTATGCCCGTTTGTGGCATCACCAGACCGGGGGGTTTGTCGGGGTCGACTGAGTCCTGTACTGGCCTCTTCGCGGGGCAAGCCCGCTCCCACAGGATTACTTCAATATTGAGGAATGTGAGGTGCCTGTGGGAGCGGGCTTGCCCCGCGAAGAGGCCGGCACAAGCAGTAAAGATCTCAATCCTTGCGGTAAGGCAGCATCCCTCTGGCCTCCTCGGCATACCCCATCACCCCCGCCCGCTCCTGCATCAGAAAATCCTCCACCGCCCGCCGCAACCCCGGGTGCAGCAGGTAGTGCCACGACCGCGTCAGCACTGGCTCGAACCCACGAATCAATTTGTGCTCGCCCTGTGCCCCGGCGTCGAAACGCTGCAACCCTTCGGTAATCGCAAAGTCCATGCCCTGGTAGAAGCAGGTCTCGAAATGCAGCCGGTCGAACTCATCGAGGCAGCCCCAATAGCGACCAAACAGGCTATCGCCCCCAACCAGGCTCAAGGCCATCGCCACATCACGCCCACCCTGACGCGCCATCACCACCCGCACCGCCTCGGGCATGCGCTCGGCCAGCAGGCTGAAAAATTCCCGGGTCAGGTAAGGCGCGCGCCTGCGCACCGCATAGGTGTTGGCGTAACAGAGGAAAACGAAATCCCACTGCACCTCATCCAGTTCATCACCGCGATACCAGCGAAAATCGATGCCGTGCCCCGCCACTTGCTCACGTTCCTTGCGCATCTGCTTGCGTTTGCGTGAGCTGAGGCTGTCGAGAAAGTCCTGGAAGTCACGGTAGCCATGATTGCGCCAATGGAACTGGCAGCCCAGGCGCTCCATCCAGCCCGGCAGGCCGGCCATCTGCGCATCCAGCTGGGCGTCGGTGAAATTGATGTGCGCTCCGGACAACCCGCCCTTGCCCAGGTATTCCGGCAACGCCTGCAACACCAGCAGTGCGTCGGCCGGGTCGGCCGCCAGCAGGCGCGGCCCGCTGACCGGGCTGAACGGCACGGCACCGAGCAACTTGGGGTAATAGGCGATGCCGGCACGCTCGCAGGCATCGGCCCAACCGTGGTCGAACACGTACTCGCCATACGAATGCCATTTGCGATAAGCCGGCAGCAGCGCACGTACCTGCCCGTCGCGCTCCAGCACCAGGTGTTCGGCGGCCCAGCCAGTGTTGGGCGCAACGCTGCCGCTGTCTTCCATGGCACTGAGAAAGGCATGGCGCAGGAACGGTTGGCCAGGGGGGACCAGGGCATCCCAGGTCGCCGCTGGCAGGTCACGCAGATGGGCAAGGCTGTAGAGACTGGTCACGTTTTCGACTCGCTGTGCAAGGCCATCAGTATCGGCGAACAGAGGCCCGTGGCTCAAATGAGGATCGGCCTGTTTCGTCTTTCATTCTCGATTACTTAACCGCAGTGCCACTAATTAGACATTATTCTGTCATTGGCCCCCGCAATACTTGCGCCTGTTTTCCGGAACCCCAGAACCTGTCTAGTCAGGCCCTTTCCGAAGACATGCCAACATGGGGGCGGGCGCTGAGCCTCCCCAAATCTTTTTAGTAGGGAGAACCTTATGCGTCTTGTTTCTACACTTACCGGAGTGAGCCTCACCGGCATGATGCTGGCTCTGAGTACTCCGGCCAGTGCTGCTGTCGACGCCAAGCTGCTCGAAATGCTCCGCGCCAACGGCTCGATCAACCAGGCGCAGTACAACGAACTGCAGGGCGACCTGGCAAAAGAAACCAAGGAAAAGGCCGACCAGAAAGCTCAGTCCGAACGTATGAGCGCTTTCGAACAAAAAGTGGCATGGGCCGCCAAGACCCAGATCAAGGGTGATGTGCGCCTGCGTTACGAAGACGTCAACGTCGACAACCCGATCTCCCGCAGTGGCAACCAGGACCGCGAGCGCGTGCGTGCCCGCGTCGGCTTCTACAGCGAGATCAACCCGCAGGTCGACGCCGGCGTGCGTGTGGCCACCGGCAGCAGCGCCGATGCCCGCTCGACCAACCAGAGCCTGGACAACTACTTCGAGAAGAAATCGCTGTGGGTCGACCTGGCCTACCTCGACTGGCACCCGACTGCCGTCCCTAACCTGCACCTGATCGGCGGCAAGATGATGCAGCCTTGGGTGAGCATGGGCGACATTATCTGGGACAGCGACATCAACCCGGAAGGCGTGGCTGTCACCTACAAGACCAACGCCGGCCCGGCCGAAGTGTTCGGCAGCATCGGTCACTACAACCTGAAGGACAACGTCGACGGCGACGGCGTGCAGTTCAAGCACGACGCACAGCTGTACGCTGCCCAGCTGGGTACCAAGTTCAACGCGGCTGACACCGTCAAGGTCACTGTCGGTGCCAGCCTCTACGGCTACGACAACGACAAGGCCTCGGCGGCGCTGCGTTCGCTGGGCAACACCACCGACGAGTTCAACCTGGTTGAAGGCTTCGGCCAGCTCGACTTCACTGGCTTCGCCATCCCGCTGTCGGCATACGGCCAGTACGTCAAGAACACCGAGAGCACCGATGGCAAGGACACCGCCTGGCTGGCGGGCCTGAAGTCGAAGATCGGTGCCTGGAGCCTGGACTACAACTACCGCGACGTACAGCGTAACGGTGTGGTCAGCCTGTTCACCGACTCTGACTTCGGTAACGGCTTCACCGGTTCCCGCGGTCACAAGTTCAAGGTCGGTTACGAAATCGACAAGAACTTCGCCCTCGGCGCGGCCTACATGATGGCCAAGACCGACTACTCCAACCTGCCGAACAGCGATGCTGACGTCGACACCCTGCAGGTGGACCTGGAAGCCAAGTTCTAAGCTGCAAGCTCCTCTGCTTCACGCTGAGGCGGGAAATACCGACCCCATCCGGTATTTCCCGCCTCTTTTATGCCTGCCAGAAATGCACCCGGCCCCTTCGCGGGTAAACCCGCTCCCACAGGTACTCCACAGGACTTGTTAACCGTGGCGTACCTGTGGGAGCGGGTTTACCCGCGAAGAGGCCGGTACAGTCTCTACAAAACTCAGCGCTTGCGCAGAATCACGCTACCAATCGAATAACCTGCACCAAACGAGCTCAGCACGCCAAGCGACCCTTTGGCCAGATCATCCTGGTACAGGTGGAAGGCAATCACCGACCCGGCCGAGCTGGTGTTGGCATAGCGGTCGAGAATCACCGGTGCCTCTTCCTCGCTCACCTCACGCCCCAGCAGCTTCTTGACGATCAGGTGGTTCATGCTCAGGTTGGCCTGGTGCAGCCAGAAGCGTTTCACATCGCTTGGTTGCAGCCCGTTTTCCTGCAGGTGCTCACCGATCAACTCGGCCACCTTCGGGCAGACCTCGCGGAACACCTTGCGGCCTTCCTGGATGAACAACTTGTCCGCCGCGCCCTCGCCCTCTTCCGCCGCACGGTTGAGGAAGCCGAAGTTGTTACGGATGTTGTTGGAGAACTCGGTCCACAACTTGCTGCTGACGATGTCGAACTGGTGCGCCGAAGTGGCCTGCTCGGCACGCTCGATCAGCACCGCGGTAGCGGCATCACCAAAAATGAAGTGGCTGTCACGGTCACGGAAGTTAAGGTGGCCGGTGCACACCTCCGGGTTGACCATCAGCACCGCACGCGCCTGCCCCAGGGCCACACTGTTGGCGGCGGTCTGGATGCCGAAAGTGGCCGACGAACAGGCTACGTTCATGTCGAAGGCAAACCCCTGGATGCCCAGCGCCTGCTGCACTTCGATGGCGATGGCCGGGTATGGGCGCTGCAGGTTGGAGCAGGCGACGATCACCCCGTCGACATCCGCCGGGGTGCGCCCCGCGCGTTCCAGCGCCTGGCGCGCAGCGGCCACGCCCATTTCGCAGAGGATCGACTGCTCGTCGTTGGAACGCTCCGGCAGGCGCGGCTTCATGCGTTGCGGGTCGAGGATGCCGGCCTTGTCCATGACGAAACGGCTCTTGATGCCCGAGGCCTTTTCGATGAAGGCGGCGTCGGACACGGGAGCTGCTTCGAGTTCGCCACGCTCGATGGCAGCAGCGTTGTCCTGGTTGTACTGCTGCGACCAGGCATTGAAGGAGGCCACCAGTTCATCGTTGGAAATGCTCTGGGCCGGGGTATACAGGCCGGTGCCGCTGATCACGACGTTATGCACGATCGATCCTCTGCTCAAAGGCCATCGCCACGGGGCGCTGGCTGGGAATATGACAGAATAATGGCACTTTAGTACCAATTTCACGACGAGGGCTGCGCCCTCGATCGCGGATGAATCCGCTCCAACAGGACGCTGCTATCCCTGTAGGAGCGGATTGATCCGCGATGGGCCGCAAAGCGGCCCCCAAATTCACTGAAGTGTGCCACAAATCAAGGAAGTTAGCCTTCCACCTGGCTCCACTGCTTGCTCAATCGCTTGTCGGAAATCGGCACTTTTGTACCCAACTGCTGGGCAAACAGCGATACCCGATACTCCTCCAGCAACCAGCGGTACAGGGTCAGCTGCTCATCGCGCTTGCCTTCCTGGGCATGCTTGTCGGCCCGAGCCTTGTACTGCGCCCACAGGTTGCCCAGCTCGCCGCTCCAGACCCGGTCCTTCTGCACCTGGCCGCCCAGCTTCTCGAGGCGCAACTCCACCGCCTTGAGGTAACGTGGCAACTCCTTGAACCAGGCTGCCGGGGTCTCGCGCACAAAGCCCGGATAGACCAGGTTGGCCAACTGCTGCTTGATGTCGTTCAGCGCCACCGCCTGGCTCAGGTCGATCTTGCCCTTGAAGCGCTTCTGCAGGCCGTGCCACAGCTTGAGCACTTCCAGTGTCTGCCGGGCCAGACGTTCGGCGTGCTCGGCCCAGCTGCCACGCTTGCGCTCGGCCAGCCCGGCCAGGGCGGCACCGTCACGCGGCAAGGTCGCTTCACCGTCAAGGATGCAGCTGTCGAGGCTCGCCAGCAGAATATCCTCCACCAGCGCCTCGATCCGGCCCAGCTCGCGGTACAGCAGCCCCAGCTCGGTCAGCCCCGGCAGCTTGCCGCGCAGGAACTTGGCCGGCTCCGCCAACTGCTGCAGCAGCAGGCGCTGCAGGGCGCGACGGTGCTGGAACTCGGCTTCGGCCTGGGTCGAGAAACGCCCTTCGCGCACAGTGCCGTTTTCTTCCACCAGCGCCGGGTACACGGTCATCGACAGGCCGGCGATCTTCTGCTGGGCGGTCTGCTTGACCTCGCTGAAGGCCTTGGCCTGCACCGGTTGCTCGCTCTTCTCGGTACGCGGCACGGCCAAAGCGGCCTGGCTGGCAGCAGCAAAGCGCGCGGTCAGCTCGGCCAGGTCACGGCCTTCGCCAAGGAACTTGCCCTGGCCATCGACCACTTCGATGTTCATTCGCAGGTGGCCTTCGACCAGGTTGACCGACTCGGCCCAGGCCTCATCGGAAACCCGCGCGCCGGTCATGCGCAACAGTTCCTGGCCCAGCGCCTGGGGCAGCGCACCCTGGCCGAAGGTCATGCGCGCCAGCGAGGCCTTGACGAAGTCCGGCACCGGCACGAAGTTCTTGCGCAGGGCCTTGGGCAGGTTGCGCACCAGCGCCACGCACTTGGCTTCCAGCAGGCCTGGCACCAGCCACTCCAGCCGTTCGCCCGGCAGGCTGGGCAGCAACGGTGCCGGCACGCGTACGGTCACGCCGTCACGCGGGTGGCCCGGCTCGAAGTGGTAGGTCAGCGGCAGGCGCAGCTCGCCGACCTGCAGGCTGTCGGGGTACTGCGCCGCGGTGACTTCGCTGGCCTCGCGGGCCAACACGTCTTCCTCGCGCATGATCAGCAGATTCGGATCCTTCTGGCTGTTCATGCGGTACCAGGCGTCGAAGGTCGCGGTCTGATGGATTTCCGCCGGCAAGCGTGCTTCGTAAAAGGCGTACAGGGTTTCTTCATCGGCGAGAATGTCACGCCGACGGGCCTTGGCCTCCAGTTCGTCGAGCTCTTCGAGCAGGCGCTTGTTCGCGGCCAGGCACTTGGCCCGCGACTGGATTTCACCGCCAACCAGGCCTTCGCGAATGAAGATTTCCCGCGAGGCAACCGGGTCGATCGGGCCATAGTGCACCGGGCGGCGGCCGACCAGGATCAGGCCATACAAGGTGATCTGCTCATAGGCCACCACCTGCCCACGCTTCTTTTCCCAGTGCGGTTCGAAGTGGTTCTTCTTGATCAGGTGGGTCGCCAGCGGCTCGATCCAGTCAGGCTCGATCTTGGCGACCATGCGCGCATACAGCTTGGTGGTTTCCACCAGCTCGGCGGCCATCACCCACTGCGGGCGCTTGCGGCCGATGCCGGAAGAAGGATGCACCCAGAAGCGCCGCTGGCGGGCACCCTGGTAATCACCTTCTTCGGTCTTTTGCCCGATCTGGCTGAGCAGGCCGCTGAGGATCGCCTTGTGCACCTTGTGGTAGTCGGACGGCTCTTTGTTGACCGCCAACTGCAGCTCGCGGCAGATCAGCGACAACTGGCGATGGGCATCGCGCCACTCACGCAGGCGCAGGTAGTTCAAGAAATTCTTGCGGCACCAGTTGCGCAGCGGACTGGCGGTAAGCGCCTGGCGCTGCTCTTCAAAACCCCGCCACAAATTGACCAGCGCGGCGAAGTCGGTATCGCCGTCCTTCCACTGCGCATGGGCCTGGTCGGCAGCCTGCTGGCGCTCCGGCGGGCGCTCGCGCGGGTCCTGCACCGACAGCGCACTGGTGACGATCAGCACTTCCTGCAGGCTGCCCTGGCGCGCACCTTCGAGCAGCATGCGGCCCAACCGTGGGTCGATCGGCAAGCGCGCCAGCTGGCGGCCGATTGGCGTCAGCTGGTTCTCGCGGTTGACCGCCGACAGCTCCTGCAGCAGGTTGAAACCGTCGCTGATGGCCTTGCCATCCGGCGGCTCGATGAACGGGAAGGCGTCGATCGCCCCCAAGCGCAGGTGCAGCATCTGCAGGATCACCGCTGCCAAGTTGGTGCGCAGGATCTCGGGGTCGGTAAATGCCGGCCGGCCATTGAAGTCTTCTTCGCTGTACAAGCGAATGCAGATACCCGGCTCGACCCGGCCGCAACGGCCTTTGCGCTGGTTGGCACTGGCCTGCGAAATCGCCTCGATCGGCAAGCGCTGGACCTTGGCGCGGTAGCTGTAGCGGCTGATGCGCGCGGTGCCGGTGTCGATCACGTAACGGATGCCGGGTACGGTCAGCGAGGTTTCCGCAACGTTGGTGGCCAGCACCACCCGGCGCCCGACGTGAGACTGGAAAATACGCTGCTGCTCGGCCGGCGACAGGCGCGCGTACAGCGGCAGGATCTCGGTGTGGCGCAACTGCGCCTTGCGCAGGATCTCTGCGGCATCGCGGATTTCCCGCTCACCCGGGAGGAACACCAGCACATCGCCGGGGCCTTTGCCCACGCTGCGTTCGTGCTGGGCAATCTCGTCGAGGGTGGCAAGGATCGCCTGGTCGACGGTGAGGTCGTCCTCGACCTGGTTGCCCTCCTCGTCCTGTTCGCTGGTCAGCGGGCGGTACCAGGTTTCCACCGGGAAGGTACGCCCGGACACCTCGATGATCGGGGCATTGTCGAAGTGCTTGGAGAACCGCTCCAGGTCGATGGTCGCCGACGTGATGATCAGCTTCAGGTCTGGCCGGCGGTGCAGCAGGGTCTTCAGGTAGCCGAGCAGGAAGTCGATGTTGAGGCTGCGCTCGTGGGCTTCGTCGACGATGATGGTGTCGTAGCGTTCGAGAAAACGGTCGTGCTGGGTTTCGGCCAGGAGGATACCGTCGGTCATCAGCTTGACCAGGGTGTTGGCGTCGCTCTGGTCTTCGAAACGCACCTGGTAGCCGACCAGCCCACCCAGCGGCGTGCCGAGCTCTTCGGCAACCCGGGCAGCGACACTGCGCGCGGCGATACGCCGCGGCTGGGTATGGGCAATCAGGCCATGGCTGCCGCGGCCCAGCTCCAGGCAGATCTTCGGCAACTGGGTGGTCTTGCCCGAACCGGTTTCGCCGGCGATCACCAGCACCTGGTGTTCTGCCAGGGCCTTCTTGATCTCGTCACGCTTGGCAGCGATCGGCAGGCTGTCGTCGTAGTGGATCTGCGGCACGCTGTTCTGGCGTGCGGTGACCTGGGCGCAGGATGCCTGGACCTTTTCCACCCACTGCGCCAGCTTCGCCTCGTCGGGGCGCTTGCGCAGTTCATGCAACTGCCGGCGCAAGCGATGGCGCTCGGCGATCATGGCGTGGTCGAGGTTTTGCAGCAGTTTGTCGATGGCTTGGTCAGTCATGGGGCTTTTTAGTGATGCAGGTGGGCCTGCTTTTTCATGATCGGCATTCGTAGGATGCGCGATTGTCGCAGATTTGCCGGTTCTCTGCTGCCTGTGCCGGCCCTTTCGCGGGTAAACCCGCTCCCACAGGATTGCATCAAGCTTGAGCTTTGTGGGGTACCTGTGGGAGCGGGCTTGCCCGCGAAAGCGCCGGCACAAGCAGCAGGAATGTTTAGCCAGGAGCGATGTGAACGTTGCCATTCACTGCTTTAATCAACCTTACGCCGCATGTGAGTATCAAAGGCATGACTCCCGTCCAGACCATCGCCCCACCGTCGTCCCGTCCTTCGCCAGCGAAGGCCCGGTCCCGCGCCGGTGAAAATCCGCTGGTCCATGTCATCCTCGCCTTCTGGGCGCTGTGGCACTGCCGCCACGCACGCCCACCGGATTTCTCGCTCACGCCGTTGTGACCCAACTCGGCCGCAGCCCGGCCGTTTGATTCCAGTGGACCGCGCCCGTGCGCCGGTCCCGTGCGCCTGTGAGCCAATCCATCATGCACTTTGCACCTGTAGAGCACGCCAGCCGTTTCCTGGCAGAAAACCCCGATATCGAACTGTTCGAACTGTTCATCCTCGACGCCAACGGCGTGCCACGTGGCAAGTTGCTACACCGCGAGGAACTGCTGGCGGTGTACCAGAGCGGCCGCCCGCTCCCCAGCACCATCCTCGGCCTGACCCTCAATGGCGACGACGTGGAAAACTCCGGCCTGGTCTGGGATGTCGGTGACATCGACTGCCGCGCCTACCCACTGGATGGCAGCCTGGTACGCCTGCCCTGGCGCCGGGTGCCGACTGCGGCGGTGCAGGTCAGCATGCACCCCAGCGAAGGCCTGCCGGCCAGCGTCGCCGACCCGCGCCATGTGCTGCTGCGTACCATCGAGGCGCTCAATGCCGATGGTTACCACCCGGTGATGGCCTGCGAGCTGGAGTTCTACCTGCTCGACCAGAAGCGCGATGCCCAGGGCCGCCCACAACCGGCGCTGGACAACGACGGCGGGCGCCCGCGCAGCACCCAGGTCTACGGCCTGCGCGAGCTGGAGCAGATCGAACCCTTCCTTGCCGACCTCTACGCTGCCTGCAAGGCCCAGGGCATCCCTGCCCGCACGGCGATTTCCGAATACGCGCCCGGCCAGGTGGAAATCACCCTGGAACATGGCGATGCGCTGCAGGCGATGGACCAGGCCGTGCGCTACAAGCGCCTGGTCAAGGGCGTGGCCCATGCCCATGGCATGCAGGCCTGCTTCATGGCCAAGCCGTTCGCGCAACTGGCCGGCACCGGCATGCACATGCACCTGAGCCTTGCCGACAGCGCTGGCAACAACCTGTTCGCCAGCACCGATCCGGCCGGCACCCCACTGCTGCGCCAGGCGGTGGCCGGCATGCTCCGCCACCTGCATGAATCGCTGCTGCTGTTCTGCCCCAACGCCAACTCGTTCCGCCGCTTCCAGGCCAACAGCTATGCACCATTGGCACCGACCTGGGGCGTCGACAACCGCACCGTCAGCCTGCGCGTGCCCGGCGGCCCGGCCAACAGCCGGCATGTCGAGCACCGCATCTGTGGCGCCGATGCCAACCCGTACCTGGCTGCCGCTGCCATTCTGGCCGCCAGCCATCGCGGCATCCGCGAACAGCTCGACCCCGGTGCGCCGGTCGAAGGCAACGGCTATGCCCAGGCCACCGAGCACCTGCCCACCGACTGGCTGACCGCACTCGACGCACTGGAGCGCTCGCACTGGGCGCGCGAAGCGCTCGGCGAGGCGTTTCTCGGCGTCTACCTGAAGGTCAAGCGCGCCGAGTATCGCCAGTTCATGGCCGAAGTCAGCGAACAGGACTGGCGCTGGTACCTGCACCAGGCCTGAGCCTTACCCCATTCAGAACAAGGAACACCCATGAACGCAGCATTGAACAATGGCCCGGCCCAGCGCGCGCCGTCCTATTACAGCGCCTCGCTGAACGACCACACCGAGTACCCGCAGCTCAAGGGCACGGTGCAGGTCGACGTCGCCATCATCGGCGGCGGCTTCACCGGCGTGGCCACCGCAGTGGAACTGGCCGAGCGCGGCCTGAAGGTGGCGATCGTCGAGACCAACCGTATCGGTTGGGGTGCCAGCGGCCGCAACGGCGGCCAGGTCACCGGCAGCCTGTCGGGTGACGAGGCCATGCGCACGCAGATGCGCAACCACCTGGGCGCCGAGGTCGATGATTTCATCTGGCACCTGCGCTGGCGTGGGCACCAGGTCATCGAACAGCGGGTCGAGCGCTATGGCATCGACTGCGACCTCAAGCGCGGCCATCTGCATGCAGCGATGAAACCCTCGCACATGCAAGAGCTGCGCAGCTTCCAGGCCGAGGCCGAACGCCGCGGCATGGGTGACCAGGTGCAACTGCTCGACCGCGACGGCGTGGCCGGGCACCTGCAGAGCCCGCTGTACCTGGGCGCACTGAAGAACCTGCGCAACCTGCACCTGCACCCGCTCAACCTTTGCCTGGGCGAAGCCCGCGCCGCCCACAGCCTGGGTGCGCTGATCTTCGAGAACTCCGAAGTGCTGGACATCGTCCACGGCCCACGCCCGGCGGTGGTCACCGCCCACGGCCGGGTCGAAGCGCGCCAGGTGATGCTCGCCGGCGACGTCTACCACAAGCTGGAAAAACGCCAGCTCAAGGGCAAGATCTTCCCGGCCATGGGCGGCATCGTCACCACCGCCCCGCTGGGCGAACTGGCGCAGCAGATCAACCCGCAGGACCTGGCGGTATACGACTGCCGCTTCGTGCTCGACTACTACCGCCTGACCGCTGACAAGCGCTTGCTGTTCGGCGGCGGCGCAAACTACTCGGGCAAGGATTCGCGTGATATCGAAGGCGAGCTGCGCCCCTGCATCGAGCGTACCTTCCCGGCGCTCAAGGGCGTGCCGATCGAGTTCCAGTGGAGCTGCGCGATGGGCATCGTGGTCAACCGCATTCCGCAACTGGGCAAGCTGTCGGACAACGTCTGGTACTGCCAGGGCTATTCCGGGCACGGCATCGCCACCAGCCACATCATGGGCGAGATCATGGCCGAGGCACTGACGGGAACGCTGGAGAAGTTCGACACCTTCGCGCAGTGCAAGCACGTGCGGGTGCCGATGGGGGACTTGCTGGGCAATCCGCTGCTGGCGGCGGGGATGTGGTACTACCAGATGCTGGAAAAACTGCGCTGACGCTAAAGGCCCATTCGCGGGCAAGCCCGCGAAAAGGCCAGTAAGGTCGATCAGGCGATCTTCTTCAGCCCCTGCTTCTTCAGCTCTTCATCGCGCAGTTCACGGCGCAGGATCTTGCCGACGTTGGTGGTCGGCAAGGCATCGCGGAACTCGATGTAACGCGGCACCTTGTAGCCCGTGACGTTGGCACGCATGTGCTCCATCACCTGCTCCTTGGTCAAGGTCATGCCCGGCTTGACCACGATGAACACCTTGATCACTTCACCCGACTTCTCGTCCGGCACACCGATGGCTGCGCACTGCAGCACGCCCGGCAAGGCGGCGAGCACGTCTTCCAGCTCGTTGGGGTACACGTTGAAGCCCGAGACCAGGATCATGTCCTTCTTGCGGTCGACAATGCGCATGTAGCCATCAGGCTGGATCAGCGCGATGTCGCCGGTCTTCAGCCAGCCCTCGCTGTCGAGGATCTCGTGGGTGGCGTCTTCACGCTGCCAATAGCCCTTCATCACCTGCGGCCCCTTGACGCACAGCTCACCGGTTTCGCCAAGCGCCAGCTCGTTGCCGGCATCGTCGATGACCTTGCACAGCGTCGATGGCACCGGGATGCCGATGGTACCCACCTGGTTGGCCTCGGCCGGGTTCACCGCCGCCACCGGGCTGGTCTCGGTCATGCCGTAGCCTTCGCAGATGGCGCAGCCGGTGACGCTCTTCCAGCGCTCGGCCACGCTCAACTGCAGGGCCATGCCGCCGGACAAGGTGATCTTCAACGCCGAGAAGTCCAGGGCGCGGAATGCCTCGTTGTTGCACAGCGCAACGAACAGCGTGTTGAGGCCGACGAAACCACTGAACTTCCACTTGCTCAGTTCCTTGACCATTGCCGGCAGGTCGCGGGGGTTGCTGATCAGCACGTTGTGGTTGCCGATCAGCATCATCGCCATGCAATGGAAGGTAAAGGCATAGATGTGATACAGCGGCAGCGGAGTGATGAGGATCTCGCAGCCTTCCTGCAGGTTCGAGCCCATCAGCGCCCGGCACTGCAGCATGTTGGCCACCAGGTTGCGGTGGGTCAGCATCGCGCCCTTGGCCACGCCGGTGGTACCACCGGTGTACTGCAGCACGGCCACGTCGTTGGCTTGCGGGTTGGCTTCGGTGACCGGTTGGCCCTTGCCCAGCGCCAAGGTATCGTTGAAGCGTACGGCACGCGGCAGGTTGTAGGCCGGCACCATCTTCTTCACGTACTTGATCACGCTGTTGATGAGCAGGCGCTTGAGCGGTGGCAGCAAGTCGGCCACTTCAGTGACGATGACGTGCTTGACCTGGGTCTTGGGCACCACCTTCTCGGCCAGGTGCGCCATGTTGGCCAGGCACACCAAGGCCTTGGCACCGGAATCGTTGAACTGGTGCTCCATTTCCCGCACGGTGTACAGCGGATTGGTGTTGACCACGATCAGGCCGGCGCGCATTGCACCAAATACCGCTACCGGGTATTGCAGGACATTGGGCAGCTGGACGGCAATGCGGTCACCTGGCTTGAGGTCGGTGTGCTGCTGCAGCCAGGCCGCGAAAGCGCCAGACAGCGCGTAGAGCTCGCCATAGGTGATAGTCTTGCCCAGGTTGCTAAAGGCCGGTTTATTGGCAAAGCGTTGGCAGGATTGCTTGAGTACCGCCTGGATATTGGGGAATTCGTCAGGATTGATTTCCGCCGTAATCCCGGCTGGGTATTTATCCTTCCAAAAATTTTCGATCATGGAAGCCCACTCCTTCAGCAACAGCGAAGTTCGATTCACGCGTCGATGCGTTTATTATTGATATGTGATGAGGGTTCGTTGCAAACCTGATCATCTGAAAGCGGCCCGAGAGTAACAGCTTTAAATGGGGTCGCCTAGGGGCCAATACCGGCCTCATAGTCACAAAAATGACTCAATGAACGATACAAGTCATTTTTAGAGTATTTGACCAAAATGTCGCAAATCGGGCTGCAAGCAGCCTGTTAGAGCACCTTGAAGCATCCGCGGGGCAAGCCCGCTCCCACAGGTCATGCACAATCCTTCTGGGGGAGCGGGCTTGCCCCGCGAAAAAGCAAACCCGATATCAGGCGATGTCGCGCAATTCGCGCCGCAGGATCTTGCCCACCGGTGTCATCGGCAGCGACTCGCGCACCACGATGTGCTTGGGCACCTTGTAGCCGGTGAAGTTGGCCTTGCAGTAGGCCTTCAGATCTTCGACGCTCACCCCACCCTCACGCGCCACCACGAACAGCTTCACCGCCTCCCCCGAACGCTCATCGGGCACGCCGATGGCCGCGCAGTTGGCCACCTGCGGATGGCCCATCACCACATCTTCGATTTCGTTGGGGTACACATTGAAACCGGAGACGATGATCATGTCCTTCTTGCGGTCGACGATGCGGGTGAAGCCGTCCGGGTCGATCACCGCGATATCGCCGGTCTTGAACCAGCCCTCGGCATCCAGCGCCTGCGCCGTGGCCTCCGGTTGCTGCCAGTAGCCCTTCATCACCTGCGGGCCCTTGATGCACAACTCGCCTCGCTCCCCCAGTGGCAGCTCGTTGCCGTCGTCGTCGATGACCTTGAATGCCGTGCCCGCCACAGGAATGCCCACGGTGCCCAGTCGCGCCAACTGGCCGTAGGGATTGGTACTGGCCACCGGTGAGGTCTCGGTCAGGCCATAGCCCTCGACGATGCGGCAGCCGGTGAGCGCTTCCCACCGCTCGGCAGTAGCCTTGACCAGTGCCGTGCCGCCGGAGTTGGTGACTTTCAGTGCCGAAAAGTCCAGCTGACGGAAGCCGGGATGATCCATCAGCGCGACGAACAAGGTGTTCAACCCCAACAGCGCCGAAAAACGCCACTTGCCCAGCTCCTTGATGAAGCCCGAGATGTCGCGCGGGTTGGTGATCAGCACGTTGTGGTTGCCGGTAACCATCATGCACATGCAGTTCGCGGTGAAGGCATAGATGTGATAAAGCGGCAGCGGCGCAATCATTACCTCCTGGCCTTCCTTGATCAGCCGCTGCCCGTCCGGACCGTGCTGGGAGAAACAGGCCAGCACCTGCAGCATGTTGGCCACCAGGTTGCCGTGCGTGAGCATGGCCCCCTTGGCCAGGCCCGTGGTGCCCCCGGTGTACTGCAGCACGGCGATGTCGTCGAGGGCGAGTGGCACCGGCTTGTGTGCCAGGCTGCGGCCTTCGCGCAATACCTGCTTGAACGCGATGGCCTGTGGCAGGTGATAGGCCGGGACCATTTTCTTCAGTTTGTCGACCACGGTGTTGACCAGCCAGCCCTTGGCCGCGGGCAGCAGGTCGCCCATCTTCGCCTCGATCAGGTACTCGATACCGGTATCGGGCAGCACCTCCTGCACGCGTTTGCCGAACATGTTCAGGTACACCAGGGCGCGGGCCCCGGCATCCTTGAACTGGTGACGCATCTCGCGCTCGGTATACAGCGGGTTGGTGTTGACCACGATCAGCCCGGCGCGCAGGGCGCCGAACACGGCAATGGGATACTGCAGAACGTTGGGCATCTGCACCGCGATGCGGTCACCCGGTTTGAGGTCGGTGTGCTGCTGCAGCCAGGCGGCGAAGGCGGCCGAATGGCGCTCCAGCTCGGCGTAGCTCAGGGTCACGCCGAGGTTGCTGAACGCCGGGCGCTCGGCGAAACGCTTGCAGGAGCGCTCGAACACCTCGACGACCGAAGCGTATGCGTGGATGTCGATGGAGGAAGGCACGCCCTCGGGGCGTTTGTCATTCCAGAAGTCGGCTTGCATTTATTATTGTTCCTCTGCCTGAGCTCGCGCGGATTCCTTGCCCTGTCTGCCTGACGGCAAAAAAAGGCGTTGAACCGACGTTAGCAGGTAAGCCCGAGGTGGCATATACGCCAAGTGCCGCCATTAACATTGTGAATCTTATTTGTGCCCTTCCTGCAATTCGGCCGGTTGTGCATACACTGTGCGGGTAACCTTCGCGCAAAGGAATCGCCATGCCCCATGACGCCTTCTGGTTGCCTGCCAGCGAGCATTGCCAGCTCTACGTGCACCAATGGCTGCCGGCCACACCGGTCAAGGCTGTGGTGCTGCTGGCGCATGGCATGGCCGAGCATGGCGGGCGCTACCAGCGCCTGGGCCAGGCCCTCAGCGATGCCGGCTACGCCCTGCTGGCGCCCGACCTGCGCGGCCACGGGCGCACCGCCGAGCATGGCAGCCTCGGCCTTTTCGCCCGGCAACATGGCTGGAATGCCGTGCTCAACGACCTTGGCCTGCTGGCCCAGCACATCGGCCAGCAGTTCCCTTGCACCCCGCTGTTTCTGTTTGGCCACAGCATGGGCAGCTATATTGCCCAGGCCTACCTCACGCACCACAGCGGCAGCCTGCACGGGGCGATTCTCAGTGGTTCCAACTTCCAGCCCGCTGCGCTGTACCGGGTGGCACGCCTGATTGCGCGCCTGGAAGCCTGGCGCCAGGGGCCACTGGGCAAGAGCGCACTGATCGAGTGGCTGTCGTTCGGCTCGTTCAACCACGCCTTCAAGCCCAACCGCACGGCTTTCGACTGGCTCAGCCGTGACCCGGCGGAAGTGGACAAGTACGTCAACGACCCGCTGTGTGGCTTTCGCTGTAGCAACCAGCTGTGGCTCGACCTGCTGCAGGGGTTGGCGCAGATCAGCCAGGCGCGCAACCTTGCGCAGATCGACCCGAACCTGCCGATGCTGGTGATTGGCGGCGAATGTGATCCGGTGAGTGCCGGCAAGCGTCTCACCCATCTGGCCGACGCCCTGCGCGCGACCGGCAATCGACATGTACAGCTGCGCGTCTATCCTGAGGCGCGGCATGAAGTGCTAAACGAAATCAATCGGGACGAGGTCACCGCCGATATCCTCGCATGGCTTGAGCAGGCACTGGCCCTTGGCCGCCCTGCTCGCAGTGAATGATATCGGCCTCGTCCGCCTATCAAGGAATCGCCAATGACCCAGGTCACCAACACGCCTTACGAAGCTTTGGAAGTCGGCCAGAAAGCCAGTTACGAAAAGTCTGTCGAAGAACGCGACATCCAGCTGTTCGCCGCGATGTCCGGTGACCACAACCCCGTGCACCTGGATGCCGAATTCGCCGCCAAGAGCATGTTCAAGGAGCGCATCGCCCACGGCATGTTCAGCGGTGCGCTGATCAGCGCCGCAGTGGCCTGCACCCTGCCTGGCCCTGGCACCATCTACCTGGGCCAGCAGATGAGCTTCCAGAAGCCTGTGAAAATCGGCGACACCCTGACCGTGCGCCTGGAAATCCTCGAGAAGCTGCCGAAGTTCAAGGTGCGTATCGCCACCAACGTGTACAACCAGAACGATGAACTGGTGGTCGAGGGCGTGGCCGAGATCCTGGCACCGCGCAAACAGCAGACCGTCGAACTGGTATCGCCGCCGAACTTCGTCGCCAGCTGATAAAAGCGCTGGACTCTTCGCGGGCAAGCCCGCTCCCACAGAATTCGCGCAGTTCCTGAATACTGTGCTGTACCTGTGGGAGCGGGCTCGCCCGCGAATGGGCCGGCAAAGCCGCTACATCAGTTCACGCAAACGCCTTTCGATATGCCGCCGCTCAGGCGCCTGATGGGTCAGCGACAGCGCCTGCTGCCAGGCCACCCGCGCCTCATCAACATTCCCCAGCTCTTGATGCAACTGGGCCCGCGCCGCATGCGCCAGGTGATAGTCGCGCAGCTCCCCGGTCGCCAGAATCGCCTCCACCGCCACCAAGCCAGCCTGTGCCCCGTCACGCTTGGCCAGCGCCACCGCCCGGTTGAGCGCCACGACGGCTGACGGCCAGTGCCTATGCAGCACATCGTACAGCCCGACGATCTCTGCCCAGTCGGTCTCTTGCGCGGTGGCCGCCTCGGCATGCACCGCCGCGATCGCCGCCTGCACGGTGTAGGCACCAAAGGTTCGGCTGGCCAACGCCAGGCGCACCAGCTCGCAGCCTTCGGTAATCAGCGCGCGGTCCCACAGGCTGCGGTCCTGCTGGTCAAGCAGTATGAGGTTGCCTTCGGCATCGCTGCGCGCACGCTGGCGCGAGGCCTGCAACAACATCAGTGCCAGCAAACCCACCGCTTCGGCGTCCGGCAACAGTTGAACCAGCAGGCGCCCCAGGCGGATCGCCTCGTCGCTCAGCTCCTGCTGCAGCAACACCTCGCCCGAGGACGCCGAGTAACCTTCGTTGAACACCAGGTAGATCACCCGCAGCACACTTTCCAGGCGCTCGGGCAGTTCGTGCAGCTCGGGGACCTGATAAGGAATACCGGCGTCGCGGATCTTGGCCTTGGCCCGCACGATGCGCTGGGCAATGGTCGACGGGCTTTGCAGAAACGCCCGGGCGATCTGTTCGGTGGTCAGGTCGCAGACTTCGCGCAGGGTCAGCGGCACCTGGGCATCGGCCGCCAGGGCCGGGTGGCAGCAGGTGAAGATCAGCCGCAGACGGTCGTCGGCGAGCAACTCTTCTTCACTGGGGTCCTGCCCCTGGCCTTCGATCAGCATGATCAGCTCGGCCTGGGAGCGGTCGAAGCGAGCACGCCGACGCAATGCGTCAATGGCCTTGAAACGCCCGGTCGAGACCAGCCAGGCCCGCGGGTTGTCGGGGATGCCATCGCGCTGCCAGCGCTCGACGGCAATGAAAAAGGCATCGTGCATGGCCTCCTCGGCCAGGTCGAAATCCCCCAGCAGGCGGATCAGCGTCGCCAGGATCCGCCGCGAATCACGCCGATATACCGCTTCGACTTCGGCACGTACCTGCGCCAGCTCCGCCATCAGTCAGGCATCCGCTGGGTCACGACCTCCACCAGGCGGTCCAGGCTTTCTCCCCAGCCCTGATGGAAACCCATTTCTTCATGGGCGCGGCTATCGGCTGCATTCCAGTGCCAGGCTCGTGCGGTATAGCGGGTCTTGCCGTTTTCTTCGTCAAAGCTGATCACCGCTGTCATGAAGGCTTTGCCCGACGGCACCCAACCCGGCCCGAAGGCATCGGTGAACACCAGCCGGCGCGGTGCGGCAATTTCCAGGAACACGCCCTGGGTCGGATACTCGGAGCCATCCGGGGCCCGCATGAGGGTACGGAAAAGGCCCCCGACCCACAGCTGCATCTCGCATTCCGGGGTGGTCATGCCGTGCGGTCCCCACCACTGCATCAGCCATGCGGGCTCGGTCCAGGCTCGGAACACCTTGGCAGGCGGGGCATCGATCAAGCGGCTGATGGATAGTTCGTGCTGCGCAGGCGTGGGTTCGACAAGGGTCATTCTTGTTGTTCTCCATTGCTGTCAGGGTTGCAGTTCGCGCACCGGCCGCACTTCCACGCTGCCGACCCGTGCCGCCGGAATGCCCTTGGCGATGTTCAGCGCCTCGTTGAGGTCACGGGCATCGACCAGGTAAAAGCCGGCGAGCTGCTCTTTGGTTTCGGCGAACGGGCCATCGGTAATGCTCATTCGCCCGGCGCGCACGCGCACGGTGGTAGCGGTCTGCACGGTTTTCAGCGCCTCCGCAGCGATGATCCGCCCGGCGCTCTGCAGCGATTCGGCGTAGGCCATGCATTCGGCGTCTTCCGGGCTGTCCGGCAGGCTATGCAGCAGCCCTTCGTCACAATAGACCAGGCACAGGTATTTCATGGTCGTCTCCAGGCGTTGGCAACGTGCATTTGGCGATAGCCGTTCAAGGCTTGAGATCGAACAGTGCTTTCTGGGTTTGCATGTCGAACGGTGCCGACCAGTGTTCGTGAATCACCTGCCACTGGCCGCCAGACTTGCGGTAACCGACGGTGGCACGCATGAAGCCGCACTGGCTCTCGTCGGCCCCAGGGCCGCAGCGGTTCAGCCAGTGGGCCAGGCCCAGGTCACCGTCAGCGTGCACGGTCAGTTGGGCGAGTTCGAAGACCATGGGCCCGGGGCACATGCTCATGCACATTTCCCAATGCGCCTGGTAGGCGGCCTTGCCCTTGAATTGTAGTGACTGAATGGCATCGAAGGCGACGATGTCGTCGGCGTACGGTGCGGTGATGGCGGGGATGTCACGGTCGCGTACGGCCTGCATCCAGCGGTCGATAAGCTGACGGATTTCGTTTTCGGCTGCCGTGTTCATCGGGTGTTCCTCCGATCGCTCATGAGCGTTTCGGTACAGGGTTGTCTTGTACCTTCAGCTCATGGTCGAACGGTAGCCGGATAATTCGACAGGACTTATGAAAGTTTTCCGTGAGAGATGCATGACCACCACCGCAACCTAAATGCCGGCGACAATGAATTCACGGTAACCCGAGACAATCACATACACCGCGAAGTAGCAGAAAATCGCCGCCGACAACAGGTACGACCACGTCAGCAGCCGGTCCCCGAGCAAGCGCCCGCCGTGGCTGGCGATGCCGCACAGGCTCATGCACCAGACCAGCCCGGCAGCGAAGAAGCCGCCCAGGAACAGCCCGGCATCCAACAAGCTGCCACCGCCGGAGCGGGAAATCAGCACGCCACCGACAGCAGCGAACCAGAGGATGGCGCTGGGCGACGACATGGCCAGAAATACACCCCGCAGAAACTCGCGCCAGCCCGACTCCACCACCACTTGCGCACTGGCATCCATGTGCCCGCCACGCCAGGCGGCCAGCAGCATCTTGATGGCGAACCACACCAGCAACACCGAACCGCCAAGCCACAAGGTCCAGCGAACGCTTTCGAACTGCAGCAACACGGTCATGCCGGCGAGCGCCGCAATGGCGTAGATCAGGTCGCCCACGCAGGTCCCCAGCCCGAGCCAGAAGCCCTGGAGGAAACCGCGCTGCATGGCCAGGGTGATCATGGCGATGTTGGCCACGCCGATGTCGAGGCACAACGACAGGCTGAGGAAGAAACCGTTGGTAAAAGGCATTGAACACTCGCAGTCAGCGCAATCAGGCGCCGTAGAGCCTGCCACGAGCGGTCATGGGATGGAAGGGTGTTCAATCAAGCCAGCGCCGCCTGCTCGAACACCTCATCTGCCCACTGGTTAAGGCTTTTGCCTGCCGCGCGGGCGGCAACGCTGGCAGCCGCATGCACCTCTGGACGAATGCGCAGCATGACCTTGCCTGACGCAGGTTTCTCCGGGGTGATGCCCTGCTCCGCGCAGTCGGCCAGGTAATCTTCCAGCGCCTCGCGGAAGGCTTCATGTAACTCGGGCACAGAGCTTGCGTGGAAACTGATGATGTCGCGCATGCCCAGCACACGGCCAACAAAAATGTCGTCACGCTCATCGTATTCGATACGGGCGGCATAGCCCTTGTAGCGCATGCAACTCATAGGCTGACTCCTGCCCGCAGCAAGAATTCGCGGGCTTCTTCAATCTGATACCGTTTGGCTTCTTTGCCAGGATGGGGGCGATGGCACCTCCAGCTCTGGCCGCCAAGCATCAGCTTGACCCTGGAGCCATGCCGTTCCAGCACTTGCCCGCCGAGGTGAAGCACCAGGGCTTCGACCTCGGAAAACGCCAACGAGGCCGTAGTGGGCGTCCTGAAGATAGCGTCGTAAATTTTTCGGTATCGAGTGTTCATCGGAAAATGCTATCAAAATAAGATAGCACTTATTCCCCGATATTCATTCAGGATTTTTCAGTACCATCCAGCACCTGCGCATAACGCTCGCGATCCACGTTGGCCCCGCTCAGCACCACTGCCACGCGCTTGCCTGCCTGGCGCTTGCGCTCCTGCAGCAACGCCGCCAGCGCCGCAGCGCCAGCACCTTCAGCCGTGTTATGGGTGGTTTCGTGATACATGCGCATGGCCTCTGCCACTTCGCTGTCGGTGACCCGCACGATCCGCGCGGCATGCTCGCGCACGAGGGCAAAGGCATCCGGGTGCGGTACCCGGCAGGCCATACCATCGGCAAAGGTATCGGCGGTAGCCGTGGTTACGATGCGACCCAGCTCGAAACTCTGTGCGTAGGCATCGGCCGCACTGGAGACCACGCCGACGATCTCGGTCTTCAGCCCCAACAGGTTGCGTGCCTGGATCAGCCCGCAGATGCCCGAGCCCATGCCGATCGGCACGTACACGCAATCCAGCTCGCCCACAGCCTCGAACAGCTCCAGGGCATAGGTAGCTACCCCGCGCACCAGCTCAGGGTGGAACGATGGCACCATGTCATAACCCAGTTCCTCCGCCAGGCGGGCCGCCTCTTCGCGGGCCACGTCGAAGTCGACACCGTGCTCCACCAGTTCGGCGCCAAGCGCGCGCATGGCTGCGTTCTTCTCTTTCGAATTGCCCTCGGGCACCACGATCACCAGCGGCACACCGGCCTGGCTCGCGGCCAGAGCCATGCTCTGGCCGTGGTTGCCACGGGTGGCGGTAACCAGGCCCCGCGGGGGCTTGCCAGCGGCCAGCAGCGAACGCACATAGACCAACCCGCCGCGCACCTTGAAGGCGCCGGTAGGCGCGTGGTTTTCGTGCTTGACCCATAGCTTGCAGCCCACCCGCTCTGCCAGAAGCGGCCAGGTGCGCTGTGGCGTCGGTGGAACGTGCTGGTGTACGAAATCGGCAGCTTCGCGCAGGGCAGCAAGGTCGAACATGGCGATCATCCCTCTTCGGTAGGTGGTTGATCCGATCCTAAGCGCCGGGCATTGTATGGGTAAAACCTTATATTGCATGGGTAGCAATATCGTGTGGATCCCGCAGCTGGTCGACGATGACCAACCCCGCTATCTCGCCTTGGTCGATGCAATTGCCAACGCCATCGAAAGCGGCGCACTCAAGGTCGGTGATCGCCTGCCTCCGCAACGTCGGCTGGCCTGGAAACTGGGCCTCAACCCCAGTACCACCCAGCAGGCCTACCGCGAAGCTGCCGCTCGCCACCTGGTGGCTGGCGAAGTGGGCCGCGGCACTTACGTGCTGGCGGGCAGCAAGGAAGCGACCTTGTTTCGCCTCAAGCATCACGACGGGCAACGCCCGCTGATCGACCTGTCGACCAACGTTCCGGTGGCCGATCCGCACAACCATGATTTGCACGACAGCTTGCGCAGCCTGCTGCAACGCCCCGATAGCAACTTGCTCGATCATTACCTGGGCCCCGAGCAGTTGCTGCTAGGGCGGATTCGCGGCGCCCAATGGGTGGCCAACCGCGGCCTGGCCCTGTCAGCGGACGAGCTGTTGCTGTGTGGTGGAGCCCAGCAAGCGCTGGTATTGGTGCTGCAGTCGTTCTGTCAGGCGGGTGAGCCGGTCATGCTCGAGGCCCTGACCGCACCGGGTATCAAGGCGGCCTGTCGGCAACTGCGGCTGCCCGTGCATGGTGTGGCACTGGACAACCAAGGCCTGCGGCCCGATGACCTGGACCGTGTGGCGCGCGCCAGTGGTGCTCGCGTGCTGGTGACCACACCGACCCTGCACAACCCCACTGGTGCCTGCATGGAGGATGCGCGCCGCGCGGCAATTGCCGAGGTAGTCAAACGTCTGGGGCTATTGGTGATCGAGGATGATGTGTATGGCGCATTCAGCGACCAGCCGCCGCTCTATCCACTTCTAGGCGATCAGGCGGTTTACATCAACAGCCTGTCCAAGACGGTGGCTGCTGGTTTGCGATTGGGATGGATTGCGGCCAGCCAGAAGCTGCTGGCTCAGGTTGACCCGCATGCCAAGGCCAGCCACTGGCCGGTGTCGCCTCTGAGCCTGGAGATCGCTTGCCAATGGATCGAAGACGGCACAGCTGCGCAGCGCCTCGCCTGGCAGAAAACGGAAATTACCGAGCGCTGGCGCCTGGCACGCAGGCTGCTGGGTGATGGACTGCACAATACCGGCCAGCCTTCGCCCCACGCGTGGCTGGGCACGCCGCAGGGGGCCGAGGCGGTGGTAAAGCAATGCCGCGAGCAAGGTGTGGAAGTTGTTCCGGCCAGTGTGTTTGCCATTGGCGCGACCGAGGTGCAGGCCGTGCGCATCAGCCTGTCGGCAGCCGGTAGCCGGGCGGAACTGAAACAAGGCCTGGAGGTAGTACGGCAGGTACTGTCGGGGCGATGAACCGGGCGGACGAAAGCAGCTTCTTCGCGACGGCTAAACGCGAAGAGGCCGCTGACGTTGGGCTATCAACCCTGCTGGCAACCTTCACCCATTGCCCGGTACTGAATGGTATGCACCTGGCCATGATGGTCTTCATAGGTCATGGTCGCAGGCACCACTTCACAGACATTGGGGATGGTCGACAGGTTGATCACCCGTTTGATGTCGAGGTTCATGGAATAGTCGTACTGCTGGGCCACAGGCTCGCTGGAGACCGGTTTGGCCTCATCGGCGAGGGCGAACGAGGACATACCGACCAAAGCAAGAATCAGTAATGGTTTCATGGGGGTTGACCTTCAAAGCAATCCAGCTGATCGAGTGACTTCTGATGCCGTCAATGGCGCGGAGAAGTTGTCATCAACTACGAAGATGACACGAAGTACCGATCCCGCTTCATCTACTGCCAGGGGGGATGTGTAAAATTCTACTCCTGGCCGGGAATAGTTGAACCCTGAACTCGGACATTCACCCTTGCAGGATTTGCAACAATCTGCGACAAGACGAAACGGCTCGATGGCCTGGAATCACCGAGCCAGAGCCAACCGCTTCAGGTATCCCCATGACTGCCCTGCACTGCGCCCTGCTCACCGGCCCCGAGCGTCGATTGCTCGAACACTTCTACAAACAGCAGGGTTCGCGCATGCGCGCAGCCAATGATGGTGAATTGTGGGTGGCACGCCGTGACGGGATCGTAGCCGGCCTCTGCCTCAGTGCCGTCGCCGACGGCCACTGGCTTACCGGCCTGTTCGTCGCCCCGCAAGCGCGCAAGTGTGGCGTGGCCACGCAGTTGGTCGCGGCGGCGCTGGCCGGCCACAGTGGCCCGACCTGGCTGTTCTGCCACCCCGACCTCACGGCCTACTACCAGCGCCTCGGCTTCGGCATCACTGCGCAGTTGCCTGAAGCCTTGGCCTCGCGCCTGCATCGCTACCAGCGCAGCAAAAGCCTGCTGGCCATGGTGCGGTATCAGTCGTCGCGGTCATCCAGCCCCGGGAACAACACATCGGTGTAGCCGAACCGGGCAAAGTCCTGGATGCGCGAGGGGTACAAGCGGCCGATCAGGTGGTCGCACTCGTGCTGTACCACCCGGGCATGGAAGCCGTCAGCGAAGCGGTTGATCGGATTGCCCTGCGGGTCGATGCCTTCGTAGCTGATGTGCTTGAAGCGCGGCACCACCCCACGCAGGCCGGGCACCGACAGGCAACCCTCCCAACCGTCCTCGATCTCAGTGGTCAGCGGGGTGATCACCGGGTTGAGCAGAATGGTTTGCGGCACCGGCTCGGCATCCGGGTAACGCTCGCTGCGCTCGAAACCGAAAATCACCAGCTGCAGGTCGATACCGATCTGCGGCGCGGCCAGCCCCACGCCACCGACGTGGTGCATGGTTTCGAACATATCGTCGATCAACTGCTGCAGTTCGCTGCTGCCGATCAGATGTTCAGGCACCGGTGGGGCAATGCGCAGCAGGCGCTCGTCGCCCATCTTGAGAATGTCACGGATCATCGCGGGTTCGGCTCGGTCGGTTCAGGCTCGACCGGGTGTTCATGGCCGAGCACGGTGATGGTTCCCTGGGGTTTGGCGCCCTTGAAATCCTTCTCGCCCGGGTCCTTGCCCTCGCTCGACATGTGCTCGATCACCGCGTTCATCTCAGCGCCCAGCAACAGCACGGCGGCAGAGATGTAGAAGTACAGCAACAGCACGATGATCGCACCGATGCTGCCATACATGGCGTTGTAGTCGGCAAAGGTCTTGACGTAGTAGGCAAAGCCCAGGGAGGCGATGATCCATACTACTACCGCCAGCACCGAACCGGGGGTGATGAAGCGAAACTTCTGCTTCACGTCCGGCATCACGTAATAGATGAGCGCTACCGCCACCATCAACAGAATGACAATGGCCGGCCAACGCAAGATCGTCCACACCGTGACGATGACCTCCTGCATGCCCACCTGTGCCGCGATCCACTCCATCACCTGTGGCCCTAGCACCATCAGCGCTGCCGCCACCAGCAACATGCCGGCGATACCGACGGTATAGAAGATCGACAGTGGGATGCGCTTCCACACCGGGCGCCCTTCGGGCACGTCATAGGCGGCGTTCATCGCACTCATCATCAGGCGCACACCGGCCGAGGCGGTCCACAGCGCGATCACGATACCCACCGACAACAGCCCACCCTTGGACTGTTGCAACTGGTCGATCACCGGATTTACCTGCTCCAGCGCCTGGGGCGGGAGCACCAGTTCGGATTGCAAGCGCAGCCATGAAAAGAAATCCGGCAGGTGCAGGAAACCAATCAGGGCGATCAAAAACAGGATGAAGGGGAACAGCGAGAACAGCATCTGGTAGGCCAGTGCCGATGCATAGGTCGACATCTCGTCGTCGAGGAATTCCTTGACGGTGCGCACCAGCACGCGGTGCAGGGGCAGGCCGCGCAGGTCGGGGAAAATCATAGCGTCTCCTTTCGCCGCTTGATTCTTGAGTACAACGGGTAAGTCTAATAGACCACACCGGTGGTGTACTGCTCCCAGCCTTGGAAGAAGAAAATGCCTACACCTGTTCCTGCCTCGCACAGAGGCAGAAACAGGCCATTTTTCAGATCAAGGCTTTTTCACCGCATCCTTCACATTGCCTTTGATCTGCTGCGCCTCGCCCTTCAGTTCCTGGGCCTTGCCCTCGGCCTGCAGCTTGTCGTTGCCGGTCACCTTGCCGACGCCCTGTTTGATGTTGCCGACCGCTTCATTGGCCAGGCCTTTCGCTTTGTCTTTGGTGCCGCTCATGGCAAATCTCCTGCAAATGGAGACACGGGGACCGTGTCGACAGACGGTGGACCAAGCGCCGTTGGCAAGAGTTTCAATCAATTTGCCGAGTTCAAGCCAAGCGGTGATTCTTCGGGCGAATACCGCACCAAATCGGCCCTGGCGCGCTGCCCAAGCCCTGCGTGCTCCCCTAGAATCGCCGGCAAACGGCAACCCCAAGCAGGTTGCCAGCGTACAAGAACAACAGTTTCCGGAAACCCGCACCCATGCGTCTGATGCCCCTGTTCGCGGCCATGCTGCCGTTGTTGCCCTTGCCTGCCCTGGCCGCTGCACCGGCCAGCGAAACCCTCAAAGTCGAGCGTTATACCGACGATGGCCAACCCGGCACCCTGCGCTGGGCCATCGAAACCAGCAACCAGAACCCCGGCCACTACCGCATCGAGATCGCTGCGGTTGGCAAGCCGCCCTACGTGATTCGCCCGACCCGCGCGCTGCCGGAAATCAAAGGCCCGGTGCAGATCACCGGCCTGCCCTGGGCCCGTGACGGCCAGTACATCGCCATCGACGGCTCGGGCTACATCAAGGACCAGGGCGTGCGCACCTGCCCTGGCGCCCTGCCCGGCCAGTTCGGCACCAACGTACGCACCACCACCAAACCAGGGCTGGTGCTGCGTGATACCCAGGGCGTGCACCTGAGTGGCCTGGAAGTGCGCAACTTCTGCATCGGCATCCTGGTCAACCGCGCCAGCGGCAACGTCATCGAAGACAACCGCATCGTCGCCAACAAAGGCGGCGCCGGCATCATGCTCACGGGTGATGACGGTGCGGGCAACCCGACTGCCACCACCACGATCAACAACAAGGTGCTGCGCAACCAGCTGATCGACAACGGCGATGGCCTTGAACTGACCCGCGGCGCGGCCTTCAACCTGGTGGCCGACAACCTGTTCCGGTCCACCCCGGCCAACCCTGAACCGTCCCAGGGCATCGAAATTCTGCTGGGCAATGACAACAGCGTGGTGCGCAACCGCTTCGAGAACTACTCCGACGGCCTGCAGATCAACTGGGGCAAGCGCAACTACCTCGGCGCCAACACCTTCAGCGGCAACTCGATCGGCGTCAGCGTCACCGGCGAAGGCAACATCCTCGACGGCAACCTGATCCATGGCAACCGCATAGGCGTGGCCCTACGCCCGGAGCCGGATGTCACCACCACGCGCCTGAGCGGCAACCGCATTTGGGGCAACAGCCAGGACATCCGCCGTTGTGAGGCCGGTGGTTCATGCGTGCCGAACCAGCGTACCGGTGCCATCGTCTTTGGCGTGCCGGCCCAGGCCCACGCGCTGTACGTGGGTTCGCGCGGGGTCGGCGCGGATTTGCCGAAAAAGGACCAGGCGATCATCTGCGATGCCAAGGGCGAGCCCAAGCCATGCCAGCCGTTGCCCAACCACAACCAGCAGGCGCCACACCTGATCGCGCTGGACGGCAACGTGTTGCGTGGCGAGGTGCAGGGGCCGGTGTCGAGCCTGTTGCGTATCGAGGTGTTTGGCAATGCCCTGGCAAATGGGGCCGAGGCGGAGCAGTATCTGGGAGAGTTGTTGGTCAATAGCGATGCGCAAGGGAAGGCAAGGTTTGCTCAGGTGCTGGAGAACATCGGCCAGTTGAGGAGTTTCACTGCGACGGTGACCACTGCGGATGGGGCCACTTCCGAGTTGAGCCTGCCGGTCAGCCGCTAGGGCTGATGGCCTCTTCGCGGGCAAGCCCGCTCCCACAGGGATATCACATAGCCTGAGGGCGATGACATTCCTGGGGGAGCGGGCTTGCCCGCGAAGAGGCCTGTAAACCTTGCTAGGCCTGGTGCCACCCCTCACAATGCAGCCCTAATCTAGCGTCAACCCGCAGGAACCTGCATGAAACTCGACAAACCCGCTGCCATCGCCCGCCGCAACCAGGCCCTGGCCAACCCGGTGCTGACCAGCGCCAACACCCTGTTCGCCATCCTCGACCGCAAGCGCAACCTGTGGTGGTTCGAGGTGCCGGTGGCACTGCTGCGCAAAGGCCAGCCCGACTGGGTCAACCTGCTGCTGCACACCCCGGAAAGCGACGAGCTGCAGCACCTGAAGGTGCCGGTCAACTTCCTCCGTGCTCACCAGGAGCAGATGGAAGTGCGCAACCCCGGCAAGCGCCGCTCGACCATCAGCCTGGCCCTGAGCGCCGACCGCGACTCGCTGCTGCGCGACACACGCCCCGGTGGCGAGCAGCTGGACTTCCGGACCTTCGTACAGGCCTGATCAGACCTTCTCGATGCGATCGTCATGGATGACGATGCGGCCCTGCTTGAACAACCCACCAATGGCCTTCTTGAAGTTGCCCTTGCTGACGTTGAACATCTGGCTGATCACTTCCGGAGCGCTCTTGTCGCTCACCGCCAGCACCCCACCATCGGCCTCCAGGCGCGCCATGATGCGCGCCTGCAGGTCGTCGCCCAGCGCCTGGCCGACCGGCTGCAGGCTCAGGGCGATCTTGCCGTCATGGCGCACTTCCTTGATGAAGCCATCCACATGCATGCCCGAACGCAGGAACTTGAACACCTCGTTCTTGTGGATCAGGCCCCAGTGGCGGTTGTTGATGATGGCCTTGAAGCCCATCGGTGTCTCACCGGCCACCAGCAGCTGGACGGGCTGGCCAACCTGGTAGTCGGCCGGGGTGCGGTCGAGGTAGCGGTCCAGGCGCGAGGTAGCGGTGATGCGCCGGGTACGCTTGTCGAGGTAGGCGTGCACCACGCAGTAGTCGCCGATCTTCAGTTGGCGTGATTCTTCCGAATACGGCATCAGCAGGTCCTTGGACAGGCCCCAGTCGAGGAAGATACCGGCACCGTTGATGTCCTTGACCTTGAGGCTGGCGAACTCGCCGACCTGCACCTTGGGCTTCTCGGTGGTGGCAATCAGCTGGTCTTCGCTGTCCAGGTAAATGAACACGTTCAGCCAGTCGTCGACCTCGGTTTCGGCGTCTTTCGGGATGTAGCGCCCGGGCAGCAGGATTTCGCCGTCGGCCCCGCCGTCCAGGTACAGGCCGAATTCCACGTGTTTCACGATTTGCAAACTGTTGTAACGCCCAAGCAGAGCCATTTCCGATGTTCCTCAAGACAAGGCGGCTATTCTACACCTGAAGCCACTGCGCTGCCCGATCACTGATTGGGCGGAACCGCGCTGGCCCCCGTGCGTCTATCCAATGGCCAGTCACAGCCAGGACCTGCACATGCCTGTACGCCTGTCCAAAGCCCTGCTCATCGCCATTGCCTGCACCGTGGCACTGGCGGCCTGCAACCGCATCGACCTGGCCTATCGCAACCTCGACCGCCTGGTGCCCTGGTCGCTGGGCGACTACCTGGCGATGAACCGTGAACAGAAAGCATTGCTCGACGAACGGCTCAAGCAGCACCTGGCCTGGCACTGCAAAACCCAACTACCTGGCTACCTCGACTGGCTCGACCGGGTGCGCGACATGGTTGCCGAAGACCAGGTGACCGACCAGGCCCTGCAGCAACGTACCGTCGAAGCGCGCCAGGCCATCGGCCGGGTGGCAGCAGAAATCACGCCCTCGGCCACCGAACTGCTGCGCGGCATGAGCGATCGGCAGGTAGCGCAGATGCGCGATGCCTTGCGCGACGATATCAGCGAGCGGCAAAAGGAATATGTCGACACACCCTTGGCCAAACAGGTCGCTCGGCGCAGTGAGCGCATGGAAAAACGCCTGAACAACTGGTTCGGTGAGCTCAATACGGCCCAGCGCCAACGGGTGCAGGCCTGGTCGCAAGCGCTGGGTGACCAGAACCGCCAGTGGATCGCCAACCGCCAGCACTGGCAGCAGCAGCTGATGCTGGCCATGAACCAGCGCAACGACGCCAGTTTCGAGCCGCGCCTGGCAACACTCCTGCAACACAAGGAAAGCCTGTGGACGCCGGAGTATCGGGCGGCGTATCTGAATAGCGAACAGCAGACGCGCAGCCTGTTGATCGACCTGATGCACCTGAGTACACCGGTGCAGCGCCAGTTCCTGCAAGAGCGGCTGGCCAAGGTACGTACCGACTTCAGTGAGCTCAAGTGCCTGAAGGGAGCACCGGCCTGAACGATCACCGTTTCCGGGTCAAAGTCGCTACATATGTAGCCCATGCTGGCTGTTGGCTCCCCCATGCTGTGAGGCGTGGCCCGGCCACCCGGACCATGGCTCTTCAACCCTCAGAAGGATCAGGTGCATGAACGCAGGAACAACTACCGGGAACGAACACGCGGCATTTATTTCGGGCACGCTTGAAGACTTGCTGAAAAGCGTCCATTCGGACGGCGCCGTATCGATAAAAGAGTATGAGAATGTTCGCGACGAAGCGGACAGGCGCATAGAGAAGCTGATAACGCTCTTCGGCACGCGTAACAGCACCTTGACGGCCTACATGAATTCCATGGATGTCACCATGCAGCTGTTGCAACTGACGGCACTTCAAGCCAAGAGAGCCAAGCTCACCGATACCGGTGAAGCCATTGTCCGCGACGCGCTGATGGCGCAAGTCGAGTATCTCAAGGCAGGCGCCAACCTCGTGCTCAGGTTGCTGTGAACGCCTGAAGGGCGGGGCATGCAGGCGGGCGCGGACGCTCGCCCGTACCTAACGCCCTTTGCGCCGATACGGAAACACGTCGATCACCTTGCCCTCGCGGATCGCCGCCTGCAGCCCCTTCCAGTAGTCCGCGTCATACAACTCCCCGTGCAAGCGGCTGAACAGCCGCCGCTGGCCGATATCGGCAAACAGGAACGGCGGGAACTCCTCGGGAAACACGTCGTGCGGCCCGATCGAGTACCACGGCTCGCCCGACATCTCGTCCTCCGGGTAACGCGGCGGCGGAATGTGCCGGAAGTTCACCTCGGTCAGGAAGCTGATCTCGTCATAGTCGTAGAACACCACCCGCCCATGCCGGGTGACGCCGAAGTTCTTCAGCAGCATGTCACCGGGAAAGATGTTCGCCGCTGCCAGTTGCTTGATGGCCAGCCCGTAGTCCTCCAGCGCTTCGAGCACCTGCCCTTCGCTGGCCTGTTCCAGGTACAGGTTGAGCGGGGTCATGCGCCGCTCGGTCCAGCAGTGGCGGACCAGCACCGTGTCGCCTTCCAGCGCCACGGTCGAGGGCGCCACCTCCAGCAACTCGGCCAGGCACTCGGGCTCGAATTTGCTGCGTGGGAAGCGGAAATCGGCAAATTCCTGGGTATCGGCCATGCGCCCCACCCGGTCGACACTTTTCACCAGCCGGTATTTGTCGATCACGGTGGCGCGGTCGACGGTCTTGGATGGCGAGAAGCGGTCCTTGATGATCTTGAATACCGTGTTGAAGCCCGGCAGGGTGAACACGCTCATGACCATGCCGCGCACCCCGGGGGCCATGACAAAGCGGTCGTCGCTGCTGGCCAGGTGGTTGATCAAGGCGCGGTAGAACTCCGACTTGCCCTGCTTGTAGAAGCCGATCGAGGTGTACAGCTCGGCAATGTGCTTGCCCGGCAGGATGCGCTTGAGGAAGTTGACGAAGTCCCCTGGCACCGGCACGTCCGCCATGAAGTACGAGCGCGTGAACGAGAAGATGATCGATACCTCGGCCTCGTCGGTGATCAAGGCATCGGCCTCGATGCCATGGCCTTCGCGGTGCAGCAGGGCAATCACCAGCGGCCACTGCTCGTCGCTGTTGTACAGGCGCCCGACCAGGTAGGCGCCCTTGTTGCGGTAAAGCACCGGCACGAACAGCTCCACGGCCAGGGCCGGGTCCTTGCACACCCAGTCCGGCAGGCATTCGCGCAATTGCTCCTCGAGCCGCGTGAGGTCCCTTTCCAGGTCGCCATAGGGCGCACCGAACGGGTAATCGGCAAAGATCGACCGCAGCAGGCTTTTCAGGCCGGCACCGAGCCTGTAGGTGCGAGTCTGCGCAGCGCGCTCATGGGCGCGGATCGAAGGCCGGGTGGTGTGGATGAACATGCAGCCATCGCTGATCTGGTCATGGCTGAACAGGCTGCAGAACAGCGAGTTGTACCAGGTCTCCGCCAACTCGTCGTCGAGGCGGGGATCGATCAGGCGGATGTAGGCGTTTTTCACCAGCGGCCACTGTTCCACATCCAGCAGCACGTCTGCGTCGAAACCATCACGCAGCCAGCCGTTGACCTCGCCGACCTTATGTTCATAAAGGTTGATACGCACCGCAGCAGCCTGCTGAATCTCTTGCCAGCGCGCCTGCTCGAAGCGCTCACGAGCGCCCAGGGTGATGCGGCGAAAATGTTCGCGATAATCGTCAAAGCCGTCGAGGATCATCCGGGCGATCTCGCCGGCTGGCCAATGCTGGGTCATGCGATGAACCTCACACCTGGTGAGATAAAGAGCTTAGCCTGTACTGGCCTCTTCGCGGGCAAGTCGGATCGCCGCACCGCCGCTCCCACAGGCTCTGCGCCGTGCTTGAAGGCAGTGACATTCCCGTGGGAGCGGGTTTACCCGCGAAGAGGCCGGTACAGGTTTACAGCGCAAGAAAGCACAAGAATCGCCCACGCCAGTCACGTACACTCGCGCCCTGACCTGTACCCGGAGACCGTTGTGAGCCCGATCGCCCTAGCCCGCCTGCTGACCCTTGCCGCTGTCTGGGGGGCGAGTTTCCTGTTCATGCGCATCATCGCCCCGCAGCTGGGTACCATTCCCACCGCGTTCTTGCGCGTCTCCATCGCCTGCCTGGGCCTGATCGCCATTCTTGCCGCCACCCGTGTGCGCTGGAACTTCGACGGCAAGCTCGGTGCCTGCCTGGTGCTGGGCATGATCAACTCAGGCATCCCGGCCACCTTCTATTCGGTGGCCGCGCAGGTGCTGCCCGCCGGCTATTCAGCCATTTTCAATGCCACCACACCGCTGATGGGCGTACTGATCGGCGCGCTGTTCTTCCGCGAGGCCATGACCCTGCCCAAGCTCGGCGGCATCTTCCTCGGCCTGTTCGGCGTCGGCATCCTCAGCGGCGCCGGCCCGGTGGCACTGGACATGGCCCTGGTGCAAGGTGCCCTGGCCTGCCTGGCGGCCACCACCTGCTACGGCTTTGCCGGTTTCCTCGCACGGCGCTGGATCAGCGGCCTGGACAGCCGCCTCTCAGCCCTGGGCAGCATGCTCGGCGCCACCTTGCTGATGAGCCCGCTGTTCGCATGGAGCGCCCTGACCCAGCCACCGGCGAGCTGGGGCGGCTGGCAGGTATGGCTGTCGCTGCTGGGCCTGGGCCTGCTGTGCACCGCCTTCGCCTACATCCTGTACTTCCGCCTGCTGGCCGAGATTGGCCCGGTCAAGGCCAGCACCGTGACCTTCCTGATCCCGGTGTTCGGTGTAGTGTGGGGTGCCTGGTTGCTGGACGAGCCGCTTTCGATGGCGCACCTGTATGGCGGACTGCTGATCGGCCTGGCGTTATGGATGGTGCTGCGCCCTGCGGGAGGGGGTTTGCCCGCCAAGCAGTCGCCGCGCTGACAGGCCTGCTCCCTCGCCCTCAGCGGCGGTTTCACCTGTGAAACCGCCCCCCACCCGCGTTACCCCAAATTGCCCTGTTCCCTAGCACGGCCCACTTCACTGCGCCGTGAATGGGCATTTACGTGCCATATAAAAAACCTTGTTTCATATATAAAACAAGTCATTTTTTGCCAATTCATTTTAACTAACTAATTAATAACGACTTTTTATTTAAATGAAGGAAAAGTTTTAACTGGCATTGTTCATGCACTAAACGGCGTATCACCTATAAAACAGACCAGCGAGTTGATCCCATGGCTGTGAAAGAGATGTACGCAATCGCCCCCCAGTGGAGTACGCCTCGCCCTTGCGATGCACAGGCGCCCACCGAAATCGAGTTCCGCAATGTCGGCAAGGCCTTTGCGGCCAAAGGCCAGCGTCAAGCCCCCTTCGCGATTCGCGGGGTAAACTTCCAGATCCGCCGTGGCGAAGTGGTGTCGATAATCGGTCCTTCCGGCTGCGGCAAGAGCACCATCCTCAACATGGGCTCGGGCCTGTATCGCCCCAGCGAAGGCGAGGTGCTGGTCGGCGGCGAACAGGTCGTCGGCCCGGTGCCCAAGGTGGCCTTCATGCTGCAGAAGGACCTGCTGATGCCATGGCGCAGCATCCGCCGCAACGTCGAACTGGGCCTGGAGATCCAGGGCATGCCGGCCAGCGATCGCAAGGTCATCGCCACAGACCTGCTCGAACGCTGCCACTTGCAAGGCTTTGCCGACCACTACCCTTTCCAGCTTTCCGGCGGCATGCGTCAGCGCGCCGCCTTGGCCCGCACCCTGGCCATCGACCCACAGGTGCTGTTCCTCGACGAGCCGTTCTCGGCCTTGGATGCACAGACCAAGATGATCCTCCAGCAGGACCTGGCGCGCATGTTGTTCGAAGAAAAGAAGACCGCGCTGTTCATCACCCATGACCTGGTCGAGGCCATCGCCCTGTCCGACCGCCTGCTGGTCATGAGCCCCCGCCCCGGCACGATCATCGAGGAAATCGAGATCGACCTGCCCCACCGCGACAACCCCCTCGAACGCCGCAAGCTGCCGGAAATCGGCCCGCTGGCCGGGCGCCTGATGGACCTGTTGCACGTTGGCGCCGACCACGAACTGCATTGATCGACGTTCACTACCTTCCGGGAGTCAGCATGTTCAATACACCTTTCAAACGCCTCGCCCTCACCGCCCTGGGCCTGGCCTTCGCCCTGCAGGCCCAGGCCGAGCCGACCAAGGTCACCTACCTGCTGCCGGCGCCGCCCAGCCTGCCGGCCTTTGCGCCGTGGATCATCGCCAAGGAAAAGGGCTACTACCAGGCCCAGGACCTCGACCTGACCTTCATCGCCGCCAAGGGTGGCGTGGACGTGGCCAAGCAGATTGGCGCCGGCAACGCGCTGGTCGGCGGCGCCATCGGCGACACTCCGATCATCGTCCGCCCCAACGGCATTCCGGTACGAACCGTGGCCGTGCTCGGCGGCGGCGGAGTGACCATGATCGCCACCAACGCCAGTGCCGACATCCACGATATCAAGGCCCTCAAAGGCAAGACCCTGACGGTGATGTCGTATTCCGACACCACCTATTACGCCCTGCTCGCTTCGCTGCGCAAGGCCGGCTTGAGCAAGGACGACGTCGACATCCAGGCCGCCGGCCCATCGGGGGTGTGGCAGCTGTTCTCGGCCAACAAGGCCCAGGCCATGGCCGGGGTGCCGGACTGGGTCATCAATGCCGAGGAAGCCGGGCTCAAGTACCAGTTGATACCCCGCGACCAGGTGTTCGAGAGCATGGCCCAGGCGATCCTGGCCTCGGACGATGCCATCGAGCACCACCCGCAAGTGGTGCGCGGCGTGGTCCAGGCCACCCTGCGCGGCCTCAAGGACATCGTCGACGACCCCAAGGCTGCCGCCGCCACTTTCGCCCGCGCGGTACCGGCCTACGCCGGCAAGGAGGCCTCGCTGGAAAAGACCCTGCGCCTGTACGTCGAATATGTCTACGCCGGCCAGCCAGTGCCCGGGCGCATCGACCCGGCGCGCCTGGACGCCGTGCGCAGGTTCTACGTCAGCGAAGGCATCGTGCCCCGCGAGTCGCCGCTCGAGGAGCTCTACAGCAACCAGTTCATCGACACCCAGACTGCGGCCAGATAACAAGGTAACGCCTGATGAAAAACAACTCCTCACTGCTGGGCAGCCTTGCCCTGCTCGCGCTGTTCCTGTTGCTCTGGCAATGGGGCCCTCGTCTGCTCGGCATGCCCGAGTTCGTCATGCCACCGCTCAGTCGCGTGGTCGAAGAAAGCACACTGATGTGGCATGGCAGCGGCCTGCTCGAACATACCCTGATCACCGCCTTCGAGATCATTGTCGGCTTCGCCCTCGGCGCCTTGCTCGGCGTGTCTATCGGCGTTGCCCTGGGCCTGTCACCATCGGCCGAAGCCATGCTCTCGCCCTATATCCTGGCCTTGCAGATCGCGCCCAAGGTGGCGTTCGCTCCATTGTTCGTGATGTGGCTGGGCTACACCATCTACCCGAAGATCCTCATTGCCATCCTCATCGTGTTCTTCCCGGTGATGATCAACGTGCTCTCGGCCATCCGTACTGTCGACCCAGACATGATCAACCTGGTGCGCACCATGAATGCCAGCCGCTGGCAGATCTTCCGCCTGGTGGAGTTCCCCTCGGCCATGGCTGCACTGTTCTCGGGCCTGCGCATCGCCTCGACCCTGGCGGTGATCGGGGTCACCGTCGGCGAACTGGTCGGCGGCAACCAGGGCCTTGGCTTCCTGCTGGTGGACGCCGAGGGCCAGGGCAACACCGCCGGCGTGTTCGTGGCGATCGTCATGCTCACCCTTATCGGCGTGCTGGCTTACGGCGCCGTGGTCTGGGCCGAGAAACGCGTGCTGCACTACCTCCCCAAAGCCATGCTGAGTACTTCGTGATGACCTTCAACAACTTCCTCGCAGGCCGCCGAGTGCTGGTCACCGGTGGTGCCCGTGGCCTGGGCTATGCCTTTGCCCAGGCAATCGCCCAGGCCGGTGCCCGGGTGGTGATCGCCGACATCCTCGCCGGCCGCGTGCAGCAGGCTGCCTGCGAACTGAGCGCCCAGAGCCTTGACGTCAGCGGGGTCAGCCTCGACCTGGCTGACCCGGCCTCGATCACCCGCTGCATCGAACGCACCGTCGAACGCCTGGGCGGCCT
The DNA here is from genome assembly GCF_044749325.1 of Pseudomonas sp. NPDC089428. NCBI lineage: Bacteria > Pseudomonadati > Pseudomonadota > Gammaproteobacteria > Pseudomonadales > Pseudomonadaceae > Pseudomonas > Pseudomonas sp. NPDC089428. The sequence goes on from NZ_JBIVHT010000006.1 coordinate 157,653, forward strand.
GGACGGCCTGGTCAACAACGCCTCGATCACCAACTCCGGCGGCAAGCGCTGCGAAGAACTGGACATCGAGACCTGGGACCAGGTGATGCAGGTGAATGTGCGCGGCACCTGGCTGATGACCCGCGCCGCCCTGCCCGCACTGCGCGAGAGCGGCCGCGGAGCGATCGTCAACCTGGCCTCGGACACACCGCTGTGGGGCGCGCCGAACCTGCTGGCCTATGTCGCCAGCAAGGGCGCCATCATCGCCATGACCCGCAGCCTGGCCCGCGAGCTAGGTGGCGACAACATCACTGCCAATGCCGTCGCCCCCGGGCTGGTGCAGGTTGAAGCCACCGCCTACGTGCCTGAAGCCCGCCACCGCCTGTACATCGACCAACGGGCCATCCAGCGCCCACAACTGCCCGATGACGTCAGTGGGGCGGTTCTGTTCGCCCTTTCCGACCTGTCGCGCTTCATCACTGGACAAACCCTGCCGGTAAACGGCGGGTTCGTCATGCCCTGAGCAAAGGAGACCGCCATGACCGATCTTTCCGTAGAACAACAAACGCCGAAAACCTGGGAACAACCGGCAGGTTCCGACCTCGCCGAGTGGATGCAGACGCGCATTGCCCGCTATGAATCCCGCCGTTACGACTGGGACGCGTTGAAGTTCCAGGCCGACTACGACCCCAAGTTCCGCCGCGCGCAGATGCGCTACGTGGGCACCGGAGGCACCGGCGTCGGCAGTGATATGAACACCATTCCCTCGGAGCACTTCACCTTTTCCACCATGGTCATCCCCGCCGGCCATGAAGGCCCGCCCCACCTGCACACTGACGTCGAGGAAGTGTTCTTCGTGCTGCGCGGCAAGCTCAAGGTGGTGATCGAGAAGGATGGCGAGCGCTTCGAGACCATCCTCACCGACCGCGACCTGATTTCAGTGCCACCGGGGGTATACCGCGAAGAGATCAACATCGGCGACGAAGACGCATTGATGTGCGTGATGCTCGGCGCCAAGAAGCCAGTTACCCCCACCTACCCGCCAGCCCACCCGCTGGCCTCGATCAAGCGCGGGTAAGCCTATGCAAGGGCTCACCGACAGCTTGCTCAGCCAGCTCCAGCGGCAGTTCGGCGAACGCCTGCTGCAGCTGGGCGGCGCCCGGCAGGCGATCCGCGAAGCCGGCAAGGGCGAGGCGATTGTGCTGCTGCACGGCATCGGCTCGGGCGCTGCGAGCTGGTTGCAGGTTGCCCTGGGCCTGTGCGAGCGGGCCCGGGTGATTGCCTGGGATGCTCCAGGCTATGGCCAGTCCGCGCCGTTGCCGATGGTCAGCCCCCGCGCCACTGACTACGCCGCGCGCCTGGCCAGCTTGCTCGACGCGCTGCAGGTCGAGCGCTGCGTGCTGGTCGGCCATTCGCTGGGAGCGCTGACTGCCGCGGCCTTCGCCCAGGCCCAACCACAGCGGGTCAGCGAACTGGTGCTGTTGAGCCCGGCACGCGGTTACGGCGCCCGGCCCGAGCAGGGCCAGGTCGTGCGCGACAAGCGCCTGCACGATCTGGCCACCCTGGGTATCGCGCAACTTGCCGAAAACCGCAGCGCCCACCTGGTTTCCGCCAGCGCCAGCAGCAGCGCCCTGGCCTGGGTGCGTTGGAACATGGCACAGCTCAACCCGCCAGGCTACCGCCAAGCCATCGAACTGCTGTGTGGCGACGACCTGCTGCGCTACAGCCCCCCGCAGGTCAACTGCCAGGTGCACTGCGGCAGTGCTGACAGCATCACCCCGGCAGACGCCTGTCGGGCACTGGCCCAGGCCTTCGCTGCGCCATTCCAGCTGATCCACGGTGCCGGCCATGCCTGCGCCATCGAACAACCCGAGACGGTGACCGGGCGCCTGGCCCGGGCACTGGACACCTCTTTCACAGGTAGCGTGCAATGAACGATACGGATGCCATGAAGGACAACCAGGACCGCTACACCGTGCCAGGTCTTGAGCGCGGCCTGTTGCTGCTGTGCGAATTCAGCCGGCAGAACCGCACCCTGACCGCCCCTGAGCTGGCCCGCCGCCTGGCGCTGCCGCGCTCGACCATCTTCCGCTTGCTGAGCACCCTGGAAACCATGGGTTTCGTCACCCGCAGCGGCAATGAGTACCGCCTGGGCATGTCGGTGCTGCGCCTGGGCTTCGAGTACCTGGCATCGCTTGAGCTGACCGAACTGGGCCAGCCGATTCTGGCGCGGCTGTGCGACCACCTCAACTACCCAAGCAACCTGGTGGTGCGCGACGGCCGCTCGATCGTGTACGTGGCCAAGGTCTCGCCGCCGTCAGTGTTTTCCAGCGCGGTAACCGTCGGCACCCGCCTGCCGGCGCACGCCACGGTGCTGGGGCGCGTGCTTCTGGCCGACCTGAGCCTGGCCGAGTTGCGCGAACTGTACCCCGAAGAGCACCTGGAGCGGCACTCGCCCAGCACGCCGAAAACCGTGCTGGAACTGTTCGACCTGGTTCAGGCCGACCGCCTGCGCGGTTATGTCCACGGCGAAGGCTTCTTCGAATCGACCATTTCCACCTTGGCCGCGCCGGTGCGCGATGCCAGTGGCCGGGTCACTGCGGCGCTGGGCCTGACCATCCCCACCGCGCAGGTCGGCCACATCAATTTCGACAGCTTGCTGGGCCAGGTGCGCGGCAGCGCCGATGAGCTGTCCCGCTTGCTGAACTACCGGCCCGGTGCGGGTCAAGTCACCGCGCTGATGAGGGATTGAGCATGAACCTCTACCCACTGAACGACAGCACCGCCATCGTCACCGGTGGCTCCTCCGGCATTGGCCTGGCCTGCGTCGAACTGCTGCTCGAAGCCGGTGCCCGCGTGGCATTCTGCGGCCGCGATACGGACCGCCTGCGCAGCGCCGAAACCAGCCTGCGCCAGCGCTTCCCCGAGGCTCGGCTGCTGGCCCAGGTGTGCGATGTGCTCGACGCCGATGCCGTGCAAGCGTTCGCCGCCGCCAGCTTGGCCGCACTGGGGCCGGCGCGGGTGCTGATCAACAACGCCGGACAAGGCCGCGTATCGACCTTCGCCGACACCAGCGACGCCGCCTGGAGCGAAGAGCTGCAGCTGAAGTTCTTCTCGGTGATCCACCCGGTGCGCGCCTTCAAGCCCCAGTTGCAGGGGCAACCCGGGGCATCGATCGTCTGCGTCAACTCGCTGCTGGCCAGCCAGCCCGAACCGCACATGGTGGCCACCTCGGCGGCCCGCGCCGGGCTGAAAAACCTGGTGCGTTCAATGGCCTTCGAGTTCGCCGAACAGGGCATCCGGGTCAACGGCATCCTCATTGGCCTGGTCGAGTCCGGGCAGTGGCGCCGGCGCTTCGAGGCCCGCGAAGAACGCGCCCTGGACTGGGCGCAATGGACCGCCCAGCTGGCCCGCCGCAAGCAGATCCCGCTGGGCCGCCTGGGCCTGCCCAAAGAAGCCGCCCAGGCCATCCTGTTCCTCGCCTCACCGTTGTCGTCCTACACCACTGGCACTCATATCGATGTTTCTGGAGGCTTGTCCCGCCATGCGTAACGAAAACACCGTCACCGTCGGTGCCGTGATCACCGCTTTCCTCGAACAGTGTGAGGTCAAGGCCGCATTCGGCGTGATCTCGATCCACAACATGCCAATCCTCGACGCCTTCGCCGTGCGCGGCAACATCCGCTTCGTCATGGCCCGCGGCGAAGCGGGTGCCACCAACATGGCCGATGCCTACGCCCGCAGCGTCGGCGGCCTGGGCGTGTGCCTGACCTCCACCGGCACCGCCGCTGGCAACGCCGCCGGGGCCATGGTCGAGGCTCTCACCGCCGGCACCCCGCTGCTGCACATTACCGGGCAGATCGAAACACCGTATCTGGACCAGGAACTGGCCTACATCCACGAGGCCCGCGACCAGCTGACCATGCTCAAGGCGGTGTCCAAGGCGGCGTTCCGCGTGCGCAGCGTGGAAACCGCGCTGAGCACCCTGAAGCTGGCCGTGCAGACCGCCCTCACCGCGCCCACCGGCCCGGTCAGCGTGGAGATCCCGATCGATATCCAGTCGGCGCTGATTGCAATGCCCGCTGATCTGTCGCCGCTGCCGATCCCGGTCGCAGCCCCGTCACCGGAGGCGCTGGACCTGGTCGCCGAGCGCCTGGCCAGCGCCACCCGTCCGCTGCTCTGGCTCGGTGGCGGAGCCCGGCATGCCGGGGCGCAGGTCAAGCGCCTGCTGGAGATGGGGGTCGGCGTGATCACCTCGACCCAGGGTCGAGGCGTGGTCAACGAAGACGACGAGCGCTGCCTGGGTGCCTTCTCGCAGAACAAGCTGGTCGAAGGCTTCATGCAGACCTGCGACGCGCTGGTGGTGGCCGGCTCGCGCCTGCGCAGCAACGAAACGTTCAAGTACGCCCTGAAGCTGCCACGCACCACGCTGCGTATCGACGCCAACCCAGCCATCGAAGGCCGCAGCTATCCCAGCGATCTGTTCATTTGCGGTGACGCCGCCCTGGCTCTGGAAGGCCTGGCCGACCGCCTGCAGGGCCGCCTGAACATCGATCCGGCCTTCATGACCGCGCTCAAGGCCGTGCGCGCCGAATCGCGCAAACAGCTGGTGGCCGACCTCGGCCCGTACTCGGCAATGGTCGAACAGTTGCAAGCGCAGACTGGCCGCAACTTCACCTGGGTCCGCGACGTGACGCTGTCCAACAGTATCTGGGGCAACCGCCTGCTCAACCTGTACCACCCACAGGCCGGCGTGCACGCCCTCGGTGGCGGCATCGGCCAAGGCCTTGCCATGGGCATCGGCGCCGCCATCGCCGCTGCCGAGACTGCGCCGGGGCGCAAGGTGTTCGCCCTGGCCGGCGACGGCGGTTTCATCCTCAACCTGGGCGAACTGGCGACCCTGGTGCAGGAAAAAGCCAACCTGGTGATCCTGCTGATGAACGACCAGCGCTATGGCGTGATCCGCAACATCCAGGACGCCATCTACGGTGCCCGCCACGCCTACGTCGAACTGCACACCCCCGACTACGGCAAGCTCGCCGAATCGCTGGGCCTGCGCCACACCCTGGTGCGCCATCTCAATGACTTCGGCCCGGTACTCAAGGGCGCGCTGGGCAGTGACGGGCCGTTCCTGCTGGAAGTCGACATGCTCAGCGTCGGCCCGTTCGCCACTCGTTTCGCCGGCCCGCCCAACAGCGAAACCCGCTCGCAGAAAGCCACAGCCGCCTGAGGACCTGCCCATGCTGCATATCACCATGATCGGCTGCGGCGCCATCGGCGTGGCCGTGCTGGAACTGCTCGAGCACGATCGGCAGTTGCAGGTCGACACAGTCATCACCTCGCCGGGATCGGAAGCGCTGGTCAACCAGCGCCTGGCCCGCCTGCGCCGACCACCGCAGGTGCTGACCGCATTGCCGGCCGGGGCCCGCCCCGACCTGCTGCTGGAGTGCGCCGGCCACCGTGCCATCGAGGAGCACGTGCTGCCGGCGCTCCGGCGCGGCATCCCGTGCCTGGTGGTGTCGGTCGGGGCGTTGTCCGAACCGGGACTGGTCGAGCGCCTGGAAGCGGCGGCGGCGCTCGGCAGTACCCGCATCGAGCTGCTGCCCGGGGCCATCGGCGGCATCGATGCGCTGTCGGCCGCCAAGGTCGGCGGCCTCGACACCGTGGAATACACCGGTCGCAAGCCGGCACGAGCGTGGAAGGGCACGCCGGCCGAGCAGGTCTGTACCCTCGACAGCTTGCGCGAGGCCACGGTGATCTTCCAGGGCAGTGCCCGCGAAGCCGCCCGCCTGTACCCGAAGAATGCCAACGTCGCCGCCACCCTGTCGCTGGCCGGGCTCGGCCTGGATCGCACCTGGGTGACGCTGGTCGCCGACCCGCACGGCGAAGAGAACGTGCACCAGGTCAAGGCCTGCGGCACCTTCGGCGGCTTCGAAATTAGCCTGCACGGCAAGCCGCTGTTGGCCAACCCGAAAACCTCAGCGCTGACCGTCTATAGCGTGGTTCGCGCCTTGGGCAACCACGCCCATGCCATATCCATCTAGGGGAACGCCATGATTCCGGAACAGACTCTACCCCTCTGCATCGCCGGCACCTGGCGCCTGGGCGGCGGTGCACGCTATGCCACCTGCTACCCGGCGACAGGCGAACCCGTAGCCTGGCTCAACGCTGCCAGCCTGGACGACGTCGAAGCCGCCGTGCAGGGCGCCCACCAGGCCTTCCTGCACAGCGGCTGGGCCCAGCGCAAACCCCATGAGCGCGCCACTGTGCTGCAGCGCATCGCCGGGCTGATCCGCGAACGCGCCGAAGAGCTGGCGCAACTGCAACGCCAGGACAACGGCAAGCCGATCGCCGAGACCCGCGCCCTGGTGGCCAGCGCCGCCGGCACTTTCCAGTTTTTTGCGGCAGCCTGCGAAACCATGGAAGAGACCATCACCCCGTCACGCGGCGATTTCGTCAGCATGAGCGTGTACGAGCCGATGGGCGTGGTGGCGGCGATCACGCCTTGGAACTCACCGATCGCCAGCGAAGCACAGAAGGTTGCTCCGGCCCTGGCAGCCGGCAACGCCGTGGTGATCAAGCCGGCGGAAATCACCCCGCTGCTGGCCCTGCAGCTGGCGCGCATCTGCGAGGACGCGGGCCTGCCCAAGGGGCTGATCAGTGTGCTGCCAGGCAAGGGTTCGCTGCTTGGCGATGCGCTGACCCGTCATCCACTGGTCAAGCGTGTGTCGTTCACCGGCGGCACCAGTACCGGCAAGCACATCGCCCATATCGCCGCCGACAAGATGATGCCGGTGTCGCTGGAGCTAGGCGGCAAGTCACCGACCATCGTGCTCGACGACGCCGACCTGGACCACGCCGTGGCCGGGGTGCTGTATGGCATCTTCAGTTCCTCGGGCGAGGCCTGCATCGCTGGCTCCCGTCTGTTCGTCGCGCGCACCCTGTATGAGCCGTTCATGGCGCGCCTGTGCGCTGCCGCCGCGCAGCTGCGCCTGGGCGACCCGGCGGACGAGCGCACGCAGATGGGCCCGCTGATCAGCGCTGCGCACCGCGAATCGGTGGAGCGCTACGTCGCCCTCGGACTTGCCGAAGGCGGCCGCCTGCGCCTGGGCGGCCAACGCCCCAGCGGCGGGATGTTCGACCAGGGGTACTTCTACCCACCGACCATTCTCGAGGGCTTGGCCAACCAGCAGCAGGTGTGCCAGGAGGAAATCTTCGGCCCGGTGCTGGTGGCAATGCCCTTCGACAGCGAGGAACAACTGATCGAGCAGGCCAACGACAGCCTGTATGCCCTCGCCGCCGGGATCTGGAGCCGCGACTACAAACGCGCCTGGGCGCTGGGCCGCAAGCTGCAGGCCGGCACGGTGTGGATCAACACCTACAAGCAATTTTCCATCTCGACCCCATTCGGCGGCTGGCGCGACAGCGGCCTTGGCCGCGAGAAGGGCCGCCTGGGCATCCTGCAGTACATGGAACAGAAAAGCCTCTACTGGGGCATGAACGAACAACCGCTGGCCTGGGCCAGCGTGGAGGCAGGGCAATGAGCGTACTGGGCATCGATGAAGTCACCTACGGCGTGGAGGACCTGGCCAGCAGCGCACGCTTCTTCAGCGACTGGGGCCTGACCCAGGTCAGCGCCGCCGAGGACCAGATCGTCTTCGAAACCCTCAACGGCTGCCGCGTGATCCTGGCCGCCATCGACAAGCCCGGCCTGCCGCCGGCGATCGAACCGGGCTCGACCGTGCGTGAAGTGGTCTGGGGCGTGGAGAGCCAGGCCGACCTTGCGCTGTACAGCCAGCGCATTGCCGACGACCCGGGTTTTGTCGAAGGCAATGGTCGTATCGGTTGCACCGACCCCAACGGCCTTGCGATCCGCCTGCAGGTCACCCGCAAGCGTCCGCTGGAACTCGAGTGCAGCGGCCACAACACTTGGCAGACCAAGGGCCGGATCAACAAGCCGGCGCCGGTGTACGAGCGCGCCACGCCCATAGAAGTCGGCCACGTGGTGTTCTTCGTGACCGACGTCAACGCCTGCGAGGCCTTCTACCACGAGCGTTTCGGCTTCCAGGCCTCGGACCGCTACCCCAACCGCGGTGCCTTCCTGCGCACGGCCGAGGAAGGTGGCCATCACGACCTGTTCATGCTGCAGCTACCGGCCCCGCGCGCCGGGCTCAACCATGTGGCCTTCACCGTGCGCGACCTCCACGAAGTGTTCGGCGGCGGCATGCACATCTCGCGCTGCGGCTGGGCCACCGAGATCGGCCCGGGCCGCCACCCGGTGTCGTCGGCCTTTTTCTGGTACTTCAAGAATCCGGCGGGCGCGTTGGTGGAGTACTACGCCGACGAAGACCAGCTCACGGGCGACTGGCAGCCGCGCGAATTCGAACCCGGGCCGACGGTGTTCGCCGAATGGGCGATCGCTGGCGGCATCGACGGCAATACCCGGCGCCAACAGCACGCTCAAGCGCCGCAAGGCAAATTCCTCACCGACAAACCAAAGAACAATTGAGGACCACCCCATGAGTAGCAATGAGGTTTACCTGCAGCCCCACCAGGCGCGCAAGCGGCCCAACACCCCCTTCGAAGACCTGCTGGGCGACTCGATCGAGCGCGCCTACGGCAATGGCGTAAGCGAGCTGGGCGAACTGCTCGCCCACCTCAACCTGGCCGGCCCGCCTTGCCCGCTGACCAGCGGCGAGTGGACCGAAGACGCTTTCAAAACCCTGATGGCACGGCTGGGCGAGTGACCCGCTGGAGGTAGAACAAGATGAACATGCACGTAACCGTCGACCCTGTTGAACAGCATCTGGCCAATGGCCTGAAAGACCTCTGGTTCCCAGTACTGCCGTCGCAGTTGCTGACCGACCGACCGCTGTCGATCCGTCGCCTGGGCTACAAGATCGCCCTGTGGCGCGACAACGATGGCAGCGTCCACGCCCTCGAGGACCACTGCCCGCACCGCGGCGCGCCGCTATCCCAGGGCCCAGTGCTGGGCGATCGTCTGCAGTGCCCGTACCACGGTGTCGAGGTACGCTGCGACGGCACCGTCACCAAGGTGCCCGGCAGCCCGGGTTGCAAGCTCGAAGGCAGCCGCCCGACGCGGATGTTCCATACCCGCGAGGCAGCCGGGGCGATCTTTTTGTTCAACGCCACCGACCCACACCTGGACACGCCGCCCGAGCTGGTACTGCCCGAGCAGCTGACCTCGCCCGAATGGAGCAGCTTCCTCTGCTACACCGAATGGAAAGGCGACTATCGCTACGTGCTCGACAACGTCATGGACCCGATGCACGGCACCTACCTGCACAAGATGTCGCACTCGATGAGCGAGGGCGAAGCCACTGCCAGGTTCGTCACCCGCGACACCGAACAGGGCTTCTTCTTCGAGAAGGAAGGCCAGCGCGGTGTCAACTTCGACTGGACCGAGTTCCTCGACAACGGCTGCCACTGGCTGCGGCTGGAAATCCCCTACCCCAAGACCGGCGGCCCAGGTGGCAACTTCACCATCATCGGCAGTTACACGCCCAGCAGCCGCGCGCTGGCGGCAGTATTCCACTGGCGCGCGCGGCCACTGACCGGCTGGCAGCGCGATACCTGGCGCTTCCTCTACAAGAACCGACTGGAAGCACGCCACTGGGCAGTGCTGGAGCAGGACCGGGTGCTGCTGGAGTTCATGGAAGCAGACGCCAACCAGCGCGAAAACCTGTACCAGCATGACCTCGGCGTGGTGCGCCTGCGCCGCTACCTGAAAGGCAAGGCCAAGGAACAACTGGCCCTGATCGAAGCCAAACAACTGCCCTGAGGTGAGCGATGGCCAATGCATCCACAGTCAGCGCGCTGGTACACACCCTGCGCCATGAAGCCGATGGCATCATCAGCGTCGAACTGCGGCCCTGGGGCGATACCGTGTTCGCCCCGTTCGAGGCCGGCGCGCATATCGACCTGCACCTGCCCAACGGCCTGGTGCGCAGCTATTCGTTGCTCAATTCGCCCAGCGATAAGGGGCGCTACGTGGTCGGCATCCTGCGCGACCGCAGCAGCCGCGGTGGCTCGCGCTATGTCCACGAGCAGCTGCGGGTGGGCACGCAGCTGACCATTTCGCAGCCGCGCAACCACTTCGCCCTCGACACCCGCGCCAGCCACAGCGTGCTGGTGGCCGGCGGTATCGGCATCACGCCGATCTACTGCATGTTCCGCCAGTTGCTGGCGCTGGGGCGCTCGGCCGAGCTCATCTACTGCGCCCGCTCGCGTCGCGAGGCGGCGTTGCTCGAGCCATTGGCTGGACTGGGAGCAAAGGTGCTGTACCACTTCAACGACGAGAAGGGCTCGCTGCCGGACCTGGCGCATTACCTGGCGGGCCGCAGCAGCGACACGCACTTCTACTGTTGCGGGCCGACACCGATGCTCGATGCGTTCGAGGCGGTGTGCGAGCAGCTGGGGTACGCGCATGCGCATATCGAGCGCTTTAGCGCAGTGGAAGTGGCAGCAGCCGACGATGCCTTGGCCAGCTACAGCGTCACCTTGAGCAAGAGCGGCAAGACGCTCAATGTCGAGCCTGGGCTTAACCTGCTGGACGTGCTGCTCGAAGCCGGTTGCGATATCGATTACAGCTGCCGCGAGGGCGTGTGCGGTTCGTGCGAAACACGGGTGCTGGAAGGCGATATCGACCACCGCGACGGCGTGCTGACCAAGGCCGAGCGGGCGGCCAATGGCTCGATGATGGTGTGCGTGTCGGGCTGCAAGAGCCGACGTTTGGTGCTCGACCTCTGATCTGCCTGTAAGGGCCCTTTCGCGGGTAAAACCGCTCCCACAGGTACTGCGCAGTACGCAGAATCTGTGGTGCCCCTGTGGGAGCGGGTTTACCCGCGAATAGGCCGGTACAGACACAACAAAAACCAGAAGAATAAAACCACCCTCAGTTTTCGCGTTTAGCCAGCTATCCCTCAAAAAACACCCCTTCAAGGCGGTGAGGGCCCGCTGCTGCCTGCGAAAACTGCCCCAACCTTGCAGGGCACAGCATGAACAGATACCTGATCACCCTCGGTCTGCTCGTTTCCAGTTGCACCACCCTGGCCGCCGAGCCCGGCCCGGCGGCCCCCGACCAGCCGCCCAGCACACCCAAGCCCGTCCCGCACATCGCCTGGCGCAGCGATGACGGCCAGAGCAGCCTGGACATCGGCGGCGCCCTGCGGGTCAATTACCGCGACGAGCACTGGGACACCACCGAAAACAACGGCCGTTTGCTCTTCGACACCTTCCGCCTCGACGTCCAGGCCCGCCACCGCCAACTGTTCGCCGACGCAGGCTACTGGTTCCAGGACGACGGCAAACGTGCCATCGACCGCGGTTTCGTCGGCTACCGCATCGATGCGCAATCCAACCTGCAATTGGGTGCCCCGTTCAAGCCATTCGGCCTGGAGCCGTATCCGCAATTCGGCTGGAGCTACCACATCCCGTTCTTCATGGGTTATGGCGTCAGCGCCGGCACGGGCCTCAAATACAGCTACAAGGACCGCGACTGGGACCTGCAGCTGGGCTACTTCCCGCGCATGCTGCCCACGGGCATCCGCTACTCGCCGGAAGTCGGCCGCTTCAGCGACCTGGACGACAACGCGGTGGCCGTCACCCAGTCGCGCCAGGACAACGAAAAGCGCAACCAGGTCAACGCCCGGGTCGCCCGCACCTTCACTGGCGAAGGTTGGAAGACCGAACTCGGCGCCTCCCTGGCCGGCGCCGAGTTGTACAACGCTACCACCCACGACAGTGGCGACTACTGGGCGGCGGGTGTGCATGCCTTGGTCAACCGCGGCAACTGGACTGTCACCAGCCAGGCCATCCGCTATGAATACGACCCACGCAACCCGGCCGACGTCAGCGACGATGCCGTGCTGATGGGCGGCAACGGCCTGACCCCGGCCTACCTGATCGCTGCCAAGGCGACCATCGCCGCGCTCAACGTCGGTTACGACGTGTACACACCGGGTCTGGGGCAGTTGAAGAAGGTCAAGCTGTATACCGACTACAGCCGGATGATGAAGGACAAGCGCGACTGGGACGACTCGCAGATGTTCACGGTGGGCATGCAGTTCCTGGCGATGCCGATCATGGCCTGGGTCGACCTGACCTGGGCGCGCAACGCCAACCCGTTCGGTGGGGCGGAGAACGGCACCGGGTGGACCAGCACCCGTTCGCTGGGCAGCAATGACTGGTACTACCGGACCAATATCAACATCGGCTATTACTTCTGAGGTGGATGATGGCTGTACCGGCGGCCAAGCCGGTACAGACAACCTGCACGAAGGGCATTACCATGGCCGGCCTTTCGCAGCTGAACCCAGACCATGCCCTCCGACTACAAGATCGTGCTCTGGCGCCTGGAGCAAGACGCCAATGGCTACCCGCCAGCCTCGGTCGAAGGCCTCTGGGCGAAGCGCACCGCCAGCGGCTACCAGGTCGACAGTACGCCCTTCTATGCCTACGGCATCGCTCCCGGTGACCTCATCAGCACCACCCAGGACGGTGAACAGATCTGGTTCCAGGCCCTGCAACAGAGCGGCGGCGCCTCGGTCTTGCGCATTCGGGTCAAGCACGCCGCCGAGGTCGAACCCGTGCGTGCCGCGCTCGAAGAATTCGGCTGCCCATGCCACGCCGAACCGGCCGTACGGATGCTGGCCGTCGAAGTGCCGCCATCGCGTACCCTCGACACCTTGCTCTATTACCTGCTGACCCAGCGCGAAGCCGGCATCCTGGACTTCGAGGAAGGTGTGTTGCGCCACACCATCCCCGAAGAGTTCCGCTAGGGCCTACGCCTCGGCCAGTCGCGTAGCCGGCTTGCGGAACACGAACAACAGGCCGACCACGATCAGCCCCATGCCCAGCAGGCTCAGCGGTGCCAAGCGGTTGCCGAAGATCAGCAAGTCCATCACCGCGGTCACTGCCGGCACCAGGTAGAACAGGCTGGTGACATTGACCAGGTTGCCCTTGGCGATCAGCCGGTACAGCAGCAACGTGGCCAGCAACGACACCACCAGCCCCATCCACAGCAGCGCGCCGACAAAGCCGCCCGTCCATTGCACCTGCAACGGTTGCAGCGGCGCGAACAACGCACACATGGCGAAGCCAGCGATGTACTGCAACGGCAGCGTGCCCATGGGGTTGTCGGTGATGCGCTTCTGCAGGATCGAACCGAAGGTCATGCTGGCCAGCGCCAGCAGGGCGAACAGCATGCCGAGCAACGAGACCCCGCCGAGGTTGATGCCCTGGTAGACCACCATCACCAGCCCGCCAAGCCCCAGGCCCAGGCCGAACAGGCGGCTCCAGGAGCGCTGGCGCTCCATCAGCACCACGGTGAGGATCGGTTGCACGCCCATCACCGTGGCCATCACGCCGGGGGTGACGTGGGTGTTGAGTGCCAGCAGGTAGAAGATCTGGTAGGCGCCGAGCAGCACGCAGCCAGTACCCAGGGCACGCAGGATCGCCCCCCTGCTGCGCGGCCAGCGCAGGCCGAGCCACGGGCCGATCAGCAGCAGGCCGCTCAGGGCCAGCGCCGAACGCAGCAGCAGGAAGGCGAAGGGGCTGGCATGAGCGAGGCCGAGTTTGGAAACGATCGCGCCACTGCTCCAGAGCAGGACGAACAGGCTGGTGGTGGCCGCCGAGGCCACGGATGCTTTGTTGAAGACAGACATGTATTGCCACCTGATATAAGGCAAAAAAGCCAGACGGCGGGCGTGAACTTCAGCGAGGGAAGGTGCCGACCGTGTTCAGTAGGTTGCGAGTGCGTAGGGATGCGGCCGGAAGCCGATCAGCCCAGCACGACCACGCAAGGAGGCGGAGCTACGCCGCCTACGACGCCACTGACAGGTGGTGGTGGGTAGTGACTGATCATGGCCGGCTGCTGGCTGCCACGCACGACCATGCCCGCGACTGGCGCGATGGCAAAGCTTGTGGTGGAAGGGATGGCTGGCATGATCGGGTCTTCAGGGAAGAGAAGTGTTTCGGAATATAGCGGTGAATCCTGGGTTGGGCAATAGCCTGTTCCGGCCTCTTCGCGGGCAAGCCCGCTCCCACAGACCCTGAGACCAGTGCAGTACCTGTGGGAGCGGGCTTGCCCGCGAAGAGGCCGGGCCTGCTATCAGAACAACCAGCGGTACAGCACGTAAGCCACCACCACCGCCAGCACCGGCCGCAAGATGCGGTAGGCCTTGGGGTTTGCGCGCTTGAACTGCTTCACGCGGGTGCTGATCTTGTTGCTGAAGCGCTTGCTCCAGGCATACGCCTGGTTGATGCCGCCCACACGCTCGTCATCGGTGTTCTGCGGCGCGGTGGCGCGGCCGAGGAAAGCACTGACCTTGCGGTTGATGCGGGTCATCAGCGAGCTGCTGAGCGGGCGTTCGATGTCGCAGAACAGGATCACCCGGGTCATGTCGGTCTCGTTCTTGACCCAGTGCACATATGTCTCGTCGAACATCACGTCCTCGCCATCACGCCAGGCGTATTCCTCACCATCGACGTAGATGCGGCAGGCATCGGAGTTGGGGGTCGACAGGCCCAGGTGGTAGCGCAGCGAGCCGGCAAACGGGTCGCGGTGCGGGTTCAGGTGGCTGCCACCGGGCAGCAGGGCGAACATCGCACCCTTGACGTTGGGAATGCTGCTGACCAGCTCGACGGTTTTCGGGCACAGGGCTTCGGCAGACGGCAGCGGCTTGTCGTACCACTTCAGGTAGAAGCGCTTCCAGCCTTTCTTGAAGAACGAGCCGAAGCCGGCGTCGTTGTCCTTTTCGGCGGCACGGATGTAGCCCTCGTCGAACAGGCGCATGGCCTCCTCGCGGATCACCTGCCAGTTGTCCTTGAGCACGTCCAGCTCGGGGAAGCGCTGGCGGTCCAGGTAAGGCTTGGACGGCACGCCGGAGAACAGGTACATCAGGCTGTTATAAGGGGCAAACAGCGCCGAATGGTTGACGAACTGGCGCAGTACCGGCAGGCGCGCCTTGCCGCGCAGGTGCACGTAGAGCACGCTGCCGAAGAACACCAGCAGCACACCTGCCTTGGCGAGGAAGGAAAAGGTCATGCAACACTCCTTGGATGGGACGCAGGCCAGCGCTGCCTGCTCCCAGAAAAATCATCCGGCCATCATAAACCCATCCCGCCCCGGTAAAAACAACCAGGGCAGGATCTCTCTCATGAAGATTTTGCAATAAACCAGGCCGCCGAATGTTGCGCCGGATCAGCGGCAAGGCTGATTACTGCTGGTTTTCCTGCTCGCTGAACAGGTCGCTGAACAGCATGCTGGACAGATAACGCTCGCCCGAGTCAGGCAGGATTACGACGATGGTCTTACCTTGCATTTCCGGCTTTTCGGCCAGGCGCACCGCGGCTGCCATGGCCGCGCCACAGGAAATGCCGCAGAGGATGCCTTCTTCCTGCATCAGGCGAATGGCCATGGCCTTGGATTCTTCGTCGGTCACGGTCTCGACCTGGTCGACGATCGACAGGTCGAGGTTTTTCGGCACGAAACCGGCGCCAATGCCCTGGATCTTGTGCGGGCTGGGCTTGAGTTCTTCACCGGCCAGGGTCTGGCTGATCAGCGGCGAAGCCACCGGTTCGACCGCCACCGACAGGATCGCCTTGCCCTGGGTGTGCTTGATGTAGCGCGACACGCCGGTAATGGTGCCGCCGGTGCCAACGCCGGCAACCAGCACGTCGACCGCGCCGTCGGTGTCGTTCCAGATCTCTGGCCCGGTGGTCTTTTCGTGGATGGCCGGGTTGGCCGGGTTCTCGAACTGCCCCGGCTGGAAATACCGAGCAGGGTCGGAGGCGACGATTTCATTGGCCTTCTCGATGGCGCCCTTCATGCCCTTGGCCGGCTCGGTCAGCACCAGCTCCGCCCCCAGTGCCTTGAGCACCTTGCGGCGCTCCAGGCTCATCGAAGCCGGCATGGTCAGGATCAGCTTGTAGCCACGGGCGGCGGCGACGAACGCCAGGCCGATACCGGTGTTGCCCGAAGTCGGCTCGACGATGGTCATGCCCGGCTTGAGTTTGCCGCTGCTCTCGGCGTCCCAGACCATGTTCGCGCCGATCCGGCACTTGACCGAGTAGCCCGGGTTGCGCCCTTCGATCTTGGCCAGGATGGTCACCCCACGCGGGGCGATGCGGTTGATCTGCACCAGCGGCGTGTTGCCGATGGAGTGGGCGTTGTCGGCAAAGATACGGCTCATGGCAGGGTCCTTGAACATGAGAAACAACAGGAAAGACTTAAAGGGTAAGCCTGCCCCGGTGGCCAGTAAAGCCTGTTCGAACTCCCAGGCTTTGCTTGCGGTCAACCGTGCAACCCGCCGCGGAGAGCCTCGCGATGAAAGCTCGCTATCGCTGGCCGCTGATCGGCCTGGCCAGCCTGATCGTGCTACTGGTGGCCTTGCAGCTGGCCCTGCCCTACCTGGTGCGCGATTACCTGAACGACAAGCTTGCCCACATGGGCGAGTACCGCGGCCAGGTGGCCGATGTCGACTTGGCCTGGTGGCGCGGCGCCTACCAGATCAACGGCCTGAAAATCGTCAAATCTACCGGCAAGGTGCCGGTTCCGTTCCTTGAAGCACCGTTGATCGACCTGTCGGTGAGCTGGCATTCGCTGATCCATGACAAGGCCGTGGTGGCCAAGGTGGCGTTCACCCGCCCCGTACTCAACTTCGTCGACGGCGGCAGCAAGCAGGCCTCGCAGACTGGCCAGGGCACCGACTGGCGCCAGCAGCTGGACAAGCTCCTGCCGATCACCCTCAACGAAGTGCACGTCGACAACGGCACGTTGACCTTTCGCAATTTCAACTCCAAGCCACCGGTCGACCTCAAAGCCACGCAACTGAACGCCGATATCCGCAACCTGACCAATGTGCGCGACGAAAAAGGCCGACGCGATGCAAGTTTCGACGGGACTGCGCTGATAGCCTCAGACGCCAAGGTGGAAAGCCGCGCCACCTTTGACCCGTTCAGCGACTTCGATGATTTCGAGTTCCGGTTGCGCGCCACTGGCATCGAATTGCGCCGGCTCAATGACTTCGCCAGCGCCTATGGCAAGTTCGATTTCAATGCCGGGCACGGCGACCTGGTCATCGAAGCCCAGGCCGAGGAAGGCCGGCTGCATGGCTACATCAAGCCGTTATTGCGCGATGTCGACGTATTCGACTGGCAGCAGGACGTGGAGAACAAGAACAAGAACCTCTTCCGCTCGATCTGGGAGGCGCTGGTGGGGGCCAGCGAGACAGTGCTGAAGAACCAGCCGAAAAACCAGTTCGCCACCCGCGTGGAGCTCAGCGGCAGCGTGCACCAACAGAACATCAGCGGTTTCGAAGCGTTTCTGCAGATTCTGCGCAACGGCTTCATCCAGGCATTCAATGCACGCTACGAGCAGCCACCACCCAAGTCCGACTGAACTGGCGTGACGGGCCATTCAGGGACTGAATACCCGGTCTGCGTTTCCAGCTGCAGAGGCCCGCGTTATAGTCGGTGGCAAATCACAAACATGTGTTGTCTGTACTGGCCTCTTCGCGGGCAAGCCCGCTCCCACAGGACCACCACAGGCTTGAATCTGTGGAGTACCTGTGGGAGCGGGCTTGCCCGCGAAGAGGCCGGCACAGGCACCCCGCAGAGGAATAAACCATGAAGTTCGAAGGCACCCGCGACTACGTTGCCACAGACGACCTGAAACTGGCGGTCAACGCGGCCATCACCCTCGAACGCCCGCTGCTGGTCAAGGGCGAGCCTGGCACCGGCAAGACCATGCTCGCCGAGCAGCTCGCCGCCTCGTTCGGCGCGCGCCTGATCACCTGGCATATCAAGTCCACCACCAAGGCCCACCAGGGCCTCTACGAGTACGACGCAGTCAGCCGCCTGCGCGATTCGCAGCTGGGCGTGGACAAGGTCCACGACGTACGCAACTACCTGAAGAAAGGCAAGCTGTGGGAGGCCTTCGAGGCCGACGAGCGGGTGATCCTGCTGATCGACGAGATCGACAAGGCCGACATCGAGTTCCCCAACGACCTGCTGCAGGAACTCGACAAGATGGAGTTCTACGTCTACGAAATCGACGAGACCATCAAGGCCAAGCAGCGCCCGATCATCATCATCACCTCCAACAATGAAAAAGAGCTGCCCGACGCCTTCCTGCGCCGCTGCTTCTTCCACTACATCGCCTTCCCCGACCGCGCCACCCTGCAGCAGATCGTCGATGTGCACTACCCGAACATCAGCCAGTCGCTGGTCAGCGAGGCACTGGACGTGTTCTTCGACGTGCGCAAGGTGCCGGGCCTGAAGAAAAAGCCCTCCACCTCCGAACTGGTCGACTGGCTCAAGCTGCTGATGGCCGACAACATCGGCGAAGCCGTGCTGCGCGAACGCGACCCGACCAAGGCCATCCCGCCGCTGGCAGGTGCCCTGGTAAAGAACGAGCAGGACGTGACACTGCTCGAGCGCCTGGCTTTCATGAGCCGGCGCGGCAACCGCTGACAGGAGCCGGGCCATGCTGCTCAACCTGTTCAATGAAATGCGCGCGGCCAAGGTGCCGGTTTCGGTGCGCGAACTGCTCGACCTGCACCACGCCCTGCAAAAAGGCGTGGTGTTCGCCGACATGGACGCGTTCTACTACCTGGCCCGCGCCATCCTGGT
Organism: Pseudomonas sp. NPDC089428; assembly: GCF_044749325.1. NCBI lineage: Bacteria > Pseudomonadati > Pseudomonadota > Gammaproteobacteria > Pseudomonadales > Pseudomonadaceae > Pseudomonas > Pseudomonas sp. NPDC089428. The sequence goes on from NZ_JBIVHT010000006.1 coordinate 176,286, forward strand.
GAAGGACGAGCGCCACTTCGACAAGTTCGACCGCGCCTTCGCCGCCTACTTCAAGGGCCTGGAAAACCTCGACCAGCACATCGAGGCGCTGATTCCCGATGAATGGCTGCGCAAGGAGTTCGAGCGTTCGCTGAGCGACGAAGAACGGGCACAGATCCAGTCCCTGGGCGGCCTGGACAAGCTCATCGAGGAATTCAAGAAGCGCCTTGAAGAGCAGAAAGAACGCCACGCTGGCGGCAACAAGTGGATCGGCACCGGTGGCACCAGCCCGTTTGGCTCGGGTGGTTTCAATCCCGAAGGCATTCGCGTCGGCGAGGCCGGCAAGCGCCAGGGCAAGGCGGTCAAGGTCTGGGACCAGCGCGAGTACAAGAACCTCGACGACCAGGTCGAACTGGGCACGCGCAACATCAAGCTGGCCCTGCGCCGCCTGCGCAAGTTCGCCCGCGAAGGCGCCGCCGAAGAGCTGGACATCGACGGCACCATCGACCACACGGCGCGTGACGCCGGGCTGCTGAACATCCAGATGCGCCCGGAGCGGCGCAACACGGTGAAGTTGCTGTTGCTGTTCGACATCGGCGGCTCGATGGACGCCCACATCAAGGTCTGCGAAGAACTGTTTTCGGCCTGCAAGACCGAGTTCAAGCACCTGGAGTACTACTACTTCCACAACTTCGTGTACGAATCGGTGTGGAAGAACAACCTGCGCCGCACCTCGGAGCGCTTCTCCACCTTTGACCTGCTGCACAAGTACGGCGATGACTACAAGGTGGTGTTCGTCGGCGATGCGGCGATGGCGCCGTACGAGATCACCCAGCCAGGCGGCAGTGTCGAGCACTGGAACGAAGAGGCCGGGTATGTGTGGATGCAGCGCTTCAAGGAGAAGTTCAGGAAGATCATCTGGATCAACCCGTATCCCAAGCAGGCCTGGGACTACACCGCATCGACCCACCTGGTGCGGGACCTGATCGAGGACAAGATGTACCCGCTGACCTTGCAGGGGTTGGAGGACGGGATGCGTTACCTGTCCAAGTGATATTGCTTGCACTGGCCTCTTCGCGGGACAAGCCCGCTCCCACGGGAATACTGATTTGCCTGAGCTCTGAGTAACCCTGGGGAAGCACAGGAACAGTGACTTCCTTGGGCTGTCAGTAAGCCTGTGGGAGCGGGCTTGTCCCGCGAAAGGGCCGGTAGCCTTACAACAAACGGTCCAGGAATGCCTGCAGCTCGCGCCAGGCCTCTTCCTGCACTACCGCCCTGAACCGCACCAGCGCCCCTGGCATGCACTGCGCCAGCTGCGCCAACGCCAACGGCGTCAACGCCCCCAGCCGCGGATAGCCGCCGATGGTCTGCCGATCATTGAGCAACACGATCGGCTGCCCGTCCGGCGGTACCTGCACCGCGCCCAGCGGGATCCCTTCGGAAATCATCGGCGCGCCCTGGTACACCAGCTGCGGCCCCAGCAGGCGGATGCCCATGCGATCGGCGCGGCTGTCCAGCGCCCAGTCACGGTTGAACGCCTCGAACAGGCTGGTCCCGCTGAAGTCACCGATCTGCGCGCCTATCACCAGGTCGAGCACAGGTTTTTGCGCATAGCTCGGACGCAAGGTCGCAGGCACCTCGCGCAGGGCCGGTGAATCGCCAACAAACGTCAGGCTCTGACCTTTCTCAAGTGCCTTGCCTCGCCCATCGATACCCCCCAGCTCCTCGCGCACGACCGTGGCGCAGCTGCCCAGCACATGTTCACCGAGAAACCCGCCCGGCGCTGCCAGATACGCCCGCACACCTTGCTTTGGCTGCTTCAGGGTCAAGCGCTGCCCTTTGGCCAAGCTGAAGCTGCGCCATGGCAGCAGTGGCTGATCATCCACCCGTGCCTCCAGGTCTGCCCCGGCCAGCGCCAGTACGCAATCCTGCTCGGCCACCAAGGTAAAACCACCCAGTGCCACCTCGACCACTGGCGCCCCCAGCGGGTTACCCAGCAGCCAGTTGGCCCAATGCATCGCCACCCAGTCCAGCGCCCCGCCCTGGGTCACACCCAGGTGGCGCACGCCAAAGCGCCCGGCGTCCTGCAACTGGCACAATGCGGTGCTGGCCTCGATCTTCAACTGCTTCATGCCTGCACCTCCACATCACCGCCCAAGGCCACGAACTCGGCCCGCGACACCGCCACGAAGCGCACCCGGTCGCCCGGCTGCAGCAGGCTGTAGCCCTCACGTTGGCGATCGAAAAGGCGCACCGGGGTGCGCCCGATCAGGTTCCAGCCACCTGGCGACATCGCCGGGTAAGCCGCCGTCTGGCGTTCGGCGATACCGACACTGCCCGCTGCCACGCGCTTGCGCGGGGTACTCAGGCGCGGGCTGGCCAGGCGCTCGTCGACCAGCCCCATGAAGCCGAAGCCGGGGGCGAAGCCAAGCGCGAACACCGGGTAGTCGCGTTCGCTGTGCAGGCGGATCACCTCGGCTTCGCTCAGCCCGCTGCGCGCCGCCAGCACGGGCAGTTCCGGGCCGACGCTGGCGTCGTACCACACCGGGATTTCATGGCGCCGCCCAGCGCTGCCAGTATCCGGCTGCAAGCCATCCAGCGCCTGGCCGATCAGCGCCCTCGCCTCGCCTGGCGGCAGGTCAGACTGCAACATCAGCGTGGTGTAGGACGGCACCAGATCCACCAGATGCACGCCGAACGCCGCACTCAGGCGCTGGCTGGCGGCGAGCATCCACGGCATGTTGGCTTCGTCGATGCGGTCGAACAGGCGCACCATCAGGCTATCGATGGCCACGACTTCGATACGCAGCTTCATCGCGCCTCCAGCGCATCAAGGGCCTGGCGGATCTGCCGCACGGCCGCCACCGAACTGTCGTTGTCGCCATGCACGCAGACAGTGCTGGCTGCCAGCTTCAGCGCGCTGCCATCATCCGCTACCAGGGTTTCGCCACGGGCCAGGCGCAGGGCCTGTTCGACAACCCGCGCCGGGTCATGGTGCACCGCGCCTGGCAGGCGCCGCGAGACCAGGTGGCCGCTGGCGGTGTAGGCGCGGTCGGCGAAAGCCTCGAACCACAGCGGCACGCCGATTTCATCGCCCAGGGCCTGGGCCGCACTGTTGTCGGCAGTGGCCATGAGCATCAGCGGCAGGCCGCTGCCATAGGCCGCCACGGCTTCCAGCACGGTGCGCAGCTTGAGCGGGTCGGCCATCATGTCGTTGTACAACGCGCCGTGGGGCTTCACATAGGCCACACGGCCGCCGAGTACCTTGCAGATGCCATCCAGGGCGCCGATCTGGTAATGCAGCAGGTCGCGGATCTCTTCAGGGCTGCAGGCCATGGAGCGGCGGCCGAAGCCGACCAGGTCCGGATAGGCCGGGTGCGCACCGATGGTCACGCCGTGCTCCAGCGCCATGGCCACCGTGCGGCGCATGATGCTCGGGTCACCGGCGTGGTAGCCGCAGGCGATGTTGGCGCAGTCGATATAGGGCATTACCTCGGCATCCAGGCCCATGCGCCAGCTGCCGTAACTCTCGCCCATGTCGCAATTGAGTAGCAGGGGTTTCACCTGACGTGCTCCCGTGTCGATGTTCATAGGCCTACCTTAGCGCGCCTGAAGTTGTTTGCCGCGTGTTTCCGGCAGGCTCAGCGCCGCCACGATCACCACGCCATAGGACACCGCCGAGAACACGCCGATGCCCAGGCCCAGGGGGATCTTCTCGCCGAGCAGGCCGATCAGCAGCGGGAACAGGGCGGCGATGACCTTGCCGATGTTGTAGCAGAAGCCCTGCCCCGAGCCACGTACCCGGGTCGGGAACAGTTCGGTAAGGAACGCGCCCATGCCGCTGAAGATGCCCGAGGCGAAGAAACCCAGCGGGAAACCGAGCCACAGCATCACGCCATCGCTGACCGGCATCTGCGTGTACAACAGCACGATGATGAACGAGCCCACGGCGAACAGGATGAAGTTCTTCTTGCGCCCCAGCAGGTCGGACAGGTACGCGCTGACCACATAGCCGATGTACGAACCGATGATCACCATGGCCAGGTAGCCGCCAGTGCCGAGCACGCTCAGGCCGCGCTCGTTCTTGAGGAAGGTCGGCAGCCACGAGGTGATGGCGTAGTAGCCACCCAGCGCACCGGTGGTCAGCAACGAGGCGCGCACGGTGGTCCAGAGCATGCCGGGGGCGAAAATCTCGTAGAAATGCGACGGCGCTTCGGCGCTTTCCCCGGCCTTGGCCTGGCGATACACCTCCGGGTCCTTGACCAGCCGGCGGACGAAGATCACGAAGATCGCCGGCACCAGGCCGAGCAGGAACAGCGCGCGCCAGGCTTGCTCCGGCGGCAACCAGGAGAACAGCAGCGCATACAGGATCGCCGTCAGGCCCCAGCCGATGGCCCAGCCCGACTGCACCATGCCCACCGCCTTGCCGCGGTCCTGGGCACGGATGACCTCGCCGATCAGCACCGCGCCGGCGGTCCATTCACCACCGAAACCGAAGCCCATGAGGGTGCGGGCGATCAACAGTTGTTCATAGTTCTGGGCAAAGCCGCAGAGGAAGGTGAAGAAGGCGAACCACAGCACCGTCAGCTGCAGGGTACGCACACGGCCAATGCGGTCGGAGAGGATGCCGGCGACCCAGCCACCGACGGCCGAGGCGATCAGCGTGCTGGTATGGATCAGCCCGGCTTCGGCAGTGCTGATGCCCCACAGCATGATCAGCGTCGGGATGACGAAGCTGAGCATCTGGGTGTCCATGCCGTCCAGGCCATAGCCGATCTTGCAGCTCCAGAATGTGCGCCGTTGCTGTTGGTCGATGTCGCGGTACCAGGCGAACGGCCCGGTCGAAGGAGGGGATTGCACCTGCTGCTGCACGCCGCTTGGGTTCATGCTTGCCTCGGCTTGTTGGTATTGTTTTATGGGCGACGTCGGGCGTCGCGGCCTGAGTGCCATGTTCAGAGCCCGTGCCGCCTGAGTCCAACGAGAAAAACCGCCGGTCTGGAACAAGAAAAACTGATCATGAACCTTCGCTTCCTCGAAACCTTCGTCTGGGTCGCCCGGCTCAAGAGCTTCCGCCTCACCGCAGAGAAGCTGTTCACCACCCAGGCCTCGGTGTCCAGCCGCATTGCCGCGCTGGAGGCCGACCTTGGGGTGAAACTGCTGCTGCGCGACTCCCGCGGTGTCAGCCTGACGCCGGAGGGCAGCAAAGTGCTGGAGTACGCCGAACGCATGCTCGACACGGCCAAGGCCATGAAGCAATCGCTGGACAGCGACCGGGCCAAGGTCGGGCGCATTCGCGTCGGGGTGATGGACACAGTGATCCACACCTGGATGAGCGCACTGGTGGCAGAGCTGACCGAGCGTTACCCGCAGGTGGAGATCGAACTGGTCGCCGACACCGCGCTGAACCTGCGCGAGCAGCTGCAGAAGGGGTTCCTGGACGTGATCCTGCAGACCGACCTGCTGCGCGAACAATCGATCCGCAGCCAGGACCTGGCGCGCTACCCCATGGGCTGGGTGGTGGCGGCCGGTTCCGTGTACCACCGCGACTTCGCCTCGCTGGCCGAGTTGGGCCGCGAGCGGATTGTCACCTTCTCGAAGAACTCGCGGCCGCACCAGGAGGTGCTCAGCCTGTTGCAGGGTGCCGGGGCAGAGGCGCCGCGGTTGAACTGCGTGAACTCGGTGGCAGCGATTACCCGGCTGCTGCGTGATGGTTTCGGCATTGGCGCCTTGCCACCGGCGTTGGTGGATGCAGAGTTGAGCCGCGGTGAGCTGGTGCTGCTGGAAGGCTTGCAGCCACCTCCGAGCCTGGAGCTGGTGGTGGCCTGGCAGACCGGGGTGGCGTTGGTGGACGAGGTAGTTGGCGTGTGCCGGCAGGTGCTGGAGCGGTATGCGCGGGATGTGGGCGGGCAGCGGATAGTGCTGGTCTGACAGTTCTACGTCTCCAATGCCGGCCCTTTCGCGGGTAAACCCGCTCCCACAGGTACGGCACAGGCCTCAAGGGTGGCGATCACCCTGTGGGAGCGGGTTTACCCGCGAAGAGGCCAGTACAGACACCAGAGGAATCAGCGCCAGCTCTCTTTCACCGCTCCACGCCGCCGCCCGCCAAGGATCACCCAGCCGATCCCGAGCAACAGGCTCTCGACCACGAAGGCCAGGATAAAGCCGGCCCCGACGCCCCAGCCAATCGCCTCAGGCACCAACAGGATCTGGTAGCTGTAGCCCTTGAGCGTCTCTTCGCGCAGCTGTGGATCCGGCTGCACCAGCACATGCCAGGTGCGGCTCACCCACGACCCTTGCAGCGCCTGCCATTCGTCTTCCAGCAGCTGATTGCGAATCAGCAGGCTCTCGATGCTGTTGGCATCGCTGAGGAACACCGGGTCGTCACTGGTCCGGTAATGCCGCACCAGGGCCTGCAGATCGCCATTGAAGAAGCGCTCGGCTGTCTGCTTGAAACCATCCAGCGCCTGGCGCGATTCGAACAGGTGCGCCTCGGCCCGCTGGCTGTAGTCCTTGACCAGCCCAGGCACCTGGATACCGGCCAACAGGCCGAAGGTGAACAGCAGCAACCGCAGGTAACTTCTGAACATGCAGCGTCCTTAGCTCTGGCCTTGTGCAACGCACTCGCCGTGCCGCCACAGGCCCCATTGGCCTGGCTCGTAGCGCCGCCAGGTCTCGTTCTCGGTCAAGGCCTCGGTGGCGATGACCGTGACCACGTCATTGGGGGTGGTTTCGGTGTGAAAATCGACGATCAGGTCGACATCCTTCAAGCGGGCAGCACCAAACGGCGCACGCCGGGTAATGTGAACCAGCTTGGTCGAGCAGAAGCAGAACAGCCAGTCGCCGTCGCTGAGCAGGCAATTGAACACGCCCTTGCTGCGATACCCGGCACAGGCCTCGACCAGCACCGGCAGCAGCTGTTTGACCTCGACCGGCTCGGGGAAAGCCGCGCGGATGCGGTTGAGCAAGTCGCAGAAGGCTGCCTCGCTGTCGGTATCGCCCACCGGCCTATAGAACGTCGCTTCACCCTTGAAGTCGCCGAGCTGGCCGTTGTGCGCGAAGCACCAGTTGCGGCCCCACATTTCGCGGACGAACGGGTGCGTGTTGGACAGGCACACGCGGCCGACGTTGGCCTGGCGAATATGGCCGATCACCACTTCGCTCTTGATCGGATAGCGCTGCACCAGGTTGGCAACTTCCGACTCGCTGCTCGCAGCCGGGTCCTGGAACAGGCGCAGGCCGCGCCCCTCGTAAAAACCGATGCCCCAGCCGTCGCGGTGCGGGCCGGTGCGCCCGCCACGCTGCATCAGGCCGGTGAAGCTGAAGACGATGTCGGTGGGGACGTTGGCACTCATGCCCAGCAGTTCACACATGGTGGTGTCTCCGCTTACAGGCGTGGCTCGACCCGGCCACGGCCGCCGCTCGGTGCGGCAGGGGGCAGGTCGTCGCGGTAACGGTCATGGCGCTCGGCAGCCATTGGCGCACCAGCCATGACGGCATTGTCCTCGACCGCACGGCGCTGGGCGGCGGCTTCGGCCTGCGCACGGCGCTCGCGGGCGCGCTTTTCCAGCGGCCAGCGGATCAGCACGAAGACGAGGTACAAGGCGAAGGCGATCATGCCGTACATGGCGAAATCGGAAATAGCCCGCCAGGCGTTGTTGCCGACCTTGAAGGCCAGGTCCAGGGCGGTGATGGCGATCGCCGGGGCGAAGCTGTCCTTGACCGGGTCGACGATGGTCGGCGTCAGCAGCAGCACCGCCAGGATCACCCGCAGGGGTTCACGCAGCCAGCGCCACATCCAGCCGGTGAGTTTGAAGCCCACCAGCAGGCAGCCCAGCGCGGCGACAGCGTAGAGGCCCCAGGCGAAGGTGTAGTCGTTCTCGATCATGGTGTTCGTGCAAGCCAGGCAAAGAGATGCCTATGATAAACACTTTTCAGGGCGCAGACAGCGTCTCCCTGTCCCGGTCAAGAGATCCCCGATGCCAACCAAGCCCCAGCCCCCCATTGCCCGCCAGGACCAGGCCACCGATCCCTATGCCTGGCTGCAACAGCGCGACACCCCGCAAGTGCTCGATTACCTGCAGGCGGAAAACGCCTATCAGGAGGCCTGCCTGGCCGAGCAGGCGCCGCTGCGCGAGCAGCTGTTCGAAGAGATCAAGGGCCGCATCCTCGAAACCGACCTGTCGCTGCCCTCGCCTTGGGGCCCATATCTTTACTACACCCGCACCACCGCAGGCGACGAGTACCCGCGCCACTACCGCTGCCCGCGCCCGGCGGACGACTCCAACACGGTCGATGAAAGCCAGGAACAACTGCTGCTCGACCCCAACATCCTGGCCAACGGCGGGTTCCTGTCGCTGGGCACGTTCAATGTCAGCCCCGACCACCGCCTGCTGGCCTACAGCCTCGACACCAGCGGCGACGAGATCTACACCCTGTACGTCAAGGACCTGAGCAACGGCAACCTGACCACCCTGCCCTTCGAGGACTGCGACGGCAGCATGACCTGGGCCAACGACAGCCAGACGCTGTTCTTCGCCGAGCTGGACGATACCCACCGCCCGTGGCGCCTGCGCCGTTTCACCCTGGGCGAGGCTGACGCCAGCACCGTGTTCGAAGAGGCCGACGGCCGTTTCTTCCTGCACTGCTACCGCACCAGTTCCGAGCGCCAACTGGTGCTGCTGCTCAACAGCAAGACCACCAGCGAGGCCTGGGTGCTCGACGCCGAAACGCCACAGGCGGCGTTCACCTGCCTGGCGGCACGGGTCGAAGGCCACGAGTATTTCCCTGACCACGGCCTACTCGATGGCCAGTGGCGCTGGTTCATCCGTAGCAACCAGCATGGCATCAACTTCGCCCTGTACCACGCCCCGGTTACCCCGGTGCCAAGCCGCGACCAGTGGCAAGTGCTGGTGCCGCACCGCGACGACATCATGCTCGAAGGCCTGAGCCTGAATGCCGACGCGCTGACCCTGAGCCTGCGTGAAGGCGGCCTGCCGATCATCGAAGTACGCCCGCAAGGGCTGGCGCCTTACCGGGTCGAATTGCCCGATGCGGCCTACAGCCTGTACGTGCAGGACAGCCTGGAGTTCGCCAGCCGCCGCGTGCGCCTGCGCTACGAAGCACTCAACCGCCCGGCCCAGGTTCGCCAGCTGGAGCTGGCCACAGGCGCCCAGGAAGTCCTCAAGCAGACCCCGGTGCTCGGCCAGTTCGACGCCGACGACTACGTCAGCCAGCGCCTCTGGGCCACTGCGCCGGACGGCACCCAGGTGCCGATCAGCCTGGTGCGCCGTCGCGAAGACCTGAACAAGACCGTGCCGCTCTACCTTTACGGTTACGGCGCCTACGGTGAAAGCCTCGACCCGTGGTTCTCCCACGCCCGCCTGAGCCTGCTGCAACGCGGCGTGGCCTTCGCCATTGCCCATGTGCGCGGCGGTGGCGAGCTGGGTGAAGCCTGGTACCGCGCCGGCAAGCAGGAACACAAGCACAACACCTTCAGCGACTTCATCGCCTGCGCCGAGCACCTGATCGCCCAGGGTGTGACCGCGCCAGAGCGCCTGGCCATCAGCGGCGGCAGCGCCGGCGGCCTGCTGATAGGCGCGGTGCTCAACCTGCGCCCTGAACTGTTCCGCTGCGCCATCGCCGAGGTCCCGTTCGTCGACGTGCTCAACACCATGCTCGACCCCGAGCTGCCGCTGACCGTCACCGAGTACGACGAGTGGGGCAACCCCGAGGAGCCCGAGGTATACGCACGCATCAAGGCCTATGCGCCCTATGAGAATGTCAGCGCCCAGGCGTACCCGGCGATGCTGGTGGTCGCCGGCTACAACGACAGCCGCGTGCAGTACTGGGAGGCAGCCAAGTGGGTGGCCCGTTTGCGCACGCGCAAGACCGACGACAACCTGCTGCTGCTCAAGACCGAAATGGGCGCCGGGCATGGTGGGATGAGCGGGCGGTACCAGGGGCTGCGCGATGTGGCGCTGGAGTATGCGTTCGTGTTTGGGGAGTTGGGGGTGATGTGAGGGCTGGAAGCGTTCGCCGTTAGGTTTTCTGCGCCTGTGAGACCGAGCGCCGCCCGCGCGGCGCTTCGCGGGGCAAGCCCGCTCCCACAGTCTGTTTCGGGCCAATCTGTCCTGTGCAAGTACCGGCGCCTGCCATGGTGCATGACTAGATAATTGTGTGTGGCCTCTGCGATACCTTCGATGTCGAATGGAACAAACAAGGCGGACAGTGGAGATTTCACAGGAGTAACTGGCCCGAAACAGACTGTGGGAGCGGGCTTGCCCCGCGAAGCGCCGCGCGGGCGGCGCTCGATCTCACAGGCGCTGCAAATGTTGTGGCAGGCACATGGACGCCCTCACACCATCTCCTGACATACCTTCACCCTAATCATCCTGCGCCGGCGGCTTCGCAGTTTCCTGGCGCAAACCAGGCAAATCCTGGTCCTTCGGCGGCCCTGGCACCGGCATCGGCGGCAGCAGCGGCGCGCCCGGTGTACTGTCGTAGGCCTTGGGCGGCGTGCTCGGGGTAATCTGCGGGTAAGGCGTGGGCGTCGGCGTGCCGGGTGCACCGGGTACCGGGGTGTTCAGCCGAGGTGGCGTGCCCGCCGCGTCGGCCAGGGGCACGGCGGCTACAAGCAGCGCGGCGAGGATCGCGTGGTACATCAGCAACCTCCTGTCGGGAACCTCTCTACAGGCTACGCCGATATTGAAGTTTTCGCCTGTCCGCCTGCCCCGCAAGCGCGCTAGACTCAATGGCATAACCGTCATCTGCCTGATCAGAACAAAGGAAACTCCATGAGTTCGGCTTCCACCTCCGCCGCCACCGCCCGCCTCGACCGCATCCTCGCCGACGCCAAGCGCGACAAGGAGATGGGCTACCGCGACAAAGCCCTGAAAATGTACCCGCACGTGTGCGGCCGCTGCGCCCGCGAGTTCTCTGGCAAGCGCCTGAGCGAGCTGACCGTGCACCACCGTGACCACAACCACGACAACAACCCGCAGGACGGCTCCAACTGGGAGCTGCTGTGCCTGTACTGCCACGACAACGAGCACTCGCGCTACACCGACCAGCAGTACTTCAGCGAAGGCTCGACCAGCACCCCGAGCATCGCCAAGGCCACCCACAACCCGTTCGCCGGGCTGGCGGGCATGCTGAAAAAGGACTGACTGTCACTGCAACACCCGCTGCTGCCGGCAAGCCCGTATAATCGCGCTCTTTTTTTCGCGAAGGGCCCCGGCACGTGGCAAACAAACGGTACAGCTGCATCGGCCTGTTCAACCCCAAGTCTGCGGAGAACGTCGGTTCGGTGATGCGCGCAGCGGGTTGCTACGGCGTCAACTCGGTGTTCTACACCGGCAAGCGCTATGAGCGCGCACGTGACTTCGTCACCGACACCAAGCGGGTGCACTACGACATTCCGCTGATCGGCATCGACGACCTGCAACGCATCATTCCCCTGGGTTGCACGCCAGTGGCGGTGGAGCTGGTCGACGGCGCGCGGCCGCTGCCTGAATACACTCACCCGGACCGGGCGATCTATATCTTCGGGCCCGAGGATGGCTCGTTGAGCGAGGACGTGCGCGGCTGGTGCGAGGAAACCATCTATATCCCCACCGAAGGCTGCATGAACCTGGCTGCGACGGTGAACGTGGTGCTGTATGACCGCATGGCCAAGGGGCTGAATACCCGTTCGGGCCCCAAGTTCAAATAAAAAGGCCGTCCTTGCACCCAAGGTACAAGGACGGCCAGGTGCTGAGCTCCGTCAGAACAGCACCGGTCTTGCTCGATCTCACCCCTGAACAATGCTGAGTTTCTGCTCGGCAGCGTATTCCAGGTGCGACTTGACCTGCTCGAAACGCGACTTGCCGACCGCTGCGCCCAGGCGGCGAGGCCAGGTTGATCCTGCGTCAGCCCGCTTCAGTTGCCTGCCGATGCCAAGCAGTTGAGCAGACCAGACCTCGCCCCAGGCAAAACCGCATGGCAGAACCCTACCGGCAAAAATGGACCGCTCGACATACCGACTGAACGGCCACGCCAGGCAACGGGTCAGCTGCTTACATTCCACAAGGAGGACTTGCCATGCTCGATATCCATTCCACCCCGGGGTCGCGGGAGCACAATGTCCATGGCCTGGAACGCGTCGGCTCACTGGCCGGTGGGGCGCTGATGTTCAGCAAGGGGCTGCGCCGCGGCGGCCTGATCGGCCTGTTGCAGATGGTGGCAGGCGGCCTGGCGGTGGCCCGCGGGATCAGCGGGCATTGCTCGACCAAGGCCTGGTGGCTCAAGCATCGCCAGGAGTACCACCGCTTGCGTTCGGACATACAGCGCAGTGCGGCGGAGCTGGAGGTACTCAGGGCCAGCGCCGAGGCGGCTACCCGCGGGGTGACGGTGACCGGGAAGGACCCATTGACCGGCAGTTGATTCTGCTCTGCCTGTACTGGCCTCTTCGCGGCGGTTCGACGCCTCGATAAACCCGCTCCCACAGGGTCACCGTAGCCTTGTGGGAGCGGGTTTATCGAGGCGTCGAACCGCCAGGCTAGCGCAGGGCCTTGCTCTGCAGTACGTCGGACTGGCGCCCCAACACGTTCTCGCTGATCTGCACGAACTCTTCGGTACTCACGCTGGGCAGGCGCATCAGCGCCCGGGTCACGTCGTCCAGCGAGCGCTTGGCCTGGGTATGGATGCGGATCTCCTTGTCCAGCGCCTGCAACAACATCACCCCTCGGGCCACCTGCGCCGGGCTGGCGTGCTCGGCGCGCAGCTGGGTGACCTTGCCGCCCAGCTTCTGCAGGCGCGCCTGCCACACCTCGTAGCGGTCGTCGCTGATGCCTCCAGCACGGCGCAGCAACTCGGTGGCGTAGTACTCGGTCAGGCCCTGCCCCAGCCAGTCGCTGTTGTCGCGTACACGAATCTGCGCAAACAGCTGCACCAGCTCGCGCAACAGCGGGCTGCTGCCATTCTCGCTGACCATCGGCCGGCTGCTGTGCAGGTAGATCGAAGCGTCCGCCGCCGTTGACCCACGCCACATGCCATCACGGGCGCCCACCAGCAGCAGTTTGGCCGGGTTGCGCGGGAACACTGCCTGCAGTTGCGGCCAGACGAAGGTCAGCAGGGTCAGGCTATCCATCCGCCGCATGCCCTGCCCCACGGGCGCGGCCACGGTAATGTCGGTCTCGCCGAGGCGGGCACGGCGGCTGCCAAGATCGCCCGCAAGCATCCAGCCGGTCGGGCGGTCGAACAGGCGAGAGACGTTGTCGATACGGAACTTGTCCTTGCCGATGCGTGGCCAGGACGTTTCGATGCTCTTCCAGCCTTCAGGCAAGTCGACAGTCAAACGTGCCACCAACTCGGTACCGTCCTGCTGATCAAGACGTGCCGGCGGAACCAGCTGATCCCCCAGGAACAGCGCCCAGTGCGGGGTGATGCGTGTGGAGTAGGCACCGCTGCGCAGTTTCTGGTCCAGCTTGACCCGGTAGCTGAGGCTGGTCTTGCCCGTCGCCGGGTGCCATACGCCGCGTTCGCCCTGCTGCTGCCATTGGCCATCGGCCTGGAAGCCACTGTAGGCGCCTACCTTGCCCAGGTCGAAATCCAGGCTGCGCACGGCACTGCCTTCAGCCAAGGTCAGGCGCACTTCGGCCTGGCCGTTGGCAGGCAACAGGCGCACCTGGTAATCAAGGTCGACTTTTTTCGCCCAGGCCGGCAAACAGGCCACAAGGCCGAGGAGCAACAACCACTGGCAACGCATACCGAAACTCCTTGTTCCTCAGAGGCGACGGGGCGCCGTTCAGCTGGCGCGGAAAATCAGATGGTCTTCCCAGTCGTCTTCGTCCACATCATGTTCACTGAGCATACGCCCCGATTGCGAAATGCGCTGTTCATGCACCTGCTTGCGGTCACCGCAGACCAGATGGTGCCACTCGGGCAGGTCCTTGCCCTCGCTGACCAGGCGGTAACCACAGGTGCTCGGCAGCCATTTGAACTGGTCGGCCTTGCCCGGGGTGAGCTGAATGCAGTCCGGCACATGGGCGAAGCGGTTGGGGTAGTCGCTGCACTGGCAGGTATCGAGGTCCAGCAACTTGCAGGCGATGCGCGTGTAATAGACGCTGTTGTCGTCTTCGTCCTCGAGCTTTTGCAGGCAGCACAGGCCGCAGCCGTCACACAGCGACTCCCACTCTTGCGGGCTGAGTTGTTCGAGGGTCTTGCGCCGCCAGAACGGCGCGCTGTCAGCGATCATCACACGGGTTTCCTGCAGTCATCTTTCAGGCCGCGGCGCGCGGCGGCGCCAGTCTAGAGCCTGGCCTTCGGCAACGCCAGACCGCTTGTCAGTGCCAGGTGGACGCAGTAGCGTGCATGCTTTGCCATCCACTTGCAGGAGCAGCCATGAGTGCCACCCCCCGTATTGCCGATTACGCCATCAACGAACAGTTCATCAACCGCTGGTCACCACGCGCCTTCACGGCCGAACCGATCAGCGAAGAGACCCTGCTGAGCTTCCTCGAAGCGGCACGCTGGGCGCCGTCGGCCTACAACTCGCAGCCTTGGCGCTTCCTTTATGCACGCCGCGACACACCGAACTGGGAGCGTTACCTGAGCCTGCTGGTGCCTTTCAACCGCAGCTGGGCCCAGCAGGCATCGGCGCTGGTGCTGATCATTTCCAAGACCACCTTCGCCGCGCCGGGCGCCAGCGAAGAAAAGCCCGCGCTGTGGCACACCTTCGACACCGGTTCCGCCTGGGGCCACCTGGCGCTGCAGGCCAGCATCAGCGGCTGGCACACCCACGGCATGGCCGGCTTCGACCAGGCACTGGCGCGCCAGGAACTGAAGATTCCGGAAGGCTATGAGCTGCATGCCATGGTGGCGATCGGCAAGCTGGGCGACAAGGCCAGCCTGGACGAAGCGCTGCAGGCCCGTGAAGTGCCGAGCCCGCGCCGGCCGCTGAGCGAGTTGGCTGCTGAGGGTGATTTCAGCCTGTAGGCCTGGTGTTGGCTGTGCCGGCCTCTCGCGGATAAATCCGCTCCTACAAGGACTGCGCTGTCCCTGTGGGAGCGGGCGTGCCCGCGAAGAGGCCAGTTCAGGCTAACGAAGTCAGTAGCCCCGGGCGAAGTCGACTTCGCCGCGCAACCCCTGCCCTTCTGCATACGCCCGCACATTCTCGGCAAACAGCCGCACCATCGCCGCGGGCGAGGTCGGCGCCGAGCTGTGCCCGGTCAACAGCAACCCCCAGGCGGTCCAGAACGGATGCCGTTGCGGCAGCGGCTCCTGCCGGCACACGTCGATCACCGCCCCGGCCAGATGCCCCTCCTTCAACGCCTCGACCAGGTCGGCATCGACCACCGCCGCACCGCGCCCGGCATTGATGAACAGCGCCGTGGGCTGGAAACAGCGAAATAGCGCCGCGTCATACAAGTCATGGGTTGCCGGCGTGTCCGGCAGCAGGTTGAGCACGTAATCCACCTGCCCGACCAGGCGCGGCAAATCCGCCAGCCCTGCCACCTCGACGAACGGTGCCTGCTCGCGGGCATTGCTGGCGATGCCGTAAAGGCTCACGCCAAACGGCACGAGAAACTCGGCCACGCGCTGGCCGATATCTCCGGTGCCGACGATCAGCACCTTGCGCCCTTCCAGGCTGCGCCCCGGGCGGTCATCCCAGCGTCGCTCGACCTGGCTGACCAGGCGTGACAGCACTTCACGCTCGTGGCCGAGCATGTAGGTCAGCATGTACTCGGCCATCACCTGGCCAAAGATGCCCACGGCGCGGGTCAGGCGGTAGTCACGCGGCAGGCCCTCGGCCAGCAACGGCGTGATGCCGGCCCAGGTCGATTGCATCCACTGCGGCTTGTGCCCCTGGCGCAGCAGGCTCGCCAGCAGGTCCGGCTGACCCAGCCAGACCGGGCAGTGCGGTGCCTGGCGGGCCAGTTCGGCGGAGTCGCCGCTGGTCAGGATTTCCAGCTGCGGTGCAGCGTCACGCAATAGCTCGGTGTATCGAGCATGATCATGCTCAGCGATCAGTACACGCATGATCAGACCGGGTCGTTACGGCGCAGCAGCTCTTCAGGCAAGTGCTCGATGTACTCGTCCTCGGCCGGTGGCATCTGCAAGTGATAACCCTGGCTATCGAGGTTTTCCAGCACCTTGGTGATGTCCTCGCGGGCCAGTTGGCGCTCCGGGGTCAACACCAGGTCGAAGGCATGCTTCGGGGTACCGAAGAACGGCAGCAGGCCCTCGGGCACGCGCTCCAGGCCATCGGCCTTGAGCACGTAGAGGTACATCTCGTTCTTGCGTGGGCTCTTATAGATCGAGCAGATACGTTTCATTGCTTGTCTCCGGCGCCTGCGAGGTCGTCCAGCAGGGCCTGGCCCATCCGCTCACGGCGCCAGCCGCGCAGCGAATCGGGCAGTTGGTAGGGGCCGTTGGGGTAGCCGCTCTTGAGCAGGGCTTCCAGGGCTTTCTTGCGCAGCATCAGTTCTGGGGCGATGCCCAGCCGTTTGCCTTCGGCCTGGCCGATGGCGCGCAGGCGCTTGAGGATGCCGGCGGCTTCGATCGGCAGCGGCTCAGGCAGCGGCTGCGGCCATTGCTCGGACGGCAGGCTGGCGGCGCGCTTGATCAGCTCGAGCAAGGCGGCGCCGTCCTGGCGGATGGTGCGCGGGTGCATTTCTTCAATCTTGGCCAGGGCCGAAAGGTTATCCGGCTGGCTCTTGGCGATGGGCCACAGCGAGTGTTCCTTGAGGATGCGGTTGCGCGGCACATCACGGCTACGGGCTTCTCGCTCGCGCCACGCGCACAGTTCGCGCAGCACCGCCAACTGCTGGCGGCCCAGCTTCCAGGCGAGCTTGACGTCGCGATACAAGGTCTCGGGTTCTACTTCACGGCGCAGCGCGGCGACCAGCTCGGCACCGTCGTCAAGCACCCAGGCGTACTTGTCGCCGGCCAGGCGTGGCCGCAAGGCTTCGAACAGTTCGGCCAGGTGCACGGCATCTTCGGCGGCGTAGCTGACCTGGGTTTCCGACAGCGGGCGCTGCAGCCAGTCGGAACGGGTTTCGCCCTTTGGCAGCTCGATGCCCAGCACCTCCTGCACCAGGCGCGAATAGCCCATGGAGAAACCCAGGTTCAGGTAGCCGGCGGCCAACTGGGTGTCGAACAACGGTTGCGGCAGCTTGCCGGTCAGGCGCAGCAGTACTTCGAGGTCTTCGCTGCAGGCGTGCAGCACCTTGACCACGCTGCTGTCGTCGAGCAGTTCGCCCAGCGGCTGCCAGTCGCCGATCAGCAGCGGGTCGATGAGGAAAGCCCGCTGCCCGTCACCCACCTGGACCAGGCCGGCTTTCGGGTAGAAGGTGTCGACCCGCATGAATTCGGTGTCGAGCGCCACGAAGGGTAATGCGCGCCACTTGCGGCAGTATTCGGCCAGGGTCTGGTCGTCACGGATCCAGTGAATTTCGATGGCCACAAGGCTCTCCCACAAACATTGGCGCGCAGTATATACGGCGCGGGCCCTGCTGGTGAAACCTGCGCCATCCCTGGATTAGATGAACGGCCTCAGCGCTGGGCAGTCAACCACGGCCGGCAGCTGGCAAACATGTCCAGCGACTGCTGGTAGACCTCGGTGTGCACCTGCAGCAAACCCAGCATCGAGTGGAACAGGTTGTCCTGCGACAGCGGTGCATCGCTGAGTTTGGCCAGGCAGTCGGTGTCGATGCCGAAATCCGCCTTGTAGCTGTCGGAGAACCAGGTCAGCAGCGGCACGTGCTTTTGCTGCTCGGGGGCGATGGCATAAGGCGTGCCGTGCAGGAACAGGTTGTACTCGCCCAGCGACTCGCCATGGTCGGACAGGTAGATCATCGCCGTGTCGACCTTGTCCTGCTTGCTGCGCAGGGTGTCGATCAGCGAGGACAATACCTTGTCAGTGTAGGCCAGGGTGTTGTCGTAGCCGTTGATGATTTCCTGCTCGCTGCACTGGTTCAGCGCATTGCTCTGGCACACCGGGGTGAAGCGCTCGCTCCCTTCGGGGTAGCGCTTGAAGTACTCGGGGCCGTGGCTGCCCATCTGGTGCAGCACCAGCACGGTGTCCTTGTCGAGGTTGTCGATCAGCTCGCCCAGGCCTTGCAGCAGGATTTCGTCATGGCATTCACCGCTGGCGCACAGCTGCGGGTCCTTGAGGTTGCTGACATCGATGAACTGCACGCGGTCGCAGGTGCCTTTGCAACCCGACTGGTTGTCGCGCCACTGCACGGCCAGGCCGGCACGCTGGAGGATGTCCAGCAGCCCTTCGCGGTTCTTCGCCACACGGGCGTCGTATTCCTTGCGCTTCATGCCGGAGAACATGCACGGCACCGAAACGGCGGTTTCAGTACCGCAGGAATGCACATCGGAGAAGCTCAGCAGGCCCTGCTGCCTGGCCAGGTTAGGGGTGGTATCACGGTCATAACCCAGCACACCGAAGTGATCGGCCCGCGCACTTTCGCCCACCACCAGCACGGTCAGCGATTTGCGCTCATGCTTCTGCCAGGCCGTATCGCGCTTGGCATCTTCGCCATAATTCTGGAAGGGTCGCGCGGCGGTACCGACGCGCTCGTTGACATAACCGATGGTCGCGCCGACGACGTTGCTCGGGGTGAGCATCAGGCGCAGTTCGTGGTGGTTGCGAAACAACGACGACAGCCCTTGGTAATTGACCAGGGCCACCGAGCCCAGGGCCACCACGCAGGCACCGCTGACCACCAGCTTGCCCAGCAGTTCGCGGTGCCACGGGCGGTAGGCGATCTGCGCTTTCCACAGCAGGACCGACGGCAATACGCCAAGCAGCAGAATATAAGCCGCGAACTTGAACGACATCAGATCGCGCACTTCCGCAACATTGGTTTCGGCCATGTTGCGGAACATGCCGGCATCAATGAGTACGCCGTACTGGTTCATGAAGTAAGCGGCACTCGCACCACTCAAGAACAACACGATCAATAGCGGTTTCAATACATAACGGAAGGCGAACAGCGTCAACACCAGGTTGAACGCGAACAACATCAGTACGGCGAATGCCAGACTCAGCCAAAGCCCCGACAAACCAGCGGGCACCACCTCTTGAAGGTGCTCCCAGAGGAACATGTTGAGACCGACCAGCAGGTAAACGCTGGCCAACAGCGTGACCCATTCAGTCCGCAGGGATTTGAAATTGAGCATCGGCATTCGCAATCAAGAGTAATTATCAACCCCCAGGCCTGATGGCTCCGTGGGAAAGTCGCGGAACTCTAGAAAGCGTACCATCAATTTTTCGTGAAAAAGACGGTAACAAATTCGTAAGCCGATGCATTTTTTTACATTAAATTAACTTCATTCAGCAGCCGTTCAGCCAGGCAGGCGCTGCTTGGCATAGGGTTCGCGGTCGATATCGAGCACTTCGACGCACAGCTGGATGTCCACGCCGGCCTGGGCCGGGATGGCGTCGCGCAGCACCTCGAGCAAGCTGCCGGACAACTGCTGCTTCACTTCTGGCGAGCGGCCACTGAGTATCGCCAGGCGCACATGGGCGAAGGCCCGCTCACCTGGCGCGGTACCCACCCGGTACTGCTTGAAGGCCTGGGCCCGGCTCTTGATGTCGGCCTCGTCGGCGAACTGGCCACTGCCGACCAGGGCGTGGTTCAGGCGCAGCAGCAGGACATCGACATTCAGATCACACAGGTTGTCGCTGTATTCCAGGTTCAGATGAGGCATGGCGCAGGTTCCAGGCACAGGTAAGGATGCGACAGCCTACCCCAGTCCCCCACCTGCGCAAAGGCGGCTATCCTCAAAGGTCAGGACCTTACCGACAACCCTGACAGAGGTGAAGAAATGCCAGTTCCGCATGATCTGCTCGCTGACCTGCACATTACCGCTGACGCATTCCAGGCACTCATTGACAAGGATCAGGACCTTCACAAGCTGCACAAGGAATACAACACCAAGGACAAGGAAGTGCTGGCCGCCGAGGCCAATGGCACCAACGACGAGGCGGTCAACCGCCTGCGCAAGGAAAGGCTGCTGATCAAGGACAAGATCGAGCGGATCATCCATCCGCCCAAGGCCTGACAACCCTTTATTGAATTCACCGGCCTCATCGCGGCTAAAGCCGCTCCTACAGGATCTGCGCATAACCTGTAGGAGCGGCTTCAGCCGCGATGAGGCCAGCAACCTTCACACAGCAGCTGCAGCCTTCAGTGCGCCATCCAGGTCTTCGATCAGGTCACGGTAATCCTCGATCCCCACCGACAACCGCAGCAGGTTCTCGCTGATCCCCATCTCGCCCTTCTGCGCCGGGCTCAACGAGTTGTGCGACATGCTCCAGGAGTGGTTGATCATGCTCTCCACCCCACCCAGCGAGTCGGCCAGCACGAAGATCTGCAAGGCCTCGACCAGGCGGTTGAGCGCGGCGCGGTCGGCACCCTTGACCTTCATCGCCACCACTGCCCCACCTGCACGCATCTGGCGCTTGCACAATTCATGTTGCGGATGGCTTTCCAGGCCCGGGTAAAACACCTGCTCGACCTGCGGGTGGCCTTCAAGGAAGCGCGCCACTTGCAGCGCGTTGGCGCATTGGCGCTCCATGCGCACATCCAGGGTCTTCAACCCGCGCAGGGCCAGGTAGCAATCGAAGGGCCCCTGGATCGCCCCGACCGCCATGCTGATCTTGCGCAGGCGCGCCAGCAGGTCGTCGTTGGCGGCCACTACCACGCCGCCGGTGAGATCCGAATGGCCGCCGATGTACTTGCTCGCCGAGTGCATCACCAGATCCACGCCGAGGGTGATCGGCCGCTGGTTCCACGGTGAGCAGAAGGTGTTGTCGATGCAGGTGAGGATGCCGCGGGCACGGGCCAGGTCGCAGACCGCCTTGATGTCCACCAGGTGCAGCAACGGGTTGGTCGGTGACTCGATCCAGATCAGCTGGGTCTCTGGCTTGATCGCTGCCGCCACCGCTGCGATGTCATTGAGGTCGACATACGTGGTGGTAAGGCCCGAGGTACGCCCGCGGTAGTCTTCGAGGATGCGGAAGGTGCCACCATAAACACCATTCATCACCACCACGTGGGCGTCCTTTGACAGCAGTTCCAGCACCGTGGCGGTGGCATTCACACCAGAAGCACAGGCCACCGCACCCACCCCCTCCTCCAGCGCGGCAACACAGCTTTCGTAGGCATGCCGGGTCGGGTTTCCGACGCGGCTGTAGGCATACTCAGGGTTATCGTCAAGGCTGCGCTTGATATAGGAACTGGCGGTGTAGATGGGCGCAAAGATAGCGTTATCGGCAACGCTGAACTGCTCGCCGGCGTGGATGGTACGGGTGGCGAAATTACGCGGCTTTTCGGACATGGTCGGGCCCATTGGCAGGATTCAAGCCTGCAACTATGGCAACAACCTGGCGCGGCGGCAATGCCGGGCCGATTCAGGAAATTTTCCTAGGCCTGGGGTAATCTGGAGAAAATTCTTCTCGATGGTTTGACCTTGCCATGGACAGTTTCGACCAACACATCCTCACCCTGCTGCAGCGCGACGCCTCGATCTCGCTCAAGGACCTGGCCGAAGCGGTCAACCTGTCGACCACGCCGTGCTGGAAGCGGGTCAAACGCCTGGAGGAAGACGGCTACATCCTCGGCCGTGTCGCCCTGCTCGACCCCGAACGTCTGGGGCTGGGACTGACCGTGTTCGTCCAGCTCAAGACCCAACGCCACGACAGCGCCTGGCTGGAGCAGTTCGCCAGCACGGTCACGGGGTTCGAGGAGGTGATGGAGGTCTATCGCATGTCCGGGGACTGGGACTACATGCTACGGGTGGTGGTAGGCGATATCGCAGCCTATGACCGGTTCTACAAGAAGCTGATCAACAGCACCGAGGGGCTGTCGAACATCACCTCCAGTTTCGCCATGGAGCAGATGAAGTACACCACGGCCTTTCCAGTACATCGATCCTGAATCGGCGCTGGATTCTTCGCGGGACAAGCCCGCGCCCACAGGTACCTGGCAAATCTTGAATGCTGTGGTGAACCTGTGGGAGCGGGCTTGTCCCGCGAAAGCGGCCGGCCCAGGCAGCTTATCAATCCGCAGCGAGCACCGCTTCGATCCGGTTCCCGGCCTTGGCCTTCTCCAGCTTGATCGCGATGAACTTGGAAGTCGGCGTGTAAGTCCCTTCGCCATAACTCTCCAGCGGCACCAGCGGGTTGGTCTCCGGGTAATACGCCGCTGCCTGGCCATCGGGAATGTCATAGGGCACCAGGCGGAAGCCCGACACCCGCCGCTCCACGCCATCCTCCCACAGCGACACCAGGTCCACGTGCTCGCCCGGCTCGAAGCCCAGGCGACGGATGTCCGCCTCGCTGACGAACACCACCTCGCGCAGGCCGAATACCCCGCGATAACGGTCATCGAGCCCGTACAGCGTGGTGTTGTACTGGTCGTGCGAACGCATGGTCTGCAGGATCAGGTCCGGCTTGTCACCCCGCGCCAGCACCTTGGCGTTGACCAGTTCCTCAGGCAGCGCATGGGGCATGAACCGTGCCTTGCCAGTGGCCGTGCGGAAGTTGCGGTCGGCCGCGTGGTTGCCCAGGTGGAAACCGCCGGGGTGCTGCAGGCGCTGGTTGAAATTGGCAAAGCCTGGGATAACGTCGGCGATCATGCTGCGAATGCGGCTGTAGTCGGCCACTGCGTATTCCCAGTCGATCGGTTGGTTGCCCAAGGTGGCCTTGGCCATGCCGGCGATGATCCACGGCTCCGAGCGCATGTGCGGCGAACGCGGGCGCAGCTGGCCGTTGGAGATGTGCACCATGCTGAAGGTATCTTCCACGGTCACGCCTTGCGGCCCTTCGGCTTGCAGGTCGATCTCGGTACGACCCAGGCACGGCAGAATCAGGGCATCGCGGCCGGTGACCAGGTGCGAGCGGTTGAGCTTGGTGGAGATCTGCACGGTCAGCGCGCAGTTGCGCAGCGCCGCGTGGGTGCGCGGGGTATCCGGAGTGGCTTGGGCGAAGTTGCCGCCCAGGCCGATGAACACCTTGGCCTGCCCCTCTTCCATGGCCTTGATCGCCAGCACCGCGTTGTGCCCATGGGCGCGTGGCACCCGGAACTTGAAGCGTTTCTCGATGGCGTCGAGCAGAGCCGCCCTGGGCTTCTCGTCGATCCCCATGGTGCGGTCACCTTGCACGTTACTGTGGCCGCGCACCGGTGAAAGGCCGGCACCGGGCTTGCCGACGTTGCCGCGCAGCAGCTGCAGGTTGACGATTTCCTGCACGGTCGGCACCGAATGGCGATGCTGGGTGACTCCCATGGCCCAGCACATGATCACCCGTTCGGCCTTGCGGTACATGCGCGCGGCCAGTTCGATCTCGGCCAGGGTCAGGCCCGACTGCTTGACGATGTGCTCCCAGGAGGTGGCATCCACCGCTGCCAGGTAGTCATCGACGCCGCTGGTGTGCTCGGCGATGAAGGCATGGTCGAACACCGCCGGCTCGCCCTTGGCCTGGGCCTCACGCTCCCACTGCAGGAGGAACTTGGCGATGCCGCGCATGGCTGCCATGTCGCCGCCCAGGGCCGGGCGGAAGTAGGCACTGGTGGTCGGTTCGGAGCCATTGCTGAGCATCTCGAACGGGTGCTGCGGGTGCTGGAAGCGTTCCAGGCCACGCTCCTTGAGCGGGTTGAAGCACACCACCTGGGCACCACGCTTGACCGCCTCGCGCAGCGGTTCGAGCATGCGCGGGTGGTTGGTACCGGGGTTCTGGCCGATGACGAAGATCGCGTCGGCCAGCTCCAGGTCGTGGAACACCACGGTGCCCTTGCCCACCCCGAGGGTTTCCGACATGCCGGCGCCGCTGGCTTCGTGGCACATGTTCGAGCAATCGGGGAAGTTGTTGGTGCCGTAGGCGCGGACGAACAGCTGGTAGAGGAACGCCGCCTCGTTGCTGGCCCGGCCCGAGGTATAGAACTCGGCCTCATCAGGCGAGGCGAGCGCGCGCAGGTGCTGGGCGATCAGCTCGAACGCCTCTTGCCAGGTGGTTTCGACATAGTGGTCAGTGGCGGCGTCGTAGCGCATCGGGTGGGTCAGGCGGCCTTGATATTCGAGCCAGTAGTCGGTCTGGTCGAGCAACGCGCTGACGCTGTACCTGGCGAAGAACGCCGGGTCCACCGAGCGGCCGGTGGCTTCCCAGTTCACCGCCTTGGCGCCGTTCTCGCAGAACTTGACCATGTCGCTTTCCGGCGACTCGCCCCAGGCGCAGCCCGGGCAGTCGAAGCCGCCGTTCTGGTTGGTCTTGAGCATGGCCCGCAGGTTCTTGAAGGCATTGTCGCTGCCCAGCCAGCTCTTGGTCACGCTCTTCAGCGCGCCCCAGCCGGCGGCGGGGCCCTTGTAGTCCCTGATGTGTTGGTCCTGGCTCATGCGGTCAATCCTCACGCTTCGATGCTTTTTTTCAGCCTATGGAGCGCAAGGAAGCACGTCTAATCGAAAGATCTTACGGCGTGATAAGTGGTTTCGATCATGAGAGTTTGACTGGAATTTTCAGCGCCTGGGAGATCGAGCGCCGCCCGCGCGGCGCTCGATCTCCCAGGCGCTACCCCCCCTGCGCCAACCGATAGAGGACATTGATGAATCGGTCGGGGAAAGCAATTTGACGGGGCTGGCCACAGGCTATAGCTTGGATCCTGTAGCCCCCACTTCCTTTCGAGTGCCAACGTGGAACAGAACAGCCGGGCCCTGATCGACGGCTTCAACCGGAAAATCGACTACCTGCGTATGTCGGTCACGGACCGCTGCGACTTCCGTTGCGTGTACTGCATGGCTGAAGACATGCAGTTCCTGCCGCGCCAGCAGATCCTCAGCCTCGAAGAACTGTTCCAGGTGGCCGAGCGCTTCGTTGCGCTGGGCACCCGCAAGATCCGCCTGACCGGCGGCGAGCCGCTGGTGCGCCAGGGCATCGTCGACCTGTGCGGGCGCATCGCCGCCCTGCCCGGCCTGCGCGAACTGTGCATGACCAGCAATGGCTCGCAGCTCGGGCGCCTGGCCCAGCCGCTGTTCGACGCCGGCGTCACGCGTCTGAACATCAGCCTCGACAGCCTCGATGCCGAGCGTTTCAAGCAACTCACCCGCACCGGCGACCTGAACCAGGTGATCGCCGGCATCGACGCCGCACGCCAGGCCGGCTTCCAGCGCACCAAGCTCAACTGCGTGGTGCTCAAGGGCCGCAACGATCACGAGCTGGTCGACCTGGTGCGCTTCGCCATCGACCGCGAGCTGGACATCACCTTCATCGAGGAAATGCCGCTAGGGGTGATCAACGAGCACCAGCGCGGCGAGTCGTTCTGCTCCAGCGACGAAGTGCGTGAGCGCCTGGCCGAGCACTTCACCCTGATCGAGTCCACCGAGTCCTCCCAGGGCCCGGCGCGCTACTGGCGCCTGGCCGAAGCCGCACACACCCGCGTCGGCTTCATCTCACCGCACAGCCACAATTTCTGCGCCACCTGCAACCGCGTGCGCCTGACGGTCGAAGGCCGCCTGCTGCTGTGTCTGGGCAACGAACACTCGATGGACCTCAAGCAGGTGCTGCGCGCCCACCCCGGCGATGCTGCGCGGCTGGAAAAGGCCATCCGCGACTCGCTGCACCTCAAGCCCTACCGCCATCATTTCGAAGTCGGCGGTGAGGTGCAGATCCTGCGCTTCATGAACATGACCGGCGGCTAAGCGCCCGCCTCTGGATTGCCATGATCGTCCACCCCCGCCCCGATGTGCTGCGCGTGCTGTTCACCCTCAAGGGCTCGATCGTCAAGCGCATTGCCCTGCGCTGCCTGATGGTCACCTTGCTGGCCGCGCTGATCGTGCTGATCGAGCGGCATTTTCCGGCATTCTTCTATCCGGTCAGCGCCACGCCCTTCACCTTGCTTGGCCTGTCGCTGTCGATCTTCATGAGCTTTCGCAACAACGCCTGCTACGACCGTTGGTGGGAGGGGCGCAAGGCCTGGGGCAAGCTGATCATCGAGACCCGCTCGTTCGTGCGTGAAAGTGGGGTGATCGCCGACGAGAAACTGCGCGCCGAGCTACTGCGCAGCCTGTGTGGTTTTGCCCATGGGCTGAATGCGCGGTTGCGCAACGAAAGCGAAGAGAACGCCACGCGTCCATGGCTGAACGAGGCCACCCCGGTGGCCGCGCACAATGTGTGCGATGGCATCCTGCGTGACATCGGCAGCCACTGCTCGCGGCTGGCCGAGCACGGGCAGATCAGCGAGTGGCTCTACACCCTGCTGGAGCAGCGCCTGGCCGGGTTGACCGAA
Source organism: Pseudomonas sp. NPDC089428 (assembly GCF_044749325.1). Lineage (NCBI taxonomy): Bacteria > Pseudomonadati > Pseudomonadota > Gammaproteobacteria > Pseudomonadales > Pseudomonadaceae > Pseudomonas > Pseudomonas sp. NPDC089428. The sequence goes on from NZ_JBIVHT010000006.1 coordinate 202,535, forward strand.
GTGCAGGCCACCTGCGAGCGGATCAAGGGCTCACCGCTGCCGTTCCCCTATACCTTGCTGCTGCACCGCACCATCTACATCTTCTGCCTGCTGCTGCCCTTTGCCCTGGCCGAGCCGCTGGGCTGGCTGGCACCGCTGTTCACCACCATTGTCGGTTACACCTTCTTTGGCCTGGATGCGATCGGCAACGAGCTGGAGGACCCGTTCGGGCGGGATGAGAACGACCTGCCGATGGATGCCATGGTGCGCACGGTGGAGCGGGATGTGCTGGGGGCCCTGGGGGTGGAGCCGCTGCCGCCGGTATTGCTGCCGGTGGACTTTGTGTTGAGCTGATGGCCCTTTCGCGGGTAAACCCGCTCCCACAGGTACAGCACAGGCCTCAGGTTACGCACAATCCTGTGGGAGCGGGCTTGCCCGCGAAAGGGCCAGTGCTGGCTACCCGCGGCTTTCGCAGGCTTCGATAGGCTTCAGATGCTTGACGAAATTACAGGGCCGGTGCCGCGCATCCAGCTGCTCCACCAAAATGCCTTCCCAGGCAGTACGGCAAGCGCCGGTCGAGCCGGGCAGGCAGCACACCAGGGTGCCGTTGGAAATCCCCGCCAGTGCCCTGCTCTGCACGGTCGAGCTGCCGATATCGAGAATGGACAAGGCGCGGAACAGTTCGCCAAAGCCATCGACACTCCGGTCCAGCAGGCACTGCACTGCCTCCGGCGTGCTGTCACGCCCGGTAAAGCCGGTACCGCCGGTGATCAGCACCACCTGCACGTCGTCATCGGCGATCCAGGCCGCCACCTGGGCGCGAATCTTGTACAGGTCGTCCTTGAGCAGCGCCCGCGCCACCAGGCGGTGGCCAACTTCCACCGAGCGGCTGGCCAGCAGCTCGCCGGAGGTGTCGTTGTCGTAGGTACGGGTGTCGCTGACAGTCAGCACGGCGATGTTCAGCGGTACGAAAACCGCATCGGGTTGGACGCGCACGGTGAAGCTCCTTGAATGGCATTGTCGTCACGCTAGAGGCAAGCCCAAGCAGCGTCCAATCGAAATGGCGAACCGGCCGATCAATGACATCTATCGCAGACGTGGGTTAAGGTCTGCACAACCAGACTCCAGGCACTTCCATGGACATCAAGCAGCTCAAGTTCCTCATCGCCCTCGACCAGACCCGCCACTTCGGCCAGGCTGCGGCGCTGTGCCATATCACCCAGCCGACCCTGTCCATGCGCTTGCGCAACCTGGAGGACGAACTGGACCTGGTGCTGGTCAAGCGCGGCCAGCGCTTCGAGGGTTTCACCGAAGCCGGCGAACGCATCCTGGCCTGGGCCCGCACCCTGCTCGCCGCCCATGACGGCCTGCAGGCGGAGGCCGCCAGTTGCCGAGGCCAGGTGGTCGGCAGCCTGCGCCTGGGCACTGTGCCGCTGGCCAGCTTCAACCCCATGCACCTGCTGCTGCCGCTGCGCGAGAAATACCCCGAACTGCAGTTTCAGCTCAGCTCGCACAGCACCGAGCAGATCATGGATGGCCTGAGCCGCAACCAGCTCGACCTGGGTATCTGCTACCTCGACCAGGTCAACGCCAACTTCTTCGAAGTGATCGAGCTGGGCACCACCACCATGGGCCTGCTGTTCGACACCCAGCACTTCCAGTTCGATGTCGACAGCCTGCGCTGGGACGAGCTTGGCGATATTCCACTGGGCCTGCTGAGCAAAGGCATGCACTACCGCCAGTCACTGGACCTGAGCTTTCGCAGCCGCGGCCTTGAGCCCAATGCCGTGCTGGAAAGCGACTCGACCTTCCAGCTGGTGCAGGCCATCAACACCGGCGTGTGCTGCGCGATCATGCCACTGGGCTGCGGCCTGGAAGACCTCAGCGAACACATGCGCATCCTCCCCATCGCCGACGCCAGCATCCACAGCCCGGTCGGCCTGCTGCTGCGCCGCAGCGAGCCACGTTCGGCGATTGCCGAGCAGTGCTTCGACGAAGCCAGGCTGCTGTTTCAGCCGGCCTGATCCGCCGTCGCCTGGCGGTACTGGCGGGGGGTAAAGCCCGTCAGTTGCTTGAACTGGCGGCTGAACGCGCTGTGGTCGGTGTAGCCGCAGCGCAGCGCCACCTCGGTGATCGGCAAATCGGAATGCAGCAGCCGGTGCGCGTGTTCAAGGCGTGCCTTGTGAATCATCTGCCGCGGCGTGAGGTGGAACACCCGCTTGCAGTAACGCTCCAGCTGCGCCACGGAAATGCCAGCGATGCGGGTCAGCTCACTCATGCTGATCGGCTGGTGGAAATGGCGGCGGATATGCTCGTCCACCGCAGCCAGGCGCTGGTAGGCGGGGTGGGTGTCGGCGGCTGACTGCAGGTCGACGGAAATGCCCACCAGGCCGATGATCTCGCCGTCCGGGTTGCGCAGCGGGCGCTTGTGGGTCAGGCACCAGCCCGGCTCTCGGCTGCCGTACAGGTGCAGTTCGAGCTGGTCTTGCAGCACCAGGCCGTCCTTGAGTACCCGGCGATCCTGCTCGGTGTAGCCGGGGCCCAGTTGCGCCGGGAACACTTCGGCGCTGGTCTTGCCCAGCAGCGGCTGCAGGCGCTTGAGACCACAGCGCTGGACCAGGGTGTTGTTGGCCAGCACATAGCGGGCGGCCGGGTCCTTGATGAAGATGGCGGCATTGGGGATGGCATCGAGGATCGGCAGCAGCAACGACACACCGGCCAGCAGGGCCTCCAGGGTGGCCGGACGGTGCTGGTCGAGGGACTGGTACAGGGTTGCCAGGGGGGTATCGGTCATCGGGGCAATCTCTATTGGCTGCACTGGCCTCTTCGCGGGCAAGCCCGCTCCCACAACTACCGCGCAAGACTCTGGGATTGTAGTAAGCCTGTGGGAGCGGGCTTGCCCCGCGAAAGGGCCATCAATGCCCATGAATCTCTAAAAGCCTTATACAGCAAGGCCTGCAGCCTACCTATCGAGGTCATGCAGCCGCCAGCCTTTTCTGCAACTGTGCCGATTTCGTCTTCCACCCTGCAGAAAACCATCAAGAACCCCTGCCCCGTTCGGGTCCACTCTATGCCCCACGCAAGCCGCCCAACACCTACAACAGCGCGGCCGTAACAAGCCGCATCACGTGACATCAGACCTGCCTATCCAAAACCTACAAAAAGGCGCACCCATGTCAGGCAAATTCAAGAAACAGCTGTCATTGCTCGACCTCACCTTCATCGGCCTCGGTGCCATCTTCGGCTCCGGCTGGCTGTTCGCCGCCAGCCACGTCTCGGCCATCGCCGGCCCGGCCGGCATCCTCTCCTGGTTCCTCGGCGGTTTCGCCGTGCTGCTGCTGGGCATCGTCTACTGCGAACTCGGCGCCGCCCTGCCGCGTGCCGGTGGCGTGGTGCGCTACCCGGTGTACTCGCACGGCCCGCTGCTCGGCTACCTGATGGGCTTCATCACCCTGATCGCCTTTTCCAGCCTGATCGCCATCGAAGTGGTCGCCTCGCGCCAGTACGCCGCAGCCTGGTTCCCCGGGCTGACCAAGGTCGGCTCCAGCGACCCGACCGTGCTCGGCTGGCTGGTGCAGTTCGCCTTGCTGGGGCTGTTCTTCTTCCTCAACTACCGCAGCGTGAAGACCTTCGCCAAGGCCAACAACCTGGTCAGCGTGTTCAAGTTCATCGTGCCGCTGTTGGTGATCGGCGTGTTGTTCAGCTTCTTCAAGCCGGAGAACTTCGAAGTCCAGGGTTTTGCCCCGTTCGGCCTGTCCGGCGTGGAAATGGCGGTGTCGGCCGGTGGCATCATCTTCGCCTACCTGGGGCTGACGCCGATCATTTCGGTGGCCAGCGAGGTGAAGAACCCGCAGCGCACCATCCCGATCGCGCTGATCCTTTCGGTGCTGCTGTCCACCGCGATCTATGCGCTGCTGCAACTGGCCTTCCTCGGCAGCGTGCCGACCGAGATGCTCGCCAACGGCTGGGCTGCGGTGACCAAGGAACTGGCCCTGCCCTACCGTGACATCGCCCTGGCCCTGGGGGTCGGCTGGCTGGCCTACCTGGTGGTGGCCGACGCGGTGATCTCGCCCAGCGGTTGCGGCAACATCTACATGAACGCCACGCCGCGCGTGGTCTATGGCTGGGCGCAGACTGGCACCTTCTTCAAGTACTTCACCCGCATCGACGCCGAGTCCGGCATCCCGCGCCCGGCGTTGTGGCTGACCTTTGGCCTGTCGGTGTTCTGGACCTTGCCGTTTCCTTCCTGGGAAGCGCTGATCAACGTGGTGTCCGCGGCCCTGGTACTGAGCTACGCCGTGGCCCCGGTCACCGTCGCCGCCCTGCGCCGCAATGCGCCGGACATGCCGCGCCCGTTCCGGGTCAAGGGCATGGGCGTGCTCGGCCCACTGTCGTTCATCATCGCCGCGCTGATCGTCTACTGGTCGGGCTGGAACACCGTGTCCTGGCTGCTGGCCCTGCAGATTGTGATGTTCGTGCTGTACCTGCTGTGCGGCCGCTTCGTCCCGACCCAGCACTTGTCGCTGGCCCAGCAAGTACGTTCGTCGGCCTGGCTGATCGGCTTCTACGCCGTGACCATCCTGTTGTCCTGGCTGGGCAGCTTCGGCGGCCTGGGCGTGCTCGGTCACCCGTTCGACACCCTGGCCGTGGCCGCCTGCGCCCTGGGCATCTACTACTGGGGCGCCGCCACCGGCGTGCCAGCCCACCTGGTGCGCCTGGAAGGGGATGATGAAAGCGAAGCCAGCGCTGAAACCTATACCGGCCGCCCCGCCGCCGTCGCCTCCTGACCCTTCAAGCAATGGACACGCCCATGAAACAGATTCACGTCATCGACTCACATACCGGCGGCGAACCGACCCGCCTGGTGATGAAAGGCTTCCCGCAACTGCACGGGCGCAGCATGGCCGAACAGCGCGACGAACTGCGCGAGCGGCACGATCAATGGCGCCGTGCCTGCCTGCTGGAGCCACGCGGCAACGATGTGCTGGTCGGCGCGCTGTATTGCCCACCGGTCTCGGCCGACGCCACCTGCGGGGTGATCTTCTTCAACAACGCCGGCTACCTGAACATGTGCGGCCACGGCACCATCGGCCTGGTCGCCTCGCTGCGGCACCTGGGCCTGATCGAGCCTGGCGTGCACAAGATCGACACGCCGGTCGGCCAGGTCAGCGCCACCCTGCATGAAGACGGCGCCATTACCGTGGGCAACGTGCCGTCCTACCGCTTCCGCCAGCAAGTGGCGGTGGACGTGCCCGGCCACGGCGTGGTGCGCGGCGACATCGCCTGGGGCGGCAACTGGTTCTTCCTGGTAGCCGAGCACGGCCAGCGCATCGAACTGGACAACCGCGAAGCCCTCACCGAGTACACCTGGGCCATGCTCAAGGCCCTCGAAGCCCAAGGCATCAGCGGCGAAAACGGAGCGCCGATCGACCATGTCGAGCTGTTCGCCGACGACGCCAATGCCGACAGCCGCAACTTCGTGATGTGCCCCGGCAAGGCCTACGACCGCTCGCCCTGCGGCACCGGCACCAGCGCCAAGCTGGCCTGCCTGGCCGCCGACGGCAAGCTCGAAGAAGGCCAGACCTGGGTCCAGGCCAGCATCACCGGCAGCCAGTTCCATGGCCGCTACGAACGCGACGGCGAACGCATTCGCCCATTCATCACCGGCCGCGCCTACATGACCGCCGACAGCACCCTGCTGATCGACGAACAGGATCCATTCGCCTGGGGCATCTGAACCCGGCTTCTTAAACCACTGAATATCGCCAGGAGTGACAACAATGACTGACAACATCTTCACCGGCACCATGCCCGCCCTCATGACCCCCTGCACCGCCGAACGCAAGCCGGACTTCGACGCCCTGGTGCGCAAAGGCCGCGAGCTGATCGAGGCCGGCATGAGCGCCGTGGTCTACTGCGGCTCGATGGGCGACTGGCCGCTGCTGACCGAAGCCGAGCGCCAGGAAGGCGTGGCCCGCCTGGTGGCCGCTGGCATCCCGACCATCGTCGGCACCGGCGCGGTGAATACCCGCGAAGCCGTGGCCCACGCTGCCCACGCGGCCAAGGTCGGCGCCGCCGGCCTGATGGTCATCCCCCGCGTGCTCAGCCGCGGAGCTTCGCTGATTGCCCAGAAACACCACTTCTCGGCAATTCTCGCGGCTGCGCCGAAGCTGCCGGCGGTGATCTACAACAGCCCTTACTACGGCTTCGCCACCCGCGCCGACCTGTTCTTCGAACTGCGCCGCGAATTCCCTAACCTGATCGGCTTCAAGGAATTCGGCGGTGGCGCCGACTTGCGCTACGCCGCCGAGCACATCACCTCCCAGGATAACGACGTGACCCTGATGGTCGGCGTCGATACCCAGGTGGTACATGGCTTCGTCAACTGCGCCGCCACCGGTGCGATCACCGGCATCGGCAACGCCCTGCCGCGTGAAGTGCTGCAGCTGGTAAGCCTGAGCAAGCAGGCCGCCAAGGGAGACGCCAAGGCCCGCCGCCTGGCGCGTGAGCTGGAGGCTGCGCTGGCGGTGCTGTCGTCGTTCGATGAAGGCTGCGACCTGGTGCTGTACTACAAGCACCTGATGGTGCTCAACGGCGACACCGAGTACCGCCTGCACTTCAACGAAACCGACGTGCTGACCGACGCCCAGCGCAACTACGCCGAGCAGCAGTACGCGCTGTTCCGCAAGTGGTACGCCAGCTGGTCGGCCGAGCAGAACCTGGCCTGAGATCGGAAACACATTCCGTGTGGGAGCGGGCTTGCCCGCGAATCAGTCACCGCGGGGCCTGGCACCGGCTTTGCCGGTGTTCGCGGGCAAGCCCGCTCCCACAGCCTCGACATTTTGAGCATCTGAATTCAATTCCAAAGGACGCCCCATGACCCTGACAGGCAACCTGCTGATCGGCCAGTCTGCCGTGCCCGGCAGCCGCGATGCGATCCGCGCCATCGACCCGGCCACCAACCAGGTCCTCGAACCCGCCTACGCCGGCGGCACCGGCGAACACGTGGCCCAGGCCTGCGCTCTGGCTTGGGCGGCGTTCGACAGCTTCCGGGAAACCTCGCTGGAGCAACGCGCCCGTTTCCTCGAAACCATCGCCAGCGAAATCGAAGCACTGGGCGATGCCCTGGTCGACCGCGCCGTGGCCGAAAGCGGCCTGCCCAAGGCGCGCATCCAGGGCGAGCGTGGCCGCACCTGCATGCAATTGCGCATCTTTGCCCGCGTGGTCCGCAGTGGCGAATGGCTGGATGTGCGGGTCGACCACGCCCAGCCTGAGCGCCAGCCGCTGCCGCGTGCCGACCTGCGCCAACGCCAGGTGGCCCTGGGCCCGGTGGCGGTGTTCGGTGCCAGCAACTTCCCCCTGGCCTTCTCGGTCGCCGGCGGCGACACCGCCTCGGCGCTGGCCGCCGGTTGCCCGGTTGTGGTCAAGGCCCACGCCGCGCACCCCGGCACCAGCGAACTGGTCGGCCAGGCCGTGGCCCGTGCCGTCAAACACTGCGGCCTGCCGGAAGGCGTGTTCTCGCTGCTGTACGGCGCCGGCCGTGAAGTCGGCATTGCCCTGGTCAGCGACCCGCGCATCAAGGCGGTCGGTTTCACCGGCTCGCGCAGCGGTGGCATTGCCTTGTGCCAAGCCGCCCAGGCGCGCCCAGAGCCGATTCCGGTCTACGCCGAGATGAGCTCGATCAACCCGGTGTTCCTCTTCGATGCAGCGCTGCAGGCCCGTGCCGAAGCGTTGGCGCAAGGCTTCGTTGCCTCGCTGACCCAGGGCGCCGGGCAGTTCTGCACCAACCCCGGGCTGGTGATTGCCCGCCAGGGGCCGGCACTGCAGCGCTTCATCGACGCGGCCAGTGAGCAAGTGCGCCAGGCCGCCGCGCAGACCATGCTCACCCCAGGCATTTTCAGCGCCTATGCCGCTGGCACTGCAGCCCTGGCCAGCAACGCCAACGCAAGCGTTGCCGCCAGCGGGCAGGCACAACAAGGGCCGAACCAGTGCCAGGCGCAGCTGTTCGTGACCCAGGCCGAAGCGTTTCTCAGCGACCCGGCGTTGCAGGCCGAAGTGTTTGGCGCGGCTTCGCTGGTGGTGGCCTGCGCCAGCGACGCGCAGGTCCGCCAGGTGGCCGAGCACCTTGAGGGGCAGCTGACCGCCACGCTGCAGCTGGACGATGCCGACGTCGACAGCGCCCGCGCCCTGCTGCCGACCCTGGAACGCAAGGCCGGGCGCATTCTGGTCAACGGCTGGCCGACCGGTGTCGAAGTGTGCGATGCGATGGTCCACGGCGGGCCGTTCCCGGCCACTTCCGACGCCCGCACCACCTCGGTCGGCACCGCAGCCATCCTGCGTTTCCTGCGCCCGGTGTGCTACCAGGACTTCCCCGATGCCCTGCTGCCACAGGCGCTCCAGCGCGGCAACCCGCTGCAGCTGCGGCGCTTGCTTGACGGTAAACGGGAAGGTTGAGCATGGTCGACGCCCCTGAAACCGATATCGCCGTGGTGGGCGCAGGCATCGTTGGCGTTGCCTGCGCCCTGCAACTGGCCCGCCAGGGCCGACGGGTGCTGCTGCTCGACCACCAGCCGCCCGGCCATGGTGCCTCCTACGGCAATGCCGGGCACCTGGCCACCGAGCAGGTGTTCCCCATTGCCGACCTGTCGATCCTCAAGCGCCTGCCGCGCATGCTGCTCGACCCGATGGGCCCGCTGCGCCTGGACTGGAAGTACCTGCCCAAGGCCATGCCTTGGTTCACCCGGCTGCTGCTCAACCTGCGCCCGGCGCCGTTCCAGCGCAGCGTGGCCGGTATCCGCGCGCTGAACGAAGGCAGCCTGGGAGCCTGGCAGCGCTTGCTCGGCTCGATCGGGCGCAGCGAGCTGTTCAAGGAAGATGGCTCGCTGCTGGTGTTCGAACGGCCCGAGTCGCGCCAGGCGCTGCAAGCCTTGCAGGCGCGCATGCAGCAGCAGAACGTGGAGGTGGATTTCTGGTCGGCCGAAAGCGTGCGCGAGGCAGCACCGCAGCTCAACCCTGCGCTGCTGGGTGGCTTGTTCTTCCCGCGTACCGGGCACTTCATCAACCCGTACCGGGTGGTCTGCGCATTGTTCGAGGCTGCCAGGGCCAGCGGTGTGCGTTTCGTCCAGGCGCGGGTTGCGGGTGGGCAACTGCACGGCAACGGGGTCAGCCTGGCCAGTGACCAGGGGACGTTCCAGGCGCGCCAGGTGTTGCTCAGCTGCGGCGCACATTCTGCGCAGTTGACGGCGGCGCTGACCGGCAAGCAGGTACCCCTGGACACTGAGCGCGGTTATCACCTGATGCTGCCGCAGGAGCAGCAGCGCTTGCCGTTCGCGGTCACCTCGCTGGAGCGCAAGTTCATCATGACGCCCATGGCTGATGGGCTGCGCCTGGCCGGCACGGTGGAATTCGCAGGGCTCGATGCGCCGCCGAGCATGCAGCGGGCGTGGCAGTTACACCGGTTGAGCAAAGGGCTGTTCCAGCAGGAACTGAGTGTTGAAGGCGCTACGCCCTGGATGGGCTTCAGGCCATCGTTGCCGGACTCGTTGCCGGTGATCGATCGGGTGTGCGATGGCCGCGTGCTGTTGGCGTTCGGACATCAGCATCTGGGGCTGACCCAGGCGGCGGTGACGGCGGAATGGGTGGGGCACTTGGCGCAACAGTCGGCTGGCCCTGAGACGGCGGCATACCAGTTAGATCGTTTTTGAGTTCAGGGGCTGCTGTGCAGCCCATTCGCGGGACAAGCCCGCTCCCACAGGGATCGCGCCAGATTCTAGAAACTGAGCAAGACAGTTGCTCCCACAGGGATTGCGCATGCCTCGAGGTAAGCATTGAACCTGTGGGAGCGGGTTCACCCGCGAAGAGGCCGGCACAAGCAGCACAAGACAGTTGCTCCCACAGGTGCAGCGCAGGCCGTGAGAGCCACTCATACCTGTGGGAGCGGGCTTGTCCCGCGAATGGGTCGCATAGCGGCCCCCTTTTCGACTCAGCGATAACGCTCGAGCCAGTGTGCATAAGGTGCCGGCAAGGTCCAGGAGGCCTTCTCCACACCCAGTTCCTTGGCCGCGAAGTACGCCCAATGCGGGTCGGCCAGGTGCGCACGGCCAACCGATACCAGATCCAGCTGATTGGCCTGCAAGGCCGCCTCAGCCAGCTGCGGCGTACCAAAGCCCCACGCCGACGTCACCGGAAGGCCCGCCTCACGACGCACGCGCTCGGCAATCGGCCCCATGAACGCCGGGCCCCATGGGATGTTGGTTTCAGGAATGGTGAAGCCAACGCTGACGCTCAGCAGGTCCAGGCCACCGGCCTTGAACATGCGCGCCAACTCGATGGACTCATCCAGGGTCTGCTGATCACGACCGTCATACTCCAGCACACCGAAGCGCGCGGTCAGCGGCAGGTTTTCCGGCCACACCTCACGCACCGCTGCCAGGGTTTCCAGCAGGAAGCGGCTGCGGTTCTCGAAGCTGCCACCGTACGCATCGGTGCGCTGGTTGGAATGCTCGGAGAAGAAGCTCTGCCCCAGGTAGCCATGGGCAAAGTGCAGCTCGATCCACTCGAAGCCGGCATCACGCGCACGGCGCGCGGCGTCGACGAAATCCTGTTTCACCCGGGCAATGTCGTCCAGGCTCATCTCGCGCGGTGCCTTCGGCAGGTGCGCGCCAAAGGCGACAGCCGACGGGGCGATGGTTTCCCAGCCGCGAGCATCGTCGGCAGCGATGTGGTCGTCACCTTCCCATGGGCGGTTGGCGCTGGCTTTGCGCCCGGCGTGGGCAATCTGGATGCCCGGCACCGAGCCTGCTGCCTTGATCGCCTTCACCACCGGCACAAAGGCCTTGGCATGGGCGTCGCTCCAGATCCCGGCACAGCCGGGGGTGATGCGCCCTTCCGGCGCCACGGCGGTGGCCTCGACCACCAGCAGGCCGGCGCCGCCACGGGCCAGGCCAGCGTAATGCACCTGGTGCCAGTCGTTGATCAGGCCGTCCTCGGCCATGTACTGGCACATCGGTGGAATGGCGATGCGGTTGCGCAAGGTGACATCTTTGAGGGAGTAAGGTTGGAACAGGGCAGACATGGGCAAACTCCGAGGATCATCTGAATACGATAGTTCGATCATAATCGAACTATGGCAATTAATGAAACCCCCGTTATCATGTCGGTCATGCGAGCCTACCAACATCCCAATCCTGAAGACCTGATTCTCGAGCGTGTGCTCTATGCACTGAGCGACCCGGTGCGCCTGGGCATCGTCCGCCACCTGGCCGGCGTGGCCGAGGCCAGCTGCGGCGAGCTCGATGGCGGGCGGCCGAAGTCGAGCATGTCGCACCATTTTCGCGTGTTGCGTGATGCGGGGTTGGTGCATACCCGCAATGTCGGGACCACCCACATGAATTCGCTGCGCAGCGAAATGCTGGCAGAGCGGTTTCCAGGGTTGCTCGACTGCATTCTAAGGCAGAGCTGATCTTTACCTGTACCGGCCTCTTCGCGGGCAAGCCCGCTCCCACAGGGATCGCGCCAGATTATAGAAATGCTCCCACAGGTTCGGCGTTGCTCTTGAAGCCAATGCAACCCTTGTGGGAGCGGCGGTTCGTCAGGCGCTGATGGCGTCAAAGCTGCGAATGGGTGTGGGTACCGCGCCGAACAGCGTGAACTCTTCTTCGATGATCCATGGTTCTTTCATGATCAGATACACATCGAGAAAATCAGAGAAGCCAGGCCAGATGAACAGTTCGTTGGCTTCGGCAACTGCACGCGACAGCACACCCACGCCGCCAAAGCTCTTGATCATGGAAACACTGACGATCTCACTGCCGGAGTGGAACACGGTTGCAGCCTCCAGCATGCCGGGCCGGCGCTCGGCGAAGCGGGAGAAGATCGAGGAATAGGGGCACTCGGGCAACGGCTTGATCACCGCACAGGGCGCTGAACGGTCATTGCTGGATGACGAGGCGACGACTTCGATGCGCAAGCCCTTGAGCGGCACCGAATGATAGTTCTCGGGGACACTGTCGCCCAGCACCACCACCATATCCGCTTCGTCCTTGGCCAGCTTCGTCAGGTTGTCGGGCGATTCCGAGCAACTGAAGATTGGGTTGTAGCCTGACAACTTGCTGACCACGCCTGCCATGATCTGCTGATTGATTTCCATCGACAGCGTGCTGTTCAAGGCAACGCGCAACGGCAGGCGCTGGTTGCGGCTCTGGCGCAACTGATTGATCTTCAGCTGCATGCGCTCGGAAGAACGCACGATTTCCAGGACATGCGGCAGGATACCCACGCCTTCCTGGGTCAGTGATACCCCTTTGTTGGTCCGGTCGAACAACTTGAAGCCGCAATGATCTTCGAGCTTTTTCAACTGAGCGGCCAAGGCCTGGACCGTGACGTGCACCTGTTCGGCCGCATCGGTGATCGACCCCGTTCGGGCGACGTTCACGATGTTTTTGAGCACCTTGATGTCCATTCAATCTCCCTCCCCATTCCGCTGACGCAGACCGCCTACGAAAGCCACGAGGATAACGCACAACGGCCGGCACTGTCTGCCCACTAACGGTGCACGCCGGCCGGGTAGCAAGCAACGGTTGAGGCACGTCAAAAAAAAGTGAAGTTTCGGCGCGCAATCCAACTGTTAGATTTTCGCCAGCTTTAAATAAGAAGAGATGGCCATGCTGACACTTAACAGAAACATCGATGCTGCCCTGCGACAAAACAAGACGGTCAACGTCATGGGCAGTGATTATACGTTGAACGGCGGTTTCAAAGAGTTTGTCGAGTTTTCCAAAAGTTGGGAAACGATGGGGATCGACCGTTATTACGGCCAGGCTGAAAAAGGCACCCGCTACCGCCGTTACAGTGACTTCGACTTCAACCCGGTCACCGGTGAGCTGTGCCAGCTCAATCACCGTGCCTATGAACAATCGGAGGCGCACAACAACTATGTCGGCGGCATGGCGCGCCATTTCGATGACATTTCCGCCGACGTCTTCAACTCACCGATACTCCGTTCGCTGATCCGCCTGGATTTCGACGTTTATAAAGCCGTGCTGCCCAAAGAGCTGCACACGGTCAACTGGCAATGCCAGGTGCACCAGATCCGTATCGAGATCAAACCAGGGGCGCAAATCGAAATCACCCCAGAAGGTATTCACTGCGACGGTTATCCGTTCAGCGGCGTGCACTTCTGGGGCCGTCACAACGTCGAGGGTGCCACCAGCAAGATCTACGATAAACAGTCGAATGTGATCGATTCCGGCACTTACCTGAATATTCTCGACACCACGTACTTCCTCGATCGCGAATTGCAGCACTACGTCACGCCGGCGATCAACCCGAGTAACTCTGAAATGGGCTATCGGCAGATCATCGCGATTTCCTTCTCTCGACCGGGCAGCGAGCATGACATTATCGACTAGTTACATCGGTACGACGCCGAAGTTGTTCCCGGCCGAACACATCAATGGCCTGAGCATCAAGAAAGCCACGCCCTTCCAGGCCCGCAAGATTGTCGATTTCTTCCGCCGCTTCGAGGAGACCTCGTTCTGCGACTGGCAGGACGAAGGGCTGCTCAAGGGACTGCTCGGCACCGAGCACACCTATTGCTACGTGGCCGAGAACCAGACCGGCAGCATCGTCGGCGCGGTCGCAGGGGGCTTGATGGGCACCCGGGGTACCATCAACCACATGGCGGTGGCGCCGGACTATCGCCAGAGCAGGATCGGCACCTCACTGGCCAATTCGATTCTCAGCGACTTCCGCCAGCACGGTATTCGCCGGGTGTTTCTGTTCGTTGAAGAGGACAACGTCAACGCACTGAGCTTCTGGCAGAAACAAGGCTTCCTGCAAACCCGTGGTGAAATCACCTGCGAGGTCGACCTGTGACCTCGTCGGTGTTGCTGACCACCTCGCGCAAGGAAAGCCTGGTCGACGCCCTGCCGATCGTCACCGGCTATTTCGTCGTCAGCTTCGTGTTCGGTGTCATGTGCATCAACGCCGGCCTGCCCTTGTGGCTGCCGGCCGCCATGTGCCTGTTCGTCTACGCCGGGGCAGCGCAGTTTGCCGCCCTGGCACTGATGACCAGCAGCGCGCCGCTGATCACCATTGCCTTGTCGACCTTGCTGATCAATTCGCGGCACATGCTGATGGCGATGTACATGTCCAAACGCAGCGCACAACTGCCGATCAGCAAACCGCAGAAGTTGCTGTACGCGTTCGGCCTGACCGATGAGTCCTTCGCCTTCCACAGCCAACGCCTGGAAAACGGCAGGCCGACCTCGCCTGGTTATCTGCTGCAGTTCAATACCTATTGCCATGCCAGCTGGATCGCCGGTGCGGTGTTTGGTGCGGTGGCCTCGGATGCATTGAACCGGTTTTCCCAGTTCAAGCTGGACTATGCCCTGACCGCCATGATGATCTTCGTGCTGATATCGCTGTGCAGCACCTTCACCAAAGCCATCATCGCTTTGGTGGTGATCGTTACCACGTGCCTGCTGAACATGTTTGCGCCCTCGCCCCTGAACGTATTCATCGCAACCGCCGTAGGCTGTGGAGCCGGGTTATGCCTGAAAAGAACTACCTGATCGCAGCGGTGATGCTGATGGCTGCCATCACCTACCTGACCCGCGCGACACCGTTTCTGTTGAAGATGGAGAAGTCCCCCAAGCTGTTCAATGACGTCATTGAATACCTGCCGGTGGCAATCATCGCCAGCATCACCGTACCGGCCCTGCTGGTAGCCAAGGATGGTTCGCTGCTGGGCCTGAATGCCGACTTGCTGGCAGCCATTCCGGTGGTCATCGTCGCCCTCTGGTCGAGAAGCCTGATCTACAGCGTGTGTGCCGGCGTTGCCGGACACGTGGCGATCACGCTGTTGGCTTGAGGCCCGGATGTGAAAAGGAAACCGCTATGAGCCTTGCTCGCCGGAAAGTCACCCTGACCAACCTGAGTGAATTTTCCCGCCTGATGCCCAAGGTTCCACGTGACCGGGTGATCGATGAAATGGCTGACCTGTCGCTGGAGTGCTCACTGGCCTATGCCTTGAGCAAGACGTTCTTGCGCGATGGCTGGATCGCCGAGTACCGCCACCTGCATGCAGCTGCGCACTTGAGCACGGACAACGACCTGCTGCTGTTCGCCACTTCGGGAAGCTTGAAGCTGGAAATGGCCGATGGTACGGAACTGCACGTCATGCACGGCGATCAGGTGGTGCTCAGGGCGGCCACCGAGGCGAAAGTGTTCCCCGTCAGTGACGAGGGTGGCGTGAGTTTTCTGGCACTGGCTGTAGACCTCAACCTGACCGAGGTGCTGCAGGAGCTTGCCATCGACAGCGACATGCCGAAACAGCCATAAAAAAAGCCACGGGGGTCACCCGTGGCTTTTTCTCACACACATCGCCTGATCAAAGCGCCATGTCGTTCTCGGGTTTGCTTTCAACCGGCTTGCTCGGCGCAACGGTGGTACCGACGCTGTCGTCGATCACCGGTGGCTTCTCCAGCTGCAGCACCTCAGCGGTGTAGTTCCACTCTTTCTGGGTGGCCGCTGCCGAATCGTTCAGCTTGGTACCGTAGCTTGGTACGATTTCCTTGATCTTGGCCTGCCACTCAGGGGTAGCGACCTTTTCCTTGAACACGGTTTCCAGCACGTTCAGCATGATCGGCGCGGCGGTCGAGGCACCTGGCGAGGCGCCCAGCAGGCCAGCGATAGTGCGGTCCTGGGAAGCCACCACTTCGGTGCCCAGCTTCAGTACGCCGCCCTTCTCTTCGTCACGCTTGATGATCTGCACACGCTGACCGGCCTGCCACAGCTTCCAGTCTTCCTTCTTGGCGTTCGGGAAGTAGGTGCGCAGGGCTTCGAAGCGGTCGTCATCCGACAGCATCAGCTGACCGGCGAGGTACTCGACCAGTGGGTACTGGTCGATACCGACCTTGGTCATCGGCCACACGTTGTGGGTGGTGGTGCTGCTCAGCAGGTCCAGGTACGAACCGTTCTTCAGGAACTTGGTCGAGAAGGTAGCGAATGGGCCAAACAGGATCACGCGCTTGCCGTCCAGCACACGGGTGTCCAGGTGCGGTACCGACATGGGTGGCGCACCGGTCGAGGCGATGCCGTAGGCCTTGGCCATGTGCTGCATGGCCACGGTCGGGTTCTCGGTTACCAGGAACGAACCGCCCACTGGGAAGCCTGCGTATTCCTTGGCTTCAGGAATGCCCGACTTCTGCAGCAGCTTCAGCGCGCCGCCGCCGGCACCGATGAACAGGAACTTGGCGTCGGTGGCCGACTCGGTCCCATCCTTGAGGTTCTTGTACTCGACGTGCCAGGAGCCGTCTTCGTTGCGGGTGATGTCCTGCACTTCGCTGGACAGCTTCAGCTCGAAGCCTTTCTGGGTCTGCAGGTGGCCAACGAACTGGCGGGTGATTTCGCCGAAGTTGACGTCGGTGCCGATGGGCGTCCAGGTGACCGCCAGCTTCTGGTTCGGGTCACGGCCTTCCATCATCAGCGGGACCCACTTGGCGATCTGCGTGTGGTCCTCGGAGTACTGCATCGGGCGGAACAGCGGGCTGGCCTGCAGCGCGTCGTAACGCTTCTTGAGGAACTTGATGTTGTCATCGCCCCAGACGAAGCTCATGTGCGGGGTGGTGTTGATGAACGAGTGCGGGTTCTTCAGCACGCCCTGACGAACCTGCCACGACCAGAACTGGCGGGAGATCTGGAAGGCTTCGTTGATTTCGATGGCCTTGGAGATGTTGACGTTGCCGTCTTTGTCTTCCGGGGTGTAGTTCAGCTCGGCCAGCGCGGAGTGGCCGGTACCGGCGTTGTTCCAGCCGTTGGAGCTTTCTTCGGCGACGCCGTCCAGGCGCTCGACCATTTCCATCGACCAGCTTGGCTCCAGCTCGTGCAGCCACACGGCCAGGGTGGAGCTCATGATGCCGCCGCCGACCAGCAGCACATCGACTTTCTTGGTTTCTGCGGCGTGCGCTTGCATGAAGCTCGCAGCGACAGCCAGACCCAGCAAGGTCTTGCCAGCTTTCTTGAACATTGATCAATTCCAGTCAGTAGAACGGAGGTTGGGCCTGTGGCTGGCCCAGAGTATTCCTTGTTCTTCAGCGCAGGCTTGTTGTAGATGATTGTTCAGCAGCCAGAGAACCAGAAAACGACTCAGGCTTTTGTCGAATTGACCGACAAGGCTGAATCGTTTCGGCGATTGTAACCGAAATGCCAGCACAAACAAATTGATGAACCCCAGGTCAAGTAGGCAATTTGCCCCAGCGGCAGGTTGTCACGCCGGGGGAACATCTATCCTGATGAAGCCTTTTTCGCACTGACCACCGCCGTGGTACCGACGCATCTACTGACCGAGCGCATGCGCGCCAATCTGCGGATTGCCAATCTGTTCGAGCGGGTGGCGGGAGCTTGCCTGTGCTTCGGCATCAAGCTGGCAGCAATGCGCTGAGACCAGCCGTTCAATTGCCGATCCAACGGCCAATCAAGGATTCGGACATGCAGGTTGTGGCATAATGACACCATTGAGAAGTGGAGCTTCTCGTCTGCGCATTCAATCAACCGAAAGGACTGTCCATGCTCACCCGCTTGAAGATGCTCGCCGTAGCCACCGGTTTTGCTGTTATGGCCGGCTGCGCATCTGTACCAATGGAATCGGCCGAAGCTGATGCCGCGCTCAAGACCTTCGCCGCACCGCCTGCCGACCAGGCCGGGCTGTACATCTACCGCGACAGCTTCGCCGGCAAAGGCCTGAAAAAGTCCGTCACGGTGGACGGCAAGGTGATTGGCGAAACAGCGAACAAGGTCTACTTCCACAAACTGATCACCCCCGGCAGCCACAAGATCGGCACCGAATCGGAGTTCAGCGACAACGTGATCGAGCTGATGGCTGTAGGTGGCAAGAACTACTACGTGCGCCAGTCGATCAAGGTCGGCGTGTTCGTGGGTGGCGCGAAGCTGGAAGTGGTCCCGGAAGCCGAAGGTCAGGCCGACCTGCAGAAGTGCACACTGGCTACCTCGCTGTAAACAAAACAGCAGAAAAAGCCCCTGGAAACTGATAGTTCCCAGGGGCTTTTTTATTGCCTGACGCCTTGAATCCGGGGAGTTGCAAGATACGTCACCTTACATTTCCCCCATCACCCAATTCTGGTGTTGCGCCCCCAGAACTGGGTTGCCCAGTTCGTGAACACAGGCGTTGTGAATATATTTTTTACAATTGGTAACAGTTTTACGCGGGTCGCCTTTCCAACCTGGCACTGGCACAACACGTGCTTTGACCGTTATGGCTCAAGGAACTCCCTCTCGCGACCATGTCCGGAACCGGCCAGTACATCGCCGCTCGAGATCGATGGAAATCCCCTGACTCGGAATTCCATGTCGAGCCGGTTATTCGATATCCGTATCGCTCCGTAGTTATTGCACAGGCGTTCGTGCAACACGAGCCCTCTATCGGTAGATCGAATGCTTGCAACGAGGCTGGCAGCATTTCGGAGACCATTATGAGCACATCTGCAGGAATCAAGACGTCAGCAGCAGTCCCCGCTCAAACGCGGCTCAGCACGCGCTTCGCTCGCCCGGCACTGCTTGCCGGGGCAGTAGTCGCCGCACTGGCCTTGAGTATTGCCGGGCCTGGCGATGCCTGGGCCAAGGGCGGGACCGACAAGCCGGTCAAGGGGACCCCGTCACCCTTCACTACGCCTACATTGCCTGATCCGATCTTTGTCGACCCCTTGGCCATTCATGGCTTCGACATCACCGGCTTCATTCAGGACATGACGGTCGACAGCAGCAACAGCAACTGCCCCAACACGAGCAACCCGAACCGTTTGGGCGGCACCGTTGTGGTCAATGGCACAACCATTACCGTGCCCTGCAACTCGGTCATCCAGATGCCCGCCAATACACTCACCTGGGCTGAGTTCGTACACGGCGGCCCCCTGGGCCTCAAACAACTACCGGCTACCTACCCTTCTTTTGAAGTGCATGTTGTCGGCAATACAGTCGCCGGCAAACAAATTGCCGGGCTGATCTTCGTCTCCCAGCAATCGGCCCAGGTCGGCAGTGGCTATATCAGCAGGATTGACCTGACCACAGGCAATATAGAAGTGACGAGTACCAACTCGCCGCAACCGACCGTCTTGCAGATCAATGACCCCAACGGGCGTTTCGGTCGGGCCCAGAGCCCCGACCCGCGCTTCTCGGTGGATGACGCCAACCCGACCATCCACTCGGCAACGGGTTACCCGATGTGCGTGCCGCGTACCGGTGACGACCCGCTGTGCCCACAGAAAAACCGGCCAAAAGTGGTTACCCCGACCACCACCAACAACTGCCGCAATTTTGCCCAGGCCGGCGTGGCGCTGCCTGCATCGGGTGAACTGACACCGCCGAAGGCAGGCCAGTTGTATTGCAGCCAATTCGTCATGAAGCGCTTCAGTGACCCGACCCGCACCGCGACCGACCCGGACCCGACGCAACAGGTACCGTTCGAAGTCGGCGACTTCATCACCTACTCCGGGACGCTGTTCAAATCGACCACCGCGGGAGTGCCGGACTTCATCTCCGCCCACACCATCGAGGCCAACCTCGGCATCTACACCCAGCCGGGCAGTCAGCCCAGCTACCTGGCCATTGGCGAGTTCGGCGTCGGCACGGCTGACCCGGCCTTGGTTGCGGTAAACGGTGCCGCTCAGGAAACCCAGGACCGCATCTTCCTGGAAGCCGAGACTACCGACGTCAAGACCCCGGTGGACATCTACCTGATCGATGTCGACCCCGCCACTGGCGTACAACGCAACCGCTGGATCACGCCGTTTGAAATGACCGGCGAATGTGACCCTGCCACCGTGCTGGCGGCTACCTGTGCCGGTGCTTCTGGCGGGATCACCACGCAAAACGTCGGGGCCCAGCCACAACGCGCGCGGCTGCGTGCGTCCAAGGCACCGACCGGCCTGCTCAGCCAACCCAGCCGTACCCTGCGGGTAATGGCTCGCTCCCTCTGCGTGCCCACCAACACCCTGGCACAACCCGGGGTCGACAGCTGCCTGCAGAACGCCAGCCGCCTGACCGTGGCCAACGGGCTGACTGCCGGGCAGTACGTGGCACCGGTGTTCGAGTTCATCTTCCCGGAAAACGTCAAGCCAGGGGACGAGATCGTGCCCAATGACTTCTGGCACCTGCCGTTCCTGCGCAATGGCGAAGGCAGCACCACCCCCAGCGGTGTCGGTGCGCTGGAGCCAACCCCCTGGTGAGTTGAAACGGTCGGCACACGCCAGAAACGAAAAAGCCCCGCAGACGTTAATCTGCGGGGCTTCATCTTGTATGGCGGAGAGATAGGGATTTGAACCCTAGGTACTGTTGCCAGTACAACGGATTTCGAATCCGTCCCGTTCGACCACTCCGGCATCTCTCCAATGCCGCGCATCATACCAGCGATTTTTTAAAAGGCAAACCTTTTTTCAAAAAAAATCGCGTGGTATCAGGCGCTTGCGTGAACGCGCAGCTTACAGCGGCACGCCCAGGCGTTTGGCAACTTCTTCGTAGGCTTCGATCACGTCGCCCAGGCCCTGACGGAAACGGTCCTTGTCCATCTTCTTGCGGGTTTCTTTGTCCCACAGGCGGCAGCCGTCCGGGCTGAACTCGTCACCCAGGACGATCTGGCCGTGGAATACGCCGAATTCCAGCTTGAAGTCGACCAGCAGCAGGCCGGCGTCATCGAACAGCTTGCTCAGCACTTCGTTGACCTTCAGCGACAGCTTCTTCATCTCGACCAGTTGCTCGGCGGTGCCCCAGCCGAAGGCGACAACGTGGGATTCGTTGATGAACGGGTCGCCCTTCTCGTCGTTCTTCAGGAACAGCTCGAAGGTGGATGGCTCCAGCTTGATGCCCTCCTCCACGCCCAGGCGCTTGACCAGGCTGCCGGCGGCGTAGTTGCGCACCACGCACTCGACCGGGATCATGTCCAGCTTCTTCACCAGGCACTCGTTGTCGCCCAGCAGCTTGTCGAACTGAGTCGGCACGCCGGCTTCTTCGAGCTTCTGCATGATGAAGGCGTTGAACTTGTTGTTCACCATGCCTTTACGGTCGAGCTGTTCGATGCGCTTGCCGTCGAACGCCGAAGTGTCGTTACGGAACAGCAGGATCAAGCGGTCGGCGTCGTCGGTCTTGTAAACCGATTTGGCCTTGCCGCGGTAAAGTTCTTCGCGTTTTTCCATGATTGGGCTCCGCTTGCTGAGGTGTTGGGCTAGGCGATTTCGCGCCAGTCGAGCCCGTGTTCCTGATTCGCCACCTGGAGCCAGTCCGGGTCGCACCCGAGGGTGTCGACGAAGCACTGGCGGGCCAAGTGTGGCAGGTTGTTCTTGCTGCTGAGGTGGGCCAGCACCAGGTGCTGCAGGTTGTTCCAGCCCAACTCTTGCACCAGGCGCGCAGCCTGGTGGTTGTTCAAATGCCCTTGCATGCCACCTACCCGCTGCTTCAGGAAGGCCGGGTAGTGACCGCGCGCGAGCAGGTCACGGCAGTGGTTGGCTTCGATCAGCAGTGCGTCCAGGCCTTGGTAGCGCTCGAGCAGCAGCGCATCGTACGAACCCAGGTCGGTGAGCATGCCAAATCGCCGCTGCCCGTCGCTGATCACATACTGCAGCGGCTCGTAGGCGTCATGCTCAACCCGTGCCGCGCTCACTTCCAGGGCGCCGATCTGCAGCCGCTGGCCACAAGCGAGAAAACCGGCCACCTCCACCGGCTTGCGCATGCCGCGCAATGTGCCTTGGCTGAGGTAGACCGGTACATTGTAGCGCCGCGACAGCAACCCCACCCCATGCACGTGGTCGGCATGTTCGTGGGTTACCAGCACCGCGCTCAGTTGCGCCGCCGAGACCCCGAGCAGCGCCAGGCGCCGCTCGGTTTCACGCAGGGAAAACCCGCAATCGACCAGGATGAACGTGTCACCACTGGCGATCAGCGTGCCATTTCCCTGGCTGCCGCTTCCGAGTACCGCGAAACGCACTTAGCCCAGGTGGTCCTGAATGGCGCTCAGCACGCGACGGGCGACATCGGCCGGGGCCACGGTGTTGATGTTCTTCTCGACGGTGACCTGCACGCTCTCGCCGACCTTGCTCAGACGTACCTGGTAACGCTCGGCACGGGCTTCACGCTCTTCCTTGGTCGGTGCGCTGCCGAACATGCGGCTGAAGAAGCCAGGTTCGTTCTGCTTGTCTTCAGGCTTTTCCGACAGGTTGATGTAGTACAGGCCCAGGCTGCGGTTGATGTCCTCGACACGCCACTCGCCGCCCTGCTCCAGGGCACGGCCCACGCCGGACCAGGCACGGTCCAGGTCCGAGCCGAGGAACAGCACCGGGTTGCCGCTGCCGTCTTCGCTCAGGCTGACACGGCTAGGGGCGTCGAAGTCACGCGCAGCCAGCAACGATACCGAACCGCCCTTCTCGGCGCTGCGGCTCATGCTGGCAAGCATTTCGTCGACCAGCAGCGCATCGGCGCCGGTGTTGGCCGAAGTGGACGGGAACGCGGTGTCGGCGGTGCTGCCGGCCGGGCGCTCGACGCTGACGATGTACACCTCGGAGGTGTTGCGCTGCACGCCGGGCTCGATGCGCACGCGTACGCGCACTTCGCTGTCGCCACTGCTGGCAGTGCTCGACAGGCGCTGGCCGAGCGATGCCGACAGTTCGTCGAAACGCTGCCAGGTGGTGTTGAATTCACCGGTCTGCGGGCGCTCTTCGGCAATGCGGAAGCCATTGTCCTCGAAGAACTGGTGAGCCACCGGCCACACTTCGGCGGGCGAGTGCTGGGCCAGTACCCAACGGCTGCTGCCGCTGCGCTGCAAGGTGTAATCGCTGGCTTCGGCGCCGGCGGTCAGGGGTTGCGGACGCGGCACTTCGAACTCGCCAGTGGCACGATCGTCGGCGACGTTGCGCGGGATCGGCAGCAACGGGTCAAGGCGCTTGACGTTGCCGGCGTCCGGCGGCAACTGCATCGGCGCAGTCGGGTGCGCCTGCAGGTAATCGCTGCCGCGGTCGCGGAAATAGCCATCCTCGCCCCACAACCAGCCACACCCACTGGTGCTGGAGATGATCAGGGCGAGCGCGGAAAGACCAGCCAGTCGCTTCATGCGGTGTACTTCCTCTTAAACCAGTACGCCGGACTGGCGCAAGGCAGTACGGACTTTTTCGTGGCAACCTTCGCTCAGCCAGGTCAGCGGCAGGCGAATGCCTTTGTGCATCAGGCCCATTTCCACCAGCGCCCACTTCACAGGGATCGGGTTGGCTTCGCAGAACAGGTCTTTGTGCAGTGGCATGAGTTTTTCGTTGATTGCGCGGGCCTTCTCGGCATTGCCCTCAAGGGCGGCCTCGCACAGGTCGGCCATTTCGCGCGGGGCGACGTTGGCGGTGACCGAAATGTTGCCCTTGCCGCCCATCAGGATCAGCTCGACGGCGGTCGGGTCGTCGCCGGACAGGACGATGAAGTCCTTGTCGACGCCGTCAAGGATGGCCTTGGCGCGGACCAGGTCGCCGGTGGCTTCCTTGATGCCGATGATGTTCTTGACCTTCGACAGGCGGATCACGGTGTCGGCCTGCATGTCGCAGGACGTGCGACCAGGCACGTTGTAGAGGATCTGCGGAATGTCGACGGCTTCGGCGATGTGCTTGAAGTGCTGGTACAGGCCTTCCTGGGTCGGCTTGTTGTAGTACGGCACTACCAGCAGGCACGCATCGGCGCCAGCATTCTTGGCGTTCTGGGTCAGGTGCACGGCTTCGGTGGTGGAGTTCGCACCGGTGCCGGCGATCACCGGGATCGGCTTTTTGCTGCGCTTGACGCGCTCGACCACGTGCTTGATGACCAGGATGTGCTCTTCGACATCCAGCGTGGCCGACTCACCGGTGGTGCCGACTGCGACGATCGCGTGGGTGCCGTTTTCCAGGTGGAAGTCTACAAGTTTGTCGAGGCTGACCCAGTCCAGACGCCCTTGTGCATCCATGGGTGTGACCAACGCCACCATACTGCCCGCAATCATGTAACTGCTCCTGCCGGAAAAAGAGAGCGGTAATGGTACTGGGGGCATCGGCCTTGCACAAGCGAAGCAGGCGGGCGGAGCATTCCCCTCGGCGCCTTATTTCGCTACCCTTGACCCTTTGATCGGTGCAGCGCGGCCCGCCGGGCCGTCGACCCTGCTCCGCGGCCAGCGTCCACGTCCTCGCATGCGAGCCCCGGGCCCTGCCGACAGGAGGCTTTCGCACGTCCTGCACCGACCGCTCATCGCTTTAGGAATGCTGCATGTCCACCCCCACCGTCCGCGAACAATTCCTTGTCATCAGCGCCCTGGGCCCGAACCCCATGGAGCTGGCCAACGTCCTCAGCCGCGCCGCCTTCGAAAACCGCTGCGCGGTGGTCACCTCGCGCCTGAGCCGCCACGGCGAGACCAGCGCCCTGGTGCTGCAGGTAGGCGGCAGCTGGGATGCCCTGGCCCGCCTCGAAGCCATGCTGCCGGGCCTGGGCAAAAAACACGGCCTGACCCTCGACGTGGTGCGCAGCGCCGACCAGGAGGTGCGCCCGCAGGCCCTGCCCTACGTGGCCTATGTCAGCGCCGCCTATCGCCCGGACATCATCAACGAGCTGTGCCAGTTCTTCCTCGACCACCGCGTCGAGCTCGAAGCCATGACCTGCGACACCTACCTGGCGCCGCAGACCGGCAGCAGCATGCTCAACGCCCAGTTCACCGTGATCCTGCCGGCCGGCACGCAGATCAGCTGGCTGCGCGACCAGTTCCTGGACTTCGCCGACGCCCTGAACCTCGACGCCCTGATCGAGCCATGGCGTCCACAAAACCCCATGTAAGGAAACCGACCATGGCTGTAGCACTCGACCAACCCGTCGCCGACTTCCAGGCCCAGGCCACCAGCGGCCAGACCGTCAGCCTGGCCGAGCTCAAGGGCCAGCAGGTGGTGGTGTACTTCTACCCGAAGGACAGCACCCCGGGCTGCACCACCGAAGGCCAGGGTTTCCGCGACCAGCATGACGCCTTTGCCGCCGCCAACACCGTGGTGTTCGGTGTGTCGCGCGATGGCATCAAGTCGCACGAAAACTTCAAGGCCAAGCAGGCCTTCCCGTTCGAGCTGATCAGTGACAAGGACGAGGCCCTGTGCCAGCTGTTCGACGTGATCAAGCTGAAGAAGCTGTATGGCAAGGAATACATGGGCGTCGACCGCAGCACCTTCCTGATCGACAAGGACGGTGTGCTGCGCCAGGAATGGCGCGGGGTGAAAGTGCCCGGGCATGTGGATGCCGTGCTGGCGGCAGCCCAGGCCCTGAACAAGGCTTGAGATTGATTGGGGCTGCCTTGCAGCCCCAACTACATCAAAGCATCGGTGAAACGCTTGGTTCCTGCCTGGGCCAGGCATCCAGCACGGCCTTGATCAAGGTCGCCAGCGGGATCGCGAAGAAGATCCCCCAGAAGCCCCACAAGCCGCCAAACAGCAACACCGCGCAGATGATCGCCACCGGGTGCAGGCTCACCGCCTCGGAGAACAGCAGCGGCACCAGTACGTTGCCATCCAGCGCCTGGATGATCGCGTACACCGTCATCAGGAAGATGAACTGGTCGCCCCAGCCCCACTGGAACAGCGCGATCAGCGTCACCGGCACGGTCACCACCACTGCACCCACATAGGGCACCACCACCGACAACCCCACCAGCAGGGCCAGCAGCGCGGCGTAATTGAGCCCCAGGCTTATGAAGGCGATGTAGGTGGCAATGCCGCAGATCAGGATCTCGATGCCCTTGCCACGAATGTAGTTGGCGATCTGCCGGTTCATCTCGCTGCCCACCCGGTTCAGCAACGTGCGCTGACGCGGCAGGTAGCCACTGACCCAGCGCCCGATCAGCTCGCGATCCTTGAGGAAGAAGAACACCAGGATCGGCACCAGCACCAGGTAGATCATCGCGTTGACCAGCAGCGGCAGGCTCGACAGCGAGAAGGTCAGCGCCCATTGGCCAAACTTGCCGATTTCACCCCGTACCGACTCGATCGCGTGCAGCACCTGCTCGTCCGACACCAGGTGCGGATAACGCTCGGGCAGCAGCAGCAACAGCGACTGCCATTTGCCAAGCATCCCCGGTAGTTCGTTGAACAACGTGATCAGCTGATGCCAGAGCAGCGGCACCAGCACCAGCATGAACACCGCCAGCGCCCCCATGAACAGGGCGAAAACCAGCATCACCGCCAGCCGGGTCGGCACCCGCACGCGCTCCAGGGCGTTGACCAGGCCCTGCATCAGGAACGCCAGGACCATGCCCGCCAACACCGGCGCCAGCATGCCGCCGAGGGTGAGTACCGCGGTGAAGGCCAGGAACAGCAAGACCGCCAGCACCACTGCTTCCTCATCGGAGAAGTAGCGCTCTATCCAGTCGCGAAGCACTTTGAACATTGACGATCCTTGGGTTGGCTCAGGCCTTGCGTAGCCAGTAGGTGTAGGTACCGGCCTCGGCCGTTTCTTGCAGCAGGGTATGACCGGCAAGTTGGGCGAAAGTGCGGAAGTCGCGCTGCGAACCCGCATCGGTGGCAATCACCTTCAGTACCGCCCCGCTGGCCAGGCGGTTGAGTTCCATCTTTGCCTTCAACAGCGGCAGCGGGCAATTCAGCCCGCTGGCGTCGAGTTCGGCGTCGCAGGTCAGGGTGTCACTCATCGGGCGCGTCTCCAGAGCGGGGCGAACAGTCGTGGGAAAAGCTCGGTAGCATACCGCCACTGGTCGGCTCCGCGCGACCCGGCTACAGTAAGGCTTTTTGATCGACGCGAGCTTCTGCATGAATCTACTGCGCCCCACCCTGCTGGCGCTGGCCTGCCTGATGGCCCTTCCCGGCCATGCCGACGACCTGCCGTCACTGGGCGATGCCAGCTCCGCGATCGTCTCGCCAAAACAGGAGCACGACCTCGGTCGCGCCTGGCTGAGCCTGCTGCGTGGCCAGGTCAATCAGCTGAACGACCCGCAGCTCAAGGACTACGTTGAAACCACCGTCTACCGCCTGGCCGAAACCAGCCAGCTGCAGGACCGGCGCCTGGAATTCATCCTCATCGACAGCCGCGAGCTCAACGCCTTTGCCGCGCCTGGCGGCATCGTCGGGGTCAACGGCGGCCTGTTCCTCAACGCGCAGACCGAAGGTGAATACGCCTCGGTACTGGCGCACGAACTGGCGCACTTGTCGCAACGCCACTTCGCCCGGGGCGTCGAGGCCCAGCAGCGCATGCAGCTGCCGATGATGGCTGCACTGCTGGCCGGTATCGTACTGGCGGCAGGCGGCGCGGGCGATGCCGGCATTGGCATGATCGCCGGCACCCAGGCTGCGGCGATCCAGGAGCAACGGCGCTTCTCGCGGCAGAACGAGCAAGAGGCTGACCGCGTCGGCATCCAGAACCTGGAAAAGGCCGGCTACGATCCGCGCAACATGCCGACCATGTTCGAACGCCTGGCGCGCCAGTACCGCTATGACGCCAAACCACCAGAATTCCTGCTGACTCACCCGGTAACCGAATCGCGTATCGCCGACACCCGCAACCGTGCCGAGCAGGCGCCCAAAGGCGGTGTCGAAGACAGCCAGCGCTACCAGCTGATCCGCGCCCGCGTGGCACTCACCTACGAGGGCACGCCGGGCCTGGCGGCCAAGCGCTTCCGCGCCCAGCTCGACGAAGACCCGAAACTGGACGCTGCGCGCTATGGCCTGGCCCTGGCGCAGATCAAGGGCGGCCAGCTCAATGAAGCGCGGGAGAACCTAAAGCCGTTGCTGGCCAAGGCGCCCAACGACATCACCTACAACCTCGCGCAGATTGACCTGGACATCACCAACAATCGCCTGGCCGATGCGCAGCAGCGCGCCGAGCGCATGCAGGGGCTTTACCCGGGCAACTATCCGCTGAAACAGGTGCGTGCCGACCTGCTGGTGAAGCAGAACAAGCCGGCCGCTGCCGAGAAGGTGCTGGACGACCTGCTCAAGAGCCGGCCGGACGACCCGGACGTGTGGTACGACATGGCTGAAGTGCGCGGGTTGTCAGGCAACACCATCGGCCTGCATCGGGCGCGCGCGGAATACTTCACGCTGGTGGGGGATTTCGACCAGGCGATCCAGCAGCTGGATTACGCCAAACGTCGGGCGGGCAGTAACTTCCCGCTGGCTTCGCAGATCGACCAGCGCCAGCGCGAGATCATGGAGCAGCGGCGCATGGTTCAGGAAATGATGGGACGCTGATGCCCTCTTCGCGGGTAAACCCGCTCCCAGAGGGATCGCATTCCCCTGTAGGAGCGGGTTTACCCGCGAAGAGGACCACTCGGTCTAGCGTCAGGCGTTACCGGAGAGCTTCAGGCGAGCGGCCTGAGTAAAGTCCAGCATACGGTTCAGCGGCTTGATCGCCTTGGGCACCAGCGCCGGGTCGACGAAGATTTCATTGCTGCCGTTACGCAGGCAGTCGAGCACCCGCTCCAGGGTATTCATCGCCATCCACGGGCAGTGCGCGCAGCTGCGGCACGCCGCGCCATTGCCGGCGGTGGGTGCTTCGACGAATTCCTTGTCCGGGCACAGCTGCTGCATCTTGTAGAAGATGCCGCGGTCGGTAGCGACGATGAAGGTCTTGTTCGGCAGGGTCTGCGCCGCCTTGATCAGCTGGCTGGTGGAGCCCACTGCGTCGGCCAGCTCGATCACTGCTTCCGGTGACTCCGGGTGCACCAGGATCGCAGCATCCGGATACAGCGCCTTCATGTCGGCCAGCTGGCGCGACTTGAACTCTTCGTGAACGATGCAGGCACCGTCCCACAGCAGCATGTCGGCACCGGTCTGCTTCTGAATGTAACGACCCAGGTGCTGGTCTGGCCCCCAGATGATGGTCTCACCGTTGTCCATCAGGCTTTCGACGATTTCCAGCGCGCAGCTCGACGTCACGACCCAGTCGGCCCGCGCCTTCACGGCGGCGGAGGTGTTGGCATAGACCACCACGGTGCGCTCCGGGTGCTGGTCGCAGAAGGCCGAGAACTCTTCGACCGGGCAGCCCAGGTCGAGCGAGCAGGTAGCCTCCAGGGTCGGCATCAGCACGCGCTTTTCAGGGGTGAGGATCTTGGCGGTTTCGCCCATGAAACGCACGCCGGCGACGATCACCGTCTGGGCCGGGTGGTTCTTGCCGAAACGGGCCATTTCCAGCGAGTCGGACACGCAACCGCCGGTCTCTTCGGCCAGCGCCTGGATGACCGGGTCGCAGTAGTAGTGAGCCACCAGCACGGCGTTCTGCGCTTTCAGCTCGGCAGCAATGGCCGCACGGTATTCGGCCTCCTGCTCGGCGGTCAGCGGGTTGGGCTGCTTGGCGTCAAGGTGAGCCTGAACCAAAAGGCGTTCGGAAATCTGGGTCATGATCGCTGGACCTGCAGGCGCGCGTGCGCGTCAAATCGAGTGTATCACCCGGCCCTGGCAGATCGGCTAAGGATGCCGGACGGCAGGCAAGCCGCCACGGCCCTCTGCGGGCGCGGATTATTATCGGACGCCGAAGGCTACAGACAATCAAGGGAATTCTAAAGTGGTTTTTGTAGAGCCGGCGCCGGCCTTTTCGCGGACAACCTCGCGAACAGGCCGGCGCCCCTCGCAAGGTCAGCCTTCCTGTGGCTGCATCGCGGCAAAATGCGCCGCCAGCAGCATGGCGAACTCTTCGACGGTCATTTTCTTGCCATTGAAGTCAACCATGCCATCGGCATAGTGCAGGCTCGATACCACATCGTTGCCCTGCACGGTGGCCATGCCGCTTTGCAGCGCCATCATGCCGACCATCTCCCCGGCCTGGCTCGATTGCGCGGCAATCGCCTGGGCATCGCTCTGCCCATCGAGTAGCGCCTGCAACGTCGCCAGGTCACCGATCATCGGCTTGGACAACGACAGTTTGCTTTTCACCTCGGTGATCAGCTGCCTGCTCAGCTGGTCAGGCGGCAAGTCGAACGAGGACGGGCTGGCAAAATCCATCGACAAGTCGAAACGGCTCTC
Organism: Pseudomonas sp. NPDC089428; assembly: GCF_044749325.1. NCBI lineage: Bacteria > Pseudomonadati > Pseudomonadota > Gammaproteobacteria > Pseudomonadales > Pseudomonadaceae > Pseudomonas > Pseudomonas sp. NPDC089428. The sequence goes on from NZ_JBIVHT010000006.1 coordinate 232,525, forward strand.
ACCATTGGCGGTGCGCAACGCCAGATTCTCGATCGCCAGCTTGGGCTTGGAAGCCAGCAATTGTTGCAGGTCGCCATGGAACCTGGCTTTTTCCGCCTCATCCATCTGGATTTCCGGCACCGGCTGGCCGGCAGCCTGGGCAGCCTCGAATTCCGGCAGGTGGGCCTGGTACCACTTCGACAGCGACTGCAAGGCCGGGGCATTGAGCGACTTGATGCTCACCCCCATCTGCGCGTTACCGACTGCGCGGCCGTCCCAGGTGATGTCCGCCACCCGGTAATCCACGCGGCCACCTACGGTATCCGGGCCATCCAGGGTCTGCAGCACGTTCTGCTCAAGGCCCTTGAGCACCAGCACCTGCTGCTTGTCACCCAAGGTCGCCTTGGCCTCGGCCAGCAGCAGGTCGACATTGCCGACGTACACGGCGTCATGCTTGCTGGCCGCCAGGTTGCCGCCGACCTTCAGGCCCGAGAGTTCGAGGGTGGCCGGCGGGTGGTCCTCGCCGACCAGCTTGATCACGAAGCGATCGGCGCTGCCATGGAACTTCGACGCCTTGCCTTCCTGATCGCCACTGACCTGCAGCGACATTCCCGAGAAGTCCAGGCTGCTGCCATCGGCCTCAGTGCGCTTGAGCGGCGCCACGGTGATGGTGCTGTCGACGTTGCCCGAAAAGCCCAGGCTGGTATGCGCACGGATAGGCGACTGCTCGCCTGCCGCAGCGAACCACGGCGCAGTGAGGTCATCCTTCTGCAGGCTGCTGCTGCTCGTCGCCAGCACCGGCACCAGTTTCAGCGCCTTGACCCGCGACCAGGGGAACGGGCCGTGCTCGATCTGGTCGGTCATGCCGAGGTCGAAACTGACCACTTCGCCATGACCGAGGTTGATGTCCTTGGCCTTGAGCCGGTACTGCGCAGTGCTGCTGAAGAAATGCTGATCGAGCGAGACCAGCTCGACGGTCATGCTGCCGCCATAGTTGGTCAGCGCTTTCTTGAGCTGTTGGTTGCTGCGGCTGACGGCGTTATCCAGCTCCCCAGGCAGTTGCTTGCCGGTGTACCAGGCGCCAGCGGTGGTCACGACGGCGATGGCGATGGCCAGGCCGGAAAGGATGCCTACTGATTTCTTCATGAATAGAACCGATCGATGTCCATATGGGCAGTTTTGCAGCCAATCGGCTGCAAGGGGTGCAAAAGGATATCATCGCCATGAAACCTGGTGACCACGTCAAGGCAGAAAGGCTGGATTTGGGAATTGTCCGACAATCAGGGCCATCGTTAATTTTTACGAACATTCAAGTCGATCGAAACCGCAAAAAAACGCGCAAAAACCGAACATTCAGGCCGTTTAACCGATAAATATTTCAATTTCGCAACATCTTGTCATGTTTAACTTGACGCCTCCCTACCAATCGTTTTTTATTTTCACCACCTCGCCCAGCGCCCGATCCACGAAGAAGAAAAAGTCGCGCCGTCATGATGCTCGGATGCCCCTGCCCGCACGCTTCAACCTCCTCGCCACGGCACTGCCGGCCTGAAGTCGGCGCCTAGCCCGCGCCTATCTCTGCTCCAAACAAAAAAGGTGAACAACATGGAGCCACACCAGCATGCAGCCTGACCACAACGCCACCGGCAACGGCCAATTCCGTAAATCCCTGCGCCTCTGGCACGTGGTCATCATCGGTCTGGCGTACCTCACGCCAATGACCGTGTTCGACACTTTCGGCATCGTGTCCGGCGTTACCTCCGGCCACGTTCCCAGCGCCTACCTGCTGGCCCTGGCCGGCGTTCTGTTCACGGCCGTGAGCTACGGCACGCTGGTACGCCGCTTCCCTCAGTCCGGTTCCGCCTACACCTATACCCAACGCGCCATCAACCCGCACGTGGGCTTCCTGGTCGGCTGGTCTTCGCTGCTTGATTACCTCTTGCTGCCCATGGTCAACGCCTTGCTCGCCAAGCTCTACCTCTCGGCCATGTTCCCCGAGGTGCCGGCGTGGATGTGGGTGGCTGGCTTCGTTACTCTGATCAGCCTGATCAACATGCGCAGCATCAACCTGGTGGCGCATTTCAACCTGCTGTTCGTGGTTGTGCAGTTGATGATCATGTCGGTGTTCATCTACCTGTGCATCCGCGGCCTGGACCAGGGCGAGGGACTGGGAACCTCCTGGAGCCTGACCCCGTTCGCCGACTCGCAGACCCAGCTCAGCGCCCTGGCTGCCGGCGCAACCATCCTGTGCTTCTCGTTCCTGGGCTTCGACGCCGTCACCTGCCTGTCCGAAGAAACCAAGGATCCGGGCAAAATCATTCCGCGGGCGATCTTCCTCACCGCCCTGATCGGCGGCGTGGTATTCATCGGCGTGTCGTACTTCATGCAGGCCTACTTCCCGACCAACGCACGCTTCCATGACCCAGAAGCCGCGCTGCCGGAAATCGCCCTGTATGTCGGCGGCAAGCTGTTCCAGTCGATCTTCATCGCCTGCACGGTGATCAACACCATCGCCTCGGGCCTGGCCTCGCAGACCAGCGTGTCGCGCCTGCTGTACGTCATGGGCCGCGACAATGTGATCCCGAGCGGCGTGTTCGCCCGCCTGCATCCGCGCTACAAGACCCCGATCGTGAACATTGCCGTGGTCGGCGTGATCGCCCTCTCGGCCATCTTCTTCGACCTGGTCACCGCCACCTCGATCATCAACTTCGGCGCGCTGGTAGCCTTCAGCTTCGTCAACCTGTCGGTGATCAGTCACTGCTACCTGCGTGAGGGCAATCGCCAGGGGCTGGCCAACAAAGTGAAGTACCTGGCCCTGCCGACCATTGGTTTCTGCATCATCGCCAAGCTCTGGCTTGACCTGAACGAGCATTCGTTGATCTTCGGCGGCCTCTGGGCACTGGCGGGGCTGCTGCACCTGGCCTGGCTGACCAAGGCCTTCCGGGTCTCGCCACCGAACTACGTCGCTGATTGACTCCAGCCACCGACAACGCCCGCGCCTGAACGCGGGCGTTGTTGTTGAACGATAAGGAAAGTCCTCATGCCGCTGCGCCGCCTCTCCATCCAGTGGAAGATCACCCTGCTTACCGGCCTGTGCCTGCTGGCCATCGTCGCCCTGCTGGTCGCCAGCTCACTGACCCAGTCGCGGCGTAGCGCGGCGCTGGTCAACCAGGCCAGCTCCGAAATGCTCGAACACAGTGCTCGCCTGCGCCTGCAGGCCCACGCCGAAACCCAGGCACTGCGCATCCAGCGCTACTTCATGGACGCCTACCAGTACGGCAACGGCTTCGCCCGCCTGGTGCAGGCGCTCAAGGCCAAGGGCGTCAGCGACCTGCGTGGCGAACTGACCCGCCAGGCCCACGCCAGCCTCGCCGGCAACCCGGACGTGATCGGCCTGTACCTGGTGTTCCAGCCCAATGCACTCGACCACCAGGACAATCAGTTCATTGGCCAGGAGACCAGCGGCAGCAACGACAGCGGACGTTTCTCGCTGTACTGGTCGCAACCCCGCCCAGGCACCCTGGAGCTGGAAGCGATGCCCGAGTCGATGCTGGGCGACAACAGCCCCGGCACCAATGGCCAGGCCAAGAATCGCTGGCTGACCTGCCCGCAGGAAACCGCCAGGGCCTGCATGCTCGAGCCCTACCTCGACGAGGTCAATGGTCACCAGGTGCTGATGACCAGCATCGCCCTGCCGCTGCTGGAAAACGGCAAGGTCGTCGGCGTGGTCGGCCTGGACATTGGCCTGGACAACCTCCAGCAACTGAGCCTGGACGGCCGCCAGGAACTGTTCGACGGTCAAGGCCAGGTCAGCATAGTCAGCGCAGCCGGCCTGCTCGCCGGGCACAGTCGTGACGCCAGCAAGCTGGGCCAGCCGCTGGACAAGGCGGTAGACCAGGGCATGCTGCGCGTAACACGCCCGTTCGCGCCCATTCCTGGCGCCACCGCCTGGCAGGTGCAACTGGAACTGCCGGAAGCAGTGCTGCAAGCGCCAGCCTTGGCCCTCAACCAGCGCCTGGATACCCATAACCAGAGCGCCAACCTGACCAGCCTGCTGATCGGCCTGGGCGCCGCGATCATCGGCCTGCTGCTGGTCTGGCTGACCGCCCGAGGCGTTACCCGGCCAATCCTCGCCGTGGCCGCCCGCCTGGAAGACATCGCCAGCGGCGAAGGCGACCTGACTCGTCGCCTGGACTACGCCCGCCAGGACGAACTGGGCCAGCTGACAGGCTGGTTCAACCGCTTCCTCGACAAGCTGCAGCCGGTGATCGCCCAGGTCAAAGGCTCACTGCTCGAGGCCCGCGGCACCGCCGACCAGTCCGCCGCCATCGCCAGCCAGACCAGCAATGGCATGCAACAGCAGCAGCGGGAAATCGAACAGGTCGCCACCGCCGCCAACGAAATGAGCGCCACCGCCCAGGACGTTGCCCACAACGCTGCACAGGCGGCTCAGGCCGCACGCGGTGCCGACCAGGCCAGCCGTGAGGGCCTGCAGCTGATCGCCAGTACCCGCCAGACCATCGACCAGCTGGCAACCGGCATGGACGTCGCCATGGACGAGGCCCGCGCGCTGGAGCAGCGCAGCGAGCAGATCGGCTCGGTGCTGGACGTGATCCGCGCGATTGCCGAGCAGACCAACCTGCTGGCACTCAACGCCGCCATCGAAGCCGCCCGCGCAGGCGAGGCCGGGCGTGGCTTTGCCGTGGTCGCCGACGAAGTGCGCAGCCTGGCCCAGCGCACGCAAGTGTCGGTGGAAGAGATTCGCCAGGTGATCGAAGGGCTGCAGCAAGGCACCCAGGACGTGGTCGGCGCCATGCATGAAGGCCAGCGCCAGGCCCAGGCCAGCGCCACCCGCATGGAGCAGGCGCTGCCGGCGCTGGAGCGCATTGGCGAGGCCGTGGCGGTGATCAGCGACATGAACCTGCAGATTGCCTCGGCAGCTGAGGAGCAGAGTGCGGTGGCCGAGGAAGTGAACCGCAACGTGGCCGGGATTCGCGACGTGACCGAGTCGCTATCGGGCCAGGCCGATGAGTCGGCACGGATCAGCCAGGCCCTCAATCGGTTGGCCAACCAGCAACAGGCATTGATGGAACAGTTTCGCGTCTAGCCTGTAAGGGCTTCTTCGCGGGCAAGCCCGCTCCCACAGGTACCGTGCAGCACTTGAGGCTTGTGATATCTCTGTGGGAGCGGGCTTTCCCGCGAAGAGGCCGGCACAGGCCCCAAAAAGCAAAATCGTCACACTGAGTTCAAGTTATGCAAACCACACCCCGATCTTCTTTCTTCGATATAACGAGCGAACAGGGCCTGTTACGCACCTCGATCGCCGTCACCCTGTTCATCGCCACCATCGGCATCGGCTTCGGCCTGGCCTCCGGCTCGTTCTCGATCGTCTTCGACGGTGTCTATTCGCTGGTCGACGCCAGCATGAGCGGCCTGTCGCTGGTGGTGGTCAAACTGATCACTTCGCACGCCACCAGCCTGCAACTCTCGCGCAAGCTGCGTGAGCGCTTCACCATGGGCTTCTGGCACCTGGAACCGATGGTGCTGGCACTCAATGGCATCCTGCTCAGCGGCGTCGCCATCTACGCGTTGATCAACGCCGTCAGCAGCCTGCTGCAAGGCGGCCGGCACCTGGAGTTCGGCATCGCCATGGTCTACGCGCTGCTGACCGTGATCGCCTGCGCCACCATCGCCGTGGTCGAGAACCGCGCCAACCGCAAACTGAAGTCGGACTTCGTGCGCATGGACGTGAAAGGCTGGGTGATGTCGGCCAGCATCACCGCCGCCCTGTTGATTGCCTTCTGCTTCGGCTACGCGGTGCAGGGCACGCAATGGGAGTGGGTATCGCCGTACATCGACCCGGCAGTACTGGCATTGGTGTGCCTGGTGATCATTCCGCTGCCGCTGTCGGTCGTGCGCCAGGCGTTGTCGGAAATCTTCCTGGTGACACCTGGCGACCTGAAGCTGCACGTGGACGAAGTGGCGCGCGCATTCGTGGCGCGCCACGGTCTGCAATCGTACAGGGCCTATGTGGCCAAGGTCGGGCGCTCGCGGGAGATCGAGCTGTATTTCATCGTGCCGAAGACCATGGCTGCGAAGACCATCGATGAATGGGATGCGTGGCGCAATGAGATCGGCGACGCGGTAGGCGGCGAAGGGCCGGATCGCTGGATTACCGTGGTGTTTACCGGGGATCCTGAGTGGGCTGAATAATCAGGAGGGGCGCCCTGCGCGCCCTTACCAGCCAGCCATAAACGACAAAGCCCGCGACCATTTCTGGTAGCGGGCTTTGCCTTGCTGCATATGGTGGGTCGTGTAGGATTCGAACCTACGACCAATTGGTTAAAAGCCAACTGCTCTACCAACTGAGCTAACGACCCGTTGGATGGCGCGTATAATACTGATTTCTAACGGGAAATCAATACCTGAGCCAACCTTTTGTCAAAAGTACCGAGTCGGGTCTTGCACACCTGCCGCCTTGAAACCATCAGCGCGCAAGCGGCAACTGTCGCATTTGCCGCACGCCTGGCCTTCATCGTTGGCCTGATAGCAGGAAACCGTCAGGCTGTAGTCCACGCCGCGGGCGATACCCGCCTGCACGATCTGCGCCTTGCTCATGTTCTGCAGCGGCGCCTGGATGCGGAAACCCTGCCCTTCGACGCCAGCCTTGGTGGCCAGGTTGGCCATGCGCTCGAACGCCTCGACGAACTCCGGGCGGCAATCCGGGTAGCCGGAATAGTCCACGGCGTTGACGCCGATGAAGATGTCACGGGCTTCCAGCACTTCCGCCCAACCCAGCGCCAGCGAGAGGAACACGGTGTTGCGGGCCGGCACGTAGGTCACCGGAATGCCCTCGCCCGGAGTCTCCGGCACATCGATGCTGCTGTCGGTCAGGGCCGAGCCGCCAATGCCATCGAGGTTGAGGCCAATGACCTTGTGCTCGACCACGCCCAGGTCGCGGGCGACGCGGGCAGCGGCATTCAGCTCGGCACGATGGCGCTGGCCGTAGTCGAAGCTCATGGTGTAGCAGCTGTAGCCTTCGGCCTTGGCCATGGCTACGACCGTGGCCGAATCGAGGCCGCCAGACAGCAGGATTACCGCGCGTTTCTCAGTCATCTCTTTCACTCCTCAATCAACGTCCGGGTTCGTCGTTCCACAGCAGCTTGTGCAGCTGCAGCTGGAAGCGCACGGGCAGGTTGTCGGCGACGATCCAGTCGGCCAGGTCGGTGGCGCTCACCTGATGATGGCTGGGCGAGAACAGCACCTCGCCAGCGCGTTCGGCCAGGTTGTACTGGATCAGCTTGGACACCGCCCAGTCGTAGTCCTCGCGGGAACAGATGACGAACTTGACCTGGTCGTTGCGGGTCAGCTGCTCGATGTTCTCGTAGCGGTTGCGGTGCGACTCTTCCGACCCTGGGGTCTTGAGGTCGACCACACGGCTGACGCGCACATCGGTGCCTGAAATATCGAGAGCGCCGCTGGTTTCCAGCGAGACCTCGTAGCCGGCATCGCACAGGCGCTGCAGCAGCGGCAAGGCGTTCGGCTGGGCCAAGGGCTCGCCGCCGGTGACGCAGACGTAACGCGGCTTGAAGCCGGCCACCTGCTCAAGGATCGAATCGAGGGTGCGCAGGGTGCCGCCGGTGAAGGCGTAGGCGCTGTCGCAATACTGGCAGCGCAGGGGGCAACCGGTCAGGCGCACGAAAACCGTGGGCAGCCCAGCCGTTCGTGTTTCACCCTGCAAAGAGTAAAAGACTTCGGTGATGCGTAATGTGTCTTGCATGCTCGCCACGGGCGTGACAGCTAAACAGGCTGTCCGCCTCCGTCAGGCACTGTCGCGGACTCGACATGGCGTTATCCGCTACAGCGTGTTTATAAAAAAAGGGCAGTGATTCTAACGAAAAAACCCGCGACAGGCGCGGGTTTCTTGCATAGGTACAACTTAGAGCTTCTGCAGGTCGCGTTGCGCCAGTTGCGCGGCGGAGGTGCCGGGGTACTGGGTGATGACCTGTTGCAGGATGCCCTTGACCTTGTCGGTGTGGCCCATGCGGCGCTCGACGTCAGCCAGTTTGTACAGCGAATCTGGCACCTTGCTGTGCTTGGGGTACTTCTGGCTGACCTGGGCGAATGCCTGGCTGGCGGCTGGCAGGTCGCCCTTGGCCAGGTTCACCTCACCCAACCAGTACTGGGCGTTGCCGGCGTACTGGCTGTTCGGGTACTTGCGCAGGAAGGCGTTGAACGCCTGGCTGGCCTTATCGAAGTCCTTCTGCTTGATCTGGTCGAAAGCGGCGTCGTAATAGAGCTTTTCTTTCGCCGGATCACCAGGCTCGCTGCTGGCGGCCGGTTGTTGTGCAGCAGCGCCAGCGGCGCCTGCTGCTGCACCGGCGGCGGCATTGGATGCACCACCGGTGGAGGAATTGTCGGGGGTCGCGGCAGGCGCGCCACCACTGTTGATGCGACGATCAAGATCCTGGTAACGCTCCAGGTTTTCCTGCTTCATGCGCGACACATCGTTTTGCAGCTCTTCGATGATGCCTTGCTGACGGGAAAGTTGATCCTGCATCTGTTGCAGCTGCATGAACAGCTGGCCCTGTGCCGAGGCAGGGGTCGAAGCCCCTGCGCCGGCATAGGCGCCGCTCGTGCCATAACCGGAAGGTGGGTAAGCACCCCCGTTGTCATCAACTACAGGAACCGCAGCCCACGCCGAAAGCGGAAGGCTGAGTGCGAGGACGGTTACAGCACGACGGCACATACGCATAAGAACTTACTTACGCAGTTCTACGCGACGGTTCTGAGCCCAGGACTGCTCGTCGTTGCCGGTGGCAACTGGACGCTCTTCGCCGTAGGAGACCAGTTCCAGCTGAGCAGGGGAAACGCCCTGCAGAACCAGGTAGCGCTGAACGGCTTTCGCACGACGCTCACCCAGAGCCATGTTGTACTCGCGGGTGCCGCGCTCGTCGGTGTTGCCTTCCAGAACAACACGGTTGCCGTTGGCCTTCAGGTCCTTGGCGTGAACGTCCAGAGCGCGCATGGCTTCTGGCTTCAGGTCCGAGCTGTCGTATTCGAAGTAGAAGGTGGTGATTGCGCGCAGGGCAGCTTCTTCGCTCAGGGAGCCGTCAACAGCGCCAGTGTTGGCACCGTAGCCAGCGTTCGGGTCAACAGCGCCTTCACCAGCGTTGTCACCGCCTTTCGAGGAGCAACCTACAGCTACGGCCATGGCCAGAGCCAGCGCAGCAAATTTACCAAACTTCAGCATTTCCATCGTGAAACTCCTAATGAAACCCCAGTGTGTTAAGCAAAAACGTATTACGCCGCAATCAGTTCAGGTAAGGGGACCAGGACGGTTCTCTGACTTCGCCTTGAGCGGTAGGAAGTGGGAGCCTCACACGGCCGTTAAGCGACACGAGCATCAAGACTCCCCGGCCCTGCTGGCGGGTGGCGTAGATTAGCATGGTGCCGTTAGGCGCAACAGTGGGCGACTCATCAAGACTCGTTTCCGAGAGAATCTTTACACTTCCGCGCTGCAAGTCCTGTGCCGCCACTTTGAAGTTGGTGAAACCTTGCTGGCGATGGATCATCACCAGGGTCTTTTCGTCCGCAGACAGTTTCGGGTTGGCGTTGTAGTTACCCACGAACGTCACACGCTCGGCACCACCACCGCTGACCGACTGCTTGTAGATCTGTGGCTTGCCGCCACGGTCGGAGGTGAAGTACAGGGTGTTGCCATCCTTGCCCCAGAACGGTTCGGTGTTGATGCCCGGGCCAGCGGTAACGCGGCTGATCTGGCGCGAGGCCACGTTCATCACGTAGATGTCCGGGTTGCCGTCCTTGGACAGCACGAACGCCAGGCGCGAACCATCAGGCGACCAGGCAGGTGCGCCGTTCAGGCCCTCGAAGTTGGTCACCTGCTCGCGGCGGCCGGTATCGATGTTCTGCACGAAGATGCGCGGGCGCTTCTGCTCGAACGAAACGTAGGCGATACGCTTGCCATCTGGCGCGAAGCGTGGCGACAGGATCGGCTCACGCGACTGCAGCAGGGTCACCGCACGGGCACCGTCGTAGTCCGAACGCTGCAGGGTGTAGCGGGTGTTGTTGGTGGAGAAGCGCTCGGCCGTCACGTACAGCATGCGGGTCGAGAACGCACCCTTGATGCCAGTGAGCTTTTCGAACGACTGGTCGGCAATGTAGTGCGCCATGTCGCGCAGCTGGTCGGTGCTGCCCGCCACGCTGCCGGTCAGCACTTGCTGCTCGGTGGCGACGTTGAACAGCGCGTACTGCACCTGCAGGCGACCGCCCGACGGCACGATGCTGCCGACCATCACGTACTGGGCACCCAGCGCTTTCCAGTCACGGAAGATGACTTCGCTGGCCTGGGTAGGCTGGCTGATCATGTTCTGGCGCGGAATCGGCGAATAGTAGCCCGAGTTGCGCAGGTCGTTGCCGATGATGTCGGCCATGTCTTCTGGCAGCACGCTGCCACCCTGCAGACCGAACGGCACTACCGCGATGGGCGTGGCCCGATCGCTGCCGCTGGTGACCAGGATGTTCTTTTCCTCTGCCATGGCCATGCCAGCCACGCAGCAGAGCATGACCAGCATTCCTCGAAGGAGTTTAATCACAACGCTAGATCCTCAGGTGTAAATGTCATCTTGAACGAACGATATCGGTTGAAATCGCTCGGCTTCATACCCTGCATCTCGGTCAAACGACCAATGTTCTTCACTGCAGCCACCGCCGAACTGTCGAACGGACCGTCGCCACTGGACTTGATCACGCTGACACCGGTGACGGTGCCATCCGGCAACATGTTGACCTGCAGGGTCACCGTCATGCCTTTACGCGCGGAAGGCGGACGCGCCCAACCCTCGGCCGCGCGCATACGGATCAGGTCGTCGAAGTCGCCGGCCACCTGGTCACCCTGCTCGTCAGCCAAGGCCTGCTGCCGCTCAGTGGTGTCGGACAACAGCTCGGCCAGGGCCTGGGCTTTCTTGTCTTCCGCCGACTTGCGGGCCGCTTCCTGTGCTTTCTTCTTCTGAGCATCTGCAGCGGCCTTTTTCTTGGCCTCTTCAGCTGCCTTCTTCTTCGCTTCCTCGGCCGCCGCTTTCTTCTTGGCGTCCTCGGCTGCTTTTTTCTTCGCGTCCTCGGCGGCCTGCTTCTTGGCCTCCTCGGCTGCCTTTTTCTTGGCTTCTTCCTCGGCCTGCTTCTTCGCCTCTTCCTCGGCCTTCTTCTTGGCGATGTCCGCCTGCTGCTTCTCGGCGGCCTTCTTCGCCTCTTCGGCTTTCTTGGACTCGGCGGCTTTCTTGGCTTCGGCAGCCTTCGCAGCTTCCTCGGCCTTCTTGGCCTCGGCGGCTTCGCGTGCTTCTTCAGCCTTTTGAGCGGCGTCGGCTTTCTTTTGTTCCGCGGCCTTGATGGCCTCCTGCTCGACCTTCTTCTGCTCCAACTGCTCGACTTCGGTCTGGCGCGAGGCGGTTTTCTTCGCTTCCCCGGCAATCTTCTGATTGGTCTGGGTGGTCGCCTGGCTCTTCGACTTGAGCTGATACAGGGTAGCCTGAACGATCGGCTTGGAAGGCGGCAGTTCAGGTGTCATGGCAAAGCTGACGAACAGCAGCGCGAACACCAGCACATGCAGGCCGATGGCCCAGACACTGGGCCAGAAGTAGCTTTCCGAGGCGGATGGCTCTCGCTGTTGCATCAGGGCGCCTCGGTAATCAGGCCAACGTTACCGACACCGGCCTTCTGCAACCCGCCCATGGCGCCCATGACGGCGCCGTAGTCGACAGCCTTGTCGCCACGAATGAAGACCTGGGTCTGCTTGCCCTGGTCGCGACCGGCGGCAATGATTTTGGTCACTGCGCTGGTCATGTCCGGCAAGGTCATGGCCTTGTCCATCTGCTTGTCGGTATCGACTTCGCTGCCGAGGTTCCAGTAGTAGGTCTTGTCGGCCTTTATGGAGATGGTGAGGATCTGGACGTTGTTGTCCTGCGGCAAGGCTTCGCTGGAAACCTTGGGCAGGTCGACCTTCACGCCCTGGTTGAGCATGGGCGCCGTCACCATGAAGATGACCAGCAGCACCAGCATCACGTCGATGTAGGGCACCACGTTCATCTCGGCGACGGGCTTGCGTTTGTGGCGAACTCGGGCCATGGGCTTCTACCTGATTACTCTTCGCTGGTGTGCACTTTACGGTGCAGGATCGCCTGGAACTCGTCGGCGAAGGTGTAGTAACGGCCGATCAGCACTTCGCTACGCGCCGCAAAACGGTTGTAGGCAATGACCGCCGGGATAGCCGCGAACAGGCCGATGGCGGTGGCGACCAGCGCCTCGGCGATACCTGGGGCAACGGTGGCCAGGGTGGCTTGCTGGGCACTGGCCAGGCCGCGGAACGAGTTCATGATGCCCCATACGGTACCGAACAGGCCGATGTACGGACTGGTCGAACCGACGGTGGCGAGGAACGGCAGGCTCTGCTCGAGTTTTTCTTCTTCACGCGAGATGGCCACGCGCATCGCACGCGCCACGCCCTCCATGACCGCGTCCGGGTCTACACCCTGCTGCTGGCGCAGGCGCGAGAACTCCTTGAAGCCGGCACGGAAGACCTGCTCCACACCGGAATCCGGGTCCGGGTTGCTGCCCGCCTGACGATACAGCTTGGACAGGTCGATACCCGACCAGAAGCGCTCCTCGAAGGCATCCAGCGCACGACGACCGGCGCGCAGCATGGTGCTGCGCTGGAAGATCATGATCCATGAGGTGACCGAGGCGGCCACCAGGGTCAGCATTACCAGCTGTACCACCACGCTGGCATTGCTGACCAGACTCCACATGGAGGTATGGTCGACGACGTTAGCTTCCACGCTTATTCTCCTGCGTTCGATTGATTACCCGAGCCGTCCGCCACAAAGGCGTCGCGCAGCTCCGGGGGTATGGCTCGGGGTTTGAAAGTGTCGGCGCGCACGGCGGCCACCAGGAACTGCCCCTCGCAGAGCAGCGTTTCATCCTTTTCCCGCCAGACCTGCTGCACGAAGCGCAAGCTGGCGCGATTGAGTTCAAGTACTTGCGCGGTAACCCTCAGCTGGTCGTCCAGGCGTGCCGGCGCGTGATAGCGGGCCTCGCTGGAGTGAACCACGAACAGCAGGTTGTCCTCGGCCAGTTGCGCCTGGGAAAAACCCAGATGCCGCAGGCGCTCGGTGCGCGCGCGCTCCATGAATTTCAGGTAATTGACGTAATACACCACACCACCGGCATCGGTATCCTCGTAATAGACACGACAACGGTGTGCGAACGGTTCCAGGCCATTTTGCGCGCGCATACTCTAGTGCTTACTCCTCAGCTTGCCAATCCGCAGCGGCAACTGTTTTTCTTCATTAATGTCGAATTGCCAGCGCGCCATCGGCATGCCAGCGGTAGGACCACGAAAAGCCGGTTTTGATCTGTCATTCATCGCCTGGCTCGGAAAATTCACCCGCACCGCCCAGGCTGCCGGGCACATTCAAGCCAAAGTGCAGGTAGGCGTGCCGGGTAACCACGCGACCGCGCGGCGTGCGCATGATGTACCCCTGCTGGATCAGGTAGGGCTCGAGCACATCCTCGATGGTATGGCGCTCTTCGCTGATGGCCGCAGCCAGGTTGTCCACGCCCACCGGCCCCCCGTCGAACTTCTCGATCATGGTCAACAGCAGGCGGCGGTCGGAATGGTCGAAACCGCGTTCATCGACGTCCAGCAGGTTCAGCGCCATGTCGGCCACGGCCTTGGTGATCTGGCCCTTGCCGCGTACCTCGGCATAGTCGCGCACGCGGCGCAGCAGGCGGTTGGCGATTCGTGGCGTGCCGCGGGCACGACGGGCGATCTCGTAGGCGCCGTGGTCCTCGATGGCCAGGCCAAGAATGTTGGCCGAACGACTGACGATGGTCGCCAGGTCCTTGTCGCTGTAGAACTCCAGGCGCTGGACGATACCGAAGCGGTCACGCAACGGGTTGGTGAGCATCCCGGCGCGGGTGGTGGCGCCGACCAGGGTGAACGGCGGCAGGTCGAGCTTGATCGACCGGGCCGCAGGGCCTTCGCCGATCATGATGTCGAGCTGGAAGTCCTCCATCGCCGGATACAGCACCTCCTCGACTACCGGTGACAAGCGGTGAATTTCATCGATGAACAGCACGTCGTGCGGTTCGAGGTTGGTCAGCATCGCCGCCAGGTCGCCCGGCCGCTCGAGGATCGGCCCCGAAGTACTCTTGACCGATACGCCCATTTCCTGGGCGATGATATTGGCCAGGGTGGTCTTGCCCAGCCCGGGCGGGCCGAAGATCAGCGTGTGGTCGAGCGACTCACCGCGCCCTCGTGCCGCCTGGATGAACAGCGCCATCTGCTCGCGCACCACCGGCTGGCCGATGTACTCGTCCAGGCGCAACGGGCGGATCGCACGGTCCTGGACTTCTTCACGGTCGCGGCCATTGGCGGCGATCAGGCGGTCGGCTTCGATCACTTGGTAATCATCCCTTTAAGGCTGCGACGAATGAGCTCTTCGCTGCTCAGGCCGGCCTTGTCCTTGATCGCGGCGATTGCCTTGCTCGCTTCCTGCGGCTTGTAGCCCAAGGACACCAGAGCGCTGACCGCATCGGCTTCGGCGGAAGACTCGCTGGCCACCGGCAGTGGGCCATCGGAGACCAGGGTGAACATGGCCGGGGAGGTTTCCCAGGCCTTGAAGCGGTCCTTCAGCTCGACCAGCAGGCGCTCGGCGGTTTTCTTGCCGACACCGGGCACGCGCACCAGAACCGAGGCGTCCTGGGCTTGCACGCAGCGCACCAGCTCGTCCACTTCCAGGCCGGACATCAGCGCCAGCGCCAGCTTCGGCCCCACGCCATTCAGGCGGATCAGCTCGCGGAACAGCTCGCGCTCGCGCTTCTCGGCAAAGCCGTAGAGCAGGTGGGCATCCTCGCGCACCACCAGATGAGTGTGCACAGTCACCGGCTCGCCGACCTTGGGCAGGCGGTACAGGGTGGTCATCGGCACTTCCAGCTCGTAGCCCACGCCGTTGACGTCGATAATCAGGTGCGGCGGCTGTTTTTCCGCCAGGGTGCCGCGCAAACGTCCAATCACGTTCCGATCCTTCCTCTCGGGGAGCTGGTCGAAGACCGCTCAACCCTATCAGCAAATGTACCGGGTGAACGTTTCACCCGAACAAAATGTGTATCAGCGCATGAAGCGCTTACAGACGCAAGCGGCCACCACGCCGCCGCGCCGTGGACAGGCCGTGCGGCACCAGGCTGGACCGGGTGTGGGCATGGCACAGGGCGATGGCCAGGGCGTCGGAGGCGTCGATCTGCGGCTTCTGGGTCAACTTGAGCAGGTGCATCACCATCAACATCACCTGTTCCTTATTTGCCCCGCCGCTGCCGGCGACAGCCTGCTTGACCTGACTGGCGCTGTATTCAGCGATTTCCAGGCCGGCTTCGGCTGCAGCAACGATGGCTGCGCCGCGAGCCTGGCCGAGCTTGAGCGCGGAGTCGGCATTGCGCGCCATGAACACCCGCTCGATGCCCATGGTCACCGGGCCGTGCTGTGCGATGATATCGCTGACACCGCGAAAAACGATCTGCAACCGCTCGGGCAACTCGCCACTGCCAGTGCGGATGCAGCCCGACGCCACGTACTCGCAACCACGAGCGGTCTGGCGGACCACACCGTAGCCGGTGATGCGCGAGCCGGGGTCGATACCAAGAATCAGAGTCATAGCGCCTGCGTGTTCAAAATGTACCGGCCTATTCGCGGGCAAGCCCGCTCCCACAGGGACCGCACCACATTTGAAACCGGCGCAATACCTGTGGGAGCGGGCTTGCCCGCGAATAGGCCCTGTAAGCCAAGCGCAAAATCTTAGCCGAGTTTTTCCATGATCTCGTCGGAGATCTGTGCATTGGAGTAGACGTTCTGCACATCATCCAGGTCTTCGAGCATGTCGATCAGCTTGAGCACCTTCTCGGCGCCCTCCTGATCCAGTTCGGCGCTGGTGGTCGGCTGCATGACGATTTCCGCGTCAGCGGCCTTGAAGCCAGCTTCTTCCAGTGCGTTACGCACGGCATAGAAGCTGTTGAACGAGGTGAAAACGTCGAACGAACCATCGTCGTTGGCCACCACGTCGTCGGCATCGGCCTCCATCGCGGCTTCCATCAGGGCGTCTTCCTCGATGCCCGGGGCGAAGCTGATCTGCCCCTTGCGCTCGAACAGGTAGGCTACCGAGCCGTCAGTACCGAGGTTGCCACCACACTTGGTGAAGGCATGGCGCACGGCGGCAGCGGTCCGGTTGCGGTTGTCGGTCATGGCCTCGACCATGATCGCCACGCCACCCGGACCATAGCCTTCGTAGCTGAGCTCTTCGACGTTGTCGCTTTCGTTGGTGCCAGCACCACGGGCTACGGCGCGATCGATGATGTCGCGGCTCATGTTGGCGCCCAGGGCCTTGTCCAACGCGAGACGCAGGCGCGGGTTGGAGCCTGGATCGGCGCCCCCTTGCTTGGCTGCGACGGTCAGCTCACGGATCCACTTGGTGAAGATCTTGCCTCTCTTGGCATCCTGGCGCTCTTTGCGGTGCTTGATGTTCGCCCACTTGGAATGACCAGCCATAACGACTCCGAATCCTTGAAACAGAAACAGGTTCCGCCCCGAAGGGCGGAACATGGGAATACTGCGCCGAAGCGCCGGGGCGCACCCGCCGGGATGCGCCCGGGGTCGATTACTCGACCTTGGTCTGCTCGCGCAGACGAATGTGCAGCTCGCGCAGGGCCTTGGCGTCGACCATGCCAGGAGCCTGGGTCATCACGCACGCGGCGCTCTGGGTTTTCGGGAAGGCGATCACTTCACGGATCGACTGGGCGCCGGTCATCAGCATGACCAGACGGTCCAGGCCGAAGGCCAGGCCACCGTGAGGCGGTGCACCGAACTTCAGGGCGTCGAGCAGGAAGCCGAACTTCTCTTCCTGTTCCGCCGCTTCGATGCCCAGCAGGCGGAATACCGCTTGCTGCATCTCCTTGCGGTGAATACGGATCGAACCGCCACCGAGCTCGGTACCGTTCAGGACCATGTCGTAAGCACGGGACAGGGCCGTGGCCGGGTTGGCCTCAAGCTCTTCCGGGGTGCACTTCGGCGCCGTGAACGGGTGGTGCAGCGCGGTGAAGCTGCCGTCTTCGTTTTCTTCGAACATCGGGAAGTCGACGACCCACATCGGCGCCCACTCGCAGGTCAGCAGCTCGAAGTCGTGGCCCAGGCGGATACGCAGCGCGCCCAGGGCTTCGCTGACGACCTTGAACTTGTCGGCACCGAAGAACACGATGTCACCGTCGACAGCGCCTACGCGGTCGAGGATGGTGTTGAGGTTGGCCTCAGGGATGTTCTTGACGATCGGCGACTGCAGGCCTTCGACGCCCTTGGCGCGCTCATTGACCTTGATGTAGGCCAGGCCCTTGGCACCGTAGATGCCGACGAACTTGGTGTACTCGTCGATCTTGCTGCGCGGCATGCTGGCGCCGCCTGGCAGGCGCAGGGCGGTGACGCGGCACTTCGGATCGTTGGCCGGGCCGGCGAAGACCTTGAAGTCGACATCTTTCAGCTGGTCGGCAACGTCGACCAGTTCCAGCGGGATACGCAGGTCAGGCTTGTCGGAACCGTAGCGGCGCATGGCCTCTTCGAAGGTCATGTGCGGGAATTCGCCGAATTCCAGATCCAGCACTTCCTTGAACAGCTTGCGGATCATGCTCTCGGTGAGGCCCATGATCTCGGCTTCGTCGAGGAAGCTGGTCTCGATGTCGATCTGGGTGAATTCCGGCTGGCGGTCTGCACGCAGGTCTTCGTCGCGGAAGCACTTGGCGATCTGGTAGTAGCGGTCGAAACCGGCAACCATTAGCAGCTGCTTGAACAGCTGAGGCGACTGCGGCAAGGCGAAGAAGCTGCCTGCGTGGGTACGGCTCGGCACCAGGTAGTCACGTGCGCCTTCCGGCGTGGCACGGGTAAGGATCGGGGTTTCGACGTCGAGGAAGCCGTTTTCATCGAGGAAGCGACGGATGCTGCTGGTGATGCGCGAACGCAGGCGCAGCTTGTCGGCCATTTCCGGACGACGCAGGTCGATGAAGCGGTAGCGCAGGCGGGTTTCCTCGCCGACGTCGGAGTATTCGTTCAGCGGGAACGGCGGGGTTTCCGCTTCGTTGAGCACGTTCAGCTGGTAGCCGAGGATCTCGATGGCGCCGGACGCCATGTTGGCGTTCACTGCGCCTTCCGGGCGCTTGCGCACCTTGCCGGTGATCTGCACGACGTACTCGCTGCGCACGCGGTCGGCGGCGGCGAAGGTTTCGGCGCGATCCGGGTCGAACACGACCTGGGCCATGCCTTCGCGGTCACGGATGTCGAGGAAGATCACCCCGCCGTGGTCGCGGCGACGATGGACCCAGCCGCAAAGGGTGACTTCCTGGCCGTCCAGGCTCTCGTTCAGTTGGCCGCAATAATGGCTGCGCATCATGATGGTGGTTTCGCTTCTCGTGATTCGTGTGTTCGTTAGAGGCCTTGGCCGCCCGAAGGGCTAATACTGCAAGACCCGGCTACTGCAATTCAACTCAGTCGGCCTTGTCGCCGCCGGCCAGGTTCTTTTTCGCCCCGGTCTTGAAGTCGGTTTCGTACCAGCCGTTGCCACTCAGGCGGAAACCGGGGACCGACAGCAGTTTCTTCAATGCCGGCGCCTGACAGGCCGGGCAGTCGGTCAGCGGCGAGGCGCTGATCTTCTGCAGCACCTCCATCCGGTGATCGCAGGAAGCACATTGATAGTCATAAAGGGGCATGAACGTCTCTCGTCAACCACAACGCTGGCTGCCGGGGCAGCAAAAAGCGGGATTATATATGGTTAACCGACACTGCGCAGCCCGCCGGGCGATCAGCGTGCGCCCGGAGGATCACGCAACCAGGCAACACAGATCACCCGGATCAGCCCGCTGAAGTTGCGCACCCCGCCCTGACGCAGGTGCACTTCGCGATCGACATAGGACAGCACGGCGCTGACCGAACACTGGTTCGCTGCGGCAATCTGCTCGAGGATACCCCAATACACCGCCTCAAGGCGCAGGCAAGTGGAAAAACCATTCAACCGCACCGAACGCGATACGGGCTGAGTCTGCAACATGTCGAAATCGGCCTTGAACGGGTCTATGCACTGCTTGCCAGGCCAGTGCCCCACTCTCACTGCACGCTTGATTGCTTGCATCGCGCCACTTCCTCAGTTCAATCAACTGGGGCTCAATGAAGCGCTGAGCGAGGCGCCCAAAGCAGCGGCAAAGCCTTCCTGCACAAACGAAAGGGCCCGGCTGGAACGGATTCAGCCGGGCCTTCGGACAAGTCCTACGCGATTAGCCGATCAATTACCGTCGAGCAGCACTCGCAGCATCCAGGCTGTCTTTTCATGCACCTGCATGCGCTGGGTCAGCAGATCAGCGGTCGGTTCATCGCTGACCTTTTCCACCACTGGGAAGATGCTGCGGGCTGTGCGCACCACGGCTTCTTGCCCCTGCACCAACTGGCGGATCATCTCGTCTGCGTGTGGAACGCCCTCCTCCTCCTTGATCGAGGAATGTCGCGCATAGAAGGCATACGAGCCCGGCGCCGGAAAGCCCAGCGCGCGTATTCGCTCGGCGATCGAGTCGACCGCCAGCGCCAGTTCGTTGTACTGCTCCTCGAACATCAGGTGCAGGGTGCGAAACGACGGACCAGTGACGTTCCAGTGGAAGTTGTGGGTTTTCAGATACAGCACGTAGGTATCCGACAACAGGCGGGATAGCCCTTCGACGATGGACTTGCGATCTTCTTCATTGATACCGATATCGATTGCCATGAAGTTCCCCTTTCCATATGGCTTGATGATCAAGCGGGCCCGACACACTGTATCAGTACATGGCGCAACGCGCCCCTGACACAGGGCAAGCCATCGGCGCGTGCTGCCCGCGGTTTGAGAAGCCCCCGCCTTTGCTGTTAAATAGGCACGGTGCCACCCGTGCGGATTGTCATTGCCGGGTGCATAGGCTGGCCTCCACGTGTTCGCGCTCTACACCTCATGCGCACCGTGCCGCCAGCTCTTCCTGTGATCGGCCTTATCAACTGTGAGCCAACCCATGTTCAAGATCGTCCATCTGGTGACGGGCGTTGCGGCTTTGCTGCTATCGCTCCTGCCCAGTCTCAAACCCGATGCTACACCCTTCCTGCAGCAACCCGACGCGGTCTATCTGGCCCTGCTCGGCCTGCTTAACCTGCTGCTGGCCCCAGTCGTGCCACTGTATTACCGCGGTACGCGGCAACAGCTGCAATACCTGGCCTGCGCCCTGCTGGTAGTGGCGGTGGTCCTGCAGACCCTGACCCTGCTGGCACGCCCGGAAATGGGCAACCTGGCGGCACTGGTCTGCGCCGCGCTGGCCGTCGCCCTGCACCTGGTGGCCGGCTTCGCCCGCAGCGTCAAGAAGGCTCGCGCCAGCCAAGGTGCGCCACTGGAAGCCGGCAAGCGTGATACCGGCACCGTGAAGTGGTTCAACACCTCCAAGGGCTTCGGTTTCATTTCCCGCGATTCGGGCGACGACATCTTCGTCCACTTCCGCGCCATCCGCGGCGAGGGCCACCGCATTCTGGTCGAAGGCCAGCGCGTGGAGTTCTCGGTGATGCACCGCGACAAAGGCCTGCAGGCCGAAGACGTGGTCGCGGTGAACCGCCGTTGACCCTGCGCCGCCCTGGGGCAACCCCAGGGCGGCCACTTGTCAGTAATGAGGCGGCGGCGCCTCTTCCCCTTCACTGCCGTACTGCCCGACCATTTCTTCATAACGCTTGATCAGCTCGGCCATCTGCAGCTGCAGGCGCTCGATGACCCGACCCTGCTCGACCACCACATCATTCAGCGACTGGATCGTATCGTCCTGGAACGCCTGACGGGTTTCCAGCTCGATGATGCGCGACTCCGGCGACATGTCAGGCCTCCTGGTAATCGTGAGTCAGCAGTTCACGCATACGCTGACGAATGGCATCCACCTGCCCCGCTGCGTAGCCGACAGCCGGCACCTTGCCCCAGACAGGCGCTGGCCATGCAGGATCACCCTGGTGGCGAACGATCACATGCATGTGCATCTGACTGACCACGTTACCCAGCGTGGCAACGTTCATCTTGTCAGCCGCGAACTCGCGCTTGAGCGCTTCGGCCAGATAGGTGGTTTCTTTCCACAGCTGCGCCTGGTCTTCCTGGCTCAGGTCGAACAACTCGCTAACGCCTGCGCGCTTGGGCACCAGGATGAACCACGGGTAATTGGCGTCCTTGCTGAGCAGCAGACGGCACAGCGGAAAGTCACCCAGCACCAGGGAATCCTGTTGCAAACGCGAATCCATATCAAACACGATCAATCTCCAACAATAACCATATGCACCAAGGATACCCTGCTTCGCCCGCTCCAGCATGCGCCAGCCGTTCCACTGCACGCTTTAAGCTCATGATTCCTTTCGCCTTGCACAACGGCGGTAACACAGCGCTACTTTTCGCACCAAAATGAGGCCACAAAAGTAAGCAGCACTACGCTTCTACCCACATCAATGACTCAGGATCAACAGTTGTCGGTAACACATTGACTTTTATGGCAGCTTTTTCTTTTAAGCTGCGCATTGAAGCTGGCACACCATCAGACAAGTCCCGCCCCGTATTTTCGGCACTTTCCGACCTCTGGCAGCAGGCTTTGTGAAAATTTCATAAACCGTTGTTAATTTTGAGCACGCTTGTTGCATTCCCTTCACGCCAAGTCGGCACGACACCTGCATTAACCGGGTGACGCGACAAATAACAACAGCGACATTGGATACACCAGGGAGTTTCCGCAGGCGGAATCTGTAGTTACAGAACCGTTACGGCAATGGAACAGCGCTGGTGTTGTACGAACCGGTTAACCGGAACGTGATTTGCGACATGGAAATACCTGAAAGCGACATGGCAATAAAGTTCCCGTAAGGATGATTTTTGCCATATCGCCAAGAACAGTCAGCGTGCTATACATTTCCGCCGACATAACAAGAAAGAGCTGCCCCATATAACTAAAAGACTTGGGCGCAGCGGTACTCTTCCTAAAAACCAAAGGAGCAAATCACGATGCGCGTGATGAAGTGGAGCATGATCGCCCTGGCCGTTGCGGCAGGGACCTCGCAGATGGCAGTGGCCTCGTCCCAGGACGAATCCAAGGGTTTCCTCGAAGACAGCAAGCTGAACGTCAAGACTCGCATGCTGTACTTCAGCCGCGACTTCCGTAACAACGAGCCAGGCACCCAGAGCCGCGTTGAAGAAACCGGCCTCGGCTTCCTCGGCACTTACGAGTCGGGCTTCACCCAAGGCGTAGTCGGCGTGGGCGTCGATGCCATCGGCATGCTCGGCCTGAAACTGGACAGCGGTAAAGGCCGCCACAGCACCGGCCAGTTCCCGACTGACGCCGACGGCCGTGCGCAGGACGAGTTCTCCGAAGGCGGCGGCGCGGTCAAACTGCGCATCTCCGATACCGTGCTGAAAGTCGGCGACCAGTTCACTGCCCTGCCAGTGCTTGCGACCGATGACAGCCGCCTGCTGCCAGAAGTAGCTCAAGGCGCGCTGATCACCAGCAACGAAATCAAGGGTCTGACCCTCAACGCCGGTCACTTCACCGCGCTGAATGCCCAGTCCCAGACCTTCCATGACAGCCTGCACCTGAAGCAGGCCGACGTCATCGGCGGCACCTACGCCTTCACCAACAACCTGTCCACCAGCCTGTACTACTCCAAAGTCGAAGACTACTGGCGCAAGTACTACGCCAACCTGAACTGGGCGCTGCCGCTCTCGGACAAACAAGGTCTGGTGTTCGACTTCAACATCTATGATACCAAGAGCGATGGCCAAGGCCTGCAGCGCGCCGAGAAAGATGGCGTGACCAAGCTCGACAACCAGGCCTACAGCCTGTCGGGCGCCTACAACATCGGCGCACACACCTTCACCCTGGCCTACCAGAAAGTCCACGGTGACGGCGACTACGGTTATGGCGTGGACGGTGGCGGTACCATCTTCCTGGCCAACTCCGTGGCCCGCTCCGACTTCAACGCCGAAGACGAGAAATCCTGGCAGGCTCGCTACGACCTGAACTTCGCCGAGTTCGGTGTACCTGGCCTGACCTTCATGACCCGTTACGTGCGTGGTAGCGATGCCAACACCGCTTCCACCAGCAATGGCAAGGAATGGGAACGCGACGTGGACATCAAGTACGTGCTGCAGCAAGGCCCGGCCAAGGACCTGAGCTTCCGCGTTCGCCAGGCCACCTACCGCTCCAGCGATGGCGTCTACTACGGTTCGAGCTCGATCGACGAACTGCGCCTGATCGTCGAGTACCCGCTGAGCATTCTGTAAGCCTGGCTTGCAGTGCCCCGCACCTGAAAAAGCCCGGCACACTTGCCGGGCTTTTTCTTGGCTGACAACGGCCACGCCCTGGGGCATTCTGTACGCCTTCGTTTCGCCCCCGTACAATGCGGGGCTATTTCAACGTCTTAGGCAATCGACACGGCTAACCATGCGCACCAGTCAATATTTGCTCGCCACCCAGAAAGAAACCCCTGCCGACGCAGTGGTCATCAGCCATCAGCTCATGCTGCGTGCCGGCATGATCCGCAAACTGGCTTCCGGCCTGTACACCTGGCTGCCGATGGGCCTGCGGGTAATGCGCAAGGTCGAGAACGTTGTGCGCGAGGAAATGAACGCCGCCGGCGCCCTGGAAGTGCTGATGCCAAGCATCCAGCCTGCCGAGCTGTGGCAGGAATCCGGCCGCTGGGAACAGTACGGTCCTGAGCTGCTGCGCCTGAAAGACCGCCACCAGCGTGACTTCTGCGTCGGCCCGACCCACGAAGAAGTCATCACCGACCTGGCCCGCAACGAGCTGTCCAGCTATAAACAGCTGCCGCTCAACATGTACCAGATCCAGACCAAATTCCGTGACGAGATTCGCCCACGCTTCGGCCTGATGCGCGGCCGCGAATTCATCATGAAAGACGCCTACTCCTTCCATGCCGACCAGGCTTCCCTGCAGGAAACCTACGACCGCATGCACCAGGCGTACACCAACATTTTCACTCGCCTGGGCCTGGACTTCCGCCCAGTGCAGGCTGATACCGGCTCCATCGGTGGCAGCTACTCCCACGAATTCCACGTCCTGGCCGAGTCGGGCGAGGACGACGTGATCTTCAGCGACAGCTCCGACTACGCCGCCAATATCGAGAAGGCCGAAGCCATCCCGCGTGAAACGGTACGCCCTGCGCCTACCGAGCAACTGCGCCTGGTCGACACCCCGGATGCCAAGACCATCGCCCAACTGGTGGAAAACCACGGCCTGGCGATCGAGAAGACCGTCAAGACTCTGATCGTGCGCGGCGCCGAAGAGGGCAAGCTGGTCGCCCTGATCGTCCGTGGCGACCACGAACTCAACGAAATCAAGGCCGCCAAGCTGGAACAGGTCGCCGATCCGCTGGTCATGGCCACCGACGCCGAGCTGCGCGAAGCCATTGGTGCCGGTGCCGGTTCGCTCGGCCCGCTGAACCTGCCACTGGAAATCGTGATCGATCGCTCGGTTGCCCTGATGAGCGACTTCGGCATCGGTGCCAACATCGACGACAAGCACTACTTCGGCGTGAACTGGGAGCGTGACCTGCCGGTTCCACAGGTTGCCGACCTGCGCAATGTCGTCGAAGGCGACCCAAGCCCGGACGGCCAGGGCACCCTGGTGATCAAGCGTGGCATCGAAGTCGGCCATATCTTCCAGCTCGGCACCAAGTACAGCGAGGCACTCAAGTGCCAGGTCCTGGGTGAGAACGGCAAGCCGGTCACCCTGTCCATGGGCTGCTACGGCATTGGTGTGTCCCGCGTGGTCGCCGCCGCCATCGAGCAGAGCTACGACGACAAAGGCATCATCTGGAACGACGCCCTGGCACCGTTCCAGATTGCCCTGGTACCACTGCGTTACGAAACTGACGTGGTGCGCGAGGCAACCGACAAGCTCTACGCCGAGCTGACCGCTGCCGGCTACGAGGTCCTGCTGGACGACCGCGACAAGAAGACCAGCCCCGGCATCAAGTTCGCCGACATGGAGCTGATCGGCATTCCACACCGCATCGTCGTCAGCGACCGCGGCCTGGCCGACGGCAATCTGGAGTACAAGCACCGCACCGAGCAGGAGGCCCAACAGCTGCCGCTCAATGAAGTGCTGTCCTTCCTGCAGGCCCGCGTTCGCCGCTGATAATCAATGCACGAGTAATCATGTCCAAGCGAAGTACCTTTACCCTGGGGGGCGCCGCACTATGCGGCGCCCTGCTCGCCAGCGGTTGCGCCAACCAGATGTCCCAGCGCAGCGATCATGAGGAGCGCGTCGAGCGCAAGCTGCTCGAACACACCCTGCAGATCGATGTCGGCGAGCCGAAGGTGATGGAGCTTCCGCAACGGCGTGTGCGCATCCATGAGCAGAAGCGTTTCGAGGTCACCGAATACGAGGTCACCCGCCGCTATGACCGCTACACCCCTTACCAGCCGTGGCGGGAGATCTACGAGATCCCGCTGGGCGCGGTAGCCGTGGTGGCCGGGATTGGCGCCAACGTGGTCAACGTGTTCGCCCTCGGCAACCTGCCGCAGAGCATGACCCACGACTGGCTCAGCTATGGCGTGGATGGCCTCAACCCATTCATGAACACGCCGTCCAATGGCCGCGCCCAGCAGAACCTGGCGGGCATCAGCGAAGTGCAGAAGGACAAGCGCGAAGAGTTCACCAGCGTGCCCTGGAGCGAGCGACTGGTCGAAGTCAAGGCTGGCAAGATGACCCACGAGCTGACCACCGACAGGAACGGCGTGCTGCGCCTGAACCTGCTGGACAGCCCGTTCTCGGAACAGCACCTGAACCACGTCGGTACCCTGCACATGCAGGTTGTCGACGAGGACAACGGCGTGCGTGGCGATGCCAGCCTGCTGGTCAGCGCCACCTTGCGCAACAAGCTGCGTGAGGCCCATGAGCTGATCTTCGATGACCTCGAAGATGACGACGTCGGCCAGTGGGTGCACAGGGTCAAGCGCCTGTCCGAGCTGGGCCTTGAGGAGGAAGCCAGCGAGATGGAGCAGAGCCTGATCGAGCTGACCCGCAACGATCCGGAGCTGCAACAGGAATTCCTGTCAGCACTGACCAAGGCCACTGGCCGGTTGGTCGCTGACCCTGGCGTGCAGTAGATATAAAGAAGGGGCCGTCATGCGGCCCCTTTTCAATTGCCGGGAAACAGCTCCAACTGCTCGTGCGCCCCGCGCAGATCCCGCAGCCTCACCCCCACCCCCAGCAAGCGCACCGGCTTGCCACCCCGGGCAAACGCCTGGCGCAGCAACTGACGGTAGCTTTCCAGGTCCCTGCCCGCCCCCGCCTGTTCCATGGTCGTCTGGCTGAAGTCATGGAACTTGACCTTGACGAATGGTTTGTCCGGGCGGTAACTGCTGTCCATCCGGGCAATTCGCTCATTGAGGCTTTCGAGCAGTTCAGGCAAACGTTCAAGGCAACTGGCCAGGTCTGGCAGGTCGTTGTCATAGGTGTTTTCAACGCTCACCGACTGCCTGCGGCTATCGTTGTGAACCGCACGCTCATCAATCCCCCGTGCCAAGCCCCAGAGCCGCTCGCCAAAACTGCCGAATTCGCGCGCCAACGCCAGCCGCGACCACTCCCGCAAGTCGAGACAGGTATCGATGCCCAGGCGGTTCAACTTGTCCGCAGTCACCTTGCCCACACCATGCAGCTTGGCCACCGGCAAGGCCGCAACGAAGGCCTCGACCTGCTCCGGGGTAATCACGAATATGCCGTTTGGCTTACGCCAGTCGCTGGCGATCTTGGCCAGAAACTTGTTCGGCGCAACCCCCGCAGAGACCGTGATATGCAGCGTGCGTGCAACCCGCCGGCGAATGTCCTCGGCGATGCGAGTGGCGCTACCGGCATACCACTGGCTTTCACTGACATCCAGATACGCTTCATCCAGTGACAACGGCTCGATCAACTCGGTGTAGTCACGAAAAATCGCATGAATTTCCCGTGATGCTTCCCGATAGGCTTCGAAGCGAGGCTTGACGATCTCAAGGTCAGGGCAAAGCTTGAGGGCATGCCGGGACGACATGGCTGAACGCACGCCATAGGCTCGCGCCTCATAATTGCAGGTGGCAATCACCCCGCGACGATCCGGGGAACCGCCCACCGCCATGGGGCGACCGGCCAGACGCGGGTCGTCACGCATCTCGATCGCGGCGTAAAAGCAATCGCAGTCGATGTGGATGATCTTGCGCAAGGACATTGATGACGGCCACCACTGTAAATTCATACAGATAGTAGCGCATGCTGCTGACGCTGAGACAGCCTGCTTCGATAATCGGCCTGTAAGCCCCGTCGCGCCTGAGCCGCAGCCAGGCATAGACGCTAAGGGATTGAACGAAAAAGGGTTTTTCACGATATAGCTTGACATGGGTAGGAAAACCCGTAGAATTCGATCTCACAGGCGCGGGATGGAGCAGCCTGGTAGCTCGTCGGGCTCATAACCCGAAGGTCGTCGGTTCAAATCCGGCTCCCGCAACCAGATTCGAGAAAAGGCCACTGTTAACGCAGTGGCATTTTTCTTTTGTCTCGATTTTAACCGGCAAAAGAAAAATCAAGAAAAATCAACAAGTAGCGCTTGACACTCACAGCTTACGCTGTAGAATTCGATCCCACAGGCGCGGGATGGAGCAGCCTGGTAGCTCGTCGGGCTCATAACCCGAAGGTCGTCGGTTCAAATCCGGCTCCCGCAACCAGATTCGAGAAAAG